>JBBQVL010000006.1:0-89497 GCA_038211615.1 Hyphomicrobiales bacterium
CATGATGTCGACGGACTTGTTGTCGGTCGCATTCAGCACGGTTGCGACCGACATGGAGATGAGCGTGTAGGCGAGCGAGGTGCCGATCACCACGTTGGTCGGCACGCGCAGGAGATAGATCAGCGCCGGCACCATGATGAAGCCGCCGCCGAGCCCGAGTATCGATCCGAGGAAGCCGATGCCGGTGCCGAGCGCCACGATCGGGATGACGCTCACGTAGAGCTTGGAGCGCCGGAAGCGCATCTTGAAGGGAAGGCCGTGGATCCAGTTGTGGTGGCCGGGGGTCGGCGGGCGGACGCGGCCGGAGCGCGAGCGCCACAGGGCGCGCACCGATTCGCGCAGCATGATCCCGCCGATCGATCCGAGGAACGCGACGTAGGCGAGCGAGATGATCAGGTCGAGCTGGCCGACCGAGCGGAGCGCCCGGAACCCGAAGACGCCGGCCGCCGAGCCGATCAGCCCCCCGGCGCCGAGGAGCAGCGTCATCTTCTCGTCGATCAGGTGCCGACGCCAGTAGGAGAGAGCCGCGGTGGTGGAAGAAGCCACGATCTGCGGCGTGACGGTCGCCACCGCCACCGCCGGCGGAATGCCGGTGAAGATCAGCAGGGGCGTCAGGAGGAAACCGCCACCCACCCCGAACATGCCTGACAGAAACCCGACCGCCGCTCCCATGCCCAGGAAGAGGAGCATGTTCACCGTAAGCTCGGCGATGGGGAGATAAAGCTGCACCGGCGGCGCCTGTCGAATGGCTTGTCGTTACGGCGGCCCCGCAACGAATAAGCGCCGCCGAAGCGGCGCTGTCAAATCTTGAGAACGCGCGGGACGCCGCAAGAGCGGCGCCCCGATGCGCCGTCGGTCGCCGCGATCCGCCTACGTCGAGTGCGACTGCAGCGCCGCCACGAGCCCCGTGTCGATCTGGCCGGTCTTCGGCAGGCCGGCCTTGCCCTGGAACTCCGCGATCGCGTCGATCGTCTGGCGGCCGAGCAGGCCGTCGGGCGGGCCGGGATCGTAGCCATTCTGCGCCAGGAGCTTCTGCACCAGCGCGACCAGCGCATTCTGGTCGCTCACGTTGATGCTGCTCGAGCTTTCGTTGTCGGTCCAGCCGCCCTCCGGAAGCAGCACCTCGTTCGCCTCCGGCACGAGCGGGACGAGCTGGAAGGTGGCGACCGCCTGCTCGGCCTTCGCCTTGTCGCTGTCGGAAAGCGCCTCGCCGATGATGTCGCGCCGCTTGGCGGATTCCTCGTCGCCTGAACTCGCCGCGATGCCGAACCACTTGTAGGCCTCGACCAGATCCTGCGGCACGCCGATGCCGCGGGCATGCAGGATCGCGAGGTTGAACTGGCTGTCGCGCACACCACGCTCCGCCGCCTTGCGGAACAGCACGGAGGCCTTCTCGAGGTCCGGCGTGCCGCCGGCGCCCTCGGCGTAGAGCACGGCGAGGTTATGCATTGCCTTGACGTTGCCGGCATCGGCGGCGCGTCCGTACCACATCTGCGCCGCGGCCAGATCCTTCCGGACGCCGAGGCCCTTCTCGTAGATCGAGCCGAGGCGGTACTGGGCAGGCGCGAGTCCTGCCTGCGCCGCGCGCTCATACCAGGAGACGGCAGTCGTCATGTCGGGCAGCACGCCCCTGCCCTCCGCGTAGCGCGCGGCAATCTCGAACTGGGCGCCCGTGTTGCCGGCCATCGCGGCGTCGCGGAGCTTCGCCGGTCCGATCTCGACAGGAAGCTCCGGCGGCGGCGTTGTCGCGGCTGCCGCAGGGGCCCCGGTTTCAGGGGCGGTGGCCGGCGCCACGGATGCGACTTCGGAGCCGGGCGTCGCCGGCGGGGTGGCGGCAGGAGTCTCGGCCGCCGGGGGCGGCGTGACCGCAGCCGATTCGGCTGTGGGCGTCTCGTTAGCCGGCGTTGTCGACGCTGCTTCGGCGTCCGGCGCCGCAACGGGTTCGCCGGCCGGGGTGCTCGCCTCGGGGGCAGTCGGCTCGGCCGCGGCTACAGTCGGCTCGGGTGTGGTTGGCTGCTCCGGCGCGACAGCGGGTGCGGTGGCGTCAGGCGCGGCGGCTGCCGGCTCTGGCGAGGCGGCCGCGCTCTGCGTTTCGCCGACGCTGCTCGCCGGCCCGCTCTCGGACGTGGCGGGGGTCGACGCCGCGGGCGTTTCCGTCGCGCTGGACATCTGCGAAGGGGTCGCTTCCGGCGAAACCGGGGACTGCGATTCCGGCGCTGTCGCCATCGCGGGCGAGGTTTCCGTCGGCGTCGGCGTCTCAGGCTCGGCCACCGGTGCGCTGATCTCCGGCGTCAAGGCGACGTCGGTATCGGCCGGCCACAATTGCGGCCGGACGAACGGGAATGCGGCGATGATCAGCGCCGCGGCGATCGCAAGGGCGACAAGCGAGCGGCGATGCGCCTTGATTGCCCCTGTGAAGCCGCGCGCTGTGCGCTCGACGGGCGAATCGCCTTCCGCTTCCGCCACTTCCTGGCTCGCGGCGCGGGCCGCGCGCCTCGCGGCCGCGAGGAAGTCGTCGTCGACCGTCGGCCGGGCATCGCCACGGCCGGTCGATCCCTGCCGCTCGATGTCTCCGGTAAAGGGCTGGGTCAGGCGGCCCTTGCGGGCGCCCGACATGAATTCGGTGTTGGAACTCGGCGCGCCGGTCAGCGAGGAGGCGAGCGGCGAATCCGTTCCGGGCTCCAGCGGGAAATCGGAGGAATCGTCGGCTTCCTCATTCCCCGGCGAGAACGATTCGGCGCGTCCGCCGGTCGCCCGCTTCAGCAATTGGCGCGATGTCAGGCGGCTCAGCAGGCCGGACGGCTGCTGCTCCGGAGCTTCGCGCTCCGGGCTCACCGTCGTCGGAGCTACCAGGTCGGGGGCAACCGGAAGCGGCCGGGGGCTGAAGGCCTCGGCCGGCCGGCGCTCCACCGCCGCGGCGCCGGCATCGGCATCGCGCTCGAGGAAGGCCATGCGCTTGACCACGGCCTCGAGCGTATCCTGCACCGCCTCGATGGCGTCCCGCGTCTTGCGCTCGGAGGCCTCCGTCGAACTCTTCAAGGCCACGACATCGTCCGAGCCGGCTGGCCGCTCGCCGCCCACCGCCTGACGCGCCTCGTCGAGGCGCATCTCGATCATCTTCAGGCTCGCCTCGATCGGCGCGAGCGCCATGCGGCCCTGGGTCGGATCCTCCAGGATGCCGGCGATCCTCTGCAGCTGCACTTCGAGGTTGGCGACGGCGGCGGGCGTGTCCTGCGGCTGCCGCTCGAGGCGCTTGACCAGCGTGCGCATGAGCTCGCCGAGACCGGCTTCGCTCTGGCCGGGCATCGAGCGCAACTCGCGCCTGAGCGCCACGATGTCGGCGCGGAGGTCGGTCAGGTCGTCCTGCGCCATGGGCGCGCCGCCGGCCTTGAAGCCTCGACCGATCTCGTCGAGCTTCCGCTCCAGCGCTGCGAACCGGTCCGCGCCGGCGCCGCCCGCGCTCTCGGCGATCTTCTTCTCCAGCCGGTCGAATCGGTCGGCGGGCGCGATCGCCGAAGCCAATGTCTGCTCGAGCCGCGCGAAGCGCTCCTCGGGCAATGCGCGCACGGCAGCGTCGACGCGATCGAAAAGCTCGTTCAGACGCGCCGGATCGATGCTTCTGCCCTTCAGCAGCTCGAGGCGGCTGACCATGGCGTCAAGCTGCGTCTGCACACCGCGCGGATCCGCCGTGCGGGTGGACAGAACGGAGAGGCGCTCCTCGATTGCACCGAGGCGCTGGGCAAGCGGCTCAAGCTGCTGCCGCGACAGGCGATCCGTCTGCTCGACGAAGTTCTCGCCGATCCGGTCAAGCCGCTCGCCGAGGCCCTCGATATCGCGGCGCGCCCCGGAAGAATCCTGCGCCTCGATCGCGTCCGCGAGCGAATCGACCTTGGCGGTGAGGCTTTCGAGGAGCTTCTGCTCCGTGTCGCTTTCCTGGCTTTCGATCGCGTCGGTCAGGGCCGCGATGCGGCGCTCCAGACGCGCCAACGTATCGACCGAGGTCTGACGATCGTCGGCGAATTGCGAGCCGAGGCTGGAAATCCGGTCTTCAAGGCCGGAAAGGTCGGGCGTGCGGCCGGTCTCCGCCACTTCCCGCAGCTGCGACGAAAGCTCGGACAGGTGGTCCTCAAGCTCGGTCGCGACGGACTTCCGCTGCCGCCGTGCGTCGGTCAGTTCGGCCGCGAGGCCGCCGAGCTGATCCTCGATCCGGCCGAGGACGACCTTGTCGCTCAATTCGTCGGGGAGCGCGTCGAGGCGCTCCGCGAGGCTCAGTATCTGCGCCTCGATCCGCGCCACCTCGCGCTGCGACGCGATCGTCTGCATCTGGCGCTTCAGGCCGTCGACGCGCTCGAACAGCTCCTCGGGCGAAGCCAGACGGTGAACCAGCCCCTCCATCCGGTCGAATCTCTCGAGGATGGCGCTCTGGTTGACGCGGATGGCGTCAAAGCCCGGAATCTCCACTTCGATCTCGTCGAGCCGCTCGACAAGCCCGACCAGCCGGTCCTGGATATCGCCCAGCCGATTGCCCGCCATGTTGCGGGCGGCGTTCAGCTTGACCTCCATCTGGTCGAGGCGGATGCCGATTTCGTCGAGCGCCCCGGACGTCGCCCGGCCGCCGCGGCTGAGCCCGGTTATCTGCTCCACCAGTTCCAGCAATTCGCCGCGCACCGGCTCGATCTGATTGTCGTCGAGACCCCTTTGCAGGCTCTCGATACGCTCCTCGATCCCCGCGAACTGGCGTTCGAGCATCGCGGCAAGCTCGGCCTCGCGGCGCGCCGCGGTAATCTCCGCCTGACGCCGCGCTTCCTCAAGCTCTGCCCTGTGCTGCGCTTCGGCCGCTTCCGCGCTACGGCGCGCCTCGGCAAGATCGGCCAGACGGATCGCCTCAGCCTGCTGCGCCTCACGGCGGCGCTCCTCGGCGGCCATCTCCGCCTCGCGGCGACGCTGCTCCGCGGCGGCCGCGGCCTCAGCCTGACGCCGCTCCTCCGCCATCTCCGCCTGCAGCCTGGCGTCCGCCAACTCCGTCTGACGGCGCGCCTCGGCCATCTCGGCCTGACGCCGGGCTTCAGCCACTTCATTCCGCCGCCGCGCTTCGGCTGCTTCCGCCTCGCGCTTCGCCTCGGCTAGGATTGCCGCAGCTTCGGCCTGACGCTCTTCTTCTCTTGCAGCGGCTTCTTCTGCCTCGCGCCGGCGCTCCTCGACGGCAGCTTCGGCATCGGCACGCCGCCGCGCTTCGGCCATTTCCACCTGTCGGCGCGCCTCGGTCACCTCGGCCTGCCGCCGCGCCTCGGCAATTTCCGCCTGGCGCCGGGCTTCCGCCACATCGGTTCGCCGCCGCGCCTCGGCCGCCTCGGCCTCGCGCTTCGCCTCGGCAATTCTGGCGGTGGCCTCGGTCCTCCGACGCTCCTCTTCCTCGGCGGCGGCGTCGGCATCGCGCCGCGCACGCTCAGCCTCGCGCCGCGCGGCTTCTGCCTGCAGGCGAGCCTGCTCGGCCTCGATCCGCGCCTGCTCGGCTTCCAGCAATGCGTGGACGCCGGATTCCTTCTCCCGCGCCCGTTCGGCTTCCCGGGCAAGGCGACGCGCCTCCTCGGCCTCCGCCAGTCGGCGCGATTCGGCGAGTTGCGCCGCCAGCTCCTCCTGCGCGACCGCCAGATGCGAGCCCGAGCGGCGCGCACCCTGCGCTGGCGCCGACTCAGAAGAGGCGCCGCCAGTGCGCTGCTGCAGGCGCTTGCTCAGCGCTTCGAGGCGCGCCTCCAGACGATCGAGGCTGTAGGTGACGAAATCGCGGCCGCTTGCCGCATCGGCATCTTCCGCGGCGCGATCGGGCGCCGAGACTTCGGGGCGGGAAGGAGATGGCTCGGGGCGCGGAGCGCGGCTCTGCCGCTCGATCGCCTCCAGACCCTCGGAGAGCTTCTGCACGGCGAGGTCGAGTTCGTCGATGCTCGAATCCGCCGGGCGAGGATCCAGTGTCTCCGCTATGCGCTGACGGCTGCCGCGGCCAAGCTGCGACAAGCGGCCCTCATCGTCGAAGCGGGCGTCGAGCAAATCGTGCACCGGCAGGGCGGAACCCTTGTCGCCGGCATCAGTTTCAGGTTTCTCGGCGGATTTTGCGCCCAGCTTTGCGCTCCACCAGGTTCGCGCGATCATCAAAGCTCCTCAGGCGAAACGTAGCGCGCCGACGCGCCAATCCGGACCACGAATCACCGCCATTCTGCCTCAACGTGAAGATGATGGTAACGAAGGTAAATAGCTGGTTAAGCACACCTCCTCATTTCCGAAAAATTAACCACAACTCTTATAGACCCCTTAACCGGCCAGACCGGCGCGGATGTCCCTAACGTAAGCGGACGCAGTTCTCCGCAATCTGGGATCGGCGAATGAAGCGCGTTCAACCTCTGTCTCTCGAGCCCGGGAGGATTCATGCAGACCATCTTCACGATCGGCGATCTCGCCAGGGAGTTCGGCGTGACGCTCCGAACCCTGCGGTTCTACGAGGACAAGGACCTGATCCATCCGCGCCGGCAGGGACTTAGCCGACTCTACGGACGCCGCGACCGGGCCCGCCTGAAGCTGATCCTGCTCGGCAAGAAGGTCGGCCTCCCGCTCAGCGAGATCAAGGAGATGCTGGCGCTCTACGAGTTGCGCGACGGAAACGCCCCGCAACTCGAGATGGCGCTGAAGCGCTTTTCAGAGCAGATCGAGGTGCTGAAACGGCACAAGAGCGACGTCGAACAGGCGATCGGCGAGCTGACGCGCACGATGACGATCGTCTCCGGCATGCTGCGCTCGCATGAGGCAGCGGAGCCCGAACTCGTGATGCAGGCGGCGGAATAGCCGCTTCCAGGCTCCCCGCCGGCTGCTTACGGTGACGTAACCGCAAGGTGTGACCCATGCCGACCTACAAGGCGCCTCTGGAAGGCGTGCTCTTTCTGCTCCGCGACGTGCTCGGCTACGAGCGCCATTCCAACCTCCCGGGTTTCGCCGACGCCCCGCTCGACACGGTGGAGGCGGTGCTCGCGGAGGCGGCGCGCTTCAGCGAGGAAGTGCTGCAGCCGCTGAACCGGGTCGGCGACCGGGAGGGCTGCCGCCGGAACCCTGACGGATCGGTGACGACGCCGACGGGCTTCCGGGACGCCTATCGTGGGTTTGTGGAGGCGGGCTGGGTGGGCCTTTCGGCCGATCCGCAGTTCGGCGGCCAGGGGCTTCCTTACGTGCTCGGGGCGATCGTCAACGAGTTCACAACCTCCGCCAACATGGCCTTCGGCATGTATCCGGGGCTTTCGCAGGGCGCCATCGCGGCGCTGGTGAAGCACGGCTCGGAGGAGCAGAAGGCGCTCTATCTGCCAAAGCTCGTTTCGGGCGAATGGTCGGGCACGATGAACCTGACGGAGCCGCAATGCGGCACCGATCTCGGCCTGATCCGCACGAAGGCCGCGCCGGCCGGCGACGGCAGCTACCGGCTCTCCGGCCAGAAGATCTTCATCTCCGCCGGGGAGCATGACCTGACGTCGAACATCGTGCACCTGGTGCTGGCGCGGATCGAAGGCGCACCGGCCGGCACGAAGGGCCTCTCGCTCTTCGTCGTGCCGAAATTCCTGCCGGATTCCTCCGGCAATCCCGGCGCGCGGAACGCCGTCTCCTGCGGCTCGCTGGAGGAGAAGATGGGCATCCATGGCAACGCTACCTGCGTCATGAACTATGACGGCGCGACCGGCTGGCTCGTCGGCGAGGCGGAGAAGGGCCTTCGCGCCATGTTCACGATGATGAACGAGGCGCGGCTTGGCGTCGCCGTGCAGGGGCTGGCGCTCTCGGAGGTCGCCTACCAGAACGCCGCGCTCTACGCGCGCGACCGGCGGCAGGGCCGCGCGCTCTCCGGCGCCAAGGAGCCGGCCGCCAGCGCCGATCCGATTCTCGTGCACCCGGATGTGCGCCGCATGCTCATGAGCATCCGCGCCTTCAACGAGGCGGCGCGCGCGCTGATGCTGTGGACGGCGCTGAAGGGCGACGTCGCCACGCGCTCGGAGGATGACAGCGACCGCACGGCGGCGGACGACCAGATGGGCCTGCTGACGCCGGTGCTGAAGGGCGTCCTGACCGACACCGGTTTCGCCAACGCGGTGCAGGCGCAGCAGGTTTTCGGCGGCCACGGCTACATCGCCGAGAACGGCATGGAACAGTTCGTGCGCGATGCCCGCATCGCCATGCTCTACGAGGGCGCGAACGGCATCCAGGCACTCGACCTCGTCGGCCGGAAACTCCCGAAGGACGGCGGGCGGGCGATGATGGCTTTCTTCAACGAGGTGGCGGGTTTCCTGAAGGAGAACGGCGAGGACGCGGCGCTCGCGCCGTACCTGAAGCCGCTGAAGCAGGGCCTCGACCACCTGCAGGCCGCAACGGGCTGGTTCGTACAGAACGCGCTTGCGAAACCCGACAATGCCGGCGCGGGCTCGAGCGACTACATGCACCTCTTCGGGCTCGTCGCGCTCGGCTACATGTGGGCACAGATGGCGAAGGCGGCGGCGGAAAAGCTGAAGGATGGCGGCGACGGGCGGGCCGAGTTTTATGAGACGCGGCTGACGCTCGGGAAATACTTCATGGAGCGGGCGATGCCGGAGACGGCGGCGCATCTGGCGCGCATCTCCACCGGCGCGGAGACGATGATGAAGCTGCCGGTGGAGATGTTTTGAGTTAGATTGGATGAAGCAACCGTCCGAGCTTAGGGTCAGCCGTGCCGACAGCGATTGTCGACCCTAGCGAGCCGGACGGATCGGCTGGAAGCAGCGTTGGCGGCTCTCGGTCGAACGCTGACGATAATCGTCGAGGCAGCATAAGGCCCCTCAGATTTGTCATCCCGGTTTGGCCGAAGGCCAAGACCGGGACCCATAATCCCGGCGTAGTTCCGGCAGCCGCGACGGCGCCAGTTCGGCCCCACCCGTGCGTATGGGTCCCGGACAGGCGCTCCGCGCCTTCCGGGATGACAAAGGTTAGAGGGTTGCGCGGTTGGAGGTGGGGGCGCGCTTGAGCGGCCGCGAGCAGCCACCCCTCCGACTTGATCGGGCTCACCGAACCCTCAGATTTGTCATCCCGCGAAATCTGCGCCTCAGCCGCCCTTCTTGCTGAACGAGCCTTCGATCAGGCCGTCGCCGAAATTCGGGGGCGCGCGGCCGTTCACGGCGTAGTAGTAGACCGCCGCGGCGTAGATGCCGGTGAGCGTCGCGCTGATCAGCGCGACCATGATGATCAGCAGGCCCGCCACGACGAAGAGCGAAATCGCGACGGCGTGCGAACCTTCCGCATACAGCCTCGCTCCACCGCCGAAGCCGATGAGGGCGATCAAGACGTTGACCAGCGCCAGCGCCAGCGAGATGCCGGCATTGCCGATCAGGTTTTCGCCCCAGGTCTTCTTCAGCAGCGACGCGCTGCGCTCGACCGCCTGCAGCGGGCCGACGCCTTCCGCGGCGAGCACGGGCACGACGAGGAACGTCGTCACCGTCCAGGCGAGTCCGACGCCGGATTCGATGAAGCGGCCGATGATGCCGAGCCGCTCGGCGATGACCCGCAGCAGCAGCCCGATCGTGGCGGAGAGCAGCGCGTAGCCGAAGATCGCCCCGAACCGGCTGTCGGCAATCGCGAGCGCGGACCGGATCGTCGGATCGCCGCCTTCCAGCCGCTCGAGCGCCGCGCCGACGAGGGCGGTGTTGAAGTAGATGACAATGAAATATTGCACGAGATAGAAGAGGAAAAGTCCGGCGTAGAACCAGACGGGAAGGTCGGAGCCCTTGTCCAGGTGCTGCAGGTGGCCGAAGGCGCCGGCGACGGCCCCGATGCTCGCAAAACACGCGATGATGACAAGCGAGGCGATGGCGGAAATGATCGGAAGCACGATAAGCTCGCCGTCGGCGCGCAGCACGTCCCAGCTCGCCTTGACCAGCATCACGCTGCGCTCGAAGCGCGAGAGTCCGTCAGACATGTCGAGCTCCTTCCGGATTCCTTGGATCCCGGCGCGGTCTCTTGCACAACTTGACCGAAGAAAGCGTAAAGCGCATCGATCGCTTCCGACCGGAGGACGTGATGGCTGAGGCCTTTATCTACGACGCCGTCCGCACGCCGCGCGGCAAAGGCAAGCCGGACGGGGCGCTGCATGAGGTGCCGACCGTGCGGCTCGCCGCGACCACGCTCAAGGCCATTCGCGACCGCAACGGGCTCGACACGCGTCTCGTCGACGACGTGATCCTCGGCTGCGTCGATCCCATCGGCGAGGCGGGCGGCGACGTGGCGCGCGCGGCGGTATTCGCGGCGGACTATGGCGCGCATGTGCCGGGGATGCAGATCAACCGCTTCTGCGCCTCAGGCCTCGACGCGGTGAACATGGCCGCGGCACAGGTGATGACCGGCTGCCACGATCTCGTGGTGGCGGGCGGCGTGGAATCGATGTCGCGGGTCGGGATCGGCGCTTCGGGCGGCGCGTGGCCAGTCGATCCCGAAGTCGCAGTCCCGTCCTACTTCATGCCGCAGGGCGTCTCCGCCGACCTGATCGCGACGAAATACGGATTCACCCGCGACGACGTCGACGCCTACGCGGTGGAAAGCCAGAAGCGGACGGCAGCGGCGTGGAGCGACGGGCGCTTCGGAAAGTCGATAGTGCCGGTCACCGACATCAACGGAATGCCGCTGCTCGAACGCGACGAGCATCCGCGTCCCGACACCAACATGCAGGCGCTCGCGGCGCTGAATGCCTCGTTCGAGATCGTCGGTCAGATGGGCGGCTTCGACGCCATCGCCGTCCAGGCGCATCCCGACGTGGAGAAGGTGAAGCACGTCCACCATGCCGGCAATTCGTCGGGCATCGTCGACGGCGCGGCGGCCGTGCTCGTCGGCAACGCCGCGGGCGGCGAGGCCGCCGGCCTCAAGCCACGTGGAAAGATCCGCGCCTTCGCCAATATCGGCTCCGACCCGGCGCTGATGCTGACCGGGCCGATCGACGTGACGCACAAGCTCCTGCAGCGCTCCGGCATGGCGCTCGGCGACATCGACCTGATCGAGATCAACGAGGCGTTCGCGGCGGTCGTGCTGCGCTACATGCAGGCGCTCGATGTCGACCCCGGGAAGGTCAACGTGAACGGGGGCGCCATCGCCATGGGACATCCGCTCGGCGCGACCGGCGCGATGATCCTGGGCACCGCGCTCGACGAGCTGGAGCGGCGCGGCCTGTCAACCGCGCTCATCACGCTCTGCATCGGCGCCGGCATGGGCACGGCGACGATCATCGAGCGGGTGTGAACGCCGTCCGCACGGAATTATCAGGCGGAGGCGCGGAGGTCCTCCGCTTCGCCGTGCAGGTTCACCTCCGGCAGCGAGCGGAAACCTGGATGCGCGAAGTAATAGCCCTGCATCAGCTCGATGCCCGCCGCGCGCAGCACCTTGATCTCGGCCTCGGTCTCGATCCCCTCGGCGATAATTCTGATGTCGAGATGGCGCGCCATGGCGACGATGCCGGCGACGATCACCTGCCGCGGATGGCTCGCCTCGATTCCACGCACAATCTCCATGTCGATCTTGAGCAGGTCGGGCTGGTACTCGGCGAGCATGCTGAGGCCGGCGTAGCCCGCGCCGAAATCATCGATCGCGGTGAGGAACCCCTGCCGGCGATACTCGTCAACGATGTTCGCCACATGCCCGACATCGTCGAGCTTCTCCTGCTCGGTGAACTCGAACATCACGTCCTCGCGCCGCATTCCGACGCGGTTCACCGCGGCGACCGAGGTTCGCAAGCAGGCGGCCGGCTCGTAGACCGCGTTCGGCATGAAGTTGATCGAGAGCTTCAGCGGCTCGCCGCGCGGAAAGAGCGTCGCCGCGGTCTCGATCGCCTTCACACGGCAGGCCTGGTCGAAGCGGTAGCGATTGTTGGCGTCGATACGCTCCAGCACGCTGCCCGCCGACTCGCCGCGCAGGCCACGCACCAGCGCCTCATAACCCCAGACGCGCCCGGCGGCAGCATCAACGATAGGCTGGAACGCCATGGTGAAGTCAAAGTCGAGCTCCGTACCGTCGCGGCAGCCTTCGCAAGCTATTCTGTCTTCCGACACCATATTCACCCCGGATCTGATGATCCGGCAGCGTCGGCCCTGAACCCTTGAACAATCGCTAAGACCGAAGCCGCAATTTGCCGGGAGATCATTCGATGGCTTACGAAAATTTCAAGGTCGAGACCGGCTCGGACGGGATTGCGCTCGTCACCTGGGACATGCCTGGCCGCTCGATGAACGTCTTCACCGCCAAGGTGATGGACGAGCTCGGCGCGATCGTGGAAGCGGTCGCCGCCGATGCCGCGATCAAGGGCGCGGTGATCGTCTCGGCCAAGAAGGATTTTTCTGGCGGCGCCGACATCACCATGATCCACGGGCTCTTCTCGGTATTCGCCGAGCGCAAGAAGAAGGACCCCGCGGCGGCGCAGCGCGAGCTCTTCGAGGAATCCTCGCGCATGTCGCGCCTCTACCGCCGGCTGGAGACCTGCGGAAAGCCGTTTGTCGTCTGCGTCGCCGGCACCTGCATGGGCGGCGCGACGGAGCTGGCGCTCGCCGCGCATGGCCGCGTCATGGCCGACGACAAGGCGACGCGCATGGCGCTGCCGGAGGTGAAAATCGGAATCTTTCCCGGCGCCGGCGGCACGCAGCGCGTCATGCGCATGGCGGACGCGCAGGCGGGGCTCGAGTACCTGCTGAAGGGCTCGGGCGCCGATGCGAAGAAGGCGAAGGCGATGAAGCTCGTCGACGCGATCGCGCCGCGCGACAAGCTGGTCGAGGCGGCCAAGACGATGCTCGCCGGCGGCCTCAAGCCGACGAAACCCTGGGACCAGAAGGGGTGGAAGCCGGAAGGCGCCGCGCGCATCTTCTCGCCCGCCGGCTTCCAGCTCTGGCCGGCGGCGAACGCCCTCTATCGCAAGGAGACGTACGACAATTATCCCGGCGCGCGCTACATGCTGCAGTCGGTATTCGAAGGGCTGCAGCTGCCGTTCGACGCGGCGCTGAGGGTCGAGAGCCGCTATTTCGCGCATGTGCTGCAGACGAAGGAGGCGGCGGCGATGATCCGCTCGCTCTTCGTCTCGATGCAGGAGCTGAACAAGGGCGCGCGGCGGCCGAAGGACGAGCCGCAGCGCAGTGTCCGGAAGCTCGGCATCCTCGGCGCCGGCTTCATGGGCGCCGGCATCGCCTATGTCTCGGCCTCGGCCGGCATCGACGTCGTGCTGCTCGACCGCGACCTCGCCTCGGCGGAGAAGGGCAAGGCGCATTCGGAATCGCTCAGCGCCAAGGCGATGCAGCGCGGCAGCATGAGCGCCGAGGAAAAGGCGGCGCTGCTCGCGCGCATCAAGCCGACCGCGGACTACGCTGACCTTGCCGGCGCCGACCTCGTCATCGAGGCGGTGTTCGAGGATCGCGGCGTGAAGGCCGAGGCGACGAAGCGGGCTGCGGCGAGCCTCTCCGGCGCGGCGATCTTCGCCTCCAATACCTCGACGCTGCCGATCACCTCGCTCGCCGAGACGTTCGTCGACCCGGCGCGCTTCGTCGGCATTCATTTCTTCTCGCCGGTCGACCGCATGATGCTGGTCGAGATCATCCTCGGAGAGAAGACGAGCGATGCCGCGCTTGCGACCGCGCTCGACTATGTGCGGGCGATCAGGAAGACGCCGATCGTCGTCAACGACAGCCGCGGCTTCTACGCCAACCGCTGCGTTATGGCCTACCTGCTCGAAGGCCATCTGATGCTGACCGAAGGCGTGCCGGCGGCGATGATCGACAACGTCGCCAGGATGGCCGGCATGCCGGTCGGCCCGCTGGCGCTCACCGACGAGATCGGCGTCGACCTCGCCTGGAAGATTTTGCAGGCGACCAAGAAGGACGCCGGCACCGAGATCATGATCGCCCCGGCGCAGGAGAAGCTGCTGGAGGAGATGGTGGTGAAGCGGGAGCGCTTCGGCCGCAAGAATTCCAAGGGCTTCTACGATTATTCCGGGCGCGACAAGGCGCTGTGGCCGGGACTTTCCGATCTTGCGCAGCCGAAGAGCGGCGATGATTTTTCGGTTGAAGAGTTGAAGCAGCGGCTGCTTGTGACGCAAGCTCTGGAGGCGGCCCGCACCTTCGAGGAAGGCGTCGTCACCGATCCGCGCGAGGCCGATGTCGGCTCGATCCTCGGCTTTGGCTTCGCGCCTTTTACGGGCGGCACGCTC
This sequence comes from Hyphomicrobiales bacterium, assembly GCA_038211615.1. Taxonomy (GTDB): domain Bacteria; phylum Pseudomonadota; class Alphaproteobacteria; order Rhizobiales; family Afifellaceae; genus DASWJZ01. The sequence continues at coordinate 14,225 of JBBQVL010000006.1, forward strand.
TCCTACATCGACGGCATGGGCGCGGGAGAATTCGTCGCGCTTGCGGAGCGGCTGGAGGAGAAGCATGGCGCGCGCTTCCGTCCGAACGCGCTGCTGAAGGACATGGCGGCGAAGGGCGAGAGCTTCTACGGCCGCTTTGCAGCGGCGGCGAAACGCGCTGCCTGAGCGCGGACACAAGGCTGTGACGTAGCTTTTTTACCGGGTTCCGGCGGGACGCGAAAAGGACTATATTCCTGCCGTCAAGGTGGGGCGCATGGCTGAATGGAATCATGAATCGGTGTGGGGGGCGATCGACGCGCTCGCTACCCGGCATGGCCTCAGTCCCTCCGGGCTGGCGCGCAAGGCCGGCCTCGACGCCACTGCCTTCAACCCCTCCAAGCGCCACGGCAACGACAGGCGGCCGCGCTGGCCTTCAACCGAGTCGATCGCCAAGGTCCTTGCCGCGACGGGCGAGTCGCTCGATGCCTTTGTCGGGCTGGCGCAGCGGAACGACAGGATCGGTTCGCGCAGCGGAAAGGCGGGCGGCGTCCCTCCGCGCGGCAAGGCGGCCGGCGCGTTCGGGACGAATTTTCGGCCGGTACCGCTCCTCGGGCTGGCGCAGGCCGGCGCCGGCGGCTTCTTCGACGACGGCGGCTTTCCCGCCGGCCAGGGCTGGGACGAGATCGCCGTTCCGGGTGTCGGCGACGATTCCGCCTACGCGCTCGAAGTGGCCGGCGACTCCATGATGCCGCTCTACCGCGACGGCGATATCATCATCGTCTCGCCGTCGGCACGGGTGCGGCGTGGCGATCGCGTCGTCGTCAAGACCAATGCCGGCGAGGTGATGGCGAAGATCCTGAAGCGTCAGGGCGCGAGCGAGCTGGAGCTCGCATCGTTCAATCCCGAGCATGCAAGCCGCATCGTCGCCGTGCGCGACATCGCCTGGATCGCGCGCATCCTCTGGGCCAGCCAGTAGCGGCTCCTGCCGGGGACCCAACAACGGGTTCTGGACATTGGCGGCAGGCGGCGCATCATTCGCACAGAATGATTCGTGCGCTCCTGATCGGTTTTGTCGGCGCCGCTTCCTTTGCCGCGGTCTACCTCCTGACGCCTCCGAAAGCGGAGACCGATGCGCCGGCGTCAAGCGCATCGCCGGCGGCAGAATCGGTCGCCGCTGCTTCCGCGCCTGCAGATCCGCCGGAGGACCCTGACCCGGTCGGGCTTGAGCTGAGGCCGGGCGCCGAAACCGCGAACATCGGGGTTGCGTCAACTCCGCGCGCCATCCGCGACGTGACGCCCGATACGATGACCGCCGGCCCACGCATCACCGGAACGCTGGCGCGCGTCGATCCCCCCGCCGCGACGGCAAAGGCGCGGACGGAGCGGCTGTTCAACCCGATCGTGGTCGCGGCCGGGACCCTCAAGCTCCGCGACAGGGAAATCCACCTCGCCGGCATCGACGCGCCGGCGTTCGAAACGGCCTGCGGCGAAGCCGCCGCGCGCTGGCCCTGCGGGCGCGTGGCAAGAGCTGCCCTCCGCAGCTTCATCCACGGCCGCGCCATCGAATGCGCGATTCCGGAAGGCGCCGACAGGATCCCCGATCCGGCGGCGTGCATGGTCGGCGGCGAGGATATCTCTCAATGGCTTGTCGCGCAGGGCTGGGCGAAGCGGCATGGCGACGCTTTCGCCGATGCCGAGAAGGCGGCCATGCAAGCCAGGCTCGGCCTGTGGGGCAGCCAGCGGCCCGACGCTCAGGTGTCCGCGTCTACCGGCGACTGAGCCAGCTCTCCGGCGAGCGCCTTGCGGATCAGCGCGCGCGTTTCCTCGATGCCGTAGATCGCCACGAACGAGCCGAAGCGCGGGCCGCGCTCCTGGCCGATGAGCAGCTCGTAGAGCGTATGGAACCAGGTCAGCGCGACGCCCGGGCGTTCGCCCGGCGCCTTGGGAGGCGCCTGGTAGCGCCCGAAGGAGCGGCCCACATCGTAGACCGCCGTCTGGATGGTCTCGGCGTCAGCGTTCGGCGGCAGCGTGCCAAGCGCCCGGTCGAGCGCCTTCAGCGCATCGCGCTCGGTCGCGTCGGGCGCCCGGAAGCGCTTCGTGGGCTTCACGAAGTCATGATAGTAGCGCACCGCGTAATGAACGAGCCGGTCGAGCGTCGGCTCGCTCTGCCGCGTCACCTCCGGACGATGCCGGGTGATGAAGCCCCAGAGAATGTCGGCGTCCTCGGTGTTCGAGGCGCTCGCGAGATTGAGCAGCATCGAGAACGGCACCGGAATCGTCTCAGCCGGCGGATGGCCGGAATGGATGTGCCACACCGGGTTGGACAGCCGGTTCGACAGGTCCTGCCGCTGGTAGCCCTCGAGGAACTGGTAATACTCGTCGGCGGCGCGCGGGATCACGTCGAAGTATAGGCGCTTCGCGGCGCGCGGCTTCTGGAACATGAAGAGCGACAGGCTCTCGGGCGAGGCATAGGAAAGCCATTGCTCGATGGTGAGGCCGTTGCCCTTCGACTTCGAGATCTTCTGGCCGTTGTCGTCGAGGAAGAGCTCATAGTTGAAGCCGTCGGGCGGCGTGCCGCCGATCGCCTTGCAGACCTTCGATGAAAGCGTGACGGAATCGATCAGGTCCTTGCCCGACATCTCGTAATCGACGCCGAGCGCCACCCAGCGGAGCGCCCAGTCGGCTTTCCACTGGCACTTGACGCGGCCGCCGGTGACCGGGGTCGTCACCTCCTCGCCGGTGTCAGGATCGATGTAGGTTATCGTGCCGGCGGCGGGATCGCGTGCGATCGTCGGCACCTGCAGGACGATTCCGGTGCGCGGGGAAACCGGCAGGAACGGCGAATAGGTGGCGCGGCGCTCGTCGCCAAGCGTCGGCAGGATGATCTCCTTCACCGCATCGTAGTTCGCGAGCATCCTCAGGAGCGTCGCGTCGAAGCGTCCGGACTTGTAGGTCTCCGTCGCGCTCATGAATTCGTATTCGAAGCCGAAGCGATCGAGGAAGGCGCGGAGCCGCGCGTTGTTGCCGGCGCCGAAGGAGGGATACTTGTCGGTGAAGGGGTCCGGGACCTCGGTCAAAGGCTTGCCGAGATACTTCTTGAGCATCTCCGCGTTCGGCACGTTGTCCGGGACTTTCCGCAGGCCATCCATGTCGTCGGAGAAGCAGACGAGGCGCGTCGGGATGGCGTCGTCGGTCAGGACGCGGAAGGCGTGGCGGACCATGGCCGTGCGCGCCACCTCGCCGAACGTGCCGATATGCGGCAGGCCGGAGGGGCCGTAGCCGGTCTCGAACAGCATCTCGGCATCAAAACCGCGACGCTTCGCGCGTTCAACGAGCTTGCGCGCCTCCTCGAAAGGCCAGGCCTTGGAAACGCGCGCGGCTTCGACCCATTCGGCGGGAAAATCGCTCATGCCATCTTTTGATCGGGACGGCTCGACCGGGAAATCCCGGCGGCGGCCGGACCTTAGTGGCCGATTCCGGGGGAATCAACGCCGCGGTTGCGCTTCCGCCACCGCCGCCGCGCGGCTGAAAAGCGCGCCAATCCAGCGGTTGCGCGCCAAGCATTGGCCGACATAGTGTCCGCGCCGACAGTTCCTGGAGGTGATTCATGCGTTCGTCGACACTGTGCGCGCTGGTCCTTGCGGCCGCTATCGGGGCCGGCATCGGCTCCGCCGCCGCCGCAACGTGCGGCAACGACGCATCCGGCTTCTCCAAATGGGTCGAGGACTTCAGGCCCGAGGCGACCGGCGCGGGGATATCGCAGCGCACGGTCGATTCGGCGCTGAGCGGCCTCAAATACAGCACCGCCACGATCCGGCTCGACCGCCACCAGGGGGTCTTCAAGCAAAGCTTCGCGCAGTTCTCCGGCCGCATGATCCCGCCGCGCATGGCGCGCGCGAAGAGCCAGCTCGCGAAGAACGCCGCGACCTTCGCCCGCATCGAACAGCAGTTCGGCGTGCCGAAGGAGATCGTCGTCGCGATCTGGGGGCTGGAGACGGATTTCGGCGCGGTGCACAGCAACACTCCGGTGCTCAGTGCCGTCGCGACGCTCGCCTATGATTGCCGCCGTTCGGATTTCTTCAAGGGACAGCTGATCGACGCGCTCCGCGTCTTGCAGCGCGGTGACCTCTCTCCGGCACAGATGGTCGGCGGCCTGCACGGCGAGCTCGGGCAGACGCAGTTCCTGCCGTCCTCCTATTACGCGTTCGCCGTGGACTTCGACGGCAACGGCCGCGCCGACCTGATCCACAGCACCGCCGACGTGCTCGCATCGACGGCGAACTACATGAAGGGCAAGGGCTGGAAGAAGGGCGCCGACTGGCAGCCCGGCTCGGCGAATTTTTCCGTCATCAAGGAATGGAACAAGTCGGACGTCTATTCGCGCACGGTGGCGGAGTTCGCCCGGCGGCTGAAGGAGGGTTGAGAGGCCGCTAGAACAGCCCCACCGGAAAGTAGCGCAGGTAGAGTTCCTCGTAGGTGCCGGCGCGGTAGACTTCGCGCAGCGCATAGTCGATGGCGAATTTCAGTTGCCGGTCCTCCGCCTTCATGACGATGGCGAGCCCCGAGCCGAAATAGCGGTCGTCCATGTAGGCGCCGCCCTCGAAGCGGCAGCATTCCTCCGATTGCGGACCGTTCAGCCAGAACGAGAGCCCCAGCGCGTCGCCGAACGCGGCGGCGATGCCGCCGGCCTTCAGCTCGGCGATCTGGTCGGCGGGGCGGGTGAAGCAGGCGACGTGCAGGGCGGGGAAGAAGCGCGCGAGATAGGCCGCATGCGCCGAGCCGCAGACGACGCCGACCTGGCCTTCGGGTTTCGGCGCTGCGGGATCGAACAGCTTGTCCTTGCGCACGACGAAGCGGCCGGGGATCTTCAGATAGGCCTGGCTCGCGATCAGCCCCACGGCCGAGGCCTTCTCCAGGTCGAACCCGGCGATGATGGCGTTGCCGGTGCCGTCCTTCAGCCCGTCGACCAGCGTCGCGAAAGGCCGGACCTGCACCGCGCACTGCACTTTCAGAACCGCACAGATCGCCTCCGCCAGGTCGATGTCGAAGCCGACCAGGATGCCGCGCCGGTCCTTGAAGGCGAAGGGCGGAAAATCGTCGGTGGTGAGAAAGCGGATCGCGCCGAGCGCCGCGGCCGTGGGCCGTTCGATGCGGGAGCGCGGATCCCAGAAATTCGGAACGACGACAGCCTCGCTCCCCGCGGTGGGACTGTCAGCGACCGGCGCGCTGTCGGCCGCCGCGGCCAGCGAGGGAAGCGCCATGAACGCGAAGGCGAGGAGATGAACGAGCCGCAAGGTCGGATCCGGGAATCGCGAGGGAGCGTCGCATTGTCCTCCGATCTCCCCTAAACGGAAAGGGCTTTGGGGAGTGCTGGACGGTTCATGCTCGACGGCGCCGCGCGGAAGGTGATCGGGCCGGGGCTCGACCGGCTCGGGAGGGGCCTCGCGCGGCGCGGCGTGACGGCCGACCAGGTGACGCTCGCCGGCTTCGCGCTGGGGCTCGGAGCGGCGGTCGCCATCGCGACGCGGCTCTATTTGCCCGGACTGGCGCTGATCCTCGCGAGCCGCCTCTGCGACGGGCTCGACGGAGCGGTGGCGCGCGCGAGCCGGAAGACCGACCGCGGCGGATTCCTCGACATCGTGCTCGACTTCGCCTTCTACGGGCTCATTCCCCTTGCCTTCGTGATCGCCGAACCGGCCCGGAACGCGGTAGCCGGCGCGACGCTGCTCTTCGCGTTCTACGTCAACGGCGCGAGCTTTCTCGCCTACGCCATCATGGCGGAGAAGCGCGGACTTTCCTCAGCGGCGCGCGGCGAGAAATCGCTGTTCTTCACCAGCGGCCTTGCCGAGGCCACGGAGACGATCGCGGTGTTCGTGCTGTTCTGCCTGCTGCCGGGATATTTCGCGGCGATCGCGTATGTGTTCGCGGCGATGACGGGGGTCACGGCGGTGGCGAGGATTTTTCTGGCGATGCGGGTGTTCCAGTAGATCGCACTGGAGCACCAAACCTTTGTCATCCCGGAAGGCGCGGAACGCGCCTGTCCGGGACCCATACCCTCGGATCGAGCAGGACCGGCGTGGCCCAAGCCTCGAACCCTTCTGCACCGCCGGCGGGCATGGGTCCCGGTCTTGGCCTTCGGCCAAACCGGGATGACAGAATTGAAGTTGGGTGATTCTTCTGGCGGTGGCGCTTTCAGGTGGCGCACGTACTTTCAAACCTTTGTCATCCCGGAAGGCGCGGAACGCGCCTGTCCGGGACCCATACGCTCCGAGCACGACCGGCGTGGCCCAAACCTCGAACCCTTCTGCACCACCGGCGGGTATGGGTCCCGGTCTTGGCCTTCGGCCAAACCGGGATGACAAGCTCAAAGTTGCTGCCAGGATTCAGCCCGACACAGCGCGGAGCGTCGGGGCGCTGGCGCGGTCGAGGGCCTGGGTCAGGTCCTCGCCGAGGTCGAGCGGATCCTCGAGGCCGACGGAGAGGCGGATCAGGCTGTCGGAGATGCCGAGCCTTTGCCGCTCCTCGTCCTTCAGCCGCTGATGCGTCGTCGTGGCGGGATGCGTGACGAGGCTCTTCGCGTCGCCGAGGTTGTTGGAGATCTTTATGACCTGCAGCGCGCGCAGCACGTCGAAGGCGCCGCGCTTGCCGCCCTTCACCTCGAAGGCGATCATGTTGCCGGCGCCGCTCATCTGGCGGCGGCCAAGTTCGTACTGCGGATGGCCGGGGTCGCCGACATAGTAGAGCCGTTCAACCGCCGGATGGGCGCCGAGCACCGCCGCGACCTTCGCCGCCGATTCCGCCTGGCGCGTCACGCGCACCTCGAGCGTCTCCAGCGCCTTCAGCAAGACCCAGGCGTTGAAGGGGCTGAGCGAGGGGCCGGTGTGCTTCAGGTAGGGGAAGAGTTTTTCCTCCACCCATTCCTCGTCGGAGAGCACCACGCCGCCGAGGCAGCGGCCCTGCCCGTCGATGTGCTTGGTGGCGGAATAGACGACGGTGTGCGCGCCGAGCTCCAGCGGACGCTGGAAGAGCGGCGTGGAGAAGACGTTGTCGACGATGAGCCGCGCGCCAGCCTTTCGCGCAATCTCCGCGACGCCGGCGATGTCGATCAGCTCCAGCGTCGGGTTCGAGGGGCTCTCGAGGAAGAACGCCTTCGTCTCCGGCCGCACAGCCTTCCGCCATTCGTTCAGGTCGCGGCCGTCGATCAGCGTCGAGGAGACGCCGAAGCGCGGCAGGAAATTCGCGATCACGTAGTCGCAGGAGCCGAAGAGCGCCCGCGAGGCGAGCACATGGTCGCCCGCCTTCAGGTCGCAGAGCAGCGAGGCCGTGACGGCGGCCATACCGCTCGCCACCGCGCGGCTCGCTTCCGCGCCCTCGAGGAGATTCATGCGCTCCTCGAACATCGCGACGGTCGGGTTGGCGTAGCGCGAATAGACGAAGCCCGGGTCCTCGCCCTTGAAGCGGGCTTCCGCCGCTTCCGCATCGGGATAGACGAAGCCCTGCGTGAGAAAGAGCGCCTCGGAGGTCTCGGCGAACTGCGAGCGCATCGCGCCGCCGTGCACGAGTTCGGTGGCGGGGCGGAAACGCTTCTTACGGGATTCGGGGCCTGAGCCTTTGGACGCCATGGAAACCTCCAACAAAAAACCCGGCCTGCTTTCGGCTAGAAAGCAAAAGACCGGGGGTTTCCACCTCCGGCCTTTTAGCAAACTTGTTTAACGTGGCTGCAAGCCGGCCGGCTCAAATTCACCACGAACATCTTTTCGTTAGCGCCGCGGGCCCTTGGCGTCAATGGCGGCGTCCGATAGGGATCTTGCGAGTTTTGTTCTTCGCCTTTTTGGAAGTACTGATGACGATCAGACAGAGGAGCTTGTTCAGGGTGCCGCCAGAAATTCCAACGGTTCGAGTTGGAAAGGCAGCGAATGAGCTCGGATCAAAAGTCGGGCTCCTGCCGCGCCAGAAGATCAAAACAATGATCGCTCGGCATATGATCAGGGTAACGGGCATCGCAGATCTAGACTCAGGTCAGATTCAGCCTGCAAGTCTTGATCTTCGACTAGGGCCAAATGCCTTCCGCGTGCGCGCTAGCTTCCTTCCCGGTAAGGACAGTACCGTCGCTCAGCAGCTTGCAGAGCTGAAATACGATGAGCTCGACATCAGTGGGGGCGGAGTTTTGGAAAAGGGATGCGTATACGTCGTTCCTCTCATGGAGGAACTCAATCTACCCGACAGCATCGTAGGCCTCGCAAATCCCAAAAGCTCCACGGGCCGATTGGACGTCTTCACTCGGCTAATCTGCAACAATAACGATGTATTTGATAACGTCCAGCAGGGCTATGAGGGTCCGCTCTATGCAGAAATCTCGCCACGCAGCTTCAGCATTCGTGTGAAGCAAGGATCGCGTCTTAATCAAATACGGTTCCGGAAGCTCAACTCTCAGCAGTTCGACATGCCGGTGCGAAAGGTATCTGACAAAGACCTCAGAAAAAGACACGACACCGATAAATTGGCCGACGGCGAAGCAGAGATCCGCAACGGCTTGCTGCTGCGAATTGATCTCGCGGGCGAAGGAGATGGCTCCCCCATAGGCTACCGAGCCCAGAAGTTCACGGACATAATCGATATAGACCGGCCGGGGCACTACGATCCAAATGAGTACTGGGATCCCATCATGCCCAACCGCCGAAGAAGAATAATACTAGATCCACATCAGTTTTATATCCTCGCGTCTCGCGAACGCATTCACATCCCCCCCGACCTAGCAGCCGAAATGGTTCCTATCGACCCGACGATGGGCGAATTTCGCGTTCACTACGCTGGCTTCTTCGACCCAGGATTTGGATACACGGAACACGGGCATCCTGGTAGCAAGGCAGTTTTGGAAGTCCGTAGCCACGAGGTACCATTCGTCCTCGAAGACGGTCAGGTCGTGGGTCGCCTGGAGTATGAGAAGTTGGCCGAGAAACCTGATGTTCTGTACGGCCAAGGCGGAGTTTCAAATTACCAAGGCCAAGGGCTTAAACTTTCAAAGCATTTCTCAACCGGGACATAGCCGAAGCCTCTTCGGCCCGACGTTCCCCCATTCCCGCGCACTCGCCGGCCTGCTCGTCAAATAAGAATCTTGGTGGCCGCCGGACGACGAGGACGCCACGGTTGACTTCTCTAGGAATTGCATCGAACATATGAGGAACAGACTCGCAGGAGGTGGATATGGCTGGACGTCCAACAAGCGGCCCGAAAAGTCACATACAGCATCGGAATGCAGGGAACGGGCAATTCATCACCGAAAAGAAAGCTGACCGTATGAAGCCGGAAAATGTGGTGAGAGAGCGAGTGCCGAACCCAGGCTTCGGCGATACCGATCGCAAATAAGAAGTAGCCGTTCGATCCGCAGGTCGGCGAGTTCCGCGTGCACTATGCGGGTTTCTTCGATCCGGGCTTCGGCCACGGCCCGGCGGGCGGGCACGGCAGCCGCGCCGTGCTGGAAGTCCGCAGCCACGAAGTGCCGTTCATCCTGGAGCACGGGCAGACGATCGGCCGCCTCGTCTACGAGAAGATGGCGGCAGCGCCGGAGAGCCTTCACGGCAGCGCGCTCGGCTCCAACTACCAGGCGCAGGGGCTGAAGCTCTCGAAGCACTTTCGCGCGCCGACCGCCGACTGAGCGAGCGTCAGAACAGCAGGCGCTGGATCGACATGCTGCTCGGCGAGGCGACGTTGACCAGCAGCCAGAGCGTTGCCGGCAGCAGCACGATCTTCCAGGCGTGCGCGTAGCGCCGTCCGACCAGCCCGCCGGTCGACACCATCAGCGGGTCGCCGACGAGCCGGTTACTCCAGTGCTCGAAGCCGTCCTTCCAGGTGGAGATCGCCGCTCCGAACCATCCCGCTTCCATCGCGAGCTCGGCCGCTTCCCAGACGAGCGCCAGGAGCAGGATCACCGACAGGAACGAGCGCCACGACAGAGTTGCGAGCGAGGTGCGGACGAGCAGCGCGCCAAGCAGGATGCCGGCGCAGAAATGCTGCAGCGACCAGAGGTCGAGAATCGCCTCGCGGCGGTCGCCGACCAGACGCGGGAGGTCGAAGCTCCCCGTCGCGGCGAATTGCGCAAGGCTGAGCCCGATGAAGAGCGGCGGCAGAAGGAAGGCCGCGTATTCGGCATAGCGCGCCGCCGGCATCGCCACGGCCACAACGCCGGCGGAATCCTGCCGGCCAGCGAAGGGCGCCGGTGCGCGCGAACCGCTCAGGAGCGGAGTCCGCAAGACGCCGCGGATCGGAATCTGGGCAGGCGTCTTCGGTCCATTGCCGCTCCCCGGCGGCGAAATTGCCGCGGCAACAAGGCTTGCACCAGCCTTTCATGCTACGGCAGATTCGTCCCCGCGATGCCGTACACAGGCCACAGTCACGAAATATTGGCTTGCGACATGCATATGAGCTCGCAGGAGGTTCCCCGGAGTCTTGCGCGCTGCCCAGCCTCCCGGGCGCTCGGGACTGAAGCGCTTCGAGGCGCCTTCGATCGCCTGATCTTCTTGAGACCACCCACCCAGACGCATCTCGCAGGCGGTGACCTGCGGCGCACGGAGCCAGCGAATGACGAATGAGCTTGGACCCGACACCTGGCTGTTCCGCTTCCGCTGGTTCGTGCCGCTCCTGCTTGTGCCGCTCGCGATCCTTGCCGCCCTGCAGGCCGACACGACCGGCGTTCACCTCGGACGCTCGCTGAACAACGGCTGGGAGATACTGTGCCTGCTGATCGTGCTCGGCGGGCTGGCGATCCGGGCGCTCGCCGTGGGCTTCTCGCCGGGCGCGCACGGCCGCGCCGCGGACAGCGAACTTCCGTCGCGCGGCATCTACTCGATCGTCCGCTATCCGCTCTTCCTCGGGACCTACATCTCGCTCCTCGGCGTGTCGCTCCTGCCCGGCGCGATCTGGTTCGTGCTGGTGATGAGCGCGCTCTTCTTCATCTGGTACGGCCGCCTCGTGCAGCAGACGGAGACGGCGCTCGCACAGCGGTTCGGCGACGCCTATCGGCAATGGGCGGCGCGCATCCCGATGTTCGTGCCGAATCCGATGCTCTGGCGGCGGCCGGGCGGAAGCTTCTCGCTGAGCCGCGTGCTGCAGCGCGAGCGGAACGACTTCTATTTCCTGGTCGCGGGATTTGTCGGCCTCGAGCTCGCCTGCGACATCCTGGGCGAGCACCAGCCGGTCCGCCAGTGGCTCAGGGAGGACGCGCACTGGGTGCTGCTGCTCGTCATCGCGACGCTTCTCTATGGCGCGATCCGGCTGCTCTCGCCGCGCTCCGAGGCCCTCGCGGTTGCGCCCGCTGCCGCCCCGCACGGAGGCTACGCGCGCGGACCGGCGACGCGCGGCCTCCGGGTCGACGGGCGGGTGCGCGCCGTGGACACGCTGGAAAACATGCTGAGCGGCGGCAACCTCGAAGGCATCCTCCACGCCACGCTCGCCGCCGCCGAGCTTCGCTCCGGCGACCGGATGGTCGATGTCGGGTGCGGGACCGGCGCGCTTGCCATGCAGGCCGCGACGCTGCGGCCGGACGGCCGCGCGCCGCTCGGCGAAGTGGTCGGCATCGACGCCACGCCGGGCATGATCGACATCGCATTGCAGCGCGCGCGCGAGGCGGGCTCGACCGCGCGCTTCGAGGTGGGCACGGCGGAGGCGCTGCCTTTCGCCGACGGCGCGCTCGACGCGCTGACCAGCTCCTACTTCTTCCACCACCTCCCCTCCGACCTGAAGCGCGACGTGCTCTACGAGATGTGGCGGGTGCTGAAGCCCGGCGGGCGGCTCGTGGTCTCGGACTATTCACGGCCGTCGAGCTTCTTCGGCTGGATCGCCTCGTTCCCGATGCGCTTCGATTTTCACGAATATGTGCGCGGCCAGCTCTCCGGCGAGCTGGAGGCGCTGCTCCGCGGGGCAAATCTCGGGCGGGTGGAAGTGGTCCGCGTCTTCCTCGGCTACATCACCGTCTACCGCATCGTGAAGACGGGCCGGGCGGACCCATGACCAGCCGCAAGGGCGAAGCATTCGCCGCCGACGCCGGCATCGCGTGGACGGATTCCGCGCCGGGCATCCGCCGAAAGGTGCTCTGCCATGACGATGCGGTCATGCTGGTGCGCTTCGCGTTCGAGGCGGGCGCCGCGGGCGCCGAGCACCGTCATCCGAACCGGCAGGTGAGCGTCATCGAGAGCGGAACGTTCGACGTCACCATCGCGGGCCGGACGCAGCGACTAGGCCCCGGCGACTCATACCTCGTCGCACCGAATCTCCTGCATGGAGCGACGGCGATCGAGGCCGGCGTGATCGTCGACACCTTCTCGCCGCCGAGGAGCGATTTCCTTTAGCCCCAAGGGAGCGGCGCAACACTGCTTGACAGCGGGGGCCGCGAGGACGATTTTCGCGGCCGAGCGCGGGCGTAGTTCAGTGGTAGAACGTCAGCTTCCCAAGCTGAATGTCGTCGGTTCAATCCCGATCGCCCGCTCCACTCATCCCTCCTTGGCGCCGGATACCTCCGGTGGCTTTGCCCAGCCGAAGACGGTGCGGCCGCCGTAGAGGTGGGCGTTGCGGCGTTCTTCCGCGATCAGCGCCTCGACGGAGGGGCCCGAGGCGTGGCGCTCGAGCTGTCTTGCCTGATCGTCGAGCCGCTGCAGCGCGCCGAGCTCCTCGTCGCGGCCGAGCCTTCCACGAAGGACGGCGGATTTCACCACGCGGATCGTCTCGTCGAAAGCCTTCAGCGGCACGGGGAATGGATGCCCGTCCTTGCCGCCATGCGCGAGGGAGAAGCGCGCCGGATCGCTGAAGCGGCAGGGCGCGCCATGCACCACTTCGGCGACCATCGCGAGCGCGCGGACGGTGCGCGCGCCGACGCCGGGAACCAGCAGCAGCTCGGCGAAGTCGGCGGGGCCGCGGTCGGCGGCGGCGGCGAGGCTGCCGTGCAGCCGGCGCGCCACCACGTCGCTGCCGCGCACGTCATGGTGCGCCGGCATGATCAGATGCGGCAGATCCATCTGCGCCGATTGCGGCGGTGGCGGCGGGCGCTGCGGTTCGGACAAGTCGAGCGCCGAAAGCTCCCGGCCGATCCTCTCAGGCCCGAGGGTGCCGAGGATCTCCACCTGCGCGCGGCGCGAGGCATCGGCGCGGCGGTCGGCGAGGTTGACGATCTTCCCCTCCCCGCGTCCCTCGATCGCCGCATGCGGTTCGTCGACGAAGCTCGTCAGCCCCTCGGAGAGCCAGTGATAGCGGCGCGCGAGCTTCGCCTCGCCCTTCATGCCCTGCTGCACGACCACCCATTTTCCCTCATCGGTGACGATGAAGCCGTGCAGATAGAGGTCGAAGCCATCCTGCACCGCGGCGCTGTCGACCTTCGCCACCAGCCGGCTCGCCTTCGCAAGCGCCGCGCCGTCGAAGCCGACCCGCTCGCCGATCGCGACGAGTTCCTGCGGCGTCTTGCGCGAATGGCTGCCGCGCCCGCCGCAGACATGGATGCCGAGCTCCTTCTCCAGCGGCTTCAGCCCGCGCTTCAACGCGCCGATGACGCTCGTCGTGATGCCGGAGGAGTGCCAGTCCATCCCCATCACGCAGCCGAACGACTGGAACCAGAAGGGATGCGCGAGGCGGCGCAGCAGCTCGTCGCGGCCGTAATGCTGGACGATCGCCTCGCTGATCACCGCGCCGAGCCGCGTCATGCGCTCGCCCAGCCATTTCGGCACATGCCCGCCATGCAGCGGCAGATCGGCGCTTCCGGCCCTGCGGGTCATTCCAATCGCCCTTCACCAAGCCCCGCGATGGATGGAACATAGTATGAACACCGGCGCGCGGAAAGGGTCGGACCGCTGAGGGCGGGTGGAATGCCAGGGGCACCCGGCGGCGGCGCGCGGAACCCCGGGCTGGTTGAAGAGTTCGCCGGACGTGCATCGCAGCACCGGCTCTGCTACACCGCGCCACCCATGCGTCTCTCAGCTTCCTGATGGCCAATACTTCAGCGCTCGAGAACGGGCACGGCGGTGCGGCCGAGGCGACCCCTCCGAGCATCCTGAAGCTCGCGCTCGGCTCGCTCGGCGTCGTCTTCGGCGACATCGGCACGAGCCCTCTCTACGCCTTCCGCGAGGCGATCGCGGCGGCCACCGGCCACCAGGGCGTGCCCGACCGAGGCGCCGTGCTCGGCGTACTGTCGCTGATCCTCTGGACGCTGACGCTGATCGTCTCGGTCAAGTATGTGCTGATCCTGCTCCGTGCCGACAACCACGGCGAGGGCGGCACCCTGTCGCTGATGGCGCTGGCGCAGCGCGGCCTGCCAAAGCCGTCGCGCTGGATCGTGCTGCTCGGGATCGTGGGGGCGGCGCTCTTCTACGGCGACGCGACGATCACGCCGGCGATCTCGGTGCTCTCGGCGGTCGAAGGTCTCGCAATCGCGACGCCGCAGTTGCAGCGGGTCGTGCTGCCGGTGACGCTCCTCATCCTGATCGCCCTTTTCGCCGTGCAGCGCACGGGAACCGGACGCGTCTCGATCTTCTTCGGCCCGGTTACGGCGCTCTGGTTCGCGATCCTCGCAGTCTCCGGCTTCGTGGCGTTGCTGCAGGAGCCGTCGGTGCTGATGGCGATCAACCCCTATTACGCCGTGCGCTTTCTCTTCACGCACCACTTCATCGCCTTCCTGACGCTCGGCGCGGTATTCCTGTGCGTGACGGGAGCCGAGGCGCTTTACGCCGATCTCGGACATTTCGGCCGGCGGCCGATCCAGGCCGCCTGGTATGGCGCGGTCTTCCCGGCGCTGGCGCTCAACTATCTCGGCCAGGGCGCGCTGGTGCTGGGCGACCCGGCGGCGCGCGAAAATCCCTTCTTCCTGCTCTTTCCGGACTGGGCGCTGATCCCCGTCGTCATCATTGCAACCTGCGCCACGGTCATCGCGAGCCAGGCGGTCATCAGCGGCGCCTATTCGCTGACGCGGCAGGCGATCCAGCTCGGCCTGCTGCCGCGCATGCGCATCCTGTTCACCTCGGAGACGACGACCGGCCAGATCTACATGCCGCGCATCAACTGGCTGCTGTTCACCGCGGTGGTCGTGCTGACGCTGCTCTTCGGCTCCTCGGCGCACCTCGCCGCCGCCTACGGCATCGCAGTCACCGCGACGATGGTGGTCGACGCGCTGCTCGGCATCATCGTGCTGCGCTGCTGCTGGCACTGGCGCATGGCCACGGCGCTCGCCACGCTCGGACCCTTCGTGCTGATCGCGCTCACCTTCCTCGCCGCGAACAGCCTAAAAATCCTGAACGGCGGCTGGATGCCCATCCTCTTCGGCGCGGCGCTGGTGATGGTGATGCTCACCTGGCGACGCGGCACTGCGATCCTTGCCGAGAAGACCCGCCGCATCGAGGTGTCGCTGCGCGACCTTGTCACGCGCCTCGACACGAAGCCGCCGCACCGCGTGCCCGGCACCGCGATCTTCCTGACCGGCAATCCGGACGGCGCGCCGACAGCTCTTCTGCACAATCTGAAGCACAACAAGATCATCCACGAGCGGAACATCATAATGACGATCCGCACCGAGCAGATGCCGCGCGTGCCTGCCAACCAGCGCGCCACGATCAGCGAGCTGTCGCCATCGTTCCAGCTCATCACCATGAGCTTCGGCTACATGGAGACGCCGAACATCCTGAAAGGCATCGCCGCCTGCCGCAAGCAGGGGCTGGCGTTCGACATCATGTCGACCTCGTTCTTCATGTCGCGGCGGAGCCTCAAAGCCTCGAAGCATTCGGGCATGCCGGTGTGGCAGGACAAGGTGTTCATCGCGCTCGCCGGCTCGGCCGATTCGGCTACCGACTATTTCCACATCCCCGCCGAGCGCGTGGTCGAGATCGGGGCGCAGGTCACCATCTGACGCCACTCACAGGCCTGCCGCCTGCGAAAGCCGCTAGACCGGTTCTCGCTTTACCCCTTATCAGGAGTGTCACCCGAGGCTGAGGCGCGCGATGCTCGAGACGATGTACCTGGCGATCCTGATCGGCGCCGGGCTCGTCATGGCCGCGGTCTTCACGAGCTGGTTCGCCTTCCGCTTCGGCGCCCCCATCCTGCTGATCTTCCTCGTCATCGGCCTCGTCGCCGGCGAGGACGGGCTTGGGATCCAGTTCGACAATTCCAGCGTGGCGTATTTCCTCGGCAGCGTGGCGCTCGCCATCATCCTCTTCGATTCCGGCTTCGGCACGAAGCTATCGACCTTCCGGCAGGCGGCGTTTCCGGCGACGGTGCTGGCGACCGTCGGCGTAGTTCTGACGATGGCAATCGTCGGGCTCGCGGCGCGTCTCGCGCTCGGCCTTCCCTGGCTGCAGTCGTTCCTGCTCGGCGCAATCCTGAGCTCGACCGATGCGGCGGCGGTGTTCTTCCTGCTCCGCGTCGGCGGCATCCATCTCCGCGACCGTGTGCTCGCGGTGCTGGAGGTCGAGTCGGGGGTCAACGATCCGATGGCGATCTTCCTCGTGGTGACGCTGGTGGAGCTGATCGCGGTGGGCGCGCCCTCTTCCGGGCTGACGCTCACCTTCATCCTCTCCTTCCTGCGCGAGATGGGGCTCGGGTTCATCCTCGGCGTCGCCGGCGGATTCGCCATCGTGCGCCTCGTGAACCGGCTCGACCTGGAATCCGGGCTCTATCCGGTCGTCGTGCTCGCCGCCTCGCTGGTGCTTTTCGGCATCGCCGGCGTGCTTCACTGCAGCGGCTTCCTCGCCGTCTATATCGCCGGCCTCTATGCCGGGAACCGGCGCCTGCGGCAGGCGCTGGCGCTCCGGAAATTCCAGGACGGGATGACCTGGCTCGCGCAGATCGGCATGTTCGTCGTGTTTGGGCTGCTCGCGACGCCGTCGGAGTTCCCGCGAATCCTGATCCCCGGGATCGGCATCGGCCTCTTCCTGATCTTCGTCGCGCGGCCGTTGGCGACCTGGCTCTGCCTCTGGCCCTTCCGCTTCCATCGCGACGAGACGACCTTCGTCGCCTGGGTCGGGCTGCGCGGCGCCGTGTCGCTGCTGCTCGGCATCCTGCCGCTGATGTCGAACCTGCCGGCCGGCCAGGACATCTTCAACGTCGCCTTCATCGTGGTGCTGGTGTCGCTCGTGGTGCAGGGCTGGACCATCCGCCCGATGGCGCGGAAGCTCGGCCTCATCATCCCTCCGACGATCGGCCCGGTCGACAAGGTAGAGCTGGAGCTTCCGGGCACCGCGCACCACGAGCTCGTCGTCTACCACGTGGTCACCGACAGCCCGGTGGCGCGCGGCGAGCGCATCCCGCGCTGGGCGCGCCCTTCGCTCGTCGTGCGAAATGGCCGCTCCATGCGGCCGCAGATCGCCGGCCACATCGAGGCCGACGACCGCGTCTATCTCTTCACCGCGCCGCGCAACATCCGGCTGCTCGACCGCCTCTTCGCCAGTCCGGCGCGGGTCGAGGAGGACGACAAGGATTTCTTCGGCGAATTCTACATCGACACGAGCCACAAGCTCGGCGAACTGGCGCAGGCCTACGGCGTGACGCCGACCGGCGATCCGGAAACGCCGATCGGCGTCTACCTGCTCGACCGGCTCGGTGGCCAGGCGGAAGTCGGAGACCGCGTGCCGGTCGAGTTCCTGGAACTTATCGTGCGCGAAACCGACGAGAACGGCGCGGTGATTGCCGCGGGGCTGGCGGTGGCGGCGGAAACCGCGCCGGGGCCTGCCACGTGGCCTGTGCTCCGAAGCATCCTCGACTTCGTGGCCATCGTCCGCGCGCGGCTGGACCGCATGCGCGGACGGCCGCGGAAAGCAGACCTCTAGAGCGGCCCGCCGGCCGCGCGCGGCGTGCGCCTGCCGCGGGCAACGCCGTGGGTCGTCTTCTCCCATGCGGAGGGCGTGCGGAAGAACTGGAACAGCGCCTGCCAAGCGGCGAGCGACATCAGCGCCCAGTAGAGCGGCAGGAGCGGGATGTGCCAGGCGAGCCGCAGCGCGCGGGCGCTCGCGAGCCCGCGGAGCGACGAAACTATGGCCGCCAGCAGCACAGCAAGGAGATTGCCGACGTTCAGCGAGAGCAGCGCCCACGGCAGCGCGCCCGTGGGCCAGCTTCCCTCCAGCGCGTCATCGAGGGCGACTGCGATGATCCAGAGCGAAGCGGGATAGAGCAGCAGGCCGAGCACGCCGGCGGTCAGCACGCCGTGCACCGCGAGCTGCTGACGCAGCGGCAGCTTCAGCCCGGGGGAAATGCCGCGCCCGAGGAACAGCGCCACCGTCTGCATCCAGCCCTTGATCCAGCGCCGGCGCTGCGGCAGCCACTGGCGGAACGTCACCGGCGCCTCCTCGTAGGTGCGCGAGACAAGCGTCGCGGTCTGGTAGCCGAAGCGCGCCAGCCGGATGCCGAGGTCGGCGTCCTCGGTGACGTTGAACGGGTCCCACGCCGCGACTTTTTCCAGCACGGCGCGGGGGAAATGGTTCGAGGTTCCCCCGAGCGGCAGCGGCACGCCCCACTCGGCGAGCGCCGGCAGCATCACTTCGAAGTTCGCGGCGTATTCGACCGTAAACATGCGCGCCAGCCAGCTATCGTCATTGTCGGGCGCCAGCCGCGCCTGCACGCAGCCGAGATGCGGACGCTCGCGGAAGGCCGCCGCGGCCTTGCGCAGCTGGTCGGGCTCCGGCCGGTCCTCCGCGTCGAACACGACGATGATGTCGGCGCGCACCATGGACAGCGCATAGGTGAGCGCCTTCGGCTTGGTGCGCGGCCCGCCCGGTGGGACGGCGATGACTTCGAAGTGCGGCGCGACGGCGTGGCGCCGGACGGCGGTGCTGGTCTCGATATCGTCAGCCTCGACGATGAGCGCGATCTGCAGCTTGGTGCTTGGATAGTCGAGCCGCGAGAGCTGGGCGATGAGATCCTCGACGATCGCCGCCTCGCGATAAAGCGGGACGAGCACGGCATAGGTCGGAAGATGGTCGTCGAAGATCGGCTCCAGGCGGAACTTGCGCAGCCGCCCGAACGCCGCCGCCAGTTTCCAGACGCTGCAGTTCACGAAGAACAGCGTGCAGAAAAGACCGAGCGTCGTCAGCGCCGCGACCGGCGTGAGCAGCGTTACCGCCAGGGCGGCGGCGACGAGCGCCGAGGGCCCGCTGACGCCCTTCGCGGACTGGCGGCCGGCGGAGAGGCGTGGCAGGACGCCGGCCAGCCGGTTCAGCGCATAGTGGGTGAGCGCGCCATGCCGGCGGGCGACGATGAAGGCGCGGATCGTCTCCGGCGCGGCGATCCTGACGCGGTCGGCCAGCGCCGGCGTCGCGCGCAGGCGATTCCGCAGAAGCGCTATCTCCTCGTGCCGGGGGGCGGCGACCAGAACCGTCTGCGGGCCGATGCGGACGAGGACCGCAGTCGCGAGGCGCACCGCATCGGTCGCGAGCAGCGCGGGGTCCGCCAGGAGCGTCGCGCCCGTCAGATCGTCCGCAAAGCCCAGGCCGAGATCGCCCGCCAGCATCGACCAGTAACGTTGCCGGTCGAACCCTGACGCGAAAAGCTCGTTCAGCAGGGGGGTGCCGTGGCGCGAAGCCTTGCGGGCGGCGCTTGCGAGCAACGGCTGCGCGACGCCGAGACGCCGGAGAAACTCCAATTCCGTCTCAGGGCGCGGGCGCTCCAGCTCGCTCCCTGCTGGAAGAGCATCGGGCAGGACTTGCGCCGCGGGCTCGACCGGCGCAACGCGGACACTGGCGGAAATCGGCAAGCTTGCCCCCCGGGGCTTGTCGGTTGTCCAATTCAGAATTCCCGTTTTCCGCGATAATTGACAGCGCTTTCTTGCTATGTGAGCGAGCAATCTCCATTTTTTCGCTTGTGCTGCCTCGCGCGGCCCCCGGGGGAAAGCAACAGGATGCCTTTGAAGCGCCGCAACGCTCGGCTAGAGAGCGCACGATGAGCGAGCGCTCCGGGAAAAGCGGCGATGTGCAGGGCGAACGTCAGCGGCGGCTGGCGGATGCGCTGCGGATCAACCTGAAGCGCCGCAAGACGCAGCAGCGCGAGCGTTCCGGCGGGCCCGGCACCGCGCCGCCGGGGCACGAGACAACGGGGGATTCCGGCTGATGGATCGCATTCGTATTGCCGGAGGCCGGCGTCTTGTCGGCTCCATTCCGATTTCAGGCGCAAAGAACGCCGCTCTCCCGCTGATGATCGCAAGCCTCCTCACCGATCAGCGGCTGATCCTGGAAAACGTCCCCGATCTTGCCGATGTGGCGCTTTTGAAGCGCATCCTCGCCAATCACGGCGTCGACTACATGGTGAGCGGCAAGCGCGTCAGCGACAACGCCAATGCCGGCGAGACGCTGACCATCTCGGCGGCTTCGATCGTCGACACGACAGCGCCCTACGAGCTTGTTTCGCGCATGCGCGCGAGCTTCTGGGTGATCGGCCCGCTGCTCGCCCGCATGCACGAGGCGAAGGTGTCGCTGCCGGGAGGCTGCGCCATCGGCACCCGGCCGGTGGACTTCTTCCTGATGGGGCTGGAGAAGCTCGGCGCGAAGCTCGACATCGAGGCCGGCTATGTCGTCGCGAAGGCGCCCGGCGGGCTCGTCGGCGGACGTGTCCAGTTCCCGCACGTCTCGGTCGGCGCGACCCACACAATCATGATGGCGGCGACGCTTGCGAAGGGCGAGACTGTCATCGAGAACGCGGCGCGCGAGCCCGAGGTCCGCAATCTCGCCGAATGCCTGATCAAGATGGGCGCGCGGATCGAGGGTGCCGGCACCGGCACGATCCGCATCGTCGGGGTGGAGCGGCTCTGGGGCGCGACGCACCGCGTGCTGCCCGACCGCATCGAGACCGGCACCTATGCCATGGCGGTGGCCGCGGCCGGCGGCGATGTGCTGCTGCAGGGGGCGGAGCCCGGCCTGCTGCAAAGCGCGCTCGATGCGCTCGCTTCCGCCGGTGTCGAGGTGAGCGAGACGAATGCCGGCATCCGCATCGCGCGGAACGGCGCCGGACTGCGGCCGGTCGACATCAGCACCGCGCCCTTCCCGGGCTTCCCGACCGACCTGCAGGCGCAGTTCATGGCGCTGATGACGCGCGCCGAAGGCAAGTCGACGATCCGCGAGACGATCTTCGAAAACCGCTTCATGCATGTGCAGGAACTGGCGCGGCTCGGCGCCGACATCCACCTCGACGGGCAGAAGGCGACCGTCACCGGCGTCGAGAGGCTGACCGGCGCACCGGTCATGGCGACCGATCTCCGGGCCTCGGTCTCGCTGGTGATCGCGGGGCTCGCGGCGGAGGGAGAGACTCTGGTCAACCGCGTCTATCATCTCGACCGCGGTTTCGAGAAACTGGAGAACAAGCTTTCCGCCTGCGGCGCCGAGATCGAACGCCTCCGGGCCTGAGCTTTCGCCCGCCTCGCCCTCTCAACCTCTGCGGGGGCAGCGTCTTGCCCTGCGGCGGGGGACGCCCTACCAAACGGGGATCATGACCGACGCCGGGCCCGCATTGCCGGACGATGACCTCCTGCGCCTGATGGCGCTGGACACGGAGGACCTCGCCATCCTCTCCGCCCACGTGCAGGACGCCATCGTACGCGTCAGCGACATCAACTGGCTGCCGCGCGAGAAGCACTTCGTGCTCGCCATGAACCGCTTCGTCTGGGACGCCACGACCGGCGGCGCGCGGCGCAGGCGCGACTATCAGCGGCGGCGCTCCGTGCTGCATTTCGCGCGGGTGGAAAAGGTGCAGTCGCTCGGCATCGACCGCGATGCGAACACTGTCCTCGACCTGCTCTCGGTCACCTTCGCGCCGACGGATTCGCCCTCCGGAGATGCAGTGCTCTACTTCGCCGGCGGCGCGACGATCCGGCTGTCGGTGGAGGTGCTGGAGGTGGAGCTGACCGACCTCGGCCCGGCCTGGTCCACGCCGCTCGCGCCCCGCCACCCGGCGGCCTAGGCGACGCCGATGGCGATCCGCCTCGACACCGGCGATCCGCAGTTCGAAGCGCGCTTCTCCGCTCTGCTCGCGGCGAAGCGCGAGGTCGCCGAGGATGTCGAGGCGAGCGCCCGCGCCATCGTCGAAGACGTGCGCCGGCGCGGCGACACGGCGCTCCTCGCCTATACGGAGAAGTTCGACCGCCTGACGCTGAAGCCGGAGCGGCTCAGAATATCCGCCGAGGAGATCGCCGCGGCGGAGAAGGCGATATCGGCGAAAGAGCGCGACGCGCTGGCTTTCGCCCGCGACCGCATCGAATCGCACCATCGGCGGCAGAAGCCGCAGGACGATCGCTACACCGACGCGCTGGGCGTCGAGCTCGGCACGCGCTGGACGGCGCTCGAGGCGGTCGGGCTCTACGTCCCCGGCGGCACCGCCAGCTACCCCTCCTCGGTGCTGATGAACGCGGTGCCGGCGAAGGTCGCAGGCGTCGAGCGCGTCGTCATGGTGACGCCGACGCCGGAGGGGAAGACCAACCCGCTGGTGCTCGCCGCGGCACACCTCGCCGGGGTTGACGAGATCTTTCGCGTCGGCGGCGCGCAGGCGATCGCGGCGCTCGCCTACGGCACCGCCACGATCGCACCGGTGATGAAGATCATCGGGCCGGGCAACGCCTACGTGGCCGCGGCGAAACGGCAGGTCTTCGGGCAGGTCGGGATCGACATGATCGCGGGTCCCTCGGAGGTGCTGGTCGTCGCCGACCGCGACAACGATCCGGCCTGGATCGCCGCCGACCTCCTTGCCCAGGCCGAGCACGACAGCGCCGCGCAGGCGATCCTCATCACCGACGATTTGCGCCTGGCGGATGCGGTCGAGGCGGCGGTCGAGCGGCAGCTCGCGACGCTGCCGCGGGCGGAGATTGCTCGCGCGAGCTGGCGCGAGCATGGCGCGATCATCCGCGTGGCGCGGCTCGCCGATTCCGCCGCGCTGGTGAACCGCATCGCGCCGGAGCATCTGGAGCTCGCCGTCGCCGACTCGGAGGCGCTCCTTGCGGGAATTCGCAATGCCGGCGCGATCTTCATCGGCAAGCATACGCCGGAGGCGATCGGCGACTATGTCGCCGGATCGAACCACGTGCTGCCGACGGCGCGCTCGGCGCGCTTCTCCTCCGGCCTGTCGGTCCTCGATTTCATGAAACGCACGTCGCTGCTGAAGCTCGACGCGGAGAGCCTCAGGGCGCTCGGGCCGGCGGCGATTGCGCTTGCCGAGGCCGAAGGTTTCGAGGCGCATGCGCGATCGGTCGCCATCCGCCTCAATCTCTAGGATCGCAAGCGCCGATGAGCGGCGACAGCGCGCACGCCAGCCGGCTGATCTCCGTCAGCCTCGACGATTCCTCGATCGGCCGCGCCTCCCCCGATATCGAGCATGAGCGCGCGGTGGCGATCTACGACCTGGTGGAGGAGAGCCATTTCGCGCTGAAGGACAGGCCTGGCCCCTATCGGCTAACGCTTTCGCTCTCGGCCCAGAGGCTCATCTTCGACATCCGCTCCGAGGGCGGCGATCCGCTGATGCAGCACGCGCTGTCGCTGACGCCGTTCCGCAAGACGGTGAAGGACTATTTCCTCATTTGCGACAGCTACCGCGAAGCGATCCGCGCCGGCTCGCCGAGCCGCATCGAGGCGATCGACATGGGGCGGCGCGGGCTCCACAACGAGGGCTCCGAGGCGCTCCGCGCGCGGCTGAAGGGCAAGGTGGAGCTCGACCACGACACCGCACGCCGCCTCTTCACGCTCATCTGCGTGCTGCACTGGCGCGGCTGACGCCGGTTCACAGGCTGGCGTGGATGCGTTAGGACGGCGCTTCCCGCGCAACAAAAACGTCGAACAGGTGCGACCGCCTTCATGCTGAAACCGGCTCCCGCCTCGGACCGCCCCCGGCTCGTGCTCGCCTCCGCTTCGCCGCGGCGGCTGCAATTGCTCGGGCAGGTCGGCATCGAGCCCGACAAGCTGATGCCCGCCGACATCGACGAGGCGCCGCTCCGCAAGGAGCTGCCGCGCGCGCTTGCGCGGCGCCTCGCCTTTACGAAGGCGCAGGCGGCAAGGCGCACCGCCGAGCGCGATCCCGAGCTCGGCAATGCCTTCATCCTCGCGGCCGACACGGTCGTGGCGGTGGGGCGGCGCATCCTGCCCAATCCAGAATTCACCGACGAGGCGGCGGCATGCCTCCGCCTCCTCTCCGGCCGCAGCCACCGCGTCTACGGCGCGATCTGCGTGATCACGCCGAAGGGCAAGGTCAGGAACCGAATCGTGGAGACGCGTATCCGCTTCAAGCGGCTGTCGCGCGAGGAAATCGAGACCTACCTCGCCTCCGGCGAATGGGAGGGAAAGGCCGGCGGCTACGCCATCCAGGGGCGCGCCGGCGGCTTCATCACGCGCCTCGTCGGCTCCTACACTAATGTCGTGGGGCTCGGCCTCTACGAGACGATGGCGCTGCTCGCCGGCGAGGGCTATCCGGTCTACGACCGCTGGGCGATCCCGACTTGAGCGAGGGCAGCAAGGAGGCAGCGCCCCGGCCCGAGCGGAAATGCCCGATCTGCGGCAAGCCCACGACGAAGGAAAGCGACCCCTTCTGCTCGAAGCGCTGCGCGCAGGTCGATCTCAACCGCTGGCTTTCCGGGACATACGTGATTCCGGGCAAGAAGATCGAGGATGAGGACTCTGGCGAGGACGGCTAGCCCTTCTCGCTCCGCTTCTGCGTTGCATGCGCCAATTCGGCGGTTTGACGGGTGCGCCAAAAGAGTCTCTATCTTTCGCCGGATCGGGCAAGTGTTCGGGGAGGTCGCTTGTCGACGAAAAGCTCCAGCGGGAATGAGGGCGGGAATGAGGGCGGCGCGCATGGCGCGGCCCCGGCGGACGGGCGCAAGCTGCATCCCCTCGCCTATGGCATCGAGCGCGTCGGCCTGATCGCGCTGCGTTTTCCGCTTCCGAGCCTCGTCATCCTGATCGCTCTCGCCGTCGCCGCCGGGTTCGGTTTTGCGCGGATCAAGGTCGACGATTCGCTCAGCCAGCTCTTCCGCTCCGACACCCCGGAATTCCACCAGTTCGAGGACGTGACGCAGCGCTTTCCCTCGAGCGAATACGACATCCTGATCGTGGTCGAGGGCAAGTCGCTGCTGGAGCGCGATTCGCTCGAGAAGCTGCGCAATCTCGTCACCGACGTGCAGCTCTTCGACGGCGTCCGCGGCATCATCTCGCTGTTCTCGGCGCGCACGCCGCCGCAGAGCGGAAGTGTTCCGGGGCCGCTCTTCCCCGAGACGCTTCCCGAAGGGCCGGCCTACGACCAGCTGATCGAGAAGGTGAAGTCGAACGAGATCCTGCGCGGCAAGCTCCTGTCGGAGGACGGCCAGCTGGCACTGGTGGTGCTGGCGATAGAGCCCGCCATCGCGGGCACGGGAGAGATGGACACGCTGGTTGCAGACATCCGCCAGACGATGTCGGACGACCTCGCGGGCTCAAACCTGACGGCGCAGCTCTCCGGCGTGCCGATCATGCAGCTCGAAATCCGCAACGCGGTGGAGCGCGACCGGCTGGTCTACAACGCCATCGGCTTCGCAGCCGGCTGCCTGATCGCCATCATCTTCTTCCGCCGCGTCTCGTTCATGATCATCGCGGCCGGCCCGCCGCTCATCGCCATCCTCCTGGCGCTCGGCGCGCTCGGCTGGCTGGATTTCCGCCTCAACATGTTCCTGAACGTGATGACGCCGCTCATCATGGTCATCAGCTTCGCCGATTCCATGCAGCTCACCTTCGCGGCGCGCGACCGGCTGATCGCGGGGGAGAGCAAATACCAGGCCTTCCGCAACGCCGTGCTGGTGGTGGGGCCGGCCTGCGTGCTGACGCACGGGACGGCGGGCATCTCGTTCATCGCGCTGATGTTCTCGAACTCCGACCTGATCCGCACCTTCGGCGAGGCGGGCCTCGTCGCGACGATCATCGCACTCCTCGGCGTGCTGATGCTGGTGCCGCTGCTCGGCGTGCTGCTGATCCGCAACGAAGCGAGTTTTGCCGCCAAGGTTCGCACGTCGGATTTCGGCGTCAACGCGCTGCGCCGCTTCTGCGCCTTCGTCGCGGCGCGGATGGTGAGCCGCCCGGGCCTCTACAGCCTGATCAGCGTGCTCGTCGTCGGCGGCCTCGCCCTCATCTACACGACGCTCGAGCCGCGCTACCGGCTGGCCGACCAGGTTCCCGACCGCGAGCAGGCGGTGGAGGCGTCGAGCCGGCTCGACGCGAAGCTGACCGGCGCCAATCCGATCGACGTGCTGATCGAATTCCCGGCCGGCGCATCCCTTTATGCTCCCGAGACGCTCGACACGATCGCGACGGTGCATTCGATCATCGAGGAGCAGGCGGGCGTCGGGAACGTCTGGTCGCTGGAGACGCTACGGCGCTGGCTGAAGGAGAAGGCCGGCATCGACGATGTCGCCGTGCTGAAGCAATACGTCGACATCCTGCCCGAGCACCTGACGCGCCGCTTCATCGCCGCCAAGGAGGATTCGGTCGTCGTCTCGGGGCGCATTCCCGATGTCGACGCGAGCCAGCTCCTGCCGGTCATCAACGCGCTCGACAAATCGCTCGACACGGTCCGCACCGCGCATCCGGGCTATTCGATCGCCGTCACCGGGCTCTCGGCGATCGCGGCGCGCAACAGCGCCAGCATGATCGGCAAGCTGAACCGGGCGCTGACGGTGGAGATCGTCTTCGTCGCCGCCTTCATCGGCCTCGCCTTCCGCTCCTTCATCGTCATGGGCCTGTCGATCCTCCCCGGCATCTTCCCGATCGTGATGTCGGGAACGGTGCTGTGGCTGCTGGGGGATGGACTGAATTTCGCGGCGGTGGTGGCGCTGATCGTCTCGTTCGGGCTCGGGTTGAGCGCGACGATCCATTTCCTGAACCGCATGCGGCTGGAGGACCGGCCGGGCGCCGACCCGGGAACGGCGGTGGAGCGCGCGACGGTGCTCGTCGGCCCGGCGCTGATCCTGACCTCGGTGGTGCTCGCCTGCGGGCTGGCGGTGACCGTGCTTTCCGACCTGCCGTCGCTCCGAACCTTCGGCTGGCTCAGCGCCTTCGCGATGATGTCGGCGCTGGTCGCGGACCTGCTGATCCTGAGGCCGACCGCGATGTTCCTGTTCCAGGTGCGCCGCAGGATGCAGCGCCGGGGAATGGCGGAGCAGGCGGCGGAATAACCCGCCGCGTCAGTTTCCGCCGCCGCGCTTCAGCTTGACGGCGACGTTAGTGACGTCGAGGCCCTGCGGGGCGATCGTCACCGTCTGGTCGGTGCCGCGCGTAATGACCGTCACCTTTGCGGTGAAGCGGTGGTCGGTGCTCTGCACCAGCGCGTTGACGCTGGTCGCATTGGCGGTGCCGGTGACGTAGCCATTGATTCCGTAGCTCGTCTCGCTCCAGTCGCCGGTGATCGCGCCGGCGGCGGGATTGTAGGTGATGGTGCTCTTGATGATGAGCCGCGTGCTGTCGGTGGCGCAGGTCAGGCCCTGGACGATGCGGTTGCCTTCCTTCTGCACCTCGTATTTCGCCGTGCAGCGCATGTGCTCGGTCTCGCCCGTGGTCCAGGCGATCGAGCCATCCCCTTTCCAGGCGCCGCCCATGCCGTCGAAGAGGCCGGCCGCCGCGGCGGCGGGGACGGCTGGTCCCCACGAGCAGATCAGCGCACCGGCAAGCGCGGCCCGCAGTCCCGAAATTCCACCCACGTTCAATCGAGACGCCATCTCTTCCGCCCATCTTCCCTTCGTGCGGCCCGCCGGCCGACCGCGAGGCCACTGCCGGAAGACCAACCACCGGCGTTCCGGGCCGACCGGAGCCAGCCCTTCATCCCGGCCGGCACGATAGCCTCATCCTCGCCGGTTCGGCAACAACCCGCCCGGTAGCGCCGCGCGCGTTTGTCGGGTGGACAGTGCCGGGGCGAGCCGATATAACGCGCCGGCCTTCATCCGGGCCGCCTCTGGCGGCCGTCCGGCTGGAGTGAGCCCAGGTAGCTCAGTTGGTAGAGCAGCGGACTGAAAATTCGCGTGTCGGTGGTTCAAATCCGCCCCTGGGCACCATCCATTTTCTCTAATTATATCATCTGGTTAGGGGCGAATACTCCCGCTGGAGCGACCCGTCGCCGGCAGGCCCTCAAACGGGGCTTACATTCGGATGATGTCGGTGCCAGGCCGTCACCTGCTGGTAGGCATGTCCGGCGCGGAACAGCGTCCCCTCGCTCCATTTCTTTCCCACCAGCTGAAATCCGACGGGAGCTCCATCGGTGAATCCGCCGGGCAGACTGATGGTGGGATTGCCGGTCATATCGAACGGCGAAGTGAAGCGAAGCAATCCTGCGAGCTGCACCGGGTCCGTGCCGACGGTGGTCAGTCTCGCGTTGGTCGCCGCCGCTTCGGCTTGCGACGGGATCAGGAGAAGGTCGATATCCGCGAAAAGCGACTGTACCCGGCCGCTGAAATCGAGACGGGCCAGCGTGATCTTCTGGTAGTCCATTGCCGACAGACTGCGCCCGAGCTCGATCAGCCCAGCCAGCGCCGGCCCATATCGGTCCTTTTGGGATGGGTAGGTCGCTTCATGCGCGACGGCGACTTCGATGCCGCAAAGCGGGGTCCATGAGGCGACGATCGACTCGGCCTCGGGAAAGCGAACCTCCCTGATCTCCGCACCGGCCTGTCGGCACGTCTCGATCGCTTCCGCGACGACCCTTTGCGTGGCCGCGTCCGTGCCGAAACTGTTCCACTGCGGATCGACGCCAATCACAAGGCCGGCAAGACCGCCTTCGATGTCAGCCAGGTAATCAGGAACCGGCTGCCGCGAAGTGGTCGGGTCCTTTTCGTCCAAGCCGGCCATCGCCTGGAGCATGATGGCGGCGTCATAGGCGCTTCTTGCCATCGGCCCGATATGATCGAGGGTTGCGGCAAGCTCGAAGACACCGTACCGGCTGACGCGCCCCCAGGTCGGTTTCAATCCCGTCAGACCGTTCGCCGCACAGGGAAAGCGGATGGACCCTCCCGTATCCGACCCGACGGCCCCATAGCAGAGCCCGGCAGCCGTCGCGACCCCGGATCCGCTCGACGACACGCCCGGCCACAGGTCCGCCCCCCAGGGATTTCACAGGCGACGGGATCTCCGGATGATGGTCACCGTAGGCGCCCTCGGTCATCTGCAGCTTGCCGAGGAGGATCGCTCCGGCCTCTGTGAGCCGACGCACGACCTCGGAGTCCGTCTCCGGTATGAAATTCCGGTGAAGCGTCATCCCGGCGGCGGTCGGCACGCCCTTCATCCAACAAAGGTCCTTGATTCCAATCGGGGCGCCGTGGAGCTTGCTTCGAACCTCTCCCTTCGAGATTTCCCGTTCGGCCTGTCGCGCCTGGCTCAATGCAAGGTCGGCCGTCATCCGGGCGAAACTGCGGAGCTTTGGATCCAGCAGCTCAACCCGTTCCAATTCTGCCTTCGTCACCTCGACGGGCGAAATCTCGCCCTCCCGGATGAGCTCCGTCAACTCATGCAGTTCCAGAAAGTGCAGGTCGAGAGTAGACATGAGACTCCTTCGGTGATCGCGCCCACCGGATCCGGGCGGCCAACCGGCCTCACCAGGCGGAGGGTCCGGCCGGCGCCGTTGAGATCATGCGCGCGCCTGAGAGTGGCTGCGCGTGCAGGGCGGTCGGCCCTCAGGCCACCGCCAGGTCAGCCCAGCCTGTGCTGTGCGGCGCAAAGAAATTGGCATGGCCGGTGATCCGCTTGAACAGCCACTCACCGTTTACGCGCTGATATTCCTCATCGTATGCGCAGAGAAACCACTTGGCCTCCTTCCCTCCGTTCGTCCGCATCGTGGCGAGCATGATCATCCGCCATTTGCCGCGCGCCGTGTCCGGCCCGTCGATATCGATGATCGGGTTGGCCGCCAGATGTGCGCAGAAGATAAAGTCGCCCGCGTCATCCCTGAAATGCCTGTGAATGGCTTCCCGGCCGACATACCGGCCGAAGGCTTCCTGATCCCACACGGCGTCCTCGGTAAAGAGGCTCGCGATGCCATCCGGGTCAAAATTGTCGTCGGCATAGGCCAGGTACTGGTGCTTCAGGCGGTTGATGGCCTCGATGGCCTCGAGCCGCTCGACGCGCCGCAGCAGTTCATCATTCGCTACCATCTTGAGCTCCCCTTATGTCTGGTTGGATCACTGCACCGGTCGGGCTTTGCCGCGGCCGACATGAGAAGTTCGCCGTGAACCTGGTCGGCTGACGAATTTCGCCGAGACGCTCCTAGCGCTGACTCGCGGGCGTTCCCTCCTGCCGCAAGGTCTCGTCCGCCTCGAGATCGATCCTGATATTCTGGATATGCTCGCGCATGGTGCGGAAGGCGGTCTCGCCGTGACCCTTCCTGATCGCCTCGAGAACGGTACGGTGGTCCTGAAAGTAGCGTTGTCCGCGATCCCCGAATTCGAAATTCCGGGCGCGCATGAGGGTCCACAGCGGGCTCCTCATGCGCTGTCCAAGGTTGTCGTAGACCGCTTCGACGAGCGGGTTCTGGGTAGCGGCGGCGATCGCGCGGTGAAAGCCCCAGTCGGGCTCCCAGGCTTCGTGCCCTTGCCCGACCTCCTCCTCCATCTGCCGCACCGCGCGGTCCATGACACGGAGGTCCTGCGCGGTGCGCCGCTCCGCCGCGAGCTCGGCCGCGCCAGGTTCGATGAGCATCCGAACCTCGAGGATCTCGAGCGGCCCAACCTTGGCTATGAGCTTCGCGACCTCATCCATCACGCTGGTGCTGGCGACCCCGCTGTTGGCACCGATAAAGATACCGACCCCGGCCTTGATCTCCACGATGCCGAGCACTTCGAGCGCCGTCATTGCCTCCCGCAATGCGGATCGACTGACGTTCAGCTGCTGCGCGAGCTGCCGCTCCGAAGGCAGTTTGTCGCCGGCGGCAATATCCCCTCTATTGATCAGCTTGAGGATCTGTTCGACGATTTCAGCATAGATTCGAGTAGGCCGGATCGGCTGCAGTTCGGTGATGTCGTGAATCTTCTGGGGAGCCATCTGTCAGACCGGGCGTAAGGGATTGGATCAAGCGAGAGACGAGATCAGCAGGAAAGCGCAGTGCCGTCGCCGGCGTCGAAGACAGATATCCGATCATCGCGGAAACGTACGCCTACGGCGTCGCCGGCAGCGATCGGCTCATGGATGTCGACGGCGGCAGCCACGAATTCCCTTCGGGCGAGGAGACCGCCGACATCCTTGGGTTCGATGAAGGCGATCACCACGCTTCCGTATACCTCAACGAAGGCGACCGCCCCATCGAAAATCCCGCTGCCGGTCGGCCCCAGGACGATATCCTCCGGCCGGATGCCAAGCGTAACCGGCCTGTCGCCGCCTGCACGCGCAACCTTGAGCACACGGCCGGCGACAGTGGCGACTCCACTGCGCAGGTCGCCCTTGAGAAAGTTTATGCTCGGGCTGCCGACGAAGTCGGCGACAAAGGTGGTTGCGGGTCGCTCATAGATGGTCACCGGATCGGCCACCTGCAGGATCTCGCCCTTGTTCATCACGGCGACACGGTCCGAGAGAACAAGCGCCTCGGTCTGATCATGCGTCACGTAGATCGTCGTCACCTTGTATTTCTGGTGGAGCCGCTTGATCTCCGTGCGCATGTGCTCGCGCAGCTTCAGGTCGAGGTTGGATAGCGGCTCGTCCATCAGGTAGCAGATCGGATTGCGGATCATCGCGCGACCGAGCGCGACGCGCTGACGCTCGCCGCCCGAGAGTTTCGCCGGCTTGCGGTGCAGGAGATGCTCGATTCCGAGGCTCCGCGCGGTGACGCCTGCCTTTTCGTCCGCCGCGGCCTTCGGCATTCCCGCTACCCTCAGGCTCGCGGTCATGTTCTGCAGCACCGTCATGTGCGGGTAGAGCGCGTAGGACTGGAACACCATCGCGATGTTGCGGTCGCCCGGATCGACCGCGGTGACGTCGCGCCCGCCGATATGGATCGAACCTTCTTCCGGCTCTTCAAGGCCGGCAACAAGGCGCAGCGTCGTCGTCTTGCCACAGCCGGAAGGGCCAAGAAGGGTCAGAAACTCGCCATCCGCGATTTCGAGATCGATGCCTTTGACTGCCACCGTGCCGTCGGCAAACCGCTTGACGAGATTACGAAGAGATACGGTCATGTCTTACTTCACGGCCCCAAGCGCGAGCCCGCGCGCGATGTGCTTCTGCAGCAGGAAGACGACGGCAATCATCGGCAGGAGCTGAATGGCCGCGCCGGCGCTGAGCGAACCCCAGAGGACGTTGTAGACGTCAATCGTCTTCTGCAGTGCGACCGGTATGGTCGTCACCTTCTGCAGGGTCAAAAAGAGTGCGAACAGATACTCGTTCCAGCTGAAGACGAAGGTGAAGATCGCCGTGACGGCTATCCCGGGCGCCGCCATCGGAAGGACGAGGAAGAAGAGGATCCGCAGCCAGCCAAAGCCGTCGAGGCGCCCCGCCTCTTCCACCTCGCGCGGCAGATCGAGGAGAAAGCCGCGAAGGATCCAGACCGCGAAGGGCAGGCCGAACGCAACGTAGACCACGATCAACGCGAGGTGAGTGTCGAGGAGCCCGACGGAATTGGCCATCTTGAAGTAGGGCAGCACGACCACGACACCGGGCATGAAGCGCAGAGAGAGGACGGTCAAAGCCCAGAAGTCCCCGCTCATCAGGCCCATGCGCGAAACCGCGTAGGCGGCGGGGAAGGCAAGGATCATGACGATCAACGTCGAGACGCCGACGGTGATCAGGCTGTTGACGATGACATCGCCGAAGCGGAAGCGGGTGAAGACCTCGATGTAGTGCTCGGTCGTCGGGGTGAAGAAGAAGAAGGTCGGCTCGGCCGAGTTGATCAGCATCGTCGGCTTGATCGAGGTGAGCATCACCCATGCGACCGGCGCCAGCCAGACGATCACGACGGCGAATGCCAGCACGTTCATGGCGCGCGAGTTGATGGATCGACGCTTCATTTCATGTCGGCACGGCGTGCCGCCTTCTCCGACCGGTAGAGCGTATTCAGGAAGACGAACACGACCAGGTTGACGAGAACCAGCATCAGCAAGCCGCAGGCCGCCATCAGCCCCAGATGGCCCTGCTCGAAGAACGTATAGTCATAGGTGCTCATGACCAGCGTCGACGAGCCCGGCCCGCCCTTGGTCATGATGAAGTTGAGATCGAAGAAGCGGATCGAATCGACGATACGGATCAGGAGCACAACCATGATCACCGGCCTGATGAGCGGCAGAACGATGCGGGTGTAGTAGGAAACCCCGCGAATCCGGTCGAGCCGCGCGGCCTCGGTGATCTCGGGCGAGATGCTCTGGATTCCGGCGAGCAGGATGAGCGCCACGAACGGCGTCCATTGCCAGCAATCCACGAACATCAGCGTGCCGAGCGCCGTATCGGTCGAGGACAGCCATGAATACCCTTCCAACCCGAGTCCCGAGAGAAACCAGTTGGCCAGGCCGGAAACCGGCTCGAAGATGAATCGCCAGGTCAGGCCCATGGCGATCGGCGAGATGAAGACCGGCACGATGATGAGTGTGCGAAGCACGCTGGCGCCACGCATTTTGCGATCGAGGAGGATCGCGAGAAGGAAGCCGACCACCATCTGGATCGTGACCACGACGACGGTCCAGTAGAGGGTCAGCCGAATGCTGTTCCAGAACCGATCGTCGCTGAAGAGATCGGTGTAGTTACGCCATCCGATGAAACGCGCGACCTTGGGATTGTAGAGAGGATCGACCCGAAACGACAGGAAGACCGAATAGATGGTCGGGAAGATCGATAGCCCGAGAAGAACGAGGAGCGTGGGGGCGAGCAGGAGATAGGCGACGCGCCGACGATGCGCGGCCAGAGGCGCGTGACGCTTCCCCGTGAAGGAAGGTTCGGCCGCCATGGGCCGAACCTCCATCGTATCCGCCGACACTTTTGACTGCACCAGACGAAGGATTTTTCAGTCTACTGGTAATATCCCCCGTCTTCCATCAGCCGACGCGTGCGATCGTCCATCGCCTTGAGCGCCGCGTCGATATCCTTGATGCCGTTGACGAAGTCCGCGCATTCCTCGCCAATCAGCGCCTGGATCGCGTTGGCTTCGGGGATCTGCATCAGGTACGGCACCGTGTGCGGGAACACCTTGTAGAGACCCTCGAGGAACTGCCGGTCCTGGTGACGGCCAAGGATCGAAGCACGCGCGGGCTGTCCGCCGGCCGCCACGATCGCGTCGCCGATCGCCGGATCGGTGAAATCGCCGGAGTTGAAGTATTTCATCCAGGCCCAGGCCGCTTCCTTCTGCTGCCCGCCGCTGTTGATGAACTGGCCCAGCCCGCCCATCTGCGCTTTCTGGCCGGCGCCCGGGCTCTTCCCTGCCGGCGGCAGGTCGAAATAGATGGAGTCGGCGAACTTCGTGAAGCTCGGGTCGTTCAGCACCGCCGTGCCCCAGCACACCGGACCATAGACGGCACTGCCCTCGGCGAACGCCTTGTTGACCTCGTCCTCGGTGGCGTTGGCGCTGACCGGATGGGCGTATTTCATCAGCTCCTGGATCACGCGCAACGCCTCGTAGCCGGCGTCGCTCGCGAACACAGGGTTCCAGCCGCCCTTTTCCATCTTGTCGAACCACCAGCCGCCGCATGTGGCGTGCACGCCCCAGAACACAGTGCCGGCCCAGGCCCCGCGCTGGAAGCAGGCGATGTTGCCGTACTGTCCGGTGTCGGGACTGTGCAACTGCTTGGCAATGGCGATCGCCTCGTCCCATGTCGTCGGTGGCTTGCCGCCAGCCTTGTCGAAGACATCCTTGCGATAGAAGGTCGTCATGACGTTGCCGTCGTCGGTCAGGCCGAAGGTCGACCCGCCGTTTGACGGGATGCGATAGAGAGCCGACACGGATTCCGGCACGTCCTTCAGGTAGTCGTCGCGCCAGGCGGTGTCCTGGGCGAGAAGGTCGTCGATCGGATCCATCCCGCCGGTCGCGTTGATTCCCGGGAAGCGGCCCCAGTCGACGTAGCTCACGTCGAAATCCGAGTTCTTGACCGACATGCGTGCGGTGAGCGTCTGGAAGTAGTCGGTGCCGGGCTGGCCGGCAAACACGACTTCCACGTTCGGGAACACCTTGTTGAACAGCGGCTGTACAGCGCGCTGCGTGTCGCCCCAGCGCTTGCCCTCCTGGAAGAAGAGCGTGACCTTCCCGCCAACGTCGGCGAACACTTCATCCGGAGCGTAGGCTGTCGCAATCGCGCCGACTGTCGTAGCGGCGGTTGCCTTCAGAAACTTGCGGCGGGTGAGCCAGCCTCTCCTGTCTTCAGCTACCCTGGCGATGATCGATAATGCTGCCTCATGATCACGGTCGTTCACATCATCCTCCTTGTCGAGCGGCGCCATCCGGCGGATCTTGAGAGAGCGGTCCCGAAGAGTCTCTGCGACGCGATCGGAAGAGCCGTGCATGCCTCCCGGAAACAATTCCAACGGCTGCTCGTCGCCACCAAATCCCCCTCCCCCCGGCGCATAGGCTCCCCCTCCTTAGCGCTGACAACGGCTGCGACCATAAGCGTCTGGTCGGGCCATCGGGCCGAGGCATCAGAACAATAATGACATCAGCCGTCAAGAGGCGTGCTTGCACGATTTTTAGGCGGTTCCGACCGGTCGCTTTCTGCCCAGGCCGGCGATCATTAACTCATTGACACCTTTGGATAATCATATGCGTTTCGGGTGTGTGGCCCGCACAGGTTGTGGCCCCGATTCCGCTGCGGCGATTTCTTCGTCACCGGTCGCTCGATCTGGCGTCAGCGAAGGCTCCCGAGAGCCGGTCTGATGGGCCGGTCTGACCAGAGAGGACGGGCACGGCACTGCCGCGATGACCGTCGGCGAGCTCGACGCATCATTGGTCGCGCCGTCGTTCGGCAGGCGTGTTTACGGCAAGGCCGTCTTGACCAGCGCGGTCCAGTAGCCAGCGCCATAGACGAGCGCCTCGTCGTTGAAATCGTAGAGGGGGCTGTGAAGGTTGGGGCCTTCGCCGGTGCCGAGCCAGACATAATTGCCGGGGCAGACGTTCAGCATGAACGCAAAGTCCTCGGACGCCATCGACGGCATTGGATCGTGTATGAGGCTGTCGGCGCCGACGACCAGAGCGGCCGCGCGGCCAGCGACATCCGTCTCCTCGGCGTAATTGACGGTCGCCGGATACCGGCGCTCGTAGCGCAGCGTGCTTGTCGCTCCGTGCGCCGCGCAGAGGCCGCGGGCGATCTCACCGATTCGAGCCTCGATCCGCTCTTGCACGCCAAGCTTGAAGGAACGCGCCGTCCCGCGCAACACGACCTCGGCGGGGATCACGTTCCAGCTATCCCCGCCATGCACCTGTGTCACGCTGACGACGGCCGAATCGACCGGATGCACCGTACGGCTGGCGATGGTTTGCAATGCCCCGATGATCTCGCCCGCGATTACGATCGGATCGATCGTCTCGTTCGGCATCGCTCCGTGCCCGCCGTGCCCGTGAATCGTCAGCTCGAAGACGTCGTAGGCCGCCATCAGCGGGCCGGGCTTGAGCGCAAAGGTGCCGAGAGGCTGGCCGGGCCAATTGTGCATGCCGTAGATCGCGCTCATCGGAAATCGGTCGAAGAGCCCCTCTTCGATCATGCGGCGGCCGCCGCCTTCATTTTCTTCCGCCGGCTGAAAGATGAAGTGCACGGTGCCGGCGAAGTCGCGCGTGGCAGCGAGATGCTTGGCGGCGCCGAGAAGCATGGACATATGTCCGTCGTGCCCGCAGGCGTGCATCTTGCCCGGGCGGCGCGAGCGGTACTCGCGGTTCGTCCGCTCCTCGATGTCGAGGGCGTCCATATCCGCGCGCAGGCCGATTGCCGGCCCGGTCCGATCTCCCTTCAGCGTCGCAACGACTCCCGTGCCGGCGAGGCCGCGATCGA
Organism: Hyphomicrobiales bacterium; assembly: GCA_038211615.1. Taxonomy (GTDB): domain Bacteria; phylum Pseudomonadota; class Alphaproteobacteria; order Rhizobiales; family Afifellaceae; genus DASWJZ01. Next base: position 51,081 of record JBBQVL010000006.1, read on the forward strand.
CCTCCAACCCAAACGATTCAAGCAACGCTCCGACGTAGGTGGAGGTCGCCTTCTCCTCGAAGGCGGTCTCGGGAATCGTGTGCAGGTGCCGGCGCCATCTCACCATGTCGGGCTTGAGCGCTTCGATCTCGTTCGTCGGAGGCATCGGCTCTCCTTTCATGGGTCCTGGCGTCTCGCGTGGATGGCCGCTCGCCTTCCCGCAGCCGGCAAGACCTCAGTGTCCGTCGCTGCCACGCTCAAGCACGCCGAGGGTGCGCAACAGCCGCTCTTCCTCGGCGATCATGGGATGCGCCATGTTCTCGCGACGCAGCCTGGTCCAGCGGGGCATGCCGGCCTTCTGCTCAAGCGCCCAATCGCGCGCGAAGGTGCCGTCCGTTATATTGCGGATGAGCCGCCGCAGGCGATCACGCTCAACCTTCTCCTCCTCCTCGCTCAGGCGGCCAGTGACCTCCTGGCCGTATTGGCTGGTCTGGGAGTGGAGGACGAGCTGGTGAAAGAGCCCATGCGTCATGTGCACCCGGGCAAGTTCCATCTCCTCGCCGGATGCCCAGAACTCGAGCAGCGCAGCCTCCGGGCTCGCGCCTGCCTCGACCAGCAGCTCATAGGCCCGACGGAGGCTGTAGACATAGCCGAAGTGCTCGTTGAACAGGTCGCAGAGGGTTTCCTCGTCGCAGCTCGACTCGAAAGCGCCGCGCATCAGCGTACCGATTCCCTTGGAGACCGCGAGCATCCTGTCGTGCGCATCACCGGAGGCATCCTGGTGGACGGCGACGAGGCTCGGGAAACCGGTGCCATCGACATAGGTGTTCCGCACACCCGTGCCGATCATGCGCGGTGCGATCATCAGGACGTCGACATCCGACGGATATTTGAGGTGGCCGTATGTCACGTTATAGCCGCTGGCGACAATCAAGGTCTCGCCTGCCTTCAAATGCGGCCGCACGTCCTGCTCGAAGACTTCCGGCATGATCTCATCGGGAACCAGCAGGGCGTGATAGTCCGAGATCTGAGCGGCACTCGCCACATCGCGGGTATCGAAGCCGTCAGCGACCGCGCGCGCGTGCGAACTGTCGCGGACGCTTCCCACCACCACGGCGACGCCGCTGTCCCTGAGATTCTGCGCCCAGGCGGCGCCCTGATTGCCGTAGCCGATGATGTTGACGGTTTTTCCAGCGAGAAGCCCGAGGTCGCCGTCCTCGCTATTGTACATTCTCACCAAGGGAAATTCTCCAACGTGTTTGTATCGTTTCCGGAATCCTGCGCGCCGCCTCCTTCCGGCGCGGAAAGTCTCGCTCCCTCCTCCCTCAGGATGTGTCCCCGGTTGCGGTGCGCGTCGGCGTGAGCGCCGCGGTGCCCGTGATGTGCCCCGCCGAACAGGGGCGCTTTCGATGCTCCTGCGGCCCGAGCTTCAGAACCGCCTCGATCATCCCGATCGTGGTGTCCGCTGTTGCGAGATACTTTTCGTCGTCGTCGCAGAAGGCGAGCGTGTCACCCGAGCGATGATAGGTGGAGAACGGGTGCCAGCCGGTCAGGAATGACGGTATGCCGGCATAGTAGAAAGGCCAGTGATCGCTCGCGGCATGCAGCGGCCCCGGCCCCCAGGTCGTGAACCTCTGGTGCAGGGTCAAGTCTTCGGCCACCTTCGTCAGAATCGTGCGCATGTCGATCGGCGGCCAGAGCTGCGGTTCGTCGCCGGACGACAAAAGCCGGAGGATGTCGCCGTTTGCCGCCTGGTCGATGCCGATATACGCGATGACCTTCTCGATCTCGCCGGTGTCGACGAGGCGACGCGCGAACTCGCGCGACATGATCAGATTGCGCTCTTCCCCGCCGAAAACACAGAACCACAGCGTCTTCGAGGTTCCGGTCTTCGCATAGTGCCGCGCCAGCTCCAGGAAGATACCGATCGCCGAGGCGTTGTCGTTGGCGCCGGGGCTGTCAACGGCATCCGGGAACCCGATTGCGCCCTGCGAGTCGTGATGGCTGCCAAGGATGATCACGTCCTCGGGGTGCTCGCTTCCCCGCAGCTCCCCCTTGACGGTGTAGCATTTCGAGTCCGGCTTGAAGCGAGCCTGGCAACGGTAGCGCACCCGCAGTTTCTCCCCCCGCGCCTGGGCTTGCCTGATGCGCTCGAGGTCAGCGGCGCCGATGACGCATGCGGGCCAGGTATAGAGGGGAACGTCGGCAGCGCCGGCGATTCCCGCCGGGGGACCGGCCTGCGCGATCGCGGGGCCTTCAGGCCGGCCGATCACGAAGCCACGCCACCCGCCAGCGTCGTCGACGATAGCGAACTTCTCCCACTCGAACCCGCCGGCGATGAACGTTGGGCCGACATAGCGGAGTTCGCCCTCGAGCCCTTCGGCCGGCGTCGAACCGGAGAATATCAAGGGACAGCACTCGATGCTTTCGGCAGACGGCCCAAGCAACTCGAGGCTAAGGGGACCTGAGATTTCCCACCCCATCACAGGCACTTCGAGCACCTCGACCGCGAGCCCATACTCGCGCATCACATCGGCGATGTACTTGACCGCTCCAACCTCGTCCGGCTCGCCGGCGTGGCGATGCGGGAACTGCTCGCTGAGGACCTTGACGTGCTGCAGCAGGACCGATGGCTCAAGGCTCGGACCGCTCATGTTCCGCCTCTCCTGGAGGCCTTCCTTCCGGCTCATTGCGCTACCGCCTTCCCCTGCTTCTTCTCATGGCTCACGACCGGCGTAAGGAGAGCGTCGTCCGCTCCTCCGAAAAGCCGCACCTGATTCCAGTCGATCGACAGTCGCACCGTCTCGCCGGGTTCGAACTCCGAGGTCGACGGTTCGAGCGCGCGCACGGTCGCGCCGGTCGGAAGCTGGAGGTCATAGAGGATGAGGGCGCCGAGCACCTGCCGGATCACAACCGCGGCGGAGGGCGCCGAGGCGTCGCCATGCTTCTCATGGATGCCGATCGATTCCGGTCGCACGGCCAGCGTCCCGGCACCGTTCAGCAGTGCCGAGCCGGGAACGCGCTCGGCCGGACCAAGGTCAAGCGGCAGCGCACCCGGCACGATGAGCCGGCCGCCTTCGATCCTGACGGGCAGCACATTAACCGGATGCGTTCCGATGAACCTGGCCGCCCAGAGGGTGCGGGGCCATTTGTAGATGTCGAGCGGCGAGCCGAGCTGGACGACCTTGCCCTTGTTCATGACGACAATCCGGTCGCCGAGCGCCATGGCCTCTTCCTGGTCGTGCGTCACGAAGACCATCGTCGTTCTGAGCTCGCGCTGAATGCGCGCGAGCTCTGCCCGGAGCTGGCGACGAATTTCTGCATCGAGGCTGCTGAACGGTTCGTCGAGCAGGAAGACCTGCGGTCGTTTGACCAGCGCCTTGGCGATCGCCACGCGCTGTCTTTCTCCCCCGCTCACCGCATGGATGCGGCGCTTGAGCAGATGGGTGATGCCAAGCAGCTCCGTCGTCGTCGAAACCCGTTCGTCGATCGTTGCCTGCGGCACCTTGCGGAGCCTGAGCGGGAAGGTGATGTTCTCGATCACATTGAGATGCGGGTAGAGGCCCACCGACTGGAACACCATGGCGACATCGCGCCGCTCCGGCGGAACGTGCGTCATGTCTTCGCTTCCGAAGAAGACGCGCCCGGAGCTCGCATTCTCCACGCCGGCAATGATGTTCAGCGTCGTCGTCTTGCCGCAGCCCGAGGGACCGAGCAGAACAAGCAGCTCTTCCGACCGGACTTCCAGATCGAGCGTAGACAGGACCTGCGTCCCGGCGAACGTCTTGCTCACCTGCTCCAGCCGGATGCTGTCGCCACTCCTGGACGTCGGGGATGAAACAGCCGCTGGCGTCATTCAGCGCCCTGCCCCTTCCCCACGAATCCGTGGCTGGCGAGATAGGCGAGACTGTCCCTGATCGCCGCGCCGAGGCGACGCTCCCCGGTGTGCGGCTCCAGGATCAAGGCGCCCTGGTAGCCGTCGGCCTTCAGCCGGTTGAGGACCGCATCGTAGTTGACCGCACCGGCGCCGAGCGCGACGCACATGTAGTCGCCGGTGAGGTCGCGCTGGAGATAAAGATCGCTCCGGTCGCCGTGCAGCTCCCTGTCGTACTTCACCGCATCCTTCAGGTGCACGCTGCGAATGAAGTCCTTCAGGACGTCGTAGGCATAGGGATAGGGCTCCTCTGCACTGCAGCGGAAGTTGCCGGGATCGTAGTTGTACTGGAACCACGGCGAGTTTACCGATTCGAGCAGCTGCTGACAGCCTTTGACGCTCCGCGTCACATCGCTCGAACGGTAGTGCTGACGGAACGTCGCCGGGATTTCTTCCGGGACGCTGTCAAAGAGGTTATCGACGAGGAGCGTTACCCCGGTCTCCTCCGCCTTGCGCAGGCACGGCTTGATGAACTCGACGTAGCGCTGGATGGCTTCGTCATCGTTCAGAAATGCGTTGGCGCCGAAATAGGTGTGGGAGAATGGGGCGCCCATCATCGCCGCGATCTCGAGCGACTCGTTGATGAGTTCCTGCGTCTCCGTCACGCCGTTATGCACGACCTCGTTCAGCTTGGTGAAGCCGGAGACCGAATTTACGCGGACCCCATGCCTGGCCAGCAGCTCCTTCGCCTGCGGCACTGCCTCTTTCCGCAGGTTCCGGCGCGCGATGAGCTCGACGAGCGTCAGGCCAAAGGGCTGCATGCTCTGCAGCACCTGTTCGAGGGTCGCGCCCCGCCACTCGACGCTGTTGATTCCGATACTGACCGCTTCCGGCTTGCCGCCCGGGACAAACGGCCCTGGGCTTGGTGTGGTGTCAGCGGCCATCGGGGAGATCTCCATTCGCAAGTCGGTCTGTGGAAGTCGTAAGCACGTCGCACCAGATCTTCAGGTAGTTCGGGTTGACGAGCCGGATCGTGTCTTTCGCCGTGTGGTAGGCCGGGTCGCTCCACCAGCCGGCGAGCATCGCCGATGGGTGCCCTGCTTCCCACCACGGTTCGGCATCGCCGAGGATCGAAGCCACCCTTGGCTCCTCATGCGTGGTGCCCAGCAGAAGACCCATCTCGCCGGCCGTGTCGGCGATGATCCTGTTCAGCCATGGTGTCCCGTGACCGACCAGCCGGATGTCGCTACTGGCGACCTGGTCGACATTCAGCACGGCGCGAATGCGGGACCCGGCGTCCATGCCGTCGAGGAAGCTCTTGCTCCCCCAGCAGCCCGATTCCTCGCCGCAGGTGACGAGGAAGCGGATGGATCGGCGTCGCGGTCTGGCAGCAAGCAGCCGCACGGCTTCGAGCATGATCGCGATGCCGGAACCGTTGTCGTTCACGCCATTGCAGCTCGGGACGGTCTCATGGTGGCCGCCGATGAAGACCACCTCCTCGGTGGACCGCTCCTCGCCCGGGAGCACGGCGGAGAGAACGTCCGCCGTGCCGACCTCAAGGGCGCCGTGGTGCGTGAGCCGCGCCCTCACCTCGGCCTGTCCGCATTGATCGCGGAGCCATTCGAGATCGTCGTAGCCGATGCCGACGGCGGCAATGTTGTCGATACCCCGGTCCAGTCCGAAGAGGCCCCAGGTCGTGATCTCGTTGTCGAGCCGCTGAGTACAGAAGACGACCGCCAGAGCGCCCTTGTCGCGAAGCCGGTGGATCTTCTCGAGGTGCCAGCCGACCTCGCCCGGAACGTCGGTCTCGTAGGGTAGCGCTTCGTAGCCGATGGCAATCTTGCCTCGGAGGTCCAGGCCATCGACATCGGAGGCAAAAGCCCTGTTGCAGAAGACGAGTGGCGCCTCGATCCCCGTCTTCGGCGTGAGCCCCGTGCGCAGGTTTCCGATCGCCGCGATAGTGCGTGGACTTGGCCCCAAGACCTCGAGCCGCGTGTCGGGATCGACGACCACCGAGACGTTGATCGGATGGCGCGTGACCGTGAGGCCGAGCGAGGTAAGCTCACGCTCGATGTAGTCGACGAGCTTCTTGTCGGCATCGGTGCCGTCGGGACGCGGCCCGATCTCGTCGACCGCGGCGAGATGCCGGTGGATCTCGCGCGCGAGCGCGCCGCCCGGCTTCATGGAGGCAATGGAGTTACTCATACCGCTCCCGCGATGTTCAGGTGCCGGATGTGCCGCTGGAAGATCGCTGCAAGGACCAGCGGCGGAACGATGCCGAGCAGGGCTGCGGCGGCCAGCTCGCCGGGTTCCCCGAAGGCCTGGTAGAACATCCCGGCGAGGACCGGCGGAAGCGTCTGCGCTTCCGTCCCTCCGGTCAGCACCAGCGCGAAGGCGAACTCGCCCCACGACATCAGGAACGCGATCAGCGCCGATGCCGCGACGCCCGACGCCGACATCGGCAGCATCACGCGGAGAAAGGCCTGGGTGCGGGTGCACCCGTCCAGTCGCGCTTCCCGCTCGGCGAAACGGGGCAGCGCGGCGAAGATGCCGGTCATGATCCAGATCACGAGCGGCACGGTGATCGTGAGGTGCAGGAGTATCAGCCCTTGCAGCGTGCCGAGCAGGCCGAGCGTCTGATAGGCGATGAAGAACGGTATCAGCACCGCAAAGGGAGGGTAGGACCGCGTCGTCAGGATGGCAAAGAGGAGCGTGCTCTTGAACCTGAATTTGTAGCGCCCCATCGCGTATGCGACGGGCAACGCGATAATCAGGGTGAGCACCGTCGTGGCCGCGGCAACGATCACGCTGTTTCTCAGACCCCGCATCACGCCCTTCGAATGGCCCGAGGGCGTGGACACCTGTCCTTCGTAGCCGACGATCTCCGGCCAGAATCCGAGCACGCGCTTGTACTGGTAGAGGGTGGGGTTCTCCGGAAAGAAATGCGGCGGGACGCGCTGCGTCTCGACGCGGTATTCAATGGAGATCGTGAAGATCCAGTAGATCGGCACGAACGTCCAGAGCGCGATCATCACCGCGCCGGCATAGGTGACGAAGCGGCTCATGCTGCCTCGTGGTGGGAACGCCTGAACATCAGGAAGAAATAGATGGTCGTTACGATGATGATCCACGCCACGAGAACGTACGAGATCACCGCGCCATAGCCGATGTCAAAGGCGGTGAACGTCGTGTGGTAGATCTGCCAGGTGAGCGTCGTCGAGGAGTTGCCTGGCCCGCCCTGGGTCAGGAAGTAGATGATGTCGAACGCGCGGCCGGCCTCAACGCTGACGATCACCATGATGATGAGCACCGCCGTCCGCAGATAAGGCCAGGTGATGTAGCGGAAGCGTCCGAATACTCCGAGCCGGTCGAGGCGGCCCACCCTGTAGAGGTCGGACGGAATGACCGAGAGCGAGGCGAGGAAGAAGAAGATGCCGAGCGGCGCGATCTGCCAGGTCTGCGCCAGCGCCACGACAAAGAGGGCGCTCGCCGGCGTGATGAAGGCGACATAGCTGTCGATCAGCCCGAGCCTCATCAGGATCCCGTTGAACAGGCCGTATTGCTGGCTGACCAGATGCCGCCAGACGACGGCCGCCATGTAGGTCGAGAGCGCCCATGGCAGCACCACGATCGCCAGCAGCAGGGCGCGGCCGCGGAAGCGCTCGTTCAGCACCAGCGCGGCCCCGAGCGAGACGAAGAGCGCGATGACGGTGACGAGAATGGTGAAGACGGCGGTTCCATAGACCGCGTTCCAGACCGCGGGGTCGTGAAGGGCCTTCGCGTACTGCGTGAAGCCCACGTACTTCATCGGCCCCATCGTCGGGTTGAAACGATTGAGGCTCAGCCAGAACGAGTAGGCGATCGGGAAGGCATAGAAGACAACCAGTACGATCAGCACCGGAATGATGAGGATATACGCGAACTGGGCGTCCGTGAGGCTCGCACGGGCGGCCGTCGGCGCCTTCACACGCTCGGAGTCTGGCGATTGCGACCGCTCGTAGGCGCTCACTTGCAACCCATCCTGCTTGCGGATCGAGGGCATCCGCGGAGATCAGTCCGCGGATGCGATTGCCGGTGTTGCTATTGATACGCCTCGATGAATGTCTCGGCGTTCTTGAGAAGCTGCGCGATTCCGTCGTTCACGGTCACCGCGCCGGTGATGACGCTGGTCAGGACGGGAATCGCGGCGGCATTGAAGTCCGCATACCAGGGCGAGTTCCAGATCGGCAGCTTGCGCGCATGCTCCTGGATCTTCTCGGCCTCCACCTGGAAGTCATACCCAAGGACTTCCTCGGACGGTTGCCAGGTCTTGTAGAAGGCGACCATCTCCGGGTCCTTGTAGACTTCGGGGTAGCCGACGCCGAGGTTCTCCTCGAGCACCCATTGGCGCTGGACGAAATACTGATCCTTCTCATCCTTGTAGCCGAAGTAGCGGATCATCCGGAGCGCGCGGAGGCGATCCGCCTCGCTCTGACCGCGCTGGTTGATGAGCGAATAGAGGCCGTAGTTGAAATAGCCCCAGGTATTGCCGGCATATGGCGCGAAGCCGATCTTGCCGGCCATGCGCGAGCGCGACGGATCGTTCATCCGGTAGAAGTCGTAGAGCTCCTGCTGCGAGTAGAGGTACTGGCCGGACGACATTCCGTCGATGAGCTCGTCCATGGTCAAGGTCACGGACGATTGCGGCACCACCCCGTCGACATAGAGCGAATGCCAGTCCTCGAGCACGTTCGCCGCCTCGCCGGCATTGTCGAATGCCGGGGCGAACGTCTCGTCGTCGAAGACCTTGCCGCCGCGGTTTATCGTTTCGCTGACCCACATGTTGGTGATCTCGAGCGAGGTCGGCACCCAGCGCGGCAGATAGGGCGCGCCCTGGAGCTTCCCGCTCTTCATCGCCTCGCGCGCCATCGAATAGAGCTCCGGCCAGCTCGTCGGATATTTGTGCTTGAAGCCGACCTTCTCCGCGAGTTCCGTGTTCACCGCGACAAGCGGCTTGGCGGAATGGAAGTAGGGCATTCCCAGCAGATGGCCGTCATATGTCTGGGCTTCCCATTGCACCGGCAACGTCGCCGCCTTGATCTCATCGAGCCCCCACAGATCGTCGAGGGGCATGATGAAGCCGGCCTTGTAGAACTTCACCAGCTCCGACTGGCTATAGACCATGGTGATCGGCGAGCCGGCGAGGATCTTGTTGAGCTCGGTGGTCACATAGTCGCCGGGCAGGACCTGCAGCTGGGCGTTTTCCTTGTAGGCCGCATTGAAGGCATCGACCGACTTCTGCACGATGTCCGGGCGGAACTCCCAGATGTTGAAATTCAGCGAGCTCGAGTCCGCCGTAACGGTGATGTCAGGCGCAGCGGTCGCCGCAGAAGCTGTGGAAAGCGATCTCAGGACCGCAGGTGAGGCAAGGCCCAAAGCCGCCGCTCCCGACAGGAACTTTCGACGGCTCACTCCGTGACGAGAAATCCTGGTCATGTCTTTACCCCTCTCTCAACCAAGTTCGCAGCCGGAACGCGCGATCACTCCGTCGCCGCCCCGTGCAATCTGAGTAGCGTCTGATCGGCCTCCAGATCCGCCTGGATCATCCGGATATGCGCGTGCATGGCGCGGAAGGCCGCGTCGCCGTCTCGTTGGCTGACGGCGTCGAAGATGGCGCGATGATCCCTGGCGTAACGGTGGCCGCGATCGCCCGCCTCGAGATTGTGCGCACGCATGAGCTTCCACAGGCGGTTCTGCATGCGCTGGCCGAGAGTATCGAGAACAAGCTCGACGAACGGGTTGTGGGTCGCAGCGGCGAGGGCCTTGTGAAAGCCCCAGTCGGGCTCCCATCCCTCGCGCCCGCTGCTCAGGTCGCCTTCCATCTCCCGGATCATTCGGTCCATCGTCGAGAGATCGACGTCGGTGCGGCGTCCGGCCGCGACCCGCGCGACGCTCGGCTCGAACATGGCCCGCGCCTCGAGGATCTCCAGCGGCCCGTCCTCGCTGATCAGGTCCGAGACCTGGGCGACGACGCTGCCGTCGTCGGCTCTCTGGTTCGGCCCGATGAAAATGCCAACGCCTCTTCGGATCTCGATGACGCCGAGGACCTCAAGCGCGGTCAGGGCCTCGCGCAGGGCCGAGCGACTGACGTTGAACTGTTGCGCGAGCTGGCGCTCCGACGGCAGGCGGTCGCCGACGGCAACATTGCGGTTCTTGATGAGCGAGAGAATGCGATCGACGATCTCGCTGTAGATCCGGGTGTGCCGAACCGGCTGGATCAGCGAAGGATTGCTGGATTGCTGGTGGGCCACGTCAGCCCCTCTCTGGTCCTACCACCAGTCCATACTGACCGCGTGTTTCGCTGAAGTCAACGGGGCTCAGCCTCGATTTTGGCCAGACCACAGGACCGCGACGAGCAGTTGTGGTCCGGCCCGCGACAAGCGGCGGAGAAGGCGATGAAGGTCTAGGAGGAGGGTCGCAGGGTCGCGCGGGCGCGATCCTCCACCCCGGCCATCATCGCATCCATCGCGGCTCCGCATTCATGGATGAGGCGGTCGGAGTGATAGCGGTAGGCCGGGAGCACCTCGGCGGTCAGGTAGGAATCGTAGCCGATGTCCGCGAGGGCCGCGACCACCGCCGGCCAGTCGACGTCCCCCTGCAGGAGCCCCGTGAACCCATGCATCGTGCCGACCTGCGTGCGGAAGTCCTTCACGTGCACGCGCTTGATGCGTGCGCCCAGGATCCGGATCCACTGATCGGGGAAGCCGTAGAGCAGGATGTTGCCGACGTCGAAAAAGACGCCGACGGAGGGAAGGGCGATCTCGTCGATGAAACGTCGCATTTCGAGGGGAGACAGCAGGAACTTGTTCCACACGTTCTCCACGCAGAGCATTCCGCGGTAGCCATCCCCAACTACGATCCTTGCGACCTCGCCCATCGCGTCGCGGGCGCGATCGTAGGCAATATCGTAGCGCACCACCTCTCTGGTGGCCGTGAAGGTGCCGTTGTCCACGGCGCCCGGCACGACGAGCACGGCCTCGCTGTCGAGCAGGGCGCCGCAGGCGGCGAGCCGCCGGATGATTTCCTTGCAGCGCGCCGCCACCGCCGGATCGGAGCTTGTCAGCGGATAGTGCCATTGCTGGCGCGAATACACGGCGCTGACATTCAGCCCATGGGCGTTGATCGCAGCGCCCAGTGCCTGGATTTCCGCATCACTGGATTCCAGCGAGTATTCACCGCCCGGCTCCAGGTTCACCTCTACCGCGTCGAACCCGGCAGCCCGCACGACAGCGAGTGCACGCTCGAGCGGCATGTCGGCGGGAAAGGCGCGCAGCGTGATCGATTTCGGCCAGCCGATACGGTCAGCTTCGATCTTCATCTCCGGCATTCGTCAGCTGAAGTATGGCCTGAGGTAATCAAAGCTCGCCTGGACCGCCTGATCGCCATCCGGGATCTGGAAGGTCTCGACGGCAACGTATCTTCGGAAATCCATCGCAGCGAGCGCATCCATGAATTCCTCGATGCGATAGCTGCCCTGACCCACCGGCAGGCGGTCGCTATCGCTGATGTGGAAATGCCAGAAATGCGATGCCGACTCGCGCATCGACGCGACGATATCCTCGCCCTCGATCATCATGTGGACGCTGTCGAGCATGATGCCGACATTGGGCAGGTCGATGCTGCGGATGAATTCCATGGTCTCCACAGAATTGAGAAGGCAGTTGGCGTAGTGGCGATTGACCGGCTCCATGACCACGGCTGTGTCCGGATAGCTCTTCGCACAGGCCGTTACCGCCTCCGTGATCCAGTCCATCGTCTGCCGGGGATCGACCCCCTCGACAAAGCGCCCCCGGAGCCGACCCACATTCACCATCGCACCGAACCGGGAAGCCAGTTCGAGGGAAGCCAGCATGCGGTCGCGCGCCACCGAGCGCGTCACGGGATCGGGGTCGGCAAACGATAGCCCGTCCTCCCCGTAGACTTCACCCGTACAGATGGCAGGCACGTCGAGTCCTTCGAGCTGGACCGCCGACTCGAGCGCTGCGGAATCGATGCGGGCAGGGTCGCGCACCAGCAGCTCCACGCCCGTGTAGCCGGTCCTCCGGATGCGCGCCAAGGTCGGGCCAATTTCGCCCTGGATTGCCGTGACTTGCGCGGGTGAGACGTCCGGCGTTGCGTACATATAGGCAAGCTTCATTGACCAAGGAACCTGAAGTCGTTCTGCTCGGCCAGCTTGGCGTGGATGACTTCCTTGCGGATCACGCTGACGTTCGGGATGGCGAATTCCTGGATATTGAAATATTCGGCCTTCGCCGGAAGGCCGCCGGCCGTCTCGATGACCCGCTGGAGGATTTCCCGTCCGACTTCCTTCAGGGTCTTGGTCCCTTCCATGACGTCGCCGGCAGTCATGTCGATGTCTTCGTTGAGGTGCCGGAACGTACGATTGTTGGAACTGATCTTGATCACCGGAGCGACCGGGGATCCGGTCGGAGTGCCCTTGCCGGTGGTGAAAAGGACCATATGGGCGCCGCCCGCCACCTTTCCGGTGACCGACGAGATGTCATAGCCAGGCGTGTCCATGATGATGACGCCCTTCTCGCGCGGCACTTCCCCGTAGCCGACGATCTGCGCGATCGGATGAGTGCCGGCCTTGTGAATGCAGCCGAGCGACTTCTCTTCGATCGTCGTCAGCCCGCCTTCGATGTTGCCGGGCGTGATGAAAATCCCGCTGTCATCCTCGGTCGACATCGAAAGATCGATCTCGTATTTCCGGATCAGCGAAAGCAGGTCGTTTCGGATTCCTTCGGTCTTGGCGCGACGCGCCAGGACGCGCTCGGCGCCCACCATTTCGGTGATCTCCGACAAGACGACCGTGCCGCCGGCTGCCACGATCAGATCTGCGGCCTCCCCGACGGCGGGATTTGCGGTCAACCCGGAAAAGGAATCCGATGAGCCGCATTCGAGCGCGATGACGAGCTCCGAGATGTCGCCTCTATCCCGCGGCGGCCCGGCGAACCTCGCCTGCATTTCCCGGATGACCTGGATGCCGGCGTCGCTCGTGGTACGCGAGCCGCCCTTCTGTTGCACGATCATCGTCTCGACCGCGACCCCGGCATCGCGGATCGCTTCCGTCACCCGCTTCGCCGAGGCCGTCTCACAGCCCAGGCCGACGACGAGGACCGCGGCCACGTTGGGATGCCTTCCAAGACCTATGAAGGTCTCCTCTGTCGTGCGGTTCTCCTCTGCGTCGAACGTGCATCCGTAAGGGTGCGTAAATGTCACCGCTCCGCTCTTGTTCGCGATGTCGGCGGCGACGCGATTCACGCATGAAACGGTGGGAATGATCAGGATGTGATTGCGAATCCCTATCCGGCCGTCAGCGCGGCGGTAGCCCAGGAAATCCATCATGTTTCTCCGCTCGATTTACGGGAGAAGCGGCGCGCTTTAGCTCCAACGCAATTATGAATATGAACCCAGCACCCGGCTTCGATATCCGTGGTGGCTATGCCGATAGGCTCTCCGTACTTGAAAATTTCCTTGTCGGCCGCGATGGGCCGCAGGGCGATCTTGTGGCCGAGCGGGATTTGCTCCCGGGCTTCGATCACATGCCCGTTGCGCACTCCCGAGACGATGACCAAGTCGCCCGGAAGAAGCTCGCAGACTGCTGTTGCGACATGATCCGTCTCCCGGATCTGGATCGCTACCTTCTCCAAGAGAGATCATCCGTTAGCACTGCCGGCGACGTCGAAAGGACGCGCTCTGCGCAGGGTGCAACGCTCTGGCGCATGCGAAGCAGGCGTTCGTATTGGGGGTTCATACTAAGCCACACACTCCAAATTGGGCCGCTGGAGGAGCGGTCGCTCTCTGGGCCGCCTACCCCGGTGACCTTCGGCCCGGTTCTCCGACGTCCTTGACAAAGCAGCGCCTTGGCGTCGCCTGGTCTGGCCACCGGGCCTTAGTGCCTTCTAGGGGTTGACGGGGTGGAATGTCAAATGACCAGGAGATCCGGCCCGAATTTTTCCGGGCGTTGGCCGTCCACCCTGATTTATCAAAGTGTTGAGGGGGTCGCCTTTGTGCCCGCCCCTTATTTCGCAAGCGGGCGAGAGGCACAAATGGCCGATTTGCCGCGGGGTGTCGACGTGGCGGTATTGGCGGCGCCCGACTTCACAGCCTCCCCGTTCGCCGCCTCGGCGGAGGATGCGAGCAATGATCCGGCCGCGATTGCAGTTTGCGATGCGCAGCCCGCTTCCTGATTTGATCCCCGAGCCGCCGCAGGTGATCCGGCTGTCTATCGCGGCGCATTTCCATGCGTCGTGCTTGCAGGATCAGGGGGCCGGAGTTGATCTGGCTGCCGCCGCTACTTCACCGCGCCGGCGTAGATTCCCCGCGCCAGCCATCGGTGCGTGAGCAGGAACAGGAGCACCAGGGGGATCTGCGAGATCACCACGGCCGCCGCCGGCAGCGTGAAGGAGGTGAAGTAGCGGCTGTTGGAGAACTTCATGATCCCGATCGTCACCGGATACACGGCTTCCGAATTCAGGAACGTGATCGCGAAGATGAACTCCTTCCAGATTCCGACGAAATTGAGCAGGAACCCGACGGCCATCGCCGGCGCGGCGAGCGGCAGCACGACGTAGCGCAGGATCTGGCGCTCCGTGGCGCCGTCGATCCGCGCCGCGTCCTCAAGCTCGCGCGGCTGGTTCGCGAGGAACCCCGTGAGCAGCAGGATCTGCAGCGGCATGCCCCACGCGGCGTGGATGAGGATCAGGCCGAGCCTGGTGTTCAGCAGCCCGAGCTTCGTCAGCGCGTCGTAGAGCGGAATGAGCGCCGTCTCCTGCGGCAGCATCTGGGTCGTCAGCAGCAGCATGAAGATCGCCCGCGCGCCGAGAAACCGGAACCGGCTGAACGTGTAGGCCGGATAGATGGCGAGGATCAGCGCGAAGCCGGCGCCGAGAGCAGCGTAGAGAATGCTGTTCCACAGCAGCGTGCCGTACTGCAGGACGTTCCAAGTGGTGGTGTAGGCTTCGAAGGTGACCTGGCTCGGCAGCGCCAGCGGCGCTTCGAGCACCGAATCCTGCGTCTTGAGCGAGGTGATGATCGTCAGGAACTCGGGGTAGGCGAAGATCGCGCCGAACAGCAGCAGCGCGCCGGTGGCGAGGAGTTTTGGCAGGGTGATGCCGCGGAGCGCAGACATGTCAGCCGCCTCCGCCAAGGGCATCGCGCCCGCTGCGGCGGATATAGGCGAGCGAGAACGCCGAGCTCAGAACCAGTAGCACGATGCTGATCGCGGCGCCGTAGCCGAAGTGCCGCTGGTGGAAGGATTCCACCCACATGAAGTAGCCGAGCGTGTCGCTCGCGTGGCCCGGGCCGCCGCGCGTCATGACCAGAACCAGGTCGAAGGCGCGCAGCGCCTCGATCGTCGCGAGCACCGTGACCACCATGAAGATCGGCCGCAGCATGGGAAACGTCACGAGCCGCATCTGCTGCAGCGGACTGGCGCCATCGAGGCGCGCCGCCTCGTAGAGTTCCTCGGGAATCTGCGTCAGGCCGGCGTCATAGAGCATCAGCGGTATGCCGATATACGACCAGCCGAAAACGACGATGAGCGTGTAGAGCGCGGTCGACGGCTCGCCGAGGAGATCCGGCCCGTTCGCGAAGCCGAGCGCCTGCGCAATCGTCCACAGCGCGCCGAAGGCCGGCGTGAGAATGAAGGAGAACATGAGCCCGGTCGCGACCAGCGACATCGTGATCGGCAGGAAGAACAGGATCCGGAGGAAGTTGCCGAAATACACCAGGCGGGATCGCAGCGCGACGGCGAGGACAAAGGCGACGACGTTGCTGAAGAACAGCGTCCCGATGGTCCAGAGGATGGTGTTGCCGAGCGCCGTCCAGAAGTCGGGGTCCTGGAACAGCAGCGTGTAATTGCTGAGGCCGACGAAGCTGACGACCTTTGAGAAGCCGTCCCATGTGCAGAAGCTGAGATAGAGCGTGTAGACGACGGGGTAGCCGACGAACAGGACGTAGATGGCGACCGGAAGGAGGATTCCGAACCCGAACACGTCGCGGCGTCGAAGCAGTTCCCGCCACTGCTCGCGGGCAAGATTAGCGTCTCGCATGCTGCTGCCGCTCTGCCGGATAGTCGTGCGGGAGACAGTCCATAAGTCGTCGGACGGGCCGCGTCGAACGCGCGGTCCGTCCCTCGTCGATCATCCGGCTACTTGACGACCGGACCTTGCGTCGTCTCGGCGGCCTTTTCGGTGGTGTCCGCAGCCTGCTCCGGCGTGACAGTTCCGGCGAGAACGCCCTGCAGCGCCTCGAGGTAGGGCTGCGCCACGCCCGGTCCGAGCGCGTGGTCGACGTGCATCCAGGTGAAGCCGCCGTAGTTGGAGATCAGGCTCCCGAGACGCTGCACCATCGGGGGAAGGCCCGACTCGTCCACCGACACGTTCGCCGGGAACGGACCGAGCTTGGTCAGCATCTGGGTCTGCGCTTCCTTCGACACCATGAAGTCGAGGAATTCGGCAGCCTCATCCTTGTGCTGGCTGTTGTTGTTGATCATCCACGTGCTCTCGGCGAAAATCGAGACGGACGGATCGGCGCCCTCGATCTTCGGATAGGGGAACCAGTCGACCGGGTAGGTCAGCTTTCCGTCGTCGCCGAGGAAGCGCGACATGATGAACGACCCCTGGTACCACATCGCCGCCTGCTGGCGCTTCCAGAAGATGATGGCGGTGCCGTCGAAGTCCATCGAGTTCACGCCGCTCAGGAACCAGCCATCGTCTACCATGCGCTTCATCTGGGCGAACGCATCCACGACGCGCGGGTCGGTCCAGGCGATTTTGCGTGTCAGCAGGTCCTGGTAGGCCGCGGCGCCGTTCTTGTTGACGAAGTAGCCGGTCCAGTCGAACTGGGCTTCCCACTGCTGCTGGTTGGCGAGCAGGAAGGGAGCCACGCCGTTCGACTTCAACGTTTCCGCCACCTTCTGCAGTTCTTCCCATGTCTGCGGCGGCTTCAGGTCGTACTTCTTGAAGAGGTCGGTGTTGTACCAGATCACCGACGCCGACATGTAGTACGGCAGGAACCATTTGTGCCCGCCGAAGGTGGCGAGCTTCTCGGCGGCGGGGGTCAGGGTCTTGGCCCAGCCGTACTTCTCGTAATAGGCATCGAGCGGCGCGGCGAAATTCGACTGGACCATCAGCTCGGCCCAGCCGCCTTCCCAGGAGAAGAACACGTCCGGCGCATCCGTGCCGTTCAGCACGAGGCTGACCTTCTGATGATAGTCGTCGTCCGGGATCGTCTCGAGGGTGACGCTGATGGCGCCCTTGTGGCGCTCATTGAACGTATCGACGAGCCACTTCGTGTAATCGGTCTGCTTCGGATCGGAAGCCCGGTCGAGCATGCGAAGCGCAACCTCGCTCGCGGCGGCGACCGAGGACCCAGCGGGGCCCATGACCCCCGCAGTGGGAATGGAAACAGCGGCTACGAGCGCGAGCGTCTGCAGCAGCGCGCGGCGTGAAAAACTCCGCTCAGGCGAACCTTCGCGACTGTGATTCCCGGTCAGCTGTGGGAGACCGAACGACTGTCTGTTCATGACCCAACTCCCCTCCGATGGAATGCCGGCCCCCTGCCCTGCTTTCAGGACAGGGTCGGCGTCATACGATCCGCGCAGGCTTCCCGGCGAAGGCGATGTTGCTGGGCAGGGCCATGTGTGGATCGCAAGACAACCGTCCGCATTGTGGACAATACGACAGCAAGGGTAGACGGACTGTCTGGTTAGTGTCAACATCGCCTCGGATGTATTCATTGGAGCAGTGAGAAACGAAGATGGTGGAGCGCGCGTCCGTTGGCATGGGTGTGATCGGGCTGGGCATGATCAGCCCGGCTCACCTTTCCGGCTTCCAGAAGGCAGAGGACGGCCGGCTGGTCATGGTCTGCGACAGGGACCAGGCGAAGCTGGAGAAGGTCCAGTCAGTCTTTGGGGTGCGTGGCACCAACGATCATCGCGCGCTGCTGCGCGATCCGGAAGTGGACGCGGTCGCGCTGCTGCTGCCGCACCAGCTCCACTATTCCATCGCCAAGGAAGCGCTCGAGGCGGGCAAGCATGTCCTGGTGGAGAAGCCCTTCACGATACGGGAGAGCGAGGCGAAAGACCTCATCAACATCGCCGCGCGCAAAGGCGTCACCGTGGCGCTCGCCGAGAACACGCGCTTCGTGCGCGCCTATGTCGCCGCGGAGCGGATGGTGCGCGCCGGAGAGCTCGGAGAAATCCGCATGATCCGCGGCTTCATCCCCGATCAGATCCTCGATGAATGGCTGGACGAGCCGGAGGGCTGGAAGCGGCAGCCGAACGGGGCCGCCGTCATCACGGACTGCGCTCCCCACATGCTCTACCTGCTCGTATGGCTGTTCGGAAAATTCGATTCCGTGCAGGCGATCTCGCAGCGGTTCGTCGACTACACCGAACTGGAGACGCACGGAATCGTCGCTGGGAAGCTTTCCAACGGCGCTCTATTCTCAATTGAAGTTTCGTCCGTGACCGAGTACCCCCGCGGCGAGCGCGTCGAGATTTACGGATCGGCCGGCACATTGATCATCGACCAGGTGCTCGACCCGCCGGCCGTGTTCTACCGCGGCGCGTCGGATCCGAAAGGGACGCCCGTCGCTGGCGTCGAATATGATCTTGCAGGCTGGAAACGTCGGTCCATCGAGGACGGAGCAGCGGATTTTGTGGCGGCGATCAGCGCCGGGCGCCGGCCCTCGATCGATCTTGACGACGCCCGCTATACCGTCCGCCTGCTGGAGCGCGCCTACGATTCGATCGCGCGCGGCGGGCTCCGCGTCGATGCCTAGCAGCATGAAAATCATCGGTGCGCACGCTCGGGACCACTTGAGCGTGCGGCCAGAGTGCCGGCATAGTGGACATCCATGCCCCAATTAGTTCGAAATCCCGACAACGAAAGAGATTCCGCCAAGAGCTCCGGAAGGCGCTGGCCCTCCTGCATTCGGTCGGAAGCGCCGAGGCTCCTCTGACGGTCGCCGAGGTGGCGGTCAAGACGGGGGTGAGCCGCCCGACGGCGTACCGGCTGATGCGTACCCTGATCGACGAAGGCTTTCTCAAGCAGGACGTCCAGTCGGGCCGGTTGACGATAGGGCTCTCCGTCCTGACGCTCGCCGCCAGCCTGCTCGACAGCAATGTCCTGCGGCTGGAGGCGCTGCCGCACCTGCAGTCGCTGTCGCGCCTGACCGGCGAACGCACCAACCTCGGCATCCTTCACCGCAACCGCGTCCTTTACCTTGCCGGCGTCGAGAAGCCGACGCTGCCGACGATCTACAGCCGCTTCGGCAAGACCGCGCCGGCGCACTGCTCCTCGCTCGGCAAGGCGCTGCTCGCCTACCAGCCCGACTCAGTCGTGGAAGCGGTGTTCGCGGCGGCGCCCCTGACTGCGGAGACGCCGAACTCGATCATCAGCATGCCGCGGCTCCTGAAGGAGCTGGAGCTCACACGCCGCCGTGGCTACGCCACCGACCGCGAAGAGCACCAGCTGCATTCGTGCTGCGTCGCCGTGCCGATCCTGGACAGCCAGAAGCGGCCTGTCGGGGCAATCGGAATCAGCGGCGGCGACATCAAGGTCCTGACCGAGCATCTGGACGCCTTGCGGCACACCGCCGAGCTGATTTCACACCGCCTCTAGCCTGCCCTTCCCGCACGCGAACGGGCTTCAGTGCATGCCGTTCTTCGGGATGTTCGCGATCGTCCGCGCCTCCTCGACTGTGGCGATGTCGCGCCCAAGGTCGCGCGCGATGCGGACGATCTTGTCGACGAGCTCGGCGTTGGTGCGGGCGTACTGGCCGGGCGAGATGAAGGGATTGTCCTCCATGCCGATGCGGATATGGCCGCCGAGGTTGATGGCGGTCGACAGCACCTTCCACTGCTTCTCCGGATCCATCACCGAGGTGTTCCAGATGAAGTTCTCCGGGCAGTGGTCGGCCATGTAGGTCATCGCCTGCACGGTCGGCGGCGTCCAGCAGCCGCCCTTCCAGCCGAGGAAGAAGGTGACCCACACGGGACCCTTCAGCAGCCCCTTCTCGATCATGCGCATGGCGTTCCAGACGCCGCCATAGTGGAAGGCTTCCACCTCGATCTTGGTGCCGATGCGGGCGGTGAGCTCGCAATATTCCTTCAGCTCCTCGCGATCGTGGATCGCGTAGAGCTCGACGGGCTCCTTGCCCGGCTCGTAGTCGAAGCACTCGTCGTGGGCGTTGAAGCAGGTGGAGACCATGTCGGGATGCTGCTCTTCCAGCAGCGTCTTGCGCTGCGCGAAGCGGCCGTTGGCGATGCCGTACTGGATCACGGCGTCGGTCTTGCCGAGGATTCCGTCGCGCAGGCGGCGCCAGCCGGGGATGTCGAGGTCGGAGAGTTTCGTGCCGTCCGGCTGGATCTTGGCGTCGACGCTGTACGGCCCGTGCAGGTGGCAGATCGCGGCGCCGGCATTGACGGAACGGACATATTCCTCCGCCACCACATCGATGCCGCGCGGCGTCGGGTTATTCGGGTTCGACGGATATGACATCGTCGAATCGCAGGTGACCGTAATGATGAGCTTTTCCAACGAACTCTCCTCGTAATTCGGATTCTTGACGATCCGGTCGATCAGTCTTGATGCTGTGATCCCGCTTCCGCTCGGTTCGTCACCTTGCCGTCCAGCCGCAATCGACCAGCAGGTCCGCGCCGGTAACGAACGAAGCCTCGCCGGAGATCAGAAAGAAGATCGTAGCGGCGATCTCGGAGGGATCGGCCCAGCGGCCGAGCGCCTGCTCGCCCTCGCGCAACACCTTGACCTCGGCAAACGGCTTGCCCGTCGCGCGGCTTTCGATCTCGATATCGCCGCGCAGCATCGGCGTATCGACCGAGCCGGGGCTGATCGAGTTGATGCGGATGTTGTAGGGCGCCATTTCCCAGGCGAGTCCGCGGCAGATCGCGATTACCGCGGCCTTGCTGGCGCCATAGAGCGCATGGTCGACCTGGCCGACATGGCCGGAGACCGAGCCGAGGTTCACCACCGCGCCGCGCTTCTGCTTCTGCATCACCGGCAGGACGTGCTTCAGCAGCAGGAACGTGCCGCCGAGGTTCACGTCGATGATCCGCCGGTAATCCTCCCACTTCGTCTCCGTAAGCGGCTTCACGAGAACCACGCCGGCGACATTCACCAGCGCGTCGATGCGGCCGTACTTGCTCACCGTGTCCGCTACATTCCGCGTCACGGCGTTCTCGTCCGCGACGTCGCAGAGGCGGAAGTCGTGACCGCCGACGGGTCCGCCGTCCGGCGACTTCACGTCCAGCCCGACGACGACATAGCCCTCGCGCACGAAGCGCTCCGCCGTCGCGGCTCCGATGCCGTTCGCCGTGCCGGTGACGATTGCTACTTTCTGATCTGCCATCTCTGTTGCCTGCGCGCGCGCTCCAGATTTCTATATCCCCCTTCAGACGGGGATGGACTTTCCGCCGGCGGCGACCGACGCGTAGGCGCTCTCCACGACCTGGATGGCGTAGGCGCCGTCGAGCGGATCGACCGGCGGCGGCGTCCCCTCCGCCACCGCCCTCGCAAAGGCGCCGACGCCGGCGGCGATCGACTTGAACTTCCAGCCGGTCGGATCGTGCTCGACGCGGTCGGGTGCGTAGGTGACCCCGCCGAGCGGCACGCCGGTGATGTCGTTCTTGTTCCGATAGTGGAGCGCGGGCGGGTCCATGAGCTGGTCGACGATGATCGATCCCTCGCTGCCGTAGACCTCCAGCCGCTCGCCCCAGGGAATTTCGGCCGTGAACGTATATTCGGTGGTGAAGAGCGCCCCGGACTTCATGCGCCCGGCGACGATGGCGTTGTCCTCGACCTCGGATACCTGCACCACCTTGTTGACGATCCCCTGCACGCTCGCGATCTCTCCGAAGAGCCATTTGAGAAGGTAGAAGGAGTGCGGGCCGGCGTCGAAGATCGCCCCGCCGACGGTGCCCGCGATACGCCCCTTCCAGCTCGAAGTGTCGTTCAGGCGCTCGACCTCGCTGCCGGAGATCAGCGTGCGGATGAGGCGCGGCTTGCCGATGCCGCCGCTCTGGATGAGGCCGCGCACGGCGATATAGGCGGTCACGAACGGCGTGTTCTCGGCGACGCTCAGCGTCAGGCCGCGCGCCTTCGCGAGCGCGATGAGTTCGGCGCATTCCGTTGCGGTCGGCGCCATCGGCTTTTCCAGAAGCACATGCTTGCCGGCTTCGAGCGCGGCGCGCGCGACGGGATAGTGCAGATGGTGCGGCAGCGGAACATCGACCGCCTGGACCGCCGGATCGGCGAGGAGATCGCGATAGTCGGTATAGGGTTTCGCGCCCACTTCTGCGGCGACCCGCTCGGCGACCTCGCGGTTGCTGTCGCAGACCGCGACGATCCTGGCATGGTCCTTCGCGTCAAGCAGCCCGCGCACATGGGCGCGGCTGATAAGCCCCGCGCCGATCATTCCAAATCCGACCCGCTGTCTCGCCAAAGTCCACTCCCGTTTGTCGACTCGACCCGCCGCGCCGCGGCCTTGGTGCAACTACCCTCAGCCGATCTCGCGGATCTGCCTAGGCAGGCTCGAAAGCCGCTGCGGCCCATTCGCGCCGATCAGATAGGTTTCCTCGTTGCCGATCTGCTCACCAGTCTCCGCCAGCGAATAGAGCTCGATGTTGATCACCATGCCGGCGCGCACAATCCCCTGCCGATCGTCATCCAGCCAGCGCTCCTCGGTCTCCAGACCGATGTTGTGGCCGACATGGTTGAAGCGCCCGAGCGGATCGAGCTTGTGCCTGCCGTAGAGGTCGCGCGCCAGCTGCATGAGGTCCGCGTAGTTTTCGCCAGGGACGAGCGCGGCGCCGACCCCATCGACGATCTCGACCATCTGCTCGTAGCGCTCCTGCAGCGACGCCGGCACCTTGCCGGGATAGGCGTAGCGCCGGTTGTCGGAGCAATAGCCCTTGTAGATCCCACCGAGATCGAGGGTGACCAGCCTGCCCTTTTCGAGCTTCTCGTCGATGTCGTACTCCGGATTGGCCTGCGCGAAGGAAAACGTCAGGTGGCTGATCCCGTCGCAGCCGTTCCGCATCAGTCGCGTCTTCGCCTCGCGGGTGAGCTCGTTCCGACCCATGCCGAGATAGAGCGTGTCGTAGAGCTCGCCGCATGTCGCTTCGATGATCGCGAGGCTCTGCTTCAGGCACTCCACCTCTGCCCCGGTCTTGATGAGACGCAGATCGTCCATCAGCGCGTCGGCGACCTGCGGCGAAGCGCCGCCGGCAATGCCGCCTATCGCCTGCAGCACAAAGAAGGGGCAGGTCGATTCGACGCCGAGCGTCGCCCCCGGCGCGGCGATTTCTCCAAGCGCCTTCTGCAGCGCCGCGATCCCTTCCTGCATATTGTTGAAGCCGATCACCTCATCGACGCCGAACTCCATCTCCCAGGTCGAGAACGCCCAGCAGAGGAGCCTCACCCGGCCGTCGGCAGTGAGGATGGAGAAATACGGCAGCCGGTTGCGCAGCATGTAGAGGATCGGATTTCCGGCGCTCGGCAGCGTGGTGTAGCCGGTCGTGTAGAAGACATTCTCGGCCGAAGTCAGGAGCACGGCGGACAGCCCGCGCGCCCGCATCGCCGCCGATGCCCTGGCGGGATCGAAGCCAATCGGTTCGAGACGATTGAGCGGCTTCATCGCGTTCCTCTTTGATGAGGCGTTGTGGGATTCCGCGCGGCGATTGCGAAAAACGCCGTTATCGGGAACTGGGACAGCACGGCGGCTGCGGACGGAAGGTTCATCGACATTGGATTGCGGGTTCGCGACGGAAAGCATGCAGATACACGCCCCGGATGCTGCAACTCGCTCCCCATCATATTGTCCATCCTGCGGACAACTTGGAAGCATGGTAGACAGATATCCAGATTGGCGTCAACATCGTCTCACACTGGACCGCAGGTAAAACGATGTCCTCCCCATACCAACCGGGTGCCGATCCGAGGCGCCTCTGCATTCCGCGGCCGCAGGGTTTCGACGCAACCGACATGCTCGCCTACGAGCATCCGCTCGAGGATTCGCGCTATCCGGAGGTGTGGTTCTACACGGACCGCCTCTCCTACCGGCCGGGCGATATCGTCCGCTTCCACATCAGCAGCAGCGCGAAGAGCTTCCGCCTGCAGATCGTGCGTGACGGGGCGAGGCCGCTGGTGGTCGAGCAGGCGGAAAACCTGAACGCGCCGCTGACCCGGCTGCAGGGCAATTTCATCGAGGACGGCTGCGGCTGGCCGGAAGTCTTTCGCTGGCAGATCCCCGCCGACATGGTCTCGGGCTTCTTCATTGCCTCCGTCCACGCGGAGGATTCCTTCGGGACGCCGCGCGTCCAGGAGCACGGTTTCTTCGTCCTGCCGAAGGGCGGCAAGAATGCCGAACGGAACCGCATCCTGCTGATCGGCGCGACCAGCACGTGGATCGCCTACAACGATTGGGGCGGGGCCAATCATTATCATGGCGACAAGGTGCCCGACGGAATGGTCTTCGCCCCGCGGCTGACCATCCATCGGCCCTGGGCGCGCGGGCTGATCTGGCTGCCGGAGGGCGCGCCGCGGAACCCGCACGAACACGTGGCGCTTGCCGGCGCGATCCCTCGCTATCCGCCAATCGAGTTCGCCTTCACGCGCGGCTTCACCAAGTGGTACGCGAACGCCGGCTGGGCTACCTACGAGCGGCCGTTCGCCGTGTGGGCCGAATCGAACGGCTATGGCCTCGATTACGCCTGCCAGCACGATCTGCACGAGGACCCGGAGCTTCTCTCCGCCTATCGCTGCGTGGTCCTCGTCGGGCATGACGAATACTGGACGTGGGAGATGCGCGAGGCGGTCGACCGCTACGTCGAGGCGGGCGGCAATATCGCGCGCTGCGCCGGCAACTTCTACTGGCAGATCAGGCTGGAGGATTCCGGGCGCACGCAGGTCTGCTACAAGTCACAGGCGCACGAGCGCGATCCGCTGGCGGCGGGCGACAGGCGTCGCCTCACGTCGAACTGGGAGGACCCCGCCGTCGGCTGGCCGGGCGCGGCGACCTTCGGTCTCAACGCTTCCTACGGCATGTATGCGCATGTCGGGTCGCAGGTGCCGAGAAGCTCCGGTGGCTTCACCGTCTATCGTGCGGATCACTGGGCGCTCGCGGGCACCGATCTCGGCTATGGCGACATCCTCGGAGGCGCTGCGAAGGTGCTCGGCTACGAGGTTGACGGGCTCGACTACACCTTCCGCGACGGGCTGCCCTTTCCGACTTTCACCGACGGCGCGCCGGAAAACGTCGAGATCGTCGCCATGGGCCTCGCGTTCAACAAGGAGCTCCCGACGGGACGCCGTGGCGAGGCGCTCTACTACCACGACACGACCCCGCAATTCGCCCGGCTGCGCTATGGCGCCGAAACCCCCGAGAACCGCGAAAAGGCGCTGCGCGGCAGCGGCATGATGGTCACCTTTACGCGCGGCGCGGGCACGGTCTTCCACGCCGGTTCATGCGAGTGGGTCGCCGGCCTCAAGCGCCACGATTCCGCGACCGAACAGGTGATGCGCAATGTGCTCGACCGCTTCACCGGCGACTGAACGCGTGCCGCGAGGCGTCGAAGCGGCCGGCCCGCACGCTGTTCAGCCCTGCGGGTCAGCCGTCACGCGCCAGATCGCATCGCCCACATCGTCGGCCACCAGCAGAGCGCCGTCCGGGGCGAGCGTTACGCCGACCGGCCGCCCGTAGGACACCCGTTCGTCGGCCGCCAGGAAGCCCGTCAGGATGTCCCGCGGCGGTCCGGAAGGCTTGCCGTTCGCGAAAGGCACGAAAATGACCTTGTAGCCGCTGAGCTTGCTGCGGTTCCACGAGCCATGCTGCCCGATCGCCATCCCCTCGGGGAAGCCGGGGAAGGTGCCGGCCGGAAGCCAGCAGAGGCCGAGCGAGGCTGTGTGCCCGCCGAGTGCGTAGTCCGGCCTTATCGCGCTGGCGACCTTCGCCGCGTCCTGCGGCACCCGGTCGTCCACCGTGCGACCCCAGTAGCAATAGGGCCAGCCGTAGAAGCCGCCCTCCTGCACCGAGGTCAGGTAATCGGGCGGCGTCTCGTCGCCGAGGCCGTCGCGCTCGTTCACCACCGTCCAGAGCGCGCCGGTCTGCGGCTCCCATGCCATCCCCACCGGATTGCGAAGCCCGCCGGCGAAGACGCGGCTCCTGCCGGTCGCGAGATCGACTTCGTGAATCGCGGCGCGTTCCCTTTCCGCCTCCATCCCGTTGTCGCCGATATTGGTGAGCGATCCGACGCCGACATAGAGCTTCCGCCCGTCGGGACTGGGCAAGATGCTGCGCGTCCAGTGGCCGGCCGGCTTGAACCCGACAACGCTTCGTCCGGGTCCCGCGATTCGGGTGGCGCCTGGCTTGTAGGGAAACACCACGAGGCCGTCCGTATTGCCGACGTAGAAATCGTCGCCGAGCAGCGCCATGCCGAACGGCTGGTTCAGCCCGTCGAGGAACACGTCGCGAATCTCCGCCACCCCATCGCGGTTCGCGTCGCGCAGCAGGATGATCCGGTTCGGGCTCGGCCCCATCGACGCGGCGCGGCGCATCGTGCTGACGATGGCGTAGTCGAAGGCCGTCCTGATCGGGTCGGGCAGGGTCAGCGCTTCCGCCGCCAGCACATCGCCATTCGGCAGCACATGGATCCAGCGGGGATGCGTGAGGCCGGTGGCGAAGGCGTTGACCTTCAGCCCGCGCGCCGCGACCGGAACATGCCCCTTCGCCCATCCCTTCGCCGTCGGCATCTTGAGGGTGGGAATGCGCTGCGGCCTTGCGACGGGAATCGCCGGCGCGCCGCCGAGGGCTGGCGGATGCGAACCGCCATCCTGCCGCCGCAACAGGATCATCACCGCGCCGATCATCGCGACCAGCCGTGCGAAAATTGCCGACACCTCGACCCGCCTTTCCCCGCCGGCACGCCGCCGGCGACGCGATGCAACTAGCCCACAAATCCCTGGCGTCAAAGACCGCGGCACGGCGCATCGACGCGGGATCAGGATATCGAAGCGTTGGGCTTGTCTATGGATGAAGACGTGCAATCGCGTCCGCCCGGCGCTCCGTCCGCGCGCGCCGTGCTGGTCAGGCGAGGTTCGCGGACTCCCTCAAAGCCCGGCGGATGGCGTCAAGCAGGGCGTCGCCGAGGAGAGGCTTTTCGACGATCGGCACAGCGGCCGCATCGGCGCGCTTCCGGAGGATCGCGGAGGGGTGGGTGGTGATGAGGACGGCGGGGCTCCGCACCTCCCGTTTCCGCAGCGCTGCGAGGAGATCGAGGCCGTCCATGTCCGGCAGCTTGAAGTCGATGACCAGGCAGCCGGTTTGCGGAAGGTGCTTCTGCGCGAGAAGCTCCGCGCCGCCCCGATAGGAGGCCACGGCAAAGCCTTCGAGCTCCAGCGCGAATTTCAGCGCGCCGAGGACCGCTGGGTCGTCGTCGACCACAACCACGTTCGCCGGTGGTGAAACGCCGATCCGCATCGGGAATGCAATTCCTGCCCTGTGGCATTGGATACCGCCAAGGAAGGAGGCGCCTTGATCTGGCGCAAACGTCTGGCCCGGCCGTGTTCCAGCTTCAGGCCGCTTCCGGGCCGCCCGCCTGCAGCGCCATGCGCACCAGTTCGGAAAGGCTGGAAGCGTGCATCTTCGCCATGAGATTCGCCCTGTAGACCTCAACGGTCCGCGGGCTGATGCCGAGGTCGTAGGCGATCGTCTTGTTGGGACTGCCGGAGACCAGCCCGTCGAGCACCTGCCGCTCGCGCGCCGAGAGCGTTGCGATGCGGGCGCGGACGGCCCCCCGCGCCGCGTCGGCCTCGTCGCCGCTGGCGCGGCGTTTCAGGACCGAACGCACGGCGGCGACAAGCGCTTCTCCATCGAAGGGCTTTTCGATGAAATCCGCGGCGCCGAGCTTCATCGCCTCCACGGCGAGCGTGACGTCGCCGTGCCCGGTGATGACGATGACCGGCAGCGTCTGGCCGAGATCCCTGAGACGCCGAAGCAGCTCGACGCCGGTCATCTCCGGCATGCGGATATCGGTGATGACGCAGGTCGGCGTCTTCAACGGCAACGCCGCGAGGAAAGGCAGGGGCGATTCATACGCACGGATGCCGATTCCGGCCGCGTCGAAGAGAAAGCCGAGCGAGTCGCGCACCGCCTCGTCATCGTCAATGATGTGGATGACCGGATCATCCGTCATTGGCGCGATCCTCCATCGCCGCGAGCCGCAGCGTAAAGTGGAACGCGCTGCCTCCGCTGGGATTCGGCTCAACCCACAACTCGCCGCCATGCGCCTCGATGATGGTGCGCGAGATCGACAGCCCGACCCCCATGCCATGCCGCTTGGTGGTTATGAAGGGCTGAAAAAGCTGCGCGGAGACTTCCGGCGCAATGCCCGGGCCGGTGTCGGCGACCGTGGCTTCGATCATGTCCGCGCCCCTCGCCGCGGTGGCGATGGAGATTTCCCGGCGCGGCGATCCGGCGTCCGCCATCGCCTCCATCGCATTGCGCAGCAGGTTGAGCAGAACCTGCTGCACCTGCACGCGGTCGGCATAGACCTGATCGGCATGTGGATCGAGAGCGAAGCGGACTCGCACGCCATACTGCCGGGCGCCGACAAACGCCAACGCGCTCGCCTCCTCCACCAGCTTGCTCATGCTTTCCGCCTGCATCTCCGTCTCGCCACGCGCCACGAAGTCGCGCAGCCGGCGGATGATCTCGCCGGCGCGAAGCGCTTGATCCGCCGCCTTGTCGAGCGCGTCCCGGAGCCGCAGCGACTGCGGGTCGGTGCGCTCGGCGAGCAGCAGGTTGGAGCCCCTGAGATAGTTCGCTATCGCCGAGAGCGGCTGGTTCAGTTCGTGCGCGAGCGCGGAGGCCATCTCCCCCATCGCCGTCAGCCGCGAGATGTGGACCAGCTCGGACTGCAGCTCCTGCAGCCGCGCCTCCGTCTGCTGGCGCTCGGAAAGATCGCGGATGAACCCGGTGAAATAGCGCTGATCGCCGGAGCGCATCTCGCCGACCGCCAGCTCCATGGGAAAGGTGGATCCGTCCCTTCGCTCTCCCACCACCACACGGCCGATGCCGATGATGCGACGCTCGCCGGTAGTCAGATAGCGCGTAAGGTAGCCATCATGGTCGCGACGATGCGGATCCGGCATCAGGATCTTCACGTTCCTGCCGATCGCTTCCCCAGCCGAAAACCCGAACAGCCGCTCCGCGGCGCTGGAGAACGACTGCATGATCCCCGCCTCGTCGATGACGATCATGGCGTCGGGCACCGTGTCGAGGATGGAGCGGAGATGCGCTTCCCGCGCGTTCGCGTCGGCCGTGGCGCGGGCGGCGTTCCGACGGACGCGGAGCAGCCACTCGCCGCGCGCCGAAATCGTGGCTCCGATCGCGATGAAGATGAGGATGTTGGCGATCCCCGCTTCGTCGGTCTTCACCAACAAGGCAACAGCCAGCCCGACCGAGAGCGCAACCGACAGAAGACCGGGCCCAAGACCCCCGAAGGTCGCGGCAATCAGCACCGGCGCGATGAAGAACAGGAACGGCGCGTACTGGTCGAGGATGGGAGCGAAGACCAGCCGCAGGGCCAGTGCAACGAGCGTCGCCCCGACGGCCACGCCGTAGCGGAAATAGGCCGGGTGGGCCGCGGGCGGAGATCTGAGGCTCAGGCGCGAAAATATTCCCCCCGGGGCGGGGTTCGAACCTGTCCCGGACAACGCATCCTGGCGGAGCCCCGCAGGTCCGCCCGTATCCGCGCCGGGACCATCCGGAATTCGTGCAGCCATGCGGAACACTTAGCGCAATTCCGGTGGCAAGCCCCCCTGAATTGCGCTCCCTCCGCGATTCTACGTAGGGGAAGAACCCGAATTTAGCCGGCCGCGCGAGAGCCCTAGCCTGCGGATATCAGGTGAAGGGAGATTCCCATGTTGCACTGGCGCGGTGAGGAAGTGGCGGCCAAGGTCGTCCCGTTCGGTCAGATCAGGCGCGAAGCAGCCACCCAGTCGGTGAGCGACATGCTCGACGGGATGGGGACCTGCATCAAGTATTCCCGGAACGCCGAGATTTTCGCCGAGGCTGAGCCCTCATCCTACATCTACAAGGTCGTCAGCGGCGCGGTGCGCATCTGCAAGCTGATGAGCGACGGACGGCGGCAGATCGGCGCCTTCTTCCTGCCGGGGGACCTGTTCGGCCTGGAGAGCGACGACCTGCATGACTTCTCGGCGGAGGCGGTGGGGGATTGCACGGTCCGCCTGGTGAAGCGCGCCGCCGTCTTGGCCGAGGCCGCCCTGCAGCCGCGTCTGGTCAACCAGCTCTGGGAGCAGACCATGGCGCACCTGAAAAGGGCGCAGCATCACATCCTGCTGCTCGGCCGAAAGAATGCGCAGGAGCGGATTGCGACGTTCCTGCTCGACATGGCGGCGCGGCTTTCCCGGACCGGGGAGATGGACCTCCCGATGCCGCGCCAGGACATCGCCGACTATCTTGGCCTCACGATCGAGACGGTGTCGCGCACGCTGACGCAGCTCGAGCGGGACGGTCTCATCGCCATCCCCGGATCGCGGCGGATCGTGTTCTGCAACCGCGCGGCGCTCGATGTGATGAACGACAGCCTGGCGGCTTGACCCTAGCAACGGGAGGAACGGAAGCATGACGGGGCTGCGGACGATATTCGCCGTGATTGCGGCGGGCGAGGCGGCAGAGAACGCCGTGACAGCATTTCAGGCGCTGCCGCTCGGGGACCATGCCAGGCTGACCGGGGTGCACGTCGCGCCGCTCGCAGTGACCTACGGCCTCGCGACGGACATGGCGCTCGCCTCCTTCATCGAGGCGCAGATCGCAGCCGCCGACGACGAGCGCAAGGCCGCCGAGACCGCCTTCCTGGCGGCGGCGCGCAAGGCCGGCATCGACTGCGACTGGCGCGCCGAAAAATCGCTCGACGGGCTGGTGTCGGCGCACGCCGGCGTCATGGGGCGCGCCGCCGACCTCATCCTCTACCCGCAAGTCGGGGAGGACGCTTCCATCGGCCGCCATCGGCTGGAAGAGGCGGTATTCGCCTCCGGGCGGCCGGTCATCGCCTTTCCGGCCGGCTGGTCGGTGAAGCGGCTCGGCCGCCGCGTGCTGATCGCCTGGGACGGGGGCCGCGAGGCAGCACGGGCGGTGTTCGACGCACTGCCGATTCTGACGCAGGCGGAAGCCGTCCGCCTCGTCTCCGTGCAGGGCTTCCTCGACGATCCCGTGCGTCAGTTCACGCCGGGCGACGACATGGCCCGGACCTTGTCGCGCCACGGCGTGCCGGTGGAGACCGTCACTTTCCGCGCGACGCTCGGCAGCATGCGCGACGAGCTGAAGGCGCAGGCTCTCGATTTCGGCGCCGACCTGACAATCATGGGCTGCTACGGACATTCGCGCTTTCGCGAGCGCATACTCGGCGGGGTCTCGCGCAGCATGCTGCGGGACATTCCGTTCCCGCTGCTCCTCGCCAACTAGATCAGCTTCTGTTGCGGCCCCGCGGGATTCTTTCGCGGGGCTGCGCTTCCTCGTCATTCAGGATGCGGACGGCGGCGCCGTCGAGATCGTCGAACTGTCCGGAGCGAAGCGACCAGAGGAACGCCAGAAGACCGACGCCGCCGAGAAAGAGCGCAGCCGGGATCAGGATCAGAAGCGCCGTCATGCAGCCGCCCCTTCGAGCGCGCGGAGCGCATTTGCCGGCGGCGTCGTCCGGCGCTGCCTGAACGCGAGCGGCAGCCGCAGCGCATTTGCCGTCACCACGATCGACGAGGTCGACATGGCGATGGCCGCGATCAGCGGCGTCGCATGACCGGTGACGGCGATCGGGACGGCGATCAGGTTGTAGCCGATCGCCAGCGCGATGTTTTCCAGGATTGTGCGGCGTGCTGCGCGCGCCGTCCGGAACGCCGTCAGCACTGGAGCGAGACGCTCGCCGGTGAAGACGAGGCCGGCGGCGGTCTGGCTGATATCCGAGGCGCTCGCGGGCGACATGGAGACGTCGGCGGTGGCGAGTGCCGGCGCGTCGTTGATGCCGTCGCCGACCATCAGCACGCACGCGCCGCCGGCGCGCATGGAAGCCAGCGCCCCGGCCTTGTCGGCCGGCAGGCACTGCGCGCGCCAGAGGTCGATCCCGGCCCGCAGGGCGGCGCTTCGCACGGCCTTCGTGTGGTCGCCGGAGAACAGCATGACCTTCAGGCCGAGCGCCTTCAGGCCGGCGATCGTGGAGGCGGCATCGGAGCGCAGCGCATCCTCGAAGCGGAAGGCAAGCGGCCGGCCGGCGCCGAGCCGCAGCCAGATCTCGGAGCGGCCGGAATTGCCGGGCGAAACGTCGTCCGCCCCGCCGACCCATTCGCGACGGCCGAGCCGCACCGTCTCACGGCGCCATTCCCCCTCCATTCCGAGGCCGGCGTGCTCCACGACACGGGTGAGCGAAGCCGGCGCGATGCCGCGCGCGCTGGTCGCGGCGGCAAGGCTCCGCGCCAGCGGATGCCGGCTCGCCGACCCGAGCGCGGCCGCGAGCGCCCAGAGGCCGACATCGGCGGTCGGCGCCTCGACGAGCTGCGCCGCGCCGCGCGTCAGCGTGCCGGTCTTGTCGAACACCACCGTATCGACGCCGGCGAGCCGCTCGAGCGCCGTCCCGTCCTTCAGCATGATCCCGCGGCGGAGCAGCAGGCCGCTCGCCACGACCTGCACCGCGGGGACCGCGAGGCCGAGCGCGCAGGGACAGGTGATGATGAGCACCGCGACGCACGCGGTCAGCGCCTGATGCCATCCGCCGCCCATCGCGAGCCAACCGAAGAACGTGGCGAGTGCAAGGACGTGCACGGCCGGCGCATAGAGGCGTGAGGCGCGGTCGGCGATGCGCACGAACTGGCTCCCCGAACGCTCCGCCGCCTCCATCAGCCGGACGATGTCGGCGAGGAGCGTCGCCTCCGTCCTGGCCGTGACCTGCACCGTGAGCGACCCGGTGAGATTCAGCGTGCCGGCGAAGACCTTCCTGCCGGCCTCGACCAGCTCCGGATCGGCCTCGCCGGTCAGCATCGAGCGGTCGACGTCGCTCGCTCCTTCCAGGACGTCGCCGTCGACCGGGACCCGCTCGCCCGCTGCGACGCGGACGCGATCACCCGGAAGTATCTCGCCGATCGGGACATGCATCGCCGTGCCGTCGGGATCGAGCCGCATGGCGCTCCGCGCCGAGAGCGAGAGGAGCCGCGCCGCCGCCGAGCGCGCCACGTCGCGCATGCGGTGATCGAGGAAGCGGCCGACGAGCAGGAAGAAGAGCAGACCGATCGAGGCGTCGAACCAGGCGTGCTCGCCATGCGTCGCCGTCTCGAACAGGCTCATGCTGGAGGCGAGGATCACGGCGAGCGAGATCGGCACGTCCATGTTCAGGCGGCGGGCGGAGAGCGCGCGCCAGGCGGAGCGGAAGAACGGCCGGCCGGCATAGGCGAGCGCCGGCAGCGCGATCATCGCCGAGATCCAGTGGAAGAGGTCGCGCGTCGCGTCGGTCGCGCCCGACCAGACCGACACCGAGAGGAGCATGATGTTGCCGGCGGCGAAGCCGGCGACCGCCATCGCCAGCATCAGCTCCTTGCCGGTCTTGTCGGTGGCAGCCGCGTCGAGGATCGCCGCATCGAACGGCCGCGCCGTGTAGCCGAGGCCCTCGAGCGCCGCCAGCATGGCATCGGGCGATCCGGTCGCGGCGTCGAAATCCACGCCGACACGATGCGAGGTCAGGTTGGCGCGGGCGGCAAGGACCCCGGGCGCTGCTCCGAGCGCCCGCTCCACGGCCGAGATGCAGCCGGCGCAGTGCATCTCCGGCACGAGGAAATCGACATGCGCCCGGCCCGGCGCGACTTCGAGCACGAAGGTCGGGTCGACGCGCTCGGTCCGCGGCGTCTCCGCGTCGATGCGAAAATCCACCGCCGCTGTTCCTCCGCAGCAGATCATGAGCGGGCCTCCGACGGCTTGACGAAGATCTCCTGGGTCTTGCGGAAGAGAGCTTCCGCCCCGCGCCCGGCCTCCAGATCCACCTCCCAGAGACCCGGCCCGAGCGGCTCGCTCGCGACATAGGAGCCGTCGGCGGCAGGCGCGAAATCAAAGCGCCGGTCCTCCGCCGTCGTCGACGGACGGCCGACATGCGCGACGACGTCGAGGCCGCGCAGCAACCCACCGTCGCGCGCCGCGAGCGAAAAGCGCAGCACGCCACCCTCCGCGCCGAGCCGGTCGCGGAAGCCGCGGCTATCCTGTGCGCGCGCGCGCGCCAGCAGGTCGTCGTAGTGCTGGCTCGCAACGTAGCTGTTCTCCACCACGAGGCCCGGAAAAGTGCCGGTCGCCTTGACGGCGAGCACGATGTTGACCGCGATGACCACCCCGAAGAAGGCGCACACGATCGCCAGCATGTGCCAGCCGGTCAGGGGGTTCTCGTCGTCGAGTCGAAAGAAGCGCATCTCCCTGCCCTCACTGCTTCGGCGCGATGAATTCGGCCGCCCTGCTCACCGTCCCGCCTGCCTGGGCAAGCTCCAGCGAGAAGGTGAAATGCGTCGAGCCCGGCTGCACCGCATAGGCCGGCTGGCTGACGAAGACCTTGATCTCGCGCAGCCGGTCGGCCTCGACGTCGATGCCGAGCGTGGTGGCACCGTCGGCCTCCGAGTCGGCCAGCCAGAGCGTGGCGTGCGGCAGGCCGTCGATCGCCACGGTCAGATGCTCGGACCGCGGCAGCATGTTCAGGAGCTTCAGGGTGTAGCCGTTGCGGATCGCGCCGTCGGAAAGCGTCACGTAGAGCGGATTGCGGTCGGGCAGGACGTTGATGCCGATCCGGTCGCGGGTCAGCAGCCCGACCAGCATCAGGATGCCGATCAGCGACCAGAGGCCGGCGTAGATGAGGGTCCGCGGGCGCACGATGTGCGAGACGCTGATCGCGCGCTGATGCGCTGTCGCGGTGGCGCGGCCCGCCGTCGCCGCCTCGGCCGCGTGCGCGTTGAAGTCGCGCAGCGTCGTGTAGGAAATCAGGCCCTGCGGCTTTTCGACCTTCGCCATGATGTCATTGCAGGCGTCGATGCAGAGGGCGCAGGTGATGCACTCGAGCTGGTTGCCCTCGCGGATGTCGATGCCCATCGGACAGACGACGACGCAGGCGTTGCAGTCGATGCAGTCGCCGGGTTCGATGCCCTCGGCCTGCGCCCGCTTCTGCCCGCGCGCGCGCGGCTCGCCGCGCCAGCCGTTATAGGTGACGAGCAGCGAATCCTCGTCGAGCATGGCGCCCTGGATGCGCGGCCAGGGGCACATGTAGGTGCAGACCTGCTCGCGCATGAAGCCGGCGAAGATGAAGGTCGTGGCGGTCAGGATCCCGACGGTGATGTAGGCGACCGGCGCTGCCTGGAGCGTGAAGAGGTCGCGCAGAAGCGTCGGCGCGTCGGCGAAGTAGAACACCCAGGCGCCGCCGGTGCAGACGGCGATGATGAGCCAGGCCGCGTAGACGGCGGAGCGCCGGGCGATCTTCGCGGGCCCCCAGGGCGCCTTGTCGAGCCGCATGCGGGCGTTGCGGTCGCCCTCCACGATCCGTTCCACCCAGATGTAGAGATCGGTCCACACCGTCTGCGGGCAGGTGTAGCCGCACCAGACGCGGCCGGCGACCGAGGTGACCAGGAAGAGCCCGAGCCCGGCCATGATCAGAAGGCCGGCGATATAGTAGAATTCCTGCGGCCATATCTCGATGAAGAAGAAGTAGAACCGGCGGTTGGCGAGGTCGACCAGCACCGCCTGGTCGGGGGCATCCGGTCCGCGGTCCCAGCGGATCCATGGCGTCAGCCAGTAGATGCCGAGCGTCACCGCCATGATCCACCATTTGAGCTTGCGGAAGGTCCCCCAAGTGCGCTTCGGGAAGATCTTGACGCGCGGCTGGTAGAGCCCCTGGCGCTTGCGCGCGTTGACGGGCTCGACCTCGTGGCGGACGAGTTCAGTGGTGCGGACGCCTTCGGGACCGCCCGCGTAGCTCTGCTCGCTCATTTTCACGTTCACGACCCTGACGGAACTCCGCGACGATGATCCCGTCGCACCGGCCGCCCGCCGGCGCCTTGATTCACGTCAATCCACCGGCCGCTACGCTGGCTTCCAGATCGCCCTCACCGCTTCGCCACCTCCGTTGCCGCGGGCAGCGCGGCTGTCGCCGCCTCCCCGCCGCCGAGCGAATGAACGTAGAGCGCCAGCTGCTTGATGGTCGTCGGGTCGAGGCGCTGTCCCCAGGCCGGCATCACGCCGTGGCGCGGCCGCGTGACCTGCGCGACGATGCTCTTCTTGTCCTTCCCGTAGAGCCAGATCGCGTCGTTCAGCCGTGGCGCGCCGACCGCGCGGCCGCCCTCCCCGCTGTCGCCGTGGCAGGCGGCGCAATTGTCGGCGAAGATCGTCTTGCCGGTCGCGGCCAGCGCGGCGTCATGGTCCTCCCCCGAGAGCGACAGCACGAAGTTCGCCACCGCCTCGATCTGGCCGGCATCGAGCATCGCGTCGGCACCGAAGGCGGGCATCTGCGAGACGCGCGTGTCCGGGTCGCTTGTGAAGCGGACGCCGTGGGTGATGGTGGTGTGGATATCGTCGAGCGTCCCGCCCCACAGCCAGTCGTCGTCGTTCAGATTGGGATAGCCGGGCGAGCCCGCCGCCCCGGAACCGTGACACTGCACGCAATTGACCAGGAACGCCGAGCGGCCGCCGGCGATGGCGAACCGCTTCAGCTCCGGATCGGCGCTGATCTCCTGCAGTGACAGCTTTCCGACGCGCTCCAGATTGCCGGACTGCGCCGCCTTCGCATCGGCGAGCGCCGTCTCGACCGCGCCGCGCGTCGAATAGCCGAGCAGGCCGCGCGTCGCGGAATGAACCAGCGGGATCGCCGGGTAGAGCACGACCCAGAGAAGCGCGAAGGCGATGCAGGCATAGAACGTCCACAGCCACCAGCGCGGCAGCGGTGTGTTCAGCTCCTTGATGCCATCCCATTCGTGACCGGTGGTCGCCTGTCCCGTCGGCTGATCGATCTCGATTCCGGGGGCGTGCGGCGCGCCGGGCGCGCCCTTGCCGAGCTTCGCCATGGCTCAGTCCTTCTTCTCGTCGTGGCCGAACGTCTCGTCATCCCGGAAAGGAATTCCGGCCTGCTCGCGGAAAGTGTTCCGTCCCCCCGGCCGGACCGCCCAGCCGAGGGCCGTCACAAACACGGCGGTCAGCAGGACCAGACCCCAGCTGTCGGCGAACTGGCGAAGTGCGTCGTAGCTCATCGTCATCACCTCATGTTCTCTTCGGAGCGCGGCTCGTAGCTGGTGAAGTCGACGAGCGTGCCGAGCATCTGCAGGTAGGCGACGAGCGCATCCATCTCCGTGATGCGGGTCGGATCGCCGTCGAAATCGCGCGCCACCGCCTTGGGACCGTAGTGCTTCAGCAACTCCGTCTGGTCGGCGCCCGGGTTTGCCTGGGTGCTGAGATCGGCGAGCGCCGCGTGGATCATCTCCTCGGAATAGGGGACACCGACATCGGCATTGGCGCGGAGGTCGTCCTCGATCTCGCCGAGCGGCAGATCGGTGGTCGCGAGATGCGGGTAGCCCGGCATGATGGAGGCCGGCACGACCGAGCGTGGGTCGATCAGGTGCTGGACATGCCATTCATCCGAATAGCGGCCGCCGACGCGCGCAAGATCGGGGCCGGTCCGCTTCGATCCCCACTGGAACGGGTGGTCGTACATCGACTCGGCGGCGAGGCTGTAATGGCCGTAGCGCTCCACCTCGTCGCGCATCGGGCGGATCATCTGGCTGTGGCAGAGGTAGCATCCCTCGCGCGTGTAGATGTTCCGCCCCGCGAGCTCGAGCGGCGTATAGGGGCGCATGCCCTCCACGTGCTCAATCGTGTTCTGCAGGTAGAAGAGCGGCACGATCTCCACGATGCCGCCGATAGTGACGACAAGCAGCGAGAGGACGAGGAGCAGCGTGGCGCTCCGTTCGATCTTCGCGTGGTTGCGAAACACCCAGCGGTGATGCGGCAGTTCGTCCTTGGCTTCGAGGTTTGACATCGGCGTCACTCCGCCGGCTGGAGGGCGCCCATGGCGCGCTCCTGCCTTAGATCGCCACGGATCGTTTTCCAGACGTTGAAGGCCATGATGAGCGCGCCGCTCAGGTAGAGCAGGCCGCCGA
This sequence comes from Hyphomicrobiales bacterium, assembly GCA_038211615.1. Taxonomy (GTDB): domain Bacteria; phylum Pseudomonadota; class Alphaproteobacteria; order Rhizobiales; family Afifellaceae; genus DASWJZ01. Next base: position 89,175 of record JBBQVL010000006.1, read on the forward strand.
ACGCGCGGATGAGATAGTAGGGGTGCATCGCGGCGACGGTCTCGACGAAGGCGTATTGCAGGAAACCCAGCTCGTCATAGGCGCGCCACATCAGTCCCTGCATGATGCCGGAGACCCACATCGCGGTGATGTAGAGAACGATGCCGAGCGTCGCGACCCAGAAATGCCAGGATGCCAGCCGGTCCGAATACAGGCCCTTCTTCTTCCACAGCACGGGGAACAGGTAGTATAGCGCGCCGAAGGTGATGAAGCCGACCCAGCCCAAGGCGCCGCTGTGCACGTGGCCGATGGTCCAGTCGGTGTAGTGGCTCAGGGCGTTGACC
>JBBQVL010000007.1:0-88700 GCA_038211615.1 Hyphomicrobiales bacterium
CGTGCGCCAGACACCCTTGGAGGCGGCGCACGATCTGGCCGCTTCGGCGGCCTTTTCGCTTTTTCACTCAGGAGTGCGACCGATGGCTCAGACGAGCGTTCTGAAAGCCGAGGCGCGCGACCGGGGCGGCAAGGGGGCCGCTCGTGCCGTGCGTCGTGAGGACAAGGTCCCGGCTGTTATCTACGGCGACAAGAAGCCGCCGATGCTGATTTCCCTTCCGCAGCGCGAGACCACGCGCCGGCTTCACGCCGGAGGCTTCCTTACCCACCTCGTCGAGATCGAGGTCGGCGGTGAGAAGATTCGCGCGATCCCGAAGGACTACCAGCTCGATCCGGTGCGCGACTTCCTGATCCACGTGGATTTCCTGCGCGTCGGCGTTGGCGCGCGGCTGACGATCGCGGTGCCGGTGCACTTCAAGAACCACCTGGAATCCCCCGGCCTGAAGCGTGGCGGCGTGCTGAACGTCGTCCGCCACTCGATCGACATGATCGTGCCGGCAGACGCCATTCCGGAGTTCGTCGAGGTGGACCTGACCGGGCTCGATATCGGCGATTCGGTCCATATCTCCTCGATCGCCCTGCCGGAGGGCGTCGCCCCGACGATCAAGGGGCGTGACTTCACGGTCGCCACCATCGCCGGCGCCGCAGCGGTGCTGCCGGAGGCCGCGGAGGGCGCTGCCTCGGCGACAGCCGCCGAGGGCGCCGAGGGCGCGGCTCCCGCCGAGGGCGCTGCCGCGGCCGAGGGCGACGCCAAGGCGAAGGCAGACGCCGACTCCAAGGGCAAGGGCAAAGGCTAGCGAACCGAGACCTTGGCCTGACCTTCTCGCTTCGGGCCCCGCGCGGGCCCGAAGCACGCCGGGGCGGCCGGAGACTGCCACATGCTGCTCATCGTCGGTCTTGGCAATCCCGGCCGGCGCTATGGCGGCAACCGGCACAATATCGGCTTCATGGCCGTCGATGAGATCCACCGCCGCCACCGCCTCTCCCCCTGGCGCGCGCGCTTCGAGGGCGAGACCTCGGAGGGCGATCTCGGTGGGGAGAAGGCGCTGCTGCTGAAGCCCGCCACCTACATGAACGAGTCCGGACGCGCGGTCGCACAGGCGATGCGCTTCTACAAGCTCGCACCTTCCGACATCGTGGTGATCTACGACGAGCTGGACCTGCCGCCGGGCAAGCTCCGGATCAAGTCCGGCGGCAGCACCGCCGGCCACAAGGGCCTGAAGTCGATCGAGGCGCATGTCGGCAAGGAATTCCGCCGCATGCGCATCGGCATCGGCCATCCCGGCGCGAAGGAGCTGGTGAACGGCTATGTGCTGCACGATTTCGCGCGCGCCGACCGGGACTGGATCGACCCGCTGCTCGGCGCAATCGCCGAGAACGCCCCGCTGCTCGCCGCCGGCAACGATTCCAGCTTCATGAACCGCGTGCACCTCGCAACCGCCCAGGAAGACGAGCGGCCGGAGGTGAAGCGCGCTGCCGAGAAGCCGGCGGAGCGCACGGCCGGATCGGAGGCGGAAGCGCGTCCGCAGCCCGAACGAAGCCTCGGCGGCGCCTTCGCCGGGCTGAAGAAGCTCTTCGGCCGCGAGCACTAATGCCGCGGCCGCCCACCCCTGCAATTCTCGAGATCTGAGCCATGGGTTTTCGCTGCGGCATCGTCGGCCTGCCGAACGTCGGCAAGTCGACCCTCTTCAACGCGCTGACACGCACGGCCGCCGCGCAGGCCGCCAACTATCCCTTCTGCACCATCGAGCCGAACACCGGTGAGGTGGCGGTGCCCGATCCGCGGCTGACCACACTCGCCCGGCTCGGCAAGTCGGCGCAGATCATCCCGACGCGGCTGACCTTCGTCGACATCGCCGGCCTGGTGCGCGGCGCATCGAAGGGCGAAGGGCTCGGCAACCAGTTCCTCGCCACGATCCGCGAGGTCGACGCCATCGCGCACGTGCTCCGCTGTTTCGAGGATCCCGACGTCGTGCACGTGGAGGGCCACATCGATCCCCTCGCCGACGCGGAGACGGTCGAGACCGAGCTGATGCTCGCCGATCTCGACAGCCTCGAGCGACGTATCCAGCCGCTCCGCAAGAAGGCGGCGGCGAAGGACAAGGAAGCCGGGACCCTGGTGCCGGTCATGGAGCAGGCGCTCGCCATGCTGCAGGCCGGCAAGCCGGTGCGGGTGCTGCGTCGCGAGCTCGCGCCGGAGGACGTCCGCATCCTCGACAGCCTGACGCTGCTGACCGCGAAGCCGGTGCTCTATGTTGCGAACGTCGCGGAGGCGGACGCCGCGACCGGCAATGCGCATACAGAGCGCGTCGCGAAGATGGCGGCCGAGCAGGGCGCCGGGTTTGTCACGATCTCCGCCGCGATCGAGGCTGAGATCGCACAGCTCACCGAGGCCGAGCAGCGCGAATTCCTGGAGACCATCGGCCTGGAGGAAACCGGTCTCGACCGGCTGATCCGCGCCGGCTACGACCTCCTGCACCTCGTCACCTACTTCACCGTCGGACCGAAGGAGGCGCGCGCCTGGACCGTGCCGAGGGGCACCAGGGCGCCACAGGCGGCCGGCGTGATCCACACCGACTTCGAGCGCGGCTTCATCCGCGCCCAGACCATCGCCTACGACGACTTCGTCGCAAGCGGCGGCGAAGTCGGCGCAAAGGAGGCGGGCAAGGCCCGCGACGAGGGCAAGGAATACATCGTCCAGGACGGCGACGTCCTGCTCTTCAAGTTCAACGTCTGAAGTCCCGCGCCGCGGGCACGCGGCGCGTCATACCTGGCGGCGCTCGCCCTAGTTCGCAACCGTGAGCGAGAAGGTGAGACACCCGATCGTTCCGAAGTCAGGCGCAGCAATATCTCGGAAAGCCAGACGCCATCGGCCGTCAGACGGTTCGCCTAGCGCCGAGGCGATCGGGCTGTCGGGTTTGAACTGGCCAGCGAAGGGTGGCGATCCCTGAGATATCGAGGTAGCAGCGAGATCGGTGAACAGTGTCTTGGTGCCGGCGCAGGAGTTTGCGCCTGAACCGTAATTATCTCCATCACCACCGTGCTGGATCGACAATGGAACAACGGTGCCGAGCGGTGAGACGAGGTACATCTCCAGGTCGCTATCGTAAGCATGGTTGAGGCGGACCCCGACCGTAGCCTGCACACCGATCCCCTCGTTCGGGACATCGATCCCAAAGACTGTGCCAGTCGGCGTGTTGTCGGGTATCACTGCGGCAATATTCCCACTCGAGAAATTGCGCACGGTCGTCCCGGCCCCGGAGACGACGATGTTCGCCTGCGCGGTGTTGTTGGCCGGGGTCGTCTCGTTGCTGGAGGTCGTGGCGGTTGCCGTTACAGTGCGGGTCCCGGGAGCGTAGATGCCCTTTACGATCAGCTCTACGGTCCGCGATCCGCCCGCCGGGATTGGACCCAGCGAGCAGCCGGTATGATTGGCGATGAGGCTGCATTGCCTGTTCCAGGTCCCGCCGGCGCGGAACTGAAGACCGAATGGCGTCGTGATGCTCACGAACGCGTCGTTGGCAGCGCCGCCGGTCGCCGTCACCTTGACGGTCACGACCGAGTTTTCGCCGAGCTTGGTGCTGGCCGGCGATGGCGTGACGGTGACGGCAAGGTTGGTGCTCGGCGGCGGAACGGCAATCTGCGCAAAGCGGATGTCGGGCTGGTTGAGGTGGAAGCTGTTGCCGAGGCGGGTGTCCGACCACAGCGTCGAGATCACGCCGGTGCCGCCCGCGCTCCCCTCATATTCTCCGGAGTAGCCGAATTCGTACGGATCCGCGCCGTGAACGAACGGCGATTCCGGGCTGAGCTGAAAACTCTGGTTCATCACCACAGCGCCGGACGCGTTCAGGACGCCGACCCGTCCACGGCGATGGTAGAGCCCGGTGGTCGAATCTCGACTGTTGTAGGTAAACAGCAGGCGTTCGCCGCCTTTCGCAAACGCAATGGCCGGAAAGAACTGGTCGCCCGCTGTCTGATCGTTGATTCTGACAGGCGCGCTCCATGTCGCCCCGGTATCGGTGGATCGCACGTAGTAGGTGTCGGCTATGTCCGTGCCGCCCAAGGGAGCCGGATCATCGTTGAATACGACATACATGAAGGGTCGTGCGGCGACCGGGTTGATCGCGATAATTGGAAGCGTCGGAACGTAAGCGCCGGCGACTGTCAGATCTCCAAAGGCGGAGGTTGTCTTCAGATCCGCGACCTGAACAGCGGCGCCAAACGAAAGGCCGCCATCTGCGGATTTCTTGACGAAGAGCTTGTTGTCGCCGCCGATGCCACCGGCAGCGCCGCCGCGGTAGTAGAATATATAGACACGGTTCGAGGGACCGAGCGCCACGGCGCAGTTTCCGCCTCCGATCGAGATCAACGTGCCAGCGTTCGGGCTGAAGCTCGCGCCGTGATCTGTCGAGCGCGAAAACATGATCCTGCCGGTCGTGCCGTCGTTGGGGTCGCTATACTGCGTCCAGCAAAGGTAGATCCTGCCCTGTGCCCCGCCGCTGAAATTGTTGACGGCAATCGAGGGAAAAACAGGAGTCTGTGTCACCCCCGGAGAACCGGTCACCGGCGCGCCGAACGTATGGCCGCTGTCGGTGGATTTGAATACCATGATTTTGGTTGGCGCCGCGCCACCGAGGTCGCTCTCCGCCAGGTAGACCTCGCCAGTGGTCGAGTCTGCAGCGAGCGACGGACGGCCGTAGTCTCCAGTCGCCGTGTCGGGCAGATGGCCGGAATCGTTCCAGCTCAGGCCGTTATTGTCTGACCAGGAATAGCCGGTGTAGTGGTCGGGATCATTGCCCTGATCGCCGTCAAACTCGCCCGAGTCCTCGAACACGGCCAGAAGCTTGCCGCCGCCGAGATCGACGATCTGGGAATCGAACTGCGAGTCGTTCGCGGCGGCGTCGGGCGTGGCGTTGACGGTGGAATGGTGGATGCGGCGGAGAGCCGCGGTTTGCTGGTCTGCCGCCAGAAACGGCAGCGGCGGCACTACCTGCATCTTGCCGCTGAAATGTTTCAGGAAGGGAAAGTGCGGTGCGCGCCGCGCCTTGTCACCCGCGGCCGCGCTCCCGACCAGCATCGCCGCGCAAACCAGAATTGCAGCGCCCGCGCGCACACGTCGAAAATCGCCCATCAACCGCCCCCAATATAGTGCCCGGGCAACGACGGATGCCCCCCTTAAAACCTTAGCCGCCCAGTGGACTGTTTGACCAGCCCTCGGCATGCGGTGCTTTCCCGCAGCTTGAGCCGGCTTGCCAATCGCGCGCGCTCCTGCCAATTCCTCCGGCTCGTCCTGGATCACACCGGCATGTCCCTCCGCTATTTCGAGGATTTTGAGGTCGGGCAGATCTTGCCGCTCGCGCCCCACACCGTCACGCGGGCGGAGATCGTGGCGTTTGCGGCGGAGTTCGATCCGCAGCCGTTCCATCTCGACGAGGCGGCGGCGGCCGACACGCTGCTCGGCGGGCTCGCCGCTTCGGGCTGGCACACCTGCGCGCTCTTCATGCGCATGATGTACCACGGCTGGATCAGCGAGGCCGCGTCGATGGGCTCGCCGGGGGTGGACAGCCTGAAATGGCTGCGTCCGGTCCGGCCCGGGGACACGCTCTCCGGCCGCTCCGTGGTCGTCGAGTTGCGCGCCTCGAAGAGCAAGCCCGACCGTGGCTTCGTCCGATTCCGCCACGAGGTGATGAACGGGCGCGGCGAGATGGTGATGCTCGCCGAAAATCCGATCATGCTGTCGCGGCGCCCCAACTGATGTTCGCGCCATGATGTTCTTCGAGGAGATCGTGGTCGGCGAGGTGGCGGAGCTCGGTGCGCATACCTTCACCGCCGAGGAGATCAAGCGCTTCGCTTCCGCCTTCGATCCGCAACCCTTCCACATGGACGAGGCGGCGGCCGAGGCGAGCCATTTCGGAAAGCTCTGCGCCTCCGGCTGGCATACTCTCGCCATCTGGATGCGCCTTAACGTCCGCCATATGCAGCAGGTCGCGCGCGAACGCGCGGCCTCCGGCCTTGCCCCGGCGCGTTCCGGCCCCTCCCCCGGCTTCAACGACCTGAAGTGGCTGAAGCCGGTTTATGTCGGCGACCGGATCAGCTTCTCGACCGAGGTTCTCGCCAAGCGCGCCAGCCGCTCGCGTCCCGGCTGGGGCCTGCTGACGCTGCGCAGCGTCGGCCGCAACCAGATGGGCGAGGACGTGATCTCGTTCGTCGCCCATGTCTTCATCGAGGCGCAGGTGGACACCCCGCCCGAGGACGAATAGGCCCGGACCTCCGTTCCTGTTCGTCGCCCGAGCCCGGCTATTCCGCCGGTCCGCTCCACGCCGGCAGCGCCCCGATCTTCAGCTTGCGCCGCTCGTCAGGGGATTTCTTGTAGTCGCCCAGGAAGGGCGCCGATTCGAACGAGCCGTATTCGGGGTTGGCGATGAAGATCCAGTCGTGGCCGACATGCGCCATGTTGGCCTGCAGCGAGGCGAGTCGATCGGCCTCCGACTTCGAATAGGGGTCGCTGAAGTCGCCGTAATTGTCGCCGACCAGCAGCAGGATGCGATAGTCCTTGGCGACGAAGGCGCGGCGCGTGCCCTTCTTCGAGGTCCAGTCGTCCTTCTCCTTCGACATCAGGAACGTGTCGACGTTGCCGCCCATCGGGAAGCCGAGCGCTTCCATGTTCTTGCGCGTCGCCTCTTCCTGGTCGGCGCTGCGGTTCGTCACGTAGAAGACCTTCACGCCCTTCGAGTCGGCATATTTGGTGAACTCGAGCGCGCCAGGCACGGCCTTCGCGATCGCCGCGGAGACCCAGGGGCCCCAGGTCTTGCCGCTGAATTCCTTGTGCGCGACGACAAGCCAGGATTCGTATCCGCCGTTGTCGATCACCGTCTCGTCGGCATCAAGGATGACGGCCGGCGGAAGATCCTGGAACGCACCGGTCTGCTCCGTCGCCGCGGTCCAGGACTTGTCGGCGAGCGCCTCGTCGAGCCTGATCCTCGCGAGCTGGAACATGCCGAGCGTGTTGGCCTTGTATTCGACCGAGTTCTCCCGCCAGAGCGTCGCATTCAGATTGTCGTCTTGCGGCGCGGCGTCCTGCGCAAGCGCCGAAGCCATTGCCGCGAAGGAGAGGGCGGCCGACAGCGCGACTGCAAGCATCGATCCAGATGATCTCATCGTATCGCCTCCGATTTTTCTGAACTGTCGAGGCTACTGCCGCTGCGGCCGGCTGTCATCCCGCCAGTGCGGCGTCGGCGCGCCAGTTCCGGCGAGCAGGAAAAGCTCCCTCAGTGGCCCGGAAACTCCACCAGCGTCCTGACCGGCACGCCGAGCTTTTCGATCCGCGCCCGGCCGCCGAGGTCCGGCAGGTCGATCACGAAGATGGCGGCGACCACATCGGCGCCGATCTCCTTCAGGAGCCGCACGGCCGCTTCCGCAGTGCCGCCGGTCGCGATCAGGTCGTCCACCAGGATCGTCTTCTCGCCGGGGCGGATTGCGTCGCGGTGCATCTCCATCTCGTCGAGCCCGTATTCAAGCGAATAGGCGATCCTCACCGTCTCGTGCGGGAGCTTGCCGCGCTTGCGGATCGGCACGAAGCCGGCCGAGAGCTGGTGCGCCACCGCCCCGCCGATGATGAAGCCGCGCGCCTCGATGCCGGCGATCTTGTCGATCTTGGAGCCGGCCCAAGGCTGCACCAGCTCGTCCACGGCGCGGCGGAAGGCGCGCGCATCGCCGAGCAGCGTGGTGATGTCGCGGAAGAGGATTCCCGCCTTCGGATAGTCGGGAATGGTGCGGATCGACGCCTGCAGATCCGAGACCATCGATGCCATGGGCCAGCCTTTCCCGCGCGCCGCAAACGGCGCAATCGTCACATTCCTATCGCGTGGAGAATGCTCTGGAAAGCGCGGGGAGCCCGCGCCTTTAGGGCGGCGTCGCGCTGTCTCCCGTCGTCCCGAACGTATCGGCGGGCGCAGCGGGCGGCATCGGAGGCGCGGGCGGCGGGCTGGGCGCTACCGTCGCCGCGCTCTGCCGCTCCATGTGCGCAACCGGTCCGATCTCGGCATAGCCGAGGACGGTGACGACCGCGATCAGCACCACCGCGAGGATCACGCCCGCGACGATGCCGGCCGGAATCTGGCGATACCAGCGGATCGATTCCTCGACCTTGCGGGCCGCTTCCTCGAAGCGCTCCGTCACGGCCCCCTTCTCGATCAGGGGCTTTTCGGCGTCCGCCACGGTCTTCGCGTACGCGTCGATCATGTCGCGGGCGGCCGTGCGGTAGCGCAATTGCTGCCCGAGCGTCAGCACCGTGGCGGTGAAGGCGCGGACGTGCTCGGCCTGCGGAGCGCTGCCGTGCTGCTCCTGCCAGCCGATGTAGAAATCGCGCTTGTCCTTCTTGTAGAGGGAATAGGCGATGAGTCCGATCAGGTCATCATCGCCGGAGACGAGCTGCTCGTAAGCGCGATTGTGCTCGTTGATGTCGGAACCGCCGTTCATATCTGCCGCCGCCGCTCGGAATGATAGATGCGCAGCACACGCTTAGCAGCGTCGAGCGCCTGCAGGTAGACGTCGTTGCGGATGACAGCGCGCGGATTGTCGTCGCCGGTCCCCGCCAGCGCGGACAGGAACACGCTATCGGCCGAGGCCGGCCGCCGCGTCGCCTCCCGCACCCTGTCCTGGCTCAGATTCGACTTCTTTCCGCGCATCGCGCCCCCCGAGCTCCACAAGCGGCCGGATCATAAAGCGCCGTCAACGCTCTTCCTAGCCCTATCGGCCGCCGAGCACCCGGCCCGCCACCGCGTCGAGCTTCTTTAAGAGCGCGGCGTCGCGCTTCTCCGGGGCGGTCATGATGGCGAAGTCGAGCGACCGGTCGGAGCCGATCGGGCAGATTTCGTGCTCGCGGGGAAATTCGCGCACCAGCCGCAGCAGGAGCTGCTGAACCCGGTCGCGGTTCTCGTGCATGACGCGGATGACGGCCGCGACATCGACCGGCGCGTGCTCGTGATGCCAGCTGTCGTAATCGGTCACCATGGCGATGGTGGCGTAGGAAATCTCCGCCTCGCGCGCGAGCTTCGCCTCCGGCATGTTGGTCATGCCGATCACGTCGCAGCCCCAGGAGCGATAGAGGCGGCTCTCCGCGAGGGTTGAGAACTGCGGGCCTTCCATCACGATGTAGGTACCGCCGCGGTGGAAGGGGATCGCTTCCGCCTCCGCCGCCAGCGCGATGCGCTCGCAGAGACGCGGGCTGACCGGCTGCGCCATGGAGACATGCGCCGTGACGCCTTCGCCGAAGAAGCTCTTCTCGCGCGCGAAGGTGCGGTCGATGAACTGGTCGACGATGACGAACCGCCCCGGCGCGAGATCCTCGCGGAGCGAGCCGACGGCGGAGACCGAGACGATGTCGGTCACCCCCGCACGCTTCAGCGCGTCGATGTTGGCGCGGTAGTTGATGTGCGTCGGCGAAAGCCGGTGCCCGCGCCCGTGGCGCGGCAGGAAGCGCAGCTTCAGCCCGGCGAGCTCGGCGAAGAGGATGTCGTCCGAAGGCTCGCCCCAGGGACCCTTGATCCGCCGCCACTCGGCCCGTTCGAGGCCGGGCAGGTCATAGAGACCCGAACCGCCGATGATACCGAGCACCGCCTCCATGCCTATCCCCCAAGAACCGCGACCGGGGCGCCCGCCTCAAGCTTCGTGAGGCACCGCCAACCAGACTTTCTTCTTGGTGTAATAGACCAGGCAGGCGAAGAGCACGAGAAAGACCATGACGGTCAGCCCCATCGCCTTGCGCTCGACCAGATGCGGCTCGGCCGCCCACATCAGAAATGCGGTCACGTCGGTGGAATACTGGTCGACGGTCTCCGGCACGTCGTTGTCGGCGCTTTCGTCCTTGTTCTGGGCGTAGGCGACGAGGCCGTCCGACAGCGGCGGCGGCATCGCGAGATACGGCGCGGAAATGAAATACGGATTGTAGTAGAGGCCATCCGGCACCGTCATGTCCGCGGGCGGGTCCTGGAAACCCGTCAGCAGCGAGTGGACGTAGTCCGGCCCGCCTTCCTGATACTGCGTGAACATGTCGAACACGAAGGTCGGGAAGCCGCGCTTGACCGCACGCGCCTTGGCAATCAGCGAGAGGTCGGGCGGGTGCGCGCCCGGGAAGGGCGGCGCCGGCGGGAAATAGTCGTAAGGCCGGCCGGGCCGCGTGCCGCCTTCGACCGAAGCATCGGCGACCGTCGCCTCGGCAGCGAGCGCCTTCACCTCATCGACGGAGAAGTGCGGGCCGGTGGTGGAAGCGAGGTCGCGGAACGCCACCATGCCGAGCGAATGGCAGCTCGAGCAGACCTCATGATAGACTTGGAAGCCGCGCTGCAACTGCTGCGGATCGTATTTCCCGAACGGGCCGGCGAACGACCACGATTCAAGCTTCGGGTTCAGCAACGGATAGTGCGGGCTCGCGTGCTCTGCCTCGGGCTCCGCGCCAAGCGCCGTGGCGCCGAGCGGCAGCGCCAGGAGAAGGACCGCGGCGAGCCGGGTGATGGCGATCTGCATTGCCTTTGCCCCCTACCCGCGCGTCTCTGGCGCGGCGGCGCTTCCGGCCGGCTGCGCCCCGCCCCCAGCCCCAAGCACCGAATCGGCGATCGAGGCCGGCCGCGGCTTTGGCGTCTCGAACATGCCGAGAAGCGGCAAGAGGATCAGGAAGTGGAAGAAATAGTAGGTCGTCAGGATGCGCGCCGCGATGACGTAGCCTCCCTCGGGCGGCTGCGAACCGAGATAGCCGAGCCCGATCGCGACGGCGATGAATATCCAGAAGAACTGCCGGTAGAGAGGCCGATAGTTGGCCGAACGGATGCGCGACGTGTCGAGCCACGGCAGCAGGAAGAGCACCGCGATCGCGCCGAACATCATGCAGACGCCAAGCAGCTTGTTCGGGATGCTGCGCAGAATCGCGTAGAACGGCAGCAGGTACCATTCCGGCACGATGTGTGCTGGCGTCTGCAGCGGGTTCGCCTTGATGGAATTATCCGCGTCGCCGAGGAAGTTCGGGATGTAGAAGACGAACCACGCGAAGAGGATCATGAAGATCACGATCGCGAACGCATCCTTGATCGTCGCGTGCGGCGTGAACGGCACCACGTCCTGCTTCGACTTGACCTCGATACCCGTCGGGTTCGTCTGGCCCGCGACATGCAAAGCCCAGATATGCAGCACCACGACGCCGGCAATCATGAACGGCAGCAGGTAGTGCAGTGAGAAGAAGCGGTTGAGGGTCGGTCCGCCGACCGAGAATCCGCCCCAGAGCCAGGTCGTGATCGTCTTGCCGACGAGCGGAATCGCCGTGAACAGGTTGGTGATGACGGTCGCGCCCCAGAAGCTCATCTGGCCCCAGGGCAGCACGTAGCCCATGAACGCCGTCGCCATCATCAGCAGGAAGATGATGACGCCGAGGATCCAGAGGATCTCGCGCGGCGCCTTGTAGGAGCCGTAGTACATGCCGCGGAAGATGTGGATGTAGGCGGCGAGGAAGAACATCGACGCGCCGTTCGAGTGCAGGTAGCGCAGCAGCCAGCCGTAGTTGATGTCGCGCATGATCTTCTCGACCGACTCGAACGCGTAAGCCTCGTGCGCCACATAGTGCATGGCGAGGACTACGCCGGTGAGGATCTGCACCCCCAGCATGACAGAGAGCACCGCGCCGAACGTGTACCAATAGTTCAGGTTGCGCGGGACCGGGTAGGCGACAAAGCTGTCATAGACGAGCCGTGTTGCCGGCAGCCGGTCGTCAAACCAGCGCCCGAACCTGGTCTTCGGCTCGTAGCGGGGAAAGTGGTCTTCGTGCATTTCCGGTCTCGCTCAGGCGTCAGCCGATGCGCAGGATGGTGTCGGACGTGAAGGCATAGGGCGGGATCGCCATGTTTTCCGGCGCCGGGCCGCGGCGGATGCGGCCCGCCGTATCATACTGCGAGCCGTGGCAGGGGCAGAACCAGCCGCCGAAATCGCCCTGCTGGCCGAGGGGCACGCAGCCGAGATGCGTGCAGACCTGCACCATGACGAGCCATTGTTCGTTGCCGGGACGGGTGCGGTTCTCGTCGGTGGCGGGCGCGCTCGAATCGAGGTTGGCGTTGCGCGCGATCGGGTCCTTGAGGTCGGCGAGCGCGACCTGCTGCGCTGCCTTCATCTCGTCTTCCGTGCGGTAGCGGACGGCGACGGGCTTGCCCTGCCAGACGGCGATGATGGACTGGCCCGGCTCGATCGACGTCACGTCAACCTCGGTGGAAGCCAGCGCGAGCGCCGCGGCGTCGGGATTCATCTGGTCGACGAAGGGCCAGAGCGTTCCGGCAACGCCAACCGCCGCGAAGGCGCCGGTTGCGATGATGAGAAAATCACGTCGGGTTACGCCCGTCCCGACTTCATGCGGATCGATGCGCTTCGCGCCAGGCGCGGCGGTGATGGGATGGGTCGTATCAGCCAAATCCTGCCCCTAGCACTGGAACGGCGCGTTTCGACTCGCTGCCAAGCGATGCGCACAACAGCAGAGGGCCCGGACGACCCTCACCCCCATGACGGCAAGCCGCCGAACGCCTTTTGTCATCGTCCTTCGAGAGTGTCCAGTCAGGGCGCTGCGCGACGGCAACTTGTCGCAAGCCGGCAACACGCGCCGCCGCGGCTTTTCGAGGGGTTCTGGCGGGCGCGGGGAAGGGCGGCGACTGGCCTCGACGACCGCCAGGGGCGCCGCGCCGGGGCGAATCGGCGCGACTCGGGCCGCGAAGGGATGTGCCGGCTACAAATCCGGCATGTTTTGTGGGAAACTCGCTTCTCAGCCGCCCTGCGGACGAAGATGCCCCGGCGCGGCGCTCGCGGAAGGACTTGACGGTCGAAATCCCGGTCCAGGAGGCTCCGGATGAGCCAGCACGCTGTCGAAATCCTGAAACGCTGGATTGCCGAGGCGGTCCGCGCCGTTCCCGCTGAAGAAACGGCCAGGGAAGCGGCGCGCCTTAGCGTCGAATTCTCCGCCTACGCCGAGGACGCGGGATTGAAGGTGCAGGAACTGGAACTCGACATCGGCCAGGACCTTCCGAGCTTCATGAAAGACGCCATCGAGGCCGCGCGGGAGGAAGAGGGACTGCTCGCCGAGGAGGAATAGCCGCTGCGGCTTCCGCTCAGGCGATCTTCAGCGCGCGGTCGCTGGCGGCCAGGAACCCGCCGGACTGGCGCTCCCAGAGCCGCGCGTAGAGGCCGCGGGCGCGCAGCAGCCCGTCGTGCGTCCCCTCCTCGACGATCCGCCCCTCGTCGATCACGACCAGCCGATCGAGCGCCGCGATCGTCGAGAGGCGATGCGCGATGGCGATCACCGTCTTGTCGCGCATCAGGTCCTTCAGGCTCTCCTGAATCGCCGCCTCCACCTCCGAATCGAGCGCCGCCGTCGCCTCGTCGAGGATCAGGATCGGCGCGTCCTTCAAAATGACGCGGGCGATGGCGATGCGCTGCCGCTGGCCGCCGGAGAGCTTGATGCCGCGCTCGCCGACATGCGCCGAATAGTCGGTCCGCCCGCGCGGGTCGATCAGCCCGGCGATGAAGCGGTCCGCGCGAGCGAACATCGCCGCCTCGCGCACCGAGGCGTCGTCGGCGTCCGGCCGGCCATAGCGAATGTTCTCGCTGACGGAGCGGTGCAGGAGCGAAGTATCCTGCGTCACCATGCCGATCGTCGCGCGGAGGGAATCCTGCGTCACCCCGGCGATATCCTGGCCGTCGATCAGGATGCGCCCCTGCTCCAGCAGATAGAAGCGGAGCAGCAGGTTCACGAGCGTCGACTTGCCGGCGCCCGAGGGGCCGACGAGCCCGACCTTCTCGCCCGGCTTCACGAAGAGCGAGAGATCGCGGATCACATGGTTGCCGGCGCCGTAGCGGAAGGTGACGTCCTGAAACTCGATGGCGCCGCTGGTGACGATGAGCGGCTCCGCCCCGGGCGGATCGACCAGCGTGTTCGGCCGCGACAGGAGTTCCATGCCGTTCTCGATCGTGCCGGTGCTCTCGAAAAGCGTGGTGATCGAGCGCAGCACCCAGCCGGACATCTGGTTCAGCCTGAGCGTCAGCGCGTTGGCGGCGGCGATGCCGCCGAGCGTGATCTCGCCGCGCGTCCACAGCCAGATCGAGATCGCCGCCGCGACGAAGATGAAGACCGAGTTCAACAGCGTCAGCGCCGCGGTCATGGTGGTGATCGTGCGGTTCATGGCGCGCGCCGCATCGAGTTGATGCTGAAAAGCCTCGCGCCCGAAGGCCTCCTCGCGCTCCGCATGCGCAAAGAGCTTCACCGACAGGATGTTGGTGAAGCCGTCGACCACCCGCCCGGTCAGGCCGGAATTCGCCTCCGACATGGCGATCGAGCGCTCGCGGACCGGCGGCACCAGCGTCACGATCACCGCTGCGTAGCCGATCAGCCAGCCGACCAGCGGGATCATCAGCCGCCAGTCGAAACCCACGAAAAGGGCGACCGTGCCGATGAGGTAGACGAGCAGAAACCAGACTCCGTCGATGACGTTCACGACGCTCTCGCGCAGCGCCATTCCGGTCTGCATGACCTTCTGGCTGATGCGGCCGGCGTAGTCGTCCTGGAAGAACCCGAGGCTCTGCCGCAGCACGTAGCGGTAGCTCCGCCAGCGGACGAGGCTCGAAAGGCTCGGCGTGATCGAGAGGTTGACCAGCGCGCGCGACCAGATGGCGAAGAACGGCCGCACGACGAGCAGCACGACCCCCATGAACACGAGCAGCCGGAGATTGCCGGACACGAATGTTTCCGGGCTCGACGCCGACATCCGGTCGACCAGCGAACCGAGGAAGGAAAACATCGCAAGCTCGGTGACCGAGGCGACGAGCGACACGATCAGCGTGACGACGATCAGCCACTTCACCGGCTTCAGAAAGAAACGATAGGTCTCGAGCAGCGCCCCCGGCGGCTGTTCCACCGCCGCCGGCCCGAGCGGATCGATCCAGCGCTCCAGCCCGCCATAGGTTAGAAATCGTCTCAGAATCGCGGCCAATACCCAGCTCCCAGACTTTCCGCGCGGACCAGGCGGGCGGCGAAGAACAATGATTCACCCGGTAATCTAATGATCGACTGCGCCCTTTTCGAGCCGGACATCCCGCAAAACGCCGGCACGATATTGCGCCTCGGCGCCTGCTTCGGCGTCCGCGTTCATATCGTGCACCCGTCGGGCTTTGCGCTTACCGACCGCAACTTCAAACGGGCGGGCATGGATTATCTGTCGCGCGCGGACTTTTCCGAGCATGCCGACTGGGAGGCTTTCGAGGCGTGGCGAGGAGAGACCGGCCGCCGCCTCGTCGCACTTTCGGCGCGCGCGACGGCCCGTCTCACCGATTTCGCCTTCCATCCCGACGACGTGGTGCTCCTCGGGCGGGAGTCGGCGGGGCTTCCCGATTCCGCCGTCGACGCCGCCGATGCTCTTCTCAGGATCCCGATCGAGCCCGGCAACCGCTCGCTCAACGTCGCGGTGGCGGCGTCCATCGCCGTCTTCGAGGCGCTCCGGCAGACCGGCCAGCTCGGGCGAGAATAGCGGCGGAAGGATTGAGGTGGAGTCGGGCCGCACTTGTGCCTAGAAGCCGCAAGCGGACTTCAGCGACGGGAACGCATGCCGCCGACCCCCTTCTGGGCGAAACCCAAATTCGTCCTCTCCGTCATCATCCTCTATCTCGCGGTGCATTTCGCCATCCGCCTGGTGCTCTGGCCGACACTCACCACCGACGATGCGGAGCAGGCGCTCTTCGCGCAGCACTTCGCCTGGAGCTACCGCTACCGCGCCCCGCCGCTCTTCACCTGGATGCTTGTGGCGCTCGGCCATGTCATGCCGGTCGGCATCGTGGCGATCAGCCTGCTGCGCTACGCGTTGCTCGGCGTCACCTATGTCTTCGCCTGGCTCGGCGCGCGCCGGCTGATCGCGGACCCGCGGCTTGCGGCGCTTTCCGTCTTCAGCTTCGCGGCGATCCACACCTTCTCCGAATCGAGCCACCGCGAGCTGACCCACACGACCACGCTCGCCGCCACCATCGCAGTCGCCTGGTACGTGTTCCTTCGGCTCTCCGCCTCGCCGCGGCTCCGCTGGTATCTGGCGCTCGGCGCGACGTTCGGGCTCGGCCTGCTCGCCAAGTGGAATTTCGTCGTGCTGGCGGCGGCGCTGCCGCTGGCCTGCCTTATCCGGCGCGATTTCCGCCCGCTCCTCTTTACGCGCAATGCAATTGCGACAGCCGCGCTGGCGGGGGCGATCGCGCTCCCAACCGTTATCTCCACACTCCGCGCCGGAGCGCCGGCCGGCGAGAATGTGCAGTCGGTGTTTTCCACGACCGGCCGCGGTCTCGGCCAGATTGCCGCCGGCACCCTGCAGCTCGCCTACACCGTGCTCGTCTATCCCGAGCCGCTGCTTGTCCTTCTTGTGATCGTCCTCGGCTTCGCGCTCTGGCGCGGCGTTCTCGCTGCGTGGGACGAACCCGTTGCCGCCCGGCACGTGGACACGGCTTTCGTGGGGCTGACGATGGCGGTTGGTCTTGCCCTGCTCTGGGCGCTTGTTCCGCTGATCGGCGCGACCGAGTTCAAGGTCCGCTACATGTATCCGGTGCTGTTCACCCTCCCCACCTGGCTCTTCATGCTCGTCGAGCGAGGCGAGCCCTCACCCCGCGCCGTCGCTCTCTTCGCGCTGCTGCTCATCGTGCCGGCACTGCAGGTTCCGATCGAGCGCTTGCGCACGGGCCTGTCCGACGATTGCGGTCTCTGCCTCGAACGCGCGCCTTTCGCGAGCCTCGCAGCCGAGCTTGCGGCTGCCGATTATGACGGCGGCGGAACGATCCTCGCCGACGGCGTCACTGTCGGCGGCAATCTGCGGAGCGCATTTCCGCAAGCCCGCATCGTCGCGCCAGGCTTTCCCGTCACGAGCTGGCCCGATCCTACCGGCAACGGGCCGTGTCTGATGGCATGGCAAGAGACCGCCGACCCCGCATCCGGCGCAACGCCAGCGCAGTTCGCCACTCTCACCGACATGCTGCACGGCGATCCCGATGCCCCGCACCGCGACGGCGAGGTCTCCGCTCCTCTCCACATGAGCGATGCGCCGCTCTTCCGGATGGGCTACCGCCTCTACGAGCAGCCGGTCGGAGACTGCCGTTGACCACGCCTTTCTGGGCAAGACCCCGCTTCGTCACGGCCGCGATCATCGTCTACCTCGCGGTGCATTTCGCTGTGCGCCTCACGATGTGGCACACGCTCGGCATCGACGACGCCGAGCAGGCGCTTTTCGCGCAGGACTTCTCCTGGAGCTATCGCACCCCCGCGCCGCCGCTCTTTACCTGGATGCTCATCGCGCTCGGCAAGATCCTTGGCGTCAACATCCTTTCGATCAGCCTGATCCGCTACACGCTGCTCGGCATCATCTTCGGCTTCACCTACGGCACCGCCCGGCGGTTGATCGGCGACCCGCGCCTCTCGGCGCTCGCCGTCTACAGTTTTACGGCGATCTACATGTTCGCCTTCTACAGCCACCATGATCTGACCCACACGACCATGATGACCGCCGCGCTGGCCGTCTCCTGGTACGTGTTCGTGCGGCTCGCGGCCTCGCCGCGCCTCGGCTGGTACTGCGCGCTCGGAGCGGCGTTTGGTCTCGGGCTGCTGGGCAAATGGAATTTCGTGATGTTCGCGGCGGCGCTGCCGCTCGCCTGCCTGCTCCAGCGCGACTACCTGCGGCTGGTGCTGACATGGAAGATCGTCCCCGCCGCGCTCCTCTGCGCGATCATCGTCCTGCCAACGGTCGCGACGGCGCTCCGCGGTCCCTCCGACATCGACGGCGCGCAATCCGTTCTCCTCGGCGACAATGCTCCCTCCTACGTGGCGCGGGTCGCGGAGGGGACGTGGCGTCTCGCGCTCTCCGCCCTCGCCTATCCGGAGCCGCTGCTGCCGCTCCTCGCGCTCGCCTTCGCGCTCCCCTTCCTGCGCGGCGTTCGCGCCGACAACGCCGCCGCTCTCCCGCGTCGCCCCGATGCGGGCTTCCTCGGCTGGACGATGGCGATCTCGCTGGCGCTGCACCTGACGCTGGTCCTCGCCTTCGGCGCACGGGAGTTCCACGAGCGCCTGATGCAGCCGCCGCTCTTCATCCTGCCGGTCTTCCTTTTCATGCTGATCGAGCGCGGCCGGCCATCGCCCCGCGCGGTGAATGCCTTCGCGCTGATCGTGGCGCTCATTGTCCCCGTCGCGCTCGGCGCGCGGATCGTCGTCTACCTGATCGGGGCGGACTATTGCGGGAGCTGCCGCAACATGGTCCCGTTCGAGGCGCTTGCCGACGATCTGAAAACAGCCGGCTTCGCGGGGACGGGAACGATCGTGGCCGACGGTTTTCACATCGGCGGCAACATGCGCGTCGAATTCCCCGAAGCGCGCGTGATCGACGCCGCCTATCCGCCGGCGACCTGGCCGGGACCGCGCGGCAGCGGCGATTGCCTGCTCCTCTGGCAGGCGCACGACGATCCGTCTAATAGCGATAGCGCGCGGCCGTGGCTCGAGGCCTATCTCGCCGAAAAGCTCGGCGGCGTGGTCGGCGCGCCGCACAGCGACGGTGTCGCTTCCGCGCCGATGTTCCGGTCCGGCACGCGCCAGTACCGGCTGGGCTACCGGCTCTACAACGAGCCGACGGGGGATTGCCGTTGAACGATGCGACGAAGGCCTCGACGCTCAGCGTGGTGGTGCCCCTCAAGGATGAGGAGGCCTCGATCCCGATCCTTGTCGAGCGCATCCTGCATGTCACCCGTGAAGCGGGGCTGATTCTCGCGGACATCGTCGTGGTGGACGACGGCAGCACCGACGGAACGTGGGCGGCGCTCGAAACGCTCGCGGCCAGCCATCCGCAGGTCTCGGCGCTTCGGCTGCGCCGCAACTTCGGCAAGGCGACGGCGCTGATGGTGGGCGTCGGAGCCGCCTCCGGCGACATCATCGTCACCATGGACGGCGACCTGCAGGACGATCCGGACGAGCTGCCGCGCTTCGCCGCCGCGATCGCCGCCGGCGCCGACCTCGTCTCCGGATGGAAGAAGGAGCGGCACGACCCGCTCTCCAAGACGCTGCCCTCGAAGCTCTTCAACGCCGTTACGGCGTGGGCGAGCGGCATCGCGCTCCACGACTTCAATTGCGGCTACAAGGCCTATCGCCGCGAGATCTTCGAGACGGTGCGCCTCTACGGCGAGCTGCACCGCTACACGCCGGTGCTCGCCGACGCGCTCGGCTACCGCGTCGGCGAACTCGTCGTGCGCCACCATCCGCGCCGTTACGGCAGCAGCAAATACGGCGTCGGGCGCTTCATCCGCGGCTTTCTTGATCTTCTGACCGTGCTGATGATCACCCGCTTCGCCTACCGGCCGAGCCATCTCTTCGGGGGTATCGGCACGATACTCCTCTGCGTCGGCGGCGCCTTCGTCACCTACCTCGTCGGGCTGAAGATCTTCACGGGCGCCTCGATCGGCGACAGACCGCTGCTGCTGCTCGGGGCGCTGATCGCGATCATCGGGGTGCAGCTCCTGCTCTTCGGCATGCTGGCGGAGCTCATCGTCAGCCGCTCTCCGGAGCCGATGGGCGCGCGCGACCTTGTCGCGAGGCAGATCGGGCGCCGCGTTCCGCCCGCATGATCGGCCGGGTCGTTTCCGTGGTGCTCGGCGTCGCGATCACCGCCGCCGTCATCTGGTATCTGCTGACGCCGGAGGTCCTGCGCGAGTTCCGGACGGTGGCCGCGAACGCCAACTGGCCGCTGCTGGCGCTCGCGACGGCGCTGACGACGATCGTCCAGTGGCTCAGGGCCTGGCGCTTCGCAATCATGACAAACCGCAATTTCGCGCTACCCGGATTGCCGCTGGTGCGCATCGCGTTCCAGCTCAATTTCCTCAACTACGCGCTGCCTTTCCGGCTCGGCGAGCTCGGCTACCCGGTGATGATGCGCCGCGCCTACGGGCAGCCGGTCGCCGGCGCGCTCGGCGTGCTGCTGCTTGCGCGGATCTTCGACCTCCTTACCGTGAGCGCGATCTTCCTCTTCCTTGCGGCGGCGCTCGGACTGGGAAAGACGGCGGCCGGCGGGATCGCGCTCGCTACGCTTGCTGCCGCGGTCGCGCTCGCGCCGGTCGGCCTGGTGTTCGGAGCCGCCGCCGCCCGGCCGCTGCTAAAAAACCTGCCGGCGGACGGCCGTCTCGCTTCGGCGATCGCGCCATCGCTGACGGCGCTCGGCGCACATCGCGCGCAGCTTGCCGCGATCGGATTGAGCTTCACGATCTGGCTGGTCTTCGGCGGCATCGCCGCGCTCGCGGCGAGCGCCGTGACGGACGATGTGCCGGCCGCCGCCGCCATGCTCGGCGCGGCGGCCGGAAACGTCGCCTTCGCGCTTCCGGTGAACGGCATCGGCGGGCTCGGCGCCTCGCAGGCCGCCTGGGCCCTCGCCGTCAGCCATGCCGGCGTTCCCTGGAGCGACGCGGTGGTCAGCGCCCTCGCGCTCTACGCGGTCACGCTTGGCGGAGCGCTTCTCTTCGGTGGACTCGCCACGCTCTCCAGCGCGGGCGGGTCAATCAGGCAGGACGGCGGAAGGCCAGCCCCGCGCTCAGCCACGACGCGCCGGCGATGATCAGGTCGATGCCGAGAAAGATGCCAAGCGTGTAGAGGCTCGATACCGGCCAATGGAAGACGATGATCGCGCCGAGAAGCAGCGTGATCACCCCCGAGAGCACGACCCAGACCCAATGGGATCCCGTCCGCATCTGCATGGCGAGCACGATACGGAAGACGCCCGCGACGATCAGGAACGTGCCGAGCAGCAAGGTCAGGACGGCGGAGGCGAGGAGCGGGTTCATGACCGCGAATATTCCTCCCACCACGTAGAGCCCGCCGATGATCATCCAGAGGAAGAAGCGTCCCCACTCCTTCATCTGAAAGCCGTGGACGATTTCCACGACCCCCGAGAGGATCATCATCCAGCCGACAATCAGCACACTGACGATCGTGGCCATGAAAACACTCATCAACGCGATGAAGCCGGCGGCCATCATCAGGATGCCGAGGCCGACAAACCAGCCCCAGCGGCTACGGAATTCGCCGAGCGCCGGTGAAACGTCGGAGGTGAAAGCCATCGGAGTTCTCCATATCGCGGGGTAGCCTCAAAACGCCTCCCGGAGCGATTATGTTCCGGCTAATCAACTTGCTCTGTTTCTCTGGGACGATCGGTGGGCTAAGGGCTTGGCATGAACGACATTCCGGCAGACGAAGGGACGGAAGTCCCTCCGGCAGAGGCTCCTGGCGAAAAGGGCAAGGCGCGCTCCGAGCAATGGTTCGCGGCGCTGCGCGACGATATCTGCACCGCCCTGGAGGACATCGAGGACGCGCTTCCCTCCGATGCCCAGCTGGCGGATCGGCCGGCCGGTCGTTTCGTCCGCAAGCCCTGGCAGCGCGCCGACCATACTGGGGCGCCGGGCGGCGGCGGCGTCATGTCGCTGATGCATGGCCGCGTCTTCGAGAAGGTCGGCGTGCACGTCTCCACCGTGCATGGCGAGTTCGCGCCGGAGTTCCGTGCTCAGATCCCCGGCGCATCCGACGATCCGCGCTTCTGGGCGGCGGGAATCTCGCTCATCGCGCATCCGTGGAACCCGCATGTGCCGGCTGTCCACATGAACACCCGCATGGTGGTGACGACGAAGGCGTGGTTCGGCGGCGGCGCCGATCTGACGCCGGTCCTCGACCGGCGGCGCACGCAGGACGATCCGGACAGCCGCGCCTTCCACGCCGCGATGCAGGCAGCCTGCGAGCGGCATCCGCACATCGACTACGCCCGCTACAAGACCTGGTGCGAGGAGTATTTCTGGCTGAAACACCGCAATGAGCCGCGCGGCATCGGCGGAATCTTCTTCGACTATCTCGACAGCGGCGATCGGGCGGAAGACTTCGCCTTCGTGCAGGACGTGGGGCGCGCTTTCCTCGCGGTCTACCCGGAGCTGGTGCGGCGGAACCTTGCCACGCGCTGGACGGAGGCCGACCGCGAAGAACAGCTTGTCCGCCGTGGACGCTATGTCGAGTTCAACCTCCTCTACGATCGCGGCACGATCTTCGGCCTGAAGACCGGCGGCAATGTCGAGTCGATCCTCTCTTCGCTCCCGCCAGTCGTGAAGTGGCCATAGGGCCTCGAGCGGCTAGAGCGCGTAGTATTTCCCGGCGAGCTTCCGCGCGATCTCGAGCGCATTGGGCATCGCGCGGTCCGGCTCGAACCGTATGCCGATCTCGTTCGTATGCCGCCACGCCACCGATGCAGCCGCAACGGAATTCTGTTCGTCGTCGAAGAGCAGCACTTCCTCGGGAATTTTCACCGCCGTCGCGAAGCGCAGCCGGGCGCCCTCAGGCGATCGGTCGTAGATCTGGCAATCCATCAGGAAGGCTCCGTCCACGGTCGCGAGCTTCCCCGACCTGAACCGGACCCGGCGCCGCGATTCGGCGCGCTTCTCAGGCTGCATGGCTCAGCCCACGCCCGCCACGGACCTGCAGCGTGCAAGGCCTCACTCGTGCGTCTCCGGCTCTGGCGCAGCGCCAGCCGCGGCGCCAGCGTCGGCGGCGGCAGCGGCGGCGACGTTGCGATCCTCGATGGCTCCATCTGCGGAGAGCACCGGGATCGGGGTGGTCGCACCGGCCTGCGCCCGCACCTCGTCCTTGGTGAGGAACGTGAACTGCTGCACCAGAACGTCCTGCAGGAGCGCGATCCCGAACCGAGCGTTCGCGGCATCCTTCAGCTTCGTCGTCAGGGCCTTGAGGTCGAAGCGATCGAGATGATCGAGGTCGATCTGGTCGTCGGAGTAGATGGTGCGGAACGCCTCATCGAGAATGAAGGCGTCCGGCGGCACTGAAAGCTGGTTCAGTGTCGCGGCGTCCACGGTGTAGACGAACTGCGCGACCACGTAGCCCTTCACCGCTCCGTCGACGATGATCGGAACGTTGATCGGCTCGGTCTTCTGGTAGTTGAGCCCGGTCAGCGCTTCCTTGCCTGTCGAAGGCGCTTCGACCCGCGCCTTCCACGAGGCCGCCGTGTAACTCGACACCAGCGTGATGATGCAGATCCAGAGCGCGCTCAGGATAAGCTTGGTCATCCTCGACCGCCGGAAGTCCGGATCGCCGCCGAATACGTGCCATCGGACTCGCCGTCGCGAATGGCGCGCGCCATGACGGTCGAGACCTCCTGCACGGCCTCAAGATGCATGCGGAGCACCGCGGCGTTCCGCTTCAAAGTCGCGTCGAGCGCCCGAAGCCGTGGCTCGAGCCCCTGCCCGGCGCCGGCCGGCCCAAGCGCGCGGAATGCCCGCGTCAGCTCGAGCAGACCGTGGCTCTTGCGATGATTGAAGTCGCCGAGGTTGCTGCGCTGATGCCGCTCCAGGGCGAAGGTTTCCTGCTCGACCACCTCCGCGACTCGTTCGATCGCGCGAAGGCAGGCGTCGAAGCTTGCGGGAGACCGATTCGCGCCCTGCGGCACGGTCAAATCCGTCGCCGGGGAGGCCGCGTCGCGCGTGAAGGATCCGGGGCGATAGTCGCTCATGCGCCGTCAGCCATCCGTGGTCGAGGGACCGAAGAGGCCCGACCGCCCGTCGATATGGGGCGATGCCGGCGCCGCGCGGGCGCCCGGCGGATGCTTTGCCGCAAGCTCGGCCGCAATGCCGATGCCGCCCGACTTCGCAACCTGGCCGGCGATCTCCTCCGACAGCATCGAGCTCCAGTAGCTCCCCGCGATGCCTCCGCCGAAGACATGCGTCGCGTCCTTCGGGAACATCGACTGGATGAAGGTCTGCAGCACAAAGGCTTCGAACTGCTGGTAGGGCTTGCCCGGCGCGTTCGTGGCGGTGGGTGCGGAAAGCGGCGAAAGACGGCTGCGGAGATCGGCGCGCGTCCAGTCAGGCGCCTCGTCCTCCTGTGCCTCGGCGGCGGCGGCGAAGGGATCGTCGATCGAATCGAGCAGCAGGTCGAAGCTCTCATCGGCGCCGCCGGTCTTGCCCAGCCGCGACAGCTTATCGACCGCCGCGCTGTACTGCAGCGGGTCGGCGGCCTTCGCCACGTCGAGGACGATGTCGGAGAGAGGATTGATGGCCACCCGGCGAGTCCCGGCTGTTGGAAGATACGGAACTATCGGATTTGAAACTTACGGGAGGCTTGCGTCGTCGCGCGCCATGGCCGCCTCGATCACTTCGGAGAGTTCCTTCCATTCGGCCACGCGATCGTGCGCCCGGGTCGCGTCCCTGAGCATGCTCTCGGCCTGCTTGAGCTGGCTTGTCTGACCTTGCAACTCGGCGGCTCGCAGCTCGATTCCCCGCCGCAGGGCCGTGAGCTTCTCTGACGAGGCGCGGAGCTGTCGCGCCATCATCTCCACGAACAGGCCATGCAGCGGCTGCTCGGCGTTCAAAGCCGCGATGACGGCTCGCTGGTCCTCGAGCAGCGTCAATTCCTGCTGACGCAACCGGGCGAGATGCCACTCGGCGGAGCGCCGCTGCTGCTCCTTTACCTCAACGACGCGGGCAAGCGTCTGCAAGCGCCTCTTCAAGACGCTATCCCCGCTCCAGCCACGTGGCGAAGCCGTCGATGAAGAGATGCAGCATCTCGGGCGCGGTGAAATAGAGCAGCAGCAGGCCGCCGGCGAGCACGAAGGGCAGCGAGATGAAGTAGACGGGGATCTGCGGCGTGAGCTTGTTGGTGAGGCCGATCGCGAAGTTCACGATGACCGCGTAGATGATGAAGGGGCTGGAGATGCGAAGCGCCAGGAGAAAGGCGTCGCCCACCACCGCGGTGATGCGGGAGAGCGCGACCTGCACGCTGAACAGCCTCGCCACGGGCATCGCATCGTAGGAAGCGGTGAGGCCGCGGAGGACCTCCCAGTACTGCCCGGTGACGAAGAGCAGGATGACGGCCGTCATCGTGAGGAGCGTCACCATCGTCGGCTGCGGCTGCGAGTCCTCGATGGCGGTGCCGGGGATCGGGCCGAAGCCGATCGCCATCGTCGTCATGGTGCCCAGCGTTTCGAGCGCCATGAAGAAGAGCTGGCCCAGGATGCCGATCATCGCGCCGATCATCATCTCCGAGACGATGAGCGCGGCGAGCCGGTCCGGCGGCAGGGTCTCGACGAGCGCCTGCACCCGCGCAATGAGCAGCGGCGCCAGCACCAGGGTGATGGCTATCGCGAGAAACAGCCGCATGCGCGCCGGAACGCGCGGGCTGGAAAAGCCCGGCATCAGCATCAGACAGGTTCCGATGCGGCAGAAGAGGATGAACACCGCGAGGATTGTCGGAGGACCCAGGCCCGTCACGAAATCGTCCCGAGCGGCCTGACCTCCACGCCCCGGGCGATCTCCACGTGCGAGAGGACGGGCAGCGTCGGAAACAGCCGGTCGATGATCATGCGGACATAGGGCCGCGCGTCCGGGGCGGTGACGAGCACAAAGCTCTGCCCCTCGTCCATTCGCTGGCGGATCGCCGCGGTCGCCTCTGTCCCGAACTGCTCGACGATGCGCGGATCGATGTCGAAGTCGATGACCTCGCCCTTCGGATCGCGCCGCAGGCCCTGGTGGAAAGCGAGGTCCCAGCGATTGCCAAGCCGCAGGACCTTGAGGACGCCGTCCTCCGTCAGGTCGCCGCAGATCTGCTGCGCGATGCGCATCCGCACATGCTCCACGACCTGCTCGGAGCGCCGCGCATGCGGCACGATCTCGGCGATGGCTTCGAGAATCAGGTGCAGGCTGCGGATCGATACCCGCTCGGAGAGGAGAAGCTTCAGCACCGCCTGCAGGCCGGAATAGGAGATCTGCGAGGGGCAGATATCGTCGATCAGCCGCTTGTATTCGGGCTCGAGGCGATCGAGCAGCGCGCGCATGTCCTTGTAGGAAAGGAGCTGCGCGAGGTTGTTGCGAATGAGCTCGCTGAGATGCGTAAGAAGGACGGACATGGTGTCGACCGGCGTGAACCCGTCGCGCTTGATCTCGTTCGAAAACGCGTCGGACACCCACATCGCCTTCATGCCGAAGGCGGGCTCCTTCACCTCTTCGCCCGGAAGATCGGGGCGCCGCCCCTCCCCGGTTACGACCAGGACCTCGCCGAGCCGCAGCATCTGGCTCGCGACGGCGGTGCCGTGAATGCGGACCTGATAGGTTTTCGGCGGCAAGGCAAGGTCATCGGAAAGCTTGATCTCGGGGACCACGAATCCGTACTGGCGGGCGAACTTCCGACGCATCTTGGCGACGCGGTGGGCAAGCTCGCCATGCGACGCAAGAAGCTGCGTGGCGAGCTGCTTGCCGAGACAAAGTTCGATCTCCGGCGTCCGCAGCGTCTCGCGGATCGAGTCGCGGGCCTCGCTCTGCTCGCGCGCCGCGAGATCGTCGGCCTTGACCTTCTCCTGCGCGAGGAGCGCCGCAAAGCGCTTCGGGATGATGTAGCCGACGAACGCCATCAGTCCGCCAAGGAAGCCGAACGGGAGAAGCGGCAGCCCGGGGACGATCGCCAGGATGAACATCAGGAAGGATGCGACGAAGAGCGCGCGGGGATAGCTCCCGAGCTGGCCGAGCACGGCCTGGTCGGCGGTGCCGCGCGTCCCGCCCTTCGAGACGAGGAGGCCGGCGGAGAGCGAGACGATGAGCGCCGGGATCTGGGTGACGAGGCCGTCGCCGACCGAGAGCTTGGTGAAGACGTCGGCCGCGTCCTGAAGTGACATGCCGTGCCGCGTCACGCCGATGACGATGCCGCCGAAGATGTTCACCGCGGTGATGATGAGCCCGGCGATCGCGTCGCCGCGCACGAATTTCGACGCGCCGTCCATCGAGCCGAAGAAGGCGCTCTCCTCCTCCAGCTCGCGCCGGCGCTTCTGGGCGTCCTTCTCGTTGATCAGGCCCGACGAGAGGTCGGCGTCGATCGCCATCTGCTTGCCGGGGATGGCGTCGAGGGTGAAGCGCGCGCCGACCTCCGCGATGCGCGTCGCGCCCTTGGTGATGACGAGGAAATTCACCGTCACGAGGATGGTGAACACGATCAGGCCGATGACGAAGTCGCCGCTCATCACGAAGCGCGAGAAACCGCCGATGATATGGCCGGCGGCCTCGGTGCCGGCAGGCCCGTTCGTCAGGATCAGACGCGTCGATGCGATGTTCAGCGCCAGGCGCAGCATCGTGGCGATAAGCAGCACGGTCGGAAAGGCGGAGAAATCCAGCGGCTTCTCGATCCACAGCGCGACCATGAGGATGAGGACGGATATCGCGATGGAGAATGCCAGCCCGTAGTCGATCAGCGCGGCGGGGATCGGCAGGAAGAGGATCGTCAGCAGGATGGTGATGCCGACCGCAAACGCGATGTCCCGCCCGCCGCTCCTGAGCGGTGACGGTTCGATCCGCGTGCTGAGTGTGTCTGCCATCAAATGCGCCCGGCGCCGATTCGGCCAACCGTGCGGGCTCAAGCTTGCGCGAGGATGGCGAAGGGACGCCGGTTCTCCCGTCAGCAGCCCCGTCCACCTCCCTCATCCTGAGGTGCGCCGCGGAGCGGCGCCTCGAAGGATCGGATGGAGAGCGCAAGCGGTGGCTTCTGAAACCCTCGTGGTTCGAGGCTCGGCTTCGCCTCGCACCTCACCATGAGGGTGATAGTGGGCGGCGGCTCGATCGTGTGTAGGTCTGGAGGTGTTGAAGTCCCGGCCGCGACCGACCGGTGCCCGACTAGAACCCGGTCTCGACCCGCGAATAGACCTGCGTCGTGAAGGAATAGATCTCGGCGCCGATGAAGGGGCCGGTGAGCGCGATCACGACGAGGATCACCAAGATCTTCGGGATGAAGGTGAGGGTCATTTCCTGCACCTGCGTGAGCGCCTGCAGGAGCGCGATGGCGACGCCGACGATCATGGCGGCGCCAACCGCCGGCGCACAGGCGATAATGACGGTCCAGATCGCCGATTGAACGATATCCAGTGCGTCGGCTTCGTTCATGTCAGCTGATCTTCACCCCCTCGCCGATGGCGAGCTCCTTGCCGTTGTCGAGCAGCGCAACAAGGCCGCCCGATACGATCCGGAGCGACTTCACCACTCCCGAAATCTTGCCGTCGGCGGACGTGACCGTATGCCCGAGCAGCGCGTCCGCCTGGCTCAACGCCGTCGCCGTCAGCAGCGAATCGAGCTTCGAGTTGGTCTGGATTGCCTGTTCGACGTTCGAAAAGGAAGCGAATTGCGCCATGTATTCCGACGTCTTCATCGGCTCGGTCGGATCCTGGTTGCGCATCTCGGCAATCAGGAGATTCAGGAAGGCGTTGTAGTCAACGGTTTTGCTGGCGCCGCTCGCGCTCGAATTCGAAGCCGACGCCGACGCCGAAGCCGTCGCGTTCGCCATCTGTACGGTGTTGCTCACGTCCATCGTTCAGCTCCTGCGTCGCTTCTTTCCGATTCGCGTAGTTCTCGGCTTCCAGGATTGCGTCCTCGACCGCGAAGAGGCTGCGCAGCGTCTTCAGCGCCTCGTAAATCCGCCCGCCATCGACCAGCCTGCCGACCAGCCGCAGCCCCACCACCACGTCGGTCGTCGAGAACGACACCTGCGTGGCGGTGAAGATGCATGAGTAGGCACCTTTCGCGGTTTCGCTCGCCGGATCGATCAGCAGCGTCTGCAGCGCAAAATAGAGTTGCCTGAGCGGCGTGGTCGCCTCCTCGGCCTGGATGATGTGATTCTCGAGGAGAAAGCTCGCGTTGTTCAGGAGCTCGAACGTCAGCTTGCGCTCCGCCCGCAGCACCGCGCCGTTGATGTAGATGCGCTCGCCGGCCCGCAGGGAAATTCGCATCGGTGCACTCATCGCAATCCCTCGCGCACGATTGAGCTGATTTCGATCAGGTGCTTGAAGCTCGCGGAGCTGCCGTCGCGGATGTTTCCGGCTTCGCGGATCACCGAGATGCCGACCGAGATCAGCGCCGCCCGCAACTGGGTCGACAGGCTGTTCTCCGGGCGGCCCAGGTCCTCGATGAAGGCGGACCAGAGCCGCGTCGCGAAATAGAGCGCCTCGACGGACTCGACGCTGTCGACGCCGCTCTCCTCGGCGCGCTTCAGAAGGTCGATGGAGACATCGAGCGCCCGACCGTCGCGCTCGCGCGAGTTCTCGGCGGAGTCCTGAACGACTTCAGCGTAGGAGAAGGGATACATCTGTCCTCAGCAGTCCGGGGCCGGCAGGATTTTCACGAGAGAAAATCAAGCAGGCTGATTTTCTGGATCCGCGCCGTCAGCGCGTAGGACGTCTCGATCTGCGTGAGCAGGTTGTTGACGCGTGTCGAGGCTTCGTAGGGATCGACCCCCTCCAGGCTGCCGACATGGGCTTCGAGAACATCCTTCTGCGCCGACATGCGGCTGTTCGCGTCGGCGACCGCCTGCTGTGCATAGCCCAACTGAGCTTGCGTGGAGGTGACCCCGGCGATGACGCTTCCGGCGAGGGCCGACGCCTTGTCGATCACCGCGCCGTAGGCGGCCTGCGACAGGCTGCTGAGGCCTAGATCGGAGACCATCGTGTAGGCCATCGCCAGCTTGCGCATGGAGGGGTCGTTGGCGGTCACGCTCGTGGTCACCGTTTCCGCTGTCGAGATGCGGCTGGTCACCGGCTGATCCGACGCGGTGGACCATGTGGTCGACCAGGCGGGATCGTCGAAAAGCGTGCTGAAGTCGGTGTCGAGGAAATCCTGCATGTCCGCCGCCGTGATGCTGGCCGCGGCGGGATCGCCCTGCGCGAATCCGAAATGCGCGAGGAAGGCATCGGCGACCGCCTGCTTTGCGGCAGACGCGGGATCGGAATAGTCGGCG
Organism: Hyphomicrobiales bacterium; assembly: GCA_038211615.1. Lineage (GTDB taxonomy): Bacteria > Pseudomonadota > Alphaproteobacteria > Rhizobiales > Afifellaceae > DASWJZ01. The sequence continues at coordinate 29,824 of JBBQVL010000007.1, forward strand.
ACAGGCTTCACGCCGGTGTTGATGCCGCCGAAGAGGTGCTCGCCGTTCTGGGTCGTGTTCAACAGACCGGTGAGCGAGGCCAGCATCTCGTCGGCGCGCTGCTTCGTCCCGGCGGCGCTCGTCGGGTCGCTCTTCGCCGCCACAAGGACGTTCAGGAAGCTCTGCGCGTCGCCGGCGATCTTGACGAGCGTATCCTGCGTCGTGGAAAGGCGCAGGTCCGCTATCGCGTTGGAATCCATCAGTGTTTGGAGGCTGGCGCTTTCCTTTCGCAGCGTGACGGTGAGGCCGGTACGCGCGCCGAGCGCCAGCCCCACGTCGGAAGCGCGGCCACTCGACACTTCTTTCTGCAGCGTCGCCAGTTCCGACTGCATCTGCATGACCGAGCGCCGTGTCGCGTTCGCCACGCCCTGGGTCGAGACGAAGGTCGTCTTCATCTCTAGCGGATCCCGGCGATGAAGCCGGCGAGCATCTCGTCGATGACCGCGAGGAGCTTCGAGGAGGCCTGGTAGGACTTCTCCAGGTCGAGAAGCTGGCTCATCTCGTCGTCGAGATTGACGCCGGTCGCATTCGACAGCGCATCCGAGGCGTGCGCCACGAGCGTCGAGGAATAATCGGCGGCGCTGGACGCATCCTTGCGTTCCGATTCGAGCCAGCTGACCGAGGCGGCCGAAAATGCGCCGAGGCTCGCCGAAGCGTCGAGGCCCGTCGCCGGATCGAAGCTCTGCGCGGCGCCGACCTTGTCGAGGAGCTGGCTCAGGCGGGCGGAATATCCGGCAGCGCCTGTCGAATTGTAGACGTAGGCGGGATTGCCGGGGTTGGAGATGCCGCCGTCGCGCAGGCGCGCAAGGCTGCCCCCTTGGGCCGGATCGACATTCGCGTTGATCTGGATCGAACCGGCAAGGCCCGGCACCCACGAGCCGCCCGGCGTTGCCGGCGCGCCCGCGTAGGTGAAGAGCCCCGGCGCATCCGGCAGCGTGGGCGGCACACCCTGGTCGGATTCGGCAAAAGTATTGATCAGGCCGCGCGCGATCTCGTCGAGCTGGCTCTGGTAGGCGACCGTCGCGTCGTCGCGGAGCGAAGCGAGCCCCTGCAGGCTGCCCGAGCGGATCGGCATCGTGGCGGAGCTTCCCGTCACCGGCACGCCGTCGATGTAGACGGCATTGCCGGTCTGCGCGGCTCCGAGTCCGGTGCTCGGCGCAAACGTCACGGCGCGCGCCGTGGTCTCGAACAGCGTGACGCCGCTGTCGGTGTAGATCACCGCGCTGTTGTCGCCGCGGGTCACCATGCTGACGCCGACGATCTCCGATATCTGCGACAGCAGCTTGTCGCGCGTGTCGAGCTTGTCGGTGACGTCGGCGCCGGAATGCGTTCCGACGACGATGGCGGTGTTCACGGACTGGAAGTCCTTGAGCAAGCCGTTCAGCTTGTCGACCGACGACGCCATGTCCTGGTCGGCCTGCTGGCGCACGCCCTGCACGGCGCCCGTCGCATCGTTCAGCGCGCGAGCGAGGTCCTTGGCCCTGGAGACGGCGCCCTGCGCCAGGCTGAGATCGCCCGGGGTTGCGGAATAGAGCTGCAGCGCGTCATTCAGCGCGCCGATAAGCGCCGCCGGCGAGCGGTCGTTCTCGGGATCGCCGAGCGTCCCCTCCAGCGCGTTCAGCCCGTCGACCAGCGCCTGTTGCCCGGAGGCCCGCGAGGTGGCCCCGATCATCGCATCGAACAGCGACTTGTCGGCGGCGCGCTTGACGGAAAGCATCCGCGACGCGCCGTCCGGCCCCGTCGTGACGACTGCAATCTTGCGGGAATAGCCGGGGTCGCTTGCCCCGGCGACGTTGCGCGAGGTGATCGCCGTCTGCGTCGACGTCGTGTGCAGTGAGCTCTGCGCAGTCCGGATTGCGGAGGTCAGGCTCATTGCGAGCGGGCTCCGGCCACGCCTATCGCTTCAGGTTGACGAGCACGTCGAGCAGTTCCGAGCCGGTCTGGAAGACCTTCGAGTTCGCTGTATAGCCGCGCTGCGACTCGATCATCGACGTGAGCTCGGAGGCGAGATCGACTGTCGAGGATTCGAGCGCGCCGGACACGATGGTCCCGAGGCCGCCGGCGGTCGAGAAGCCGACCTGGACGGCGCCCGATTCCGTGCTCGGCATGAAGACGTTGCCGGGAAGCGCGGTCAGATTGTCGGGGCTCGGGACGTCGGCGAGCGGAATCTTGAAGGTCGCGACGCGCGCGCCGCTCTCGTAGACGGTGTAGAGCGTTCCGTCGTTGTCGATCTCGATGCGATCGACCGAACTCGGCGCATTGCCGTTTACCGTTGCGTCCAGGACCTTGTAGTCCGCGGCGAGCTGCACCATGCCCTTCATGTCGAGAGTAAGGGTGGCGCCACCCGGGACTGCAAGCGTGAGGGATTTCAGGCTGGCGGGCGTCAGAGCGCCCGTTGCCGGATCGAAATCCAGCGTGCCGGTGGAGAGTGCAGCGCTCGAATAGGGGAAGCTGTTGGTGCCCGCCGCTGCGTCGGCCTTGTTGTAGACCGCGACTTCCCAGGTATTGTCCGCCGTCTTCGTGTAATAGACGTCGAGCGTCACTTCCTTGCCGAGATTGTCGTAGGTGACGAGCGAGCTCTTGGCGGTGTAGGTGGCGGTCGCCGCGTTGGCGGAAGGCAGGTTGGCGGCAGCGACGATAGCCGCGGAGGCCGGGAGGTTCGCCGAGAACACGCCCGCCGTCGAAGGCGTTGCCTTCAGCGCCGTCTGCTTCAGGTTGACCAGCGACAAGCCGTTGATGCCGCCCGCCACCGGCGCTGGCGCGCCGTTCGAGAGGTCGTAGCCCATCAGGTAGAAGCCGGCGGCGTTGACGAGGTTGCCATTGCCGTCCGGCACGAACGATCCGGCGCGCGTCAGAAACGGCGTGCCATTGCCATCGGTCACGATCATGAAGCCGTTGCCGGCGATCCCGAGATCCGTCACCGAGCTCGTGTAGGAGAGGTTGCCCTGTTCGCCGACATTGTAGCGAACGCGCGTATTCACGCCGCCGGAGGTGTATTCCCCGGAGACCGTGTTGATCAGCATGGAGGCGAATTCGGTGGACGCGCGCTTGTAGCCGTTGGTGCTCGAGTTCGCGATGTTGTCGGCGACCGTCGCCAGTCGGTTCGACTGCGCGTTCATGCCAGACACACCCGTGCGCATCACCCCATAGAGACTCATTGGACCAGATCTCCCCGCTCCCGCGACAACTCCGCCAAGAAGCACAATTCAGCTTGCGCGAAGCTGATCCCGATGCGGCAGCGGCGCATCGCTCAGATCAGGTCGAGGCTGTAGCCAAGGTAGCGCTTGGAATCGATCGGGTCGTAGCCGAGCCGGTGGCGGAGTTTCTTCCGCAGCTTGCTGATGTGGCTCTCCACCACATCCTCCTCAACATCCTCGTCGAAGATGCCGTAGATGGCGTTGAATATCTGCGTCTTGGTAACGCGCTTGCCGCGGTTGGAGACGAGATATTCCAGGATGCGCCGCTCCCGGCGCGGCAGTTCCAGCACCTCGCCACGGACGATCGGATCGCGGCCGTCGGAGAAGACGCTCATCTCGCCGATGGTGGCTGGCTCGCCTTCCTTCTGCACGCGGCGGCGGATGGCGCCGACGCGGGCGAGGATCTCGCGCACGTGGATGGGCTTGCGCACCACGTCGTCGACGCCCGCGGCGAAGAGCTCCAGCGTCTGTTCGAGCCCATGCTTCTCGTTCATCACGATCATCGGCGCATGGGAGCGGCCGCGGATCATGCGGGGCAACGTCTCCCGATCCTCGCAGTCGCCGAGAAGAAACGCCTCGACGGCGGACATGTCGCCATCTCCGGCTGTCTCGACCCATTCGCGGAAATCGGTCGGACGAAACGCGGTGGAAGAAACCCCCTCCCGCCGCAGCCATGACGAATAGCCTTCCGTCACCACATCGCGATCATCGACAATGACGAACACCGGCTCCCCCGATCCAACCTCGCAGGCTCCCCAGCCCACGAATCACCCTCACCTCGAATATATGTGGGCTTTCCGAAATTGGTCAAATCTCTACTCTCGCTTGCGTAGTCTTAAAGACATTATTCGGCTAACTATGGCAATCTTAGTAGAGATACGTATCTGTGAAGCATGTTACATCGGAGACTATCTCTATAAAACAGTTTATGGAAATATCGAAATATCTTCTGGCTTGTTCATAACCTCCGGGAGAATTGATGCTCATTCCTGTCCATCATTGCGTTAACCCTTCGTTAACCATTTTTTCTACATGCAACGGCAGCAAGGCTGACCTTTGCCTTTGTGCGGCGCAGCGCACCTGCGGGAACCGGGCTGTCGGTTGCGGGATTCTGCTATCTTTGCTTGCACCGGCGCGTCGCCGGAAAGACTCACCCGCAAAATAATCTTGCGTTGGGCGTCCAAGATCCAAATCCGGTGGCGACCATGTTGGCGATGACGCTGCAGACGTAGCGCTTTTGCGCCGGGTTGTTGTTCGGTCCGGCGTGGTAGCGCGCGACCGCCATGGTCCAGGTCCCCTCGCGCGCCTTCAGCTGCTTCAGGAAGAGCGCCGCGTAGGTGACGTTCTTCTGCGGATCGAACATCTCAGCTACCGAGGCGAACTTTTCGCCGTGATAATGCTGGTTGATCTGCATGCAGCCTATGTCGATCAGCACCGCGCCTCCGGCGCGCGCCGCGTCGAACGCCTTCAGCGCCTCGGCGACGCTTTGCGAATAGAGCGCGCGTCCCTCGACATTCATGGCGAAGGGCTGCAGCGAGCCGCGCTTGCCGGTCTCCGTCAATCCGACGGCGTAAAGCACGCCGAGAGGAATGTCGTAACGCTCGGCGGCGCGCGCCATCTCGCGCTCGCAGGCGTTCGAGGCGGTGCGGGCGGATGCGGCGTTCAGCGCGGCGCTAGACGTAATGAGCGCCGCTGCGGCGAGGATCGCGATCCGCTTCATCACCATGCGTCTCCTGCGGCAATCTTTCGCCGCGAGCGTTGCGGGAGCCTGGAGGCTGCCTGTCGCCGTCGGTCGATCCGCCTGACGGGAATTGCTGCGTGCCCTGCCCGCCGGCCTGTGCCTCGGGACTGCGAACAGCGGATGGCGCCGTTGGCGAGCCCGGCGCCTGGGCCTGTATCGTCACGTCATCGGCGCTGTAGCCGCTCTCCCGAAGAATTTTCGCGAGCAGATGGCGGTCGCGCTCCAGCAGCGACGCCGTGTCGGCGCGCTCGGCCGTCACCTTCAGATCGAGGTTTCGCCCGGTCAGCCGCATCCGCACAGTGACCCGCCCGAGGTCCTCCGGCTCCAGCGCGACCTTCAGCATCCGCAATGGCTCGCGGCTTTCGGAAGCGGGCACATTGGCCGGCAGGACCAGCGCGAAATCGGGTGAGTCCGCACCGCCCTCGGCGATGTCCTGAAGAACTGCCGCTCCAACCTGCAGAAGAGGGGGCGTCGGTGCCAACCCCGGCCTGCCCTGCGGTTCAACGCGGCCGACGGCGTCGCTCCTGATCCTGTCGGGAGATGCCGGTCCCGCATGCGGCGGGCGGACCTGATCCACGGGATGCCGGGGGCCATCGTCCGTAGACCTGCCGGAGGGGGCGGAAGCGTCCCGCTTTGTCACGACCGGACGGAAATGCGTCTCGCGATCGAGGAGAGACACTTCCTCTCCCCCGTCAGCCGTGGCCTCGCGACCGACGACCGTTTCAGGCGCGGTTGCCTGCCTGGTCCCGGCGACCGGAGCGCGACGCGGATCGCGGAGCGGCGTCGCCGGCAGAACGAACGGCTGTGGAGGCTGGCCTTCGATGCCCGCGCTCGACACGGCGAGGGCGCGCGCCGGGGTGGCCGTGGCGAGATCGGCCGCCCGGGGCGATTGCGCCGACTTGGCGTCTCCGGTCGGACCTGTCGCCAAGCGGCGAGAAGGTGCGCCCGGCGCGGCCTCAGCCTGAACCTCACGCGGCGTCTTTGCGGCGCTCCTCTCGGCCGCCACCGGCGCGACACTAACAGCCGCCCGCGCCGTCTGCCGCTCAGCGGGCGCGCGATGCGCGGCGCTGGCGTGCGTTGTGTTCAATGTCGGCGTCTGTTGCGGGACCGCAATCGGCATCGACGCCAGCAAGCCGCCCTCGCCGTGCAGGGCGTCGGACGCCACGCCCGGCTCCTTGATTTTTTCCGCGCCGCGCATCTCCCGTGCGCCCGCGATGGCCGGCATCGATAGAGGAGCAGCGGGACGCCGTGCAGCCCCGGCGTTCAAGCCGGACAGCACATCGTCGAAGCGCCCGCCCGACGGCTGCGGTCGCGCCTCTTTCCCGGCAACGCCCGGCTTCGAAGCGAGCCGCACCGGGAGAACCTGATCGCCCGCACCCGTCGTCTTCATCTGCGCGAACCCCTCAGCTTCCCGCGTCCGCCAGCAATTGCTGGGCCGCGCCCACCGCGTCATGCGCGCGCGCGACGACATCCTTGGTCGGATCGGCGGGTGCGCCCGATGACTCCCCGTCGAGGACTTTTGTCGGCGGAGGCTCCTTGTCGACGGCGACGCTCGGCCAACGCTCCACCTGGTCGACCACCGCCAGGGCCGCTCCGAGAAGCTCGCGGTCACGCGCCGGGAGTTCTCCTTCCGCCGCCGCCGCAAGATCCGCCCGCCCTTCCGCCGGATCGCCGCTGACCGCGATGGCGGAAGCCCGATAGAGCTGCGCCCTCCGCATCTCTACGCTGCCGGGGTCGGAAAGCACCGCCGCGTCCTCCGCCGCGGCTTTCGCAAGGTTCAGCCTGGCATCGATGACGGCGACACGGGCGATCTCGAGAAAAATCTCGCGCCGATCGGCCCTGGCGAGCGGCGTCAGGATCGACTCGAGATTCGGCACGACCTGCCCGTCCTTCTCAGAGGCGATGGCGAGATAGAATTCCGAAAAGCGATGGCGGAAGGCCTCGGCATACATGGAGCGCGGGAAGCGCGAGGCGTAGCGGATGGCGAAGAACTCGAACTGCTCGGCGTCCTTCAGCTTCGCGGCAAGCTCGATGCCGCGCCGGACCGCCGCTTCCTCGATCAAGGTGCCGGGCGACTCCAGCCGCGCCATGTTGACGAACTGCATCGCCTGCTGCGGATCGTCCTTGGCGAGAAGCGTTGCCTTCGCCAGCGCCGATGGGCCGACAAGCGCTATCGGCAGCGCGGCGACATCGATGTCGGCCCAGAGCTTCTGCGCCTCCTCTTCCGATCCGGTCGCGTAGGCGCGCACCGCCGCGACGAGCTTTCCGCGCGCGGCGTCATCCTTCATGTCCGGCAGTTTTTCGAGGATCGCGGGATTACCGCCGCTCAGCACATAGAGAAGCGCGGCCTCGACATTGCGCGGGTCGTTCCAGGTCTCCGGCGCGGCGGCGAGGAAGCGGGCGCCGATCGTGTCGATCAGCGCGCGCCGCGCGGTCTCCGAATCCAGGGTTCCGTGCGCCATCTGGTCCTGCATCAACTGCAGCGTCCGCACCAGCTTCACGGGTTCCGCCAGCGCTTCCGCTGCCCGACACGTCGCGCCGGCGCCGGCCACAAGAAGCACCGCGCCACCCAGCAATGCGAGCGTGCCCCTCACGGAGAAGCCTCGCGCAGCAGGATCTCGATGCGGCGGTTTTCAGCCGCCTCGGGGTCGCCCGGCGCCTTCAGCTTGCGGTCGGCGTAACCCTCGATCGCCGCCACGCGCTTCTCGTCGAGCCCGCCTCTGACGAGCATGAAGTAGGCCATCTGCGCGCGGTCGGTTGAGAGCCGCCAATTGTCGTAGCCGGGGGTTTTGAAGGGCCGTGCATCCGTATGTCCGCGGATCGTGATCGAGCCGTTCCGCGCCTTCAGGATGGACGCGATCCGCTCCATGATGCGGATCATCTGCGGCTGCGGCTGCGCTGAGCCGATGCCGAACATGCCGAACTCGGCGTCGTCGGTGAGGCTGATCACCGTACCCTCGCCGGTCTGCTCCACCGCGACCTTCGGGCTGTGGCTCGATCCGGTCTCCGCCTTGACCGCGGCCGAGACCGCCTCCTGCAGCGCGGAGCGGCTCGTCGGCGCATCGCCCGGCGGCGGCGCGCCATTCTCCGTCTCCGACGACATCGGAACGCTGTCGGCCGGGGGCGGAGGAGATTCGCCGGCGGGGAGCGAAAGGCGCAGCGATTGATCGGCTGGCGTTCCGGCCTCCTGCATCGCGGGCGGCGGAGCGGCGGGAGCTCCTGAATCCATTTCGGCCGGCTGACCTTGCGCCGGCTCGGTCATGAACTCCGGGTCGAATGGATCGCGGAACGGGCCGGCGCCCGCCGCGGAAACGTCGGCGCCGTTGCTTCCGCTGCCGGATCCTGCCGCTGGCGGTCCGCCGGCAATCTCGGAGAGGACCTTGTAGGGGTCCTTGAACAGCGCGTCGCGCGGGATATCCGCGGAGGGCTGTCCCTCGGCCGCGCTGCCGGGGGTGCTCGCCTCCTTGGTGCGCTCGCCGCTCAAGGGCTGGTTGTCGGAAGGGCTGTGGGTGTTATCGAGCCCCTTCCGGTTGAGCTCGGCGAGCCGCACGGGATTGAAATAGCTGGCGACCGCCTTTCGCGTATCCTCGTTGGCGGCATTGATCAGCCACATCACCAGGAAGAAGCACATCATCGCGGTCATGAAATCGGCGAAGGCGATCTTCCAGACGCCGCCCTTGGGCATCTCCGGCTCGGTGTTCAGCCGGCGCTTGACGATGATGAGGTCCTGGAACTCCGGCTCCGCCATAGCCTGCTTACTCGCTCCGGCCGCTTATCTGCCGAAGCCACGCTCCAAGCTGCGTTTCGATGACGGTGCTGTCGGCGACGACGCGGACGTCGATGTCGCCGGTCGCCTCGAAATCGATTGCCGCCGCGCTGTCGCCGAGCGCCGTCCGGACCGCCGCCAGGAGATCCTCTGGACCCGTGATCTTGAGCGACGCGGGACGCCCGCCGCGCAGGGTTTTCTCCAGCGTCCGCAGCAATTCCTCAACCATCCGCGCGCGGAGCGCGCCGTCGAGAAAGGGCGAGAGGATCGCCGCGACCGCGTCGCCGACCTGGAAGTTCAGCGCCTCGAAGGCGAGACCGATGCGCTCGCCGAGCGCGGCGCCCTCGTCGCCCGCCCAGAGCGAGCGCTGCGCCGCCAGCCGTTCTTCGAAGGCGGCCTCCGCCTCGGAGAGCTTCGCCTGGTATTCCGCGCGCGCCGTGTCGAGACCCTCGTTGCGGCCACGCAGAAATGCCGCCGCGACGCGCTCCGCCTCGCGGTCCACCGGCGCTTCGACGGGCGGCTTGACCGGACGCGAAAACGTCTGGATGACCCCTAGAGGCCGCTCGGCGAGCGGAGCGGCGCGGCTGAATTCGACGAGACGGGCGGCGGCGGGAACCGGCATCAGGATCTAGCCCCCTGATGAATCCACTGCTTCAGGATCGCCGCGGACTGCTCGTCGCTGTAGCGCACCATCTGCTCGAGCCGCTTGCGCGGCGAGCGGTTGATCTGGCTCGTCAGGTCCTCGATGAGGCTGGCTTCCGGCGTCTGCAGCGCCTGCGCCGCCGCCTCCCCACCCGGCGAGCCGTCCGCGATTGCCGCGCGGGTGGCGTCGTAGGTCGGCGTGGCGGGCTTCGCCAGGATTGCCTTGGTCGCCGGCCGCAGCCCGAACCAGATGAGGAGCAGGCTGACGAAGAGGATGGTGGCGGCGTTGACGAAGGTGCCGAGCTGGCGAACCACCAGCTCCATCATTCCGACGGGCGGAACAGGCGCGAGATCGCTCGAAGCGGGCGAGAAGTCGACCGCCACGACCTTGATCTGGTCGCCCCGATCGGTGCGCAGATCGGCGGCGGTGGAGACAAGCTGCTGGATCTCCGCGAGCTTCTTGTCCACCTCTTCGGGTTTCGCGTCCCCCTTCTCGCCCAGAAGGCGCGCGCGGTTGACGAGAACGGCGACCGAGAGCGTCTGCAGGGAGAACCCGTCGCTGACGGTGCTGACCGTCTTGGAGGAAAGCTCGTAGTTCGTCGTCTCCTCGCGGCGATCGTTGGAGGAGTTGGCGTTCTCGCCACCGTTCGACCCCTGCGCGTCCTGCGGCAGGTTCTGCGAGACGCTCGCGGCGACACTCTGCGTCGAGTTGTTCGACGCTTCGTTCTCCTTGACGACCCGGACGGAGCGCTCGACCCGCGATTCCGGATCGTAGGTCGTTTCCGTGATCTGCTTCTTGTCGGTATTCAGGTGCGCGGTGACGTTGACCTGGAAATTCTCGATGCCGAGATACGGGGTCAGGCTCTCGCGCACGCGGTTCTGGATCTCGTCTCCGACCGTCTTCTCGAGACTCATGAACCGTCCGGGCGCGGCGTTGGCGTTGTCGTCGCCGGAGGCGAGCAGCACGCCGTCGGTGTTCAGCACCGTGACCTCGTCCGGTGTCATGCCGGGCACGGCCGCGGCGACCAGGTGGCGGATCGACTGCGCCGTGTTCGCGTCGCTCGCCGACTCGGTGCGGATGACGACGGAGGCGGAGGGCGGCTGCTGCGTGCGGCGAAACGAGCCCTGGTCGGCCATCACAATGTGGACGCGCGCCGCCTTGACCCCGTTCAGGGACTGGATCGTGCGCGCGATCTCGCCTTCCAGCGCCCGCACCCGGGTCACGTCCTGCATGAAGGAGGTGAGGCCGAACGAGCCGAGCTGATCGAAGAGTTCGTATCCCGCATTGGCGCTTTGCGGCAGGCCTTTTCCGGCGAGCAGCATGCGGGCCTGCGATGTCTGGCCGTAGCTGACCAGGACCGCAGTGCCGTCGGCGTTGACGTCGAACTTGATGCCGGCCTCGTTCAGCGCCGCGCCGATACGCGTGACATCTTCGCGGTCGAGGCCCGAATAGAGCACATCCATCTGCGGGCGGCTGAGATAGAGGCCTCCGAGGATGACGACGGCGAAGACCGTCACGCCGACCACGGCGAGCGCCGTCAGCCGCCTTGCACCGAGCTCCAGCAGGCTTTTCAACAGCCTGTCAGCCTGCTCACGACCGCTCATCCGCTGCCCTTCATACTTCGCGCTTCGCTGCTTCGCGATCGGGGGCAGTCTCTATGGCGAACCTTGCGTGGGGATTGCAGACAGCAAAAAGCCACGCCCCGTCAGGGGCGTGGCTCGGTAGATCGTGCGCGGGGACGTTAGCCGCGGAACAGCGACAGGATGTTCTGGCTGTTGGAGTTGGCGATGGAGAGCGCCTGGATGCCGAGCTGCTGCTGAACCTGCAGAGCCTGCAGACGGGTGGACTCCTTGGTCATGTCGGCATCGACGAGCTGGCCGACGCCGCGGTCGATGGCGTCCATCATGGACGATACGAAGTCCTGCTGCAGGCCGACGCGGGTCTTCACCGCGCCGAGGCTGGACGCCGCACCGGTGATGGAGGTCACGGCGCTGTCGACGGCCTTGATCATGTCCTCAAGGTCAGTCGTGTCGGCAGCGCTTTCGGTCAGGCCCGAGATGTCCAGCGTGGAGATCGTGAAGGTGGCGCCGCTCGTTGCCGTCAGTTCGGTGTCGAGCAGGCCCTGCTTGCTGGCGGCAGTGGCGTTGCTGTCGAAGAGAGCGACGGTCTTGGCTGCCACGGCTGCGACAGGCGCGGTGTCACCGGCGTCGAGGTAGTCGCCGTCGGTGTTGGCATCGACGCCCGCCACCGCGGCGGTGCCCGCGGTAAAGAGGTTGATCGAGATGGTTCCGACCGAAACCGAGCCGCCGGAGCGCGAGAACGACGACACGACCGACTTGTCGATGCTCGCCGGCGAGGAGGTGGTGTCGATCTTGAGCCAGCTCTCGCCGCTGAACACGGCGGAGTCGGCAATGCTCGTCAGCTGATCCTGCAGAGCGCTCACTTCGCTCTGGATCTTGGTGCGGTCGACGCCGGGCTGGCGGGCCGCAACGAGCTTGGTCTTGATCTCGTCGAGGACGTCCACGCTCTTGGTCAGGCCGGTGTAGGCGACATCGACCATGGCGGCGCCGAGGCCGAGGGCGTCCTGCACGGTGCCGAGCGCCTTGTTGTCCGACCGCATCGTGGTGGCGATGGACCAGTAGGCGGCGTTGTCGGAGGCCGTGGCAACCTTGAAGCCGGTGCTGATCCGGGCCTGCGTCGTCTCAAGCGATTTCTGCGTATGCGTCAGCGACTGCAACGCCGTCATGGCAGACGTATTTGTGATGATACTGGACATCTTCCGCTCCTGATTTTTTGTGATTTACGCGACATACCGGATCGTCCGGTATGACAGAGCGGCGTCATGCCATTTGAGCTTCCGTTCGGGAGAGCTCAACCTGCCATAGAGGGGATGCTAGCCGGGAAATGTTTCTTGAGGATTAACGGCAATTGGTTTTGCGCGATCGCTAGAAATATGAGCGAACCAGGCCTCCGATCAGCATGTTCCAGCCGTCGATCAGCACGAAGAAGAGGATCTTGAACGGCAGGGAAATGACGGTCGGCGGCAGCATCATCATGCCCATCGACATGGTGAGCGTCGCGACGATCAGGTCGATCACCAGGAACGGCAGCACGATCAGGAAGCCGATCTCAAACCCCCGGCGAAGCTCCGATATCATGTAGGCCGGGATGAGGATCCGGAGCTCGACCGGCGCCGCGGCACTCGCCGGCGGCGCAGCGTCCGCGGCCGGCGGGGCCGCCGCAGCGGGCGCGTTCGGCGCCGCCGCCGCGGATTGCGCCGCGAGATCGCGGAAGAGGTCCAGGTCGCGCTCGCGCACGTGCGCCAGCATGAATTGCCTGAAGGGCTCGACAACACGCGTGAAGGCTTCGGTCTCGTCGATCTGGTTGGCAAGCAGTGGTTGCAGTCCGGTATCGTACGCCCGCTGAAAGGTCGGCTGCATCACGAAGAACGTCATGAACAGCGCCAGGCTGATCAGGATCAGGTTGGCCGGCGTGCTCTGCAGGCCGAGGCCAGCCCGCAGGAACGACAGCGCCACGATGAAGCGCGTGAAGCTCGTCACCATGATGAGCAGCCCGGGCGCCACCGAAAGAACCGTCAGCAGCAGAACGAGCTGGACGACGCGGCCGGTGAAGGCGCCCTGCCCGGCCGGGATCAATCCGTTCAGGTCGAGCGCCGGAAGCTGCGGCGCGGGTGCCGCCTGGCCCCACGCGGCAGCGCCGAGCAGGAGAAGCGCCGTCGCCGCTAGAGCGAGCCGCTTCATTCCACGACCAGCGTCTGGATGACGAGCTCCTTGACGCGATCCTGCGAGCGGATGCGGGCACGCTCGGCCAGATCCTCGCGAAGGTGCTGCATGCCGCTCGGACCTTCGATCTGCGAGAGGCTCACCGTCCTCAGATAGGTCAGTATGTCCTCGCCGATCTCGCCGGCCAGCACATCGTCGGCGGCGATCGCCTCGTCGTCGAAGATGATCGACGATTCAATCCGGATCCAGACGTCGCTCGGCTCCCCGAGATTCGTGACGATCGGTGCGAGCGCCTTCAGATGCGTCGGACCGGTGAAGCGCGGCGCGACGGCAGGCTTCTCGGCGGCCGACTCTTTCTGCTTCACCGCGTCCTCGACCTGCTTGGCAAGCTGTATCCCGAGACCGCCGCCCAATCCCGCCGCCGCCACCGTCAGGAGGAGCAGCGCGGCGATGAGCTTCACCAGCGACCGGCCGCCCGCGGGCGCAGGCGCAGGGGCAGCCAGTTCAGCGGGGGTTTCGGCCTGTGCCATCGCGCTTTCTTCGGCCGGTCAGTAGGGAGCGACCGCGTCCATCAGCTGCTGGCCCCACCGGGGTTGCTGCACTTCGCTGATGCGGCCGCGTCCGCCATAGGAGATGCGCGCCTCGGCGATCTTCTCGTAGTCGATCGTATTGCCGGTGGAGATGTCGCGCGGCCGCACGATGCCGGTGACGTTGACGATCCGCAGTTCGAAGTTGACCCGCACCTCCTGCGACCCGGTGATCACGATGTTGCCGTTAGGCAGCACCTCGGTGACGATCGCCGCGACCGAAACGTCGACCTTCTCCGAGCGGTCGATCGACCCGGTGCCGCTCGCCGACGATTTCGCGCCAAGCCCGAGGCTGCCGCCGCCGTCGGCAGACTTCGGATCGTCCAGCCGGCTGTGCGTCGCGAATTCGTAGCTGCCGCTCAGCCCCTGGGCCGAATCGCGCTGGCGGCTTGACGAGTTGTCGAGCGTCGCCTTGTCGTTGATGCGTATCTTGATGGTCAGGATGTCGCCGACCTTTGCGGCGCGCGGATCCTGGAAAAGGTTGGCGCGCGAATCCTGCCAGAGCGAGTGGTAGCTCGCCTGCTGCGGTGGCGGGAACGCCTCGATCGGCAAGGGCGCCCGGGGTGCATAGAGTCCGCTGCCGACCGGCGTCATCACCGGCTCGCGGCCGAAATCCTTCACGCTCGTACAGGCACCGAGCAGGATCAGCAGAAGCGGGGCGAGCCTCATTGCGGGAGCGCGCCCGGCTGTGGCGGCTCGCCGCCGGTCGAGATGAGCTGCGCCAGAAGCACGGCGCGCGGAATGTCCATTTCGCTCAGGATGGCGCTCGCCGTGCGGGAGTTCAGCTTGGCGAGAACGGCCGCCGCGGTCCGCTCGTCGAGCGCGCCGAGCTGCGCCGCCGCTGCTTCCGGGCGCATTTTCGCGTAGATTTCGACCACGCTCTGGTCGGCGAGCTTCTGGAACTCGTCGCGGCGGCTCAGGACTTCCTGAAGCTCGGCGCGCTTGGTGTCGAGGGCCGTGGTCGCCGTCTCGATCTCGGTCTTCAGATCCTTCAGCGTCTTCGCTTCCCAGGCGAAGCGGGCGTCGCTCGCGGCGTCGACGATGTTGGTGCAGAATTTCTCCGCGTCACCCGGCGGGGTGCCGCCTGCGGCCGGGGCGGAATCCTCCGCCGCGGCGGCGTGCAGCGAAACGATGAGCAGGCCTGCGGCGAGGCAGCCGACGAGCCGGTGCGATCGTGAGGCAGGGATCGCAAAAGGCATGAAGGTGTCCAGGTCACACGCCGGCGAGGGTTCCACTTGACCGTGGACATGCAAGCTTGCGCCGGGCTGGAGACACTGGCGCGGCCGGCTACTGGATGACCAGTTCCGCCTGCAATGCGCCGGCCGACTTGATGGCCTGCAGGATGGCGATGATGCCGGTCGGCTTCAGTCCGATCTGGTTCAGGCCGGCCACCAGCGTCTGCAGATCCGCACCGCCGAGGATCGCAAGCTGCCCGCCCGTCTGGCTGGCATCGACCAGGGTGCGCGGAACCTGCGTCGTCTGGCCGTCGGAGAGCGGAGCGGGTTGCGACACGACCGGCGCTTCCGTGACGCGGACGGTGAGATTGCCGTGCGTCACCGCGACCGTCGATATCTGCACCTGGCGTCCGATGACCACGGTCCCCGTGCGCTCGTCGATCACGACGCGGGCGGGCGAATCCGGCTCGACGGAAACCTGCGTTATTTCGGCAATGAACCGCGGGCCCGATACGCCTTTCGGCTTGCGCAGCGCGATCGTCCGGTAATCCTGCTCGAGCGCGACGTCCGCCCCATAGCGCTCCTTGGCGAAGGCGTTGATCGCATCGGCCACGCGGATCGCCGTGGTGAAGTCCGGGTTCTTCAGTTCCAGAACGAGGCTGTCGAGATCGGCGAAGCCGCCAGCAATCTCGCGCTCGACCAGCGCTCCGTTCGGTATGCGCCCGGTCGTCGGCACGCCCTCCGTCAGGCTCTCCGCGTCGCCCTGGGTGGAAAAGCCGGAAACCGCGACCGGACCCTGCGCAACAGCATAGATCTGCCCATCCGCCCCCATCAGCGGCGTCATGACGAGCGTTCCGCCGAGCAGCGAGGTGGCGTCGCCGAGCGACGACACAGTGATGTCGATGCGGGCGCCTTTGCCGATGTAGGGCGGCAGGTCGGCCGTCACGATGACGCCGGCGACGTTGCGGGTACGGAGCGAGGCGTCGCGGACGTTGATGCCCATTCCGTCGAGCATCGATTGCAGCGACTGTTCGGTGAACGGCGAGTTGCGCAGGCTGTCGCCGGTTCCCTTCAGGCCGATCACCAGCCCGTAGCCGACGGTCTGGTTGTCGCGCACGCCTTGCACCGAGGCGATGTCCTTGATGCGCACTGCCGCATCGGCGGGCAGAGCCAGCGAGCAAGCGAGCGGGAGGAGGACGGCGAAGAGCCGCAGCCGCGTCATTGCGGGCTCACGCGCACGGTCCCGTCCGGTTGAACCACTCCGACCACGATCGCGCCGCTGTCGGTGTTGCGCACGCGGATGACGTCGCCCGCGCTGCCATCCTGCAGCGGAGAGGCGTAGGTGGTGATGAGAAGTCCCGGCTGCTCGAAGACGAGCTGGACCGCGGTGCCGCGCGTAACGATATCGACCTCGCCGATCGCGTTGACGGGGACCGGGTGATCCGGCAGCAGAGTGCGCTTCGCAACCTTGCCGACCAGCATGTCGGCCGCATCGATGTAGCCGCTTCCGATCTGCGTATCGACGAAGGCGTGATCGGTGAGCTTCGCTGCGTCGATGATCTCGCCCGGGTAGATGGTGACGCTCGGCACCGGCAGCGTGACGAACTGCGCCGCGATTGCGGCCCGCATCGTCGCGCCGAGCAGCAGCGCAACCGCCAGCGTCGCCTTGCCGAAGGTTGTGCGAAGCATGGCTAGCGGATGCCCTTCGAGATCGTACCGGCCATTTCGTCGGCCGCCTGGATGACCTTCGAATTCATCTCGTAGGCGCGCTGCGCGGAGATGAGGTCGGTAATGTCCTTGACCGGATCGACGTTGGAGGACTCGAGATAACCCTGGTGGATCTTGCCGTAGCCCGGATCGGCGGGGACGCCGCTGACCGGACTTCCCGACGCGTCGCTCTCGCGGAAGAGATTGCCGCCGAGCGGCTCGAGGCCGGCATCGTTGGCGAAGGTCGAAAGGTTGAGCTGCCCGAGGAGCTGCAGGCTCGTCTGCCCGGCGACTCGCGCGTAGACCTGTCCCGACTCGTTGATCGAGACATCCGTCGTCCCGCTCGGCACCGTGATCGATGGATCGACGCTGTAGCCGTCGAGCGTGACGATTTCGCCGTTGGCGTTGGTGTTGAGCGCGCCGTCGCGGGTGTAGAGCGTGTCGCCGTCGGGGCCGGTCACCTGGAACCAGCCCGGGCCATCGAGCGCCAGGTCGAGCCGGTTGCCGGTCTGCGCCAGCGCGCCCTGCTGGTGCAGGGTGCGGATCGCTGCGGTGCGCACGCCGAGGCCGATCTGCGCCCCTTCGGGAATCGGATTTGCGCCACCGCGAAGCGGCGCGCCCTGCAGGCGTTCCGCCTGGTAGAGCAGATCGGTGAACTCGGCCCGCGACCGCTTGAAGGCGGTCGTGTTCACATTCGCGATGTTGTTCGCAATGACCTCGAGATTGGTCTGCTGGGCATTCATTCCGGTCGCAGCAATCGCCAACGCACGCATCGACTTACCTCACATCGCCATACGGCTGATTTCCTGGTAGGCGGAGACGACCTTGTCGCGGATCGCGATCGCCGCCTGCAGCGTCTGCTCGGCCGACATCACGGCCTGCACGACCTGCTGCACCGGAGACGTGCCCTGCAATCCGCCGAGCGCCGCCGCCTCGCCGCTCTTCATCGTCTGCATCCCCTCGGAAGCGACCTCGGCAAGCACCGAGGCGAAATCCTGGCCCTGCACCGCGCCCACGCCACCGAGCGAGGCGGCCGACTGCGTGGCGGTGGCGGATGCCGTCCCGCCCGTGATGAGCGAGCCAAGCGCCGACAAAGCTGCAATCGTCATGTGCTCCTCAGGAGGTCGATGGTCATGGAGATCATCTGCCGGCTCTGCTTCACGATCTGCAGATCGGCCTCGTACGAGCGGTTCGCCTCGCGCATGTCGGCCATCTCGACCAGCATGTTCACGTTCGGCAGCTTCACGTAGCCGGACTTGTCGGCGGCGGGATGGTCGGGATCGTATTCGACCCGGAACGGCGTCTTGTCGCGCCCGATGCGGTCGACCTTCACGAGCGAGGTCCCGCTCGCCTGGTCGAGCACGGAGGAGAACATGACGGTCTTCCGCTGATAGGGATCGGCGCCCGGCGTGTCGCCGGTCGACTGGGCGTTCGCGAGGTTCTCGGAGACGACGCGCATGCGGGTCGTCTGCGCTTCGAGGCCCGCCGCGGCAACGCGCAGCGGAGCGGTCAATGGATCGATCACGCGTCTAGCCTTTCACGCTCGCCATCCACATGCGGTGGAAGGTCTTCACGATGCTGACGTTGAGGGAGTAGTCGCGCGAAACCTCGCCGGCCTTGATCAGCTCCTTCTCGATGCTGACGTCGTTGCCGTGGCTGGTGATGTCCCAGCTTCGCGGCGCCTGCACCGCGCTGGCGCGCACCGGCGGGCCTTCGAGCGAGAGATGTCCAGGATTGGTCGCGACCATCGCAAGCTCCGTCTTGTCGAGGGTCGCCGAGAACGGCTCCACGTCCTTCGCCCGATAGTTCGGCGTGTTGGCGTTGGCGACGTTGTCCGCCACCGCAGTCTGGCGGACCGAAAGCCATTGCGACCGCTGAAACGCAAGATCGAAGAGATAGACCGGCTGCACGGCACGCACCCACTTCCGACCCGGCGATGGATAGCGCGATAATCTTGCGCGAGGCTGGCGGAGGTTTCCCGGACGGCCAGGCGTCTACGCTTCGGCGCGGCGCTTCTGCGTCAGGCGCGCGTCGGCGACGGCCTCGATCAGCCGGCGGGTGTTGTCGGAGGGTGCGCGGCTCGGGGACTCGAACTCGATGTGGCTCAGCTCGACGCCGGCCTGTCGCGGCTCCAGCACGAGCTTGAAGAACGCCGTCACCTGCTGGTGCTGAAATTCGAGATCGAGCTTCACCGATGGCTTGCCGGTCCAGTGCATGTCCACCTCGGCCGCCCAGCCGTAGGAGAGCGTTCCGGGCTTCAGGTAGAGTTCGGCCGAGGAGTTCACCAGATCGCTGATGTTCGGGTGATTCTCGGTGCGCACGAACGTGATGAGATCGACGACGTCGGTGAGGCGCAGCTCGGCCGCCAGCTCCATGGCAACGGCCGCGAGCGCCTTCTCCCGATCGGCCGCATGCCGGTCTTCCTTCAGGGCTGTCTCGCTCATCGTGCACCTACCTCCGCGAGGTTTCGGGTCTGCAGGAAGTGGATGATTTCCGCCAAGGCCTTGTAGAATTCGGGCGGAATCATCCGGTCGACCTCGACACTGTCGTAGAGGGACCTTGCGAGAGGCTTGTCTTCCACAACCGGGATCCCATGCTCCTCCGCCGTTTCGCGAATCTTGAGGGCGATGAGATCCTGGCCCTTGGCGACGACCAGCGGCGCGCCGCCCTCGTTGCGGTGATAGCGGAGCGCCACAGCGAAGTGCGTCGGATTGACGATCACCAGCGTCGCGCGCGGCACCGCCGCGATCATGCGCCGGCGGGTCCGGTCGCGGGCGAGCGAGCGGAGCCGGGCCTTCACCAGCGGGTCGCCTTCGACCTGCTTGAACTCGTCCTTCATCTCCTGCCGCGTCATCCGCAGGTCGCGCCGCCAGTGGACGCGCGCCCAGACGAGGTCGGCGGCGACGATGACGATCGTCGCGACGCTCACGGCGGCGAGTATCTTCATCGCCAGCGACAGGATCAGCGCCGGAACCGCCGCGGGATCGGTATACATGGCGCTCATCACGCGAAGCTGGTCGGATTGCAGGATGACCAGCACCACCACCGCGACGGCGACGAACTTGACGGTGGCCTTGAAGAACTCCGTCTGTCCGCGCGCCCCGAAGATGCGCTTCGCCCCCTCGCCCGGCGATATCCGCGAAAACTGCGGCCTGATCCGCTCAAACGCGATGCTTGGGGCATTCTGCAGAAAGGACGCCAGCAGCCCGGCAATCGTGAGCGTGAGGACGACCGGCAGCAGGAAGCGTCCCGCCTCGAATCCGACCGCTGCAACAAGCTGACTCGCATCGGACCCATTCTCGAGAGGCCACCCTCCCGGATCATCGAGTAAACTTCGCAGGACAAGCGTCAGCCGCAGAGAACGCTCGACCAGGAAGAAACTGGCTACCGCCAGTATTCCGACCATCGAGGCGAAGATCGGAGCCTCGCGCGAGACGGGGACATTCCCCTTCTCGACCGCATCCCTGATCTTTCGCTCGGTAGGTTCTTCGGTTTTGCTGTCTTTGTCGGCCGCTTCTGCCATGAAAAGCTCGCGGCGACCTTATGTCTGCTCGTTTTCGGAAACGTTAATGTCGATCTCGCCCTTGCCGATCAGCTCCATGATCCGGTCGGAGATGCTGCGGCGCGCGTCGCTGACGGCGCGCGCATCCGGCTCGTCGGCACTTTCCAGCTCGTGCTCGACGATGCGGCGGGCGCGCGAGGCGATCGAGGATAGCACCAGTTCCCTGAACGCCGCGTCGGTATTGCGGAGCGCCAGCACGACCTGCTCGGAGGGGACCTGATCGAAGATCGTCATGCGCGCCTTCGGCGTCAGCTTGGCGATGTCTTCGAAGCGGAAGATGAGACGCTTCAGCGCCTTCGCGGTCTCCGGCCGGACCTCTTCGATATTGGTCAGGATGCCGTCGATGATCTCCTTCTCCATGCGGTTCAGGATATCGGCGATCCGCACGTTGGTGTCGCTGCCCGGCGGCTTCTCCAGGACGGTCAGCAGCGCATCGTGCATGCTGCTTTCGAGAAGGCGCATGGCGGAGGCGGAGATCGGCCGCAGCGAGGCCATGCGGCGGACGAGATCGTTGCGGGAGGCTTCCGGCAGGTGGCCGATGACCTTGGCGGCGCTCGCGGGGCGCAGCTTCGAGAGGATCAAGGCCGCGGTCTGCGGGTGCTCGTTGGTCATGAAGTCGACCAGCGTGGCTTCCGGCGAATCGGACGAACGCTCCCAGACGGTGCTGGTGGTCGTCGTCTGGTTCAGCACGTCGGCCATGACTTCGGAGATCTGCTCGGTCGGCAGGATTCCGGTGAGGAGCTTCTCCACCTCCTGGGCGGTGCCGAGCAGGCTCATGCCGGCGGCGAACTGATCCGCGAACTCCTGGATCGCCACCTCCAGCTCCGAGGCCGGGATCGTCCCGAGGTTCGAGGCGGCGCGCGCGATCTCCTTCAGTTCGGCGCTGTCGAAGTGCTTGAGGAGGCGGCTCGCCGCAGGCTTGCCCATGGCGAGGAGCAGCGCCGCGACCCGGTCGGCGCCCTGCAGCGAACGTGGGGCGGGCGGGGCGGAGAGGACGGCGGCGGCGGAAGGCATCTCCTAGGCCGCTTTGCCTGCGGGACGGGATGCGACAATCTCGGTCAGCGAGATGCCGAAGCGCGTGTTGTCGTCGTCCATGACCACAAGCTGGCCGCGCGCCACGACGCGCCCGTTCACGACGACGTCGACCGGCTCGCCAACGCGGTTGTCGAGCGGCACGATGGCGCCGCGCGAGAGCTTCATCAGCTCCGAAACCGGCATCTTCGTGGAGCCGAGGATGACCTGCACCGTCACCGGAATGCTCATCACCGAATCGAGGCTGAGCGAGCTCTCGCCGCTCGCCGTCGGCTTCAGCTCCGGAGCCTCGAAAGTCCGGCCGAAGCCGACCGGCGGAAGCTCCGCCGCGACAGCACCGTTCTCGATCACAGCCTCACTCATGTTCACCGTACTCGCCCGACATCGCCAGGTGATCCTTTACTCGGTCGCACACGCGGTCTCACACCGGCCGCGGTCCACGCAGGTGGGCAGCCAGCCGCTCAACCCGCTCCACCCGCCGCTCGCAACGTCTTGACGCTTGGCGCCAGGCGAAACTCGCGGCCTGCATGATGCTGGATCGGAGGCGTCGTTCCCTCGGCCGCCTCCGCTTCCCTGCCCTCAAGCCGGCGATTGTCGCTGCCGAACTTTAAGATTTCATTTTTCAACCCGACGGGATCGCCGTCCGCGCCGGCCCGCGCCATGCGCCGGGAATAAGTGCCCACCTCGTCGGACCGGCTGGCGCCGGCCTCGCTCCCCGGACGCGCAGCGGCTTCCAGACGCGCCGCAAGCCTGCGTCCCTCCTCGATGACGGCCTCAAGCCGTTCGAGGACATCGCGCCCCTCGCCGCCGAGCTGCCGCACCGCCTCGCCGATGGTATCGGCAGCGCGGCTCGTCTGGCCGAAAACCTCAATGTACTGAACCTGATAGCCGCGGAGCCGCTTCAGCTCCCGATACATCGTTCCGACCCGCAGGCTGGTCAGCAGCAGCGCCAGGAACAGCACCGCATCGATCACGTAAGAGGTCATGACTCCATCCTCGCAGGACGCTCCAGCGTCTCGTCGACCCGCAGCGTATAGGCTCCTTCCAGCTGCCCGACCTCGCAGGTGAAGAGCGGCTGGCTGTTGCACTCCAGCCTGATCCGGCCGTCGATCCGCGCGTCGAGCGGAATGACCTGGCCGACCCGGAACGCGGCGACCTCGGCCAGCGTCACCTGGCGCTCCTCGAGGATCGCGGTGAGCTGCACGTCGGTCTTCTTGATCTCGCGCTGCATCTGGAAATAGAGGCCGGCCTCGGGCGAATCGGCGCTCGGCTCTTCGCCGGGGGCGCCCGTCGGCGTGCGCGTCGCGCGGACGGCGGCTTCCGGGATGACGAGCTGCAGCCGGCCGACACGTCCTGCGGCGCGAAGCTCAAACCTCGCGACGACGGCCTTGCTGTCGCGGTTGTCGATGCTGACGGTGTCCATCGCCGTCTCGATCCGCTCGAACACCAGCGTCAGCGCCGACGAGACGGGGGCGAGCGACGCCTGCAGCGCCCTTGCCGCCACGCTCAGCACGGCGCGCGAGACGTTCTTCTCGATATGCGAGAACCGCCGCTTCGCCTCGAACGGCGGCTCCGCGCCGTCGCCGCCGAACGCCAGCTCCGTGATGGCGTAGACGAAGGCCCGGTCGATGGTGAAGACGATGCGCGAGCGCCATTCGGGAACCGCGAAGATCGCCGCGATGCCCTCTTCGTGAATCGCGTCGAGGACTTTCCCGAGCGGCTCGGCCTGGATGTCCTTGAAGACGTATTGCGGTGGCGTCGCGAACACCTCGCGCAGCGCGTCCACATTGGCGACGAGCATCCGCTCGAACACCGTCTGCAGGCGGGGATAGCGCGTCGCGGAGAAGGCGGCCTTGTCGAAAAGGCGAACGACCGAGGACTGGTCTTCGATGCGCTGCGCCGCAGCCATTTCAGGCCGCCACCGGTTCCGCCTGCGGCATGCCGCCGCCGGCGGCCTTCGCCGATCCGCCGGCGATCGTCGCGTGTTCCACCTCGTCGATCGACGGACGATCGTGCGCCGAGATGGTCTTGCGCCCATGCTCGAGCGCGATCTGCGGCATGGCGCCGTTCATGAAGGCGAGCAGCGTCTGCTTGATGACCACCAGCTTGCGGCACTGCTTTTCGCGCACGACCTTGATCTTGTTGGCGAGCGGCGAGACGACGCCGTAGGACAGAAAGATGCCGGCAAACGTGCCGACCAGCGCGGCGCCGATGAGATGCCCGAGCAGATCGGGCGACTGGTCGAGGGCGCCCATCGCCTTGATCACGCCGAGCACCGCCGCGACGATGCCGAGCGCCGGAAGGCACTCCGCGACGGAGGACAGCGCGTAATAGGGCTTCAGCTTGTCGCGGACGCTGGTCTGGATCTCCTCGTCCATCAGGGACTCGATCTCGTGCGGCCGGGCGTTCCCGATGATGATGAGGCGACCGTAGTCGCAGATGAAATCCGTCAGCTCCTTGTCCTTCAGCACCTTGTCGAAGCGCTTGAAGATCTCCGATTCCTGTGGATTGTCGACGTGCGCCTCGGCCTCGTTGCGCGACTTTCCGCGCAGCTCGCGCATCAGCGCGTAGAGCAGACCGAGGAGCTGCAGATAATCCTTCGGCTTGGTCGCGCTGGCGAAAATCGCCTGCTTCATCGCCTTGCCGGCGTCGAACACCGTCGCCATCGGATTGGCGATGATGAAGGTCCCAAGCGCCGAGCCGCCGATGATGACGAACTCCCAGGGCTGCCAGATCACGCTGAGATGTCCGCCGAGCGCGGCAAACCCGCCGAAAAGGGAAGCCAGGGCTATCGCAAGGCCGATGAGAAAATTCAAAGCCGCACCCTGATCGTTTCACCCTGGGGGTACGGCGCGAGGCTTGCGCCAAACTGATGTTCCCGCACCAGCTTCGGACAAGTTCGGCCGGCGATAACCCGAAGAACTGCTTCGGAGATTCGCGTGCTGACCACGACGGCCTCGTATCGCATGCTGTCGAGCGACATGACGAAATCGCTCGCCCGCACCGCAGCCAGCCCGAACGTGGAACGCGACTCGACGTATTATCTGGCGAACATCACCAAGGTGAAGTCCATCAAGGACTTCCTCGCCAACGACCGCGTCTTCGCCTATGCGATGAAGGCCGCCGGCCTCGGGGACATGACCTATGCCAAGGCCTTCATGCGCAAGGTGCTGGAAGGCGGCGTCGATTCCAGCAACAGCTTTGCCAACAGTCTCGCCGACCATCGCTACCGGGACTTCGCCGCGACCTTCAACTTCCAGCGCTATGGCGCAACGGCGACGGCCTTCACCCGCACCCAGCAGGGGACGGTGGACAATTATGTGCGACAGACGCTCGAGGAGACCGCCGGCAAGCAGAATGAGGGTGTCCGCCTCGCGCTCTACTTCCAGCGCAAGGCGTCCGGCATCACCAGCGCCTACAGCATCCTCGCCGATCCCGCCCTGCTGAAGGTCGCGCAGACGGCGCTCAGTATCCCCTCCGAGACGGGCTCGCAGGATATCGACCGCCAGGCCTCTCTCATCACTGCGCGCCTCAAGGTGACCGACCTGCAGGACCCGAAGAAGCTCGAGAAATTCCTCACCCGCTTTACCAGCCTCTACGAGCTGCAGAATTCCACGGCCACGACGTCGCCCTCGGTCATGCTGATTTCCGGGCCGACGGAATCGGGGATCGGCCAGGATCTCCTTCTCACCCTGCAGAATATGAAGCTCGGCGGAGCCTGATCCATGGATTCCTCGCTGTATGTCGCGCTCTCGGCGCAGGTGGCGCTCGAGCGGAGGCTCGATACGATCGCGCAGAACGTCGCCAACCTCAGCACGGTCGGCTACCGCGCCGACGAGGTGAAATTCGACGCCATGCTCTCCAAGGCCGGCAGCGATTCCACCGCCTTCGTGTCTTCCGGCGATACCTTCATCTCGCGCCGCGCCGGCGGGCTGACGAAGACCGACAACGATCTCGACGTCGCCGTGCAGGGCGAGGGATGGCTCGCCATCAACACGCCGAGCGGCGTCGTCTACACGCGCGACGGCCGCATGCGCATGCTGGCGAGCGGCGAGCTGCAGACGCTGAACGGCTACGCGGTGCTGGATGTCGGCCGCGCGCCGCTCAGCCTCGATCCGGGCGCCGGCCCTCCCGTCATCGCGCGCGACGGAATGATCACGCAGCACGGTCAGCAGGTAGGCGCGATCGGCCTGTTCAGCATCGACCCGGCGACGAACCTCAAGCGCTTCGAAAATTCCGGCGTCATCCCGGAAGGAAACGCGAGCGAGATCCTGGATTTCTCCACCAACGGCGTCGTGCAGGGCTTCGTGGAAGACGCGAACATCAATCCGATCTCGGAGATATCAAAGCTCATCGCGGTGACGCGCGCATTCGAGGCGGCAAGCTCGACGATCGAGACTTCCGACAGCACGGCGCAGCAGGCGATCAAGACGCTCGGCGACACCACATGATCGTGGTGGCCGCGCCGCCCCGCGCGCCCTCGCGTCCTCGAGCGAGCTGATCCATGCACGCCCTCGACAGCCTGCGCCGTCAGGTCGCGCTCGCCCGGGCCAATGTGCCGATGATCCGCGTCAGCGGATTGGTGAGCGAGATCGCGCCGGCGCTCTATCGGGTCGCGGGGCTGTCGCGCTTCGTCAACCTCGGCGAGACGGTGACGCTGAAGACGGAATCCGGCGCGCAGCTCGGCGAGGTCATCCGCATCGACGACGCCTCGATCAGCGTCAAGCCCTTCGACGCCAGCGTCACCGGCGGCATCGGGATTTCCGCGGAAAGCTCTGGCGCGCTGCTGCTCTTTCCGCATGCGAGCTGGAAAGGCCGCGTGCTGAACGCGCTCGGCCAGCCGCTTGACGGCGCCGGGCCTCTTGCCCTGGGCGAAACCGGACTGGCGGTCGAAAATGAGCCGCCGACGGCGATGCAGCGCGGGCGCGTCACGCGTGGCGTCCGCACCGGCGTCCGTGTCGTCGATACCTTCACGCCGCTTTGCGCCGGGCAGCGCATCGGCGTGTTCGCCGGCTCCGGCGTCGGCAAGTCGACGCTTCTCGCCATGCTGGCGCATGCGAAGGGGTTCGACACCGTGGTGCTGGCGCTGGTCGGCGAGCGCGGCCGCGAGGTGCGCGAGTTTCTCGAGGATACGCTTGGCGAGCGGCGGGCGAACGCCGTCGCGATCGTGTCGACCGGCGACGAGAGCGCCGCGATGCGCCGGATGGCGCCAAAATCCGCCATGACCATCGCCGAGCACTTCCGTGATCGCGGCGAGTCGGTGCTGCTCATCATGGATTCGGTGACGCGCTTTGCGCATGCGGCGCGCGAGATCGCGCTTGCCGCGGGCGAGCCGGCGGTTGCGCGCGGCTACGCCCCGAGCGTCTTCAGCGATCTTCCGAAACTGCTGGAGCGCGCCGGGCCCGGAATCTCCGGCGGCGGGTCGATCACCGGCATATTCGCGGTGCTGGTCGACGGCGACGACCACAACGATCCCGTCGCCGACGCCATCCGCGGCACCCTCGACGGACACATCGTCCTCGACCGCGCCATCGCCGACCAGGGCCGCTACCCGGCGGTCAACGTGCTCTCCTCCGTGTCGCGGCTTGCCGACCATGTCTGGAGCGCCGAGGAACGGAACCTCGTATTGAAGCTCCGCGCCATGATCGCCCGCTTCGAGGACACGCGCGACCTCCGCCTGATGGGCGGCTACCAGGCGGGACAGGACCCCGAGCTCGACAAGGCCATCACCTTCGTGCCGCGGATCTACGAAGGCATGATCCAGGGCCCCGGCACTGTCAGCCACGACGCATTCAAAGAGCTCGCGATGGCGATGCAGCCGCCCGAGAGCCAGCGGGCGGCGTGATCGCGGCGCTGTGCGGCAGCGCCCTCCGACTATTGCGCCGGCGCTTCCTTGATTGAGCGGTGCCCCAGCGCCGAGAGCGCTTCCGCGAGCCGCCTCCGGGTTCGATCGACTGCGTCGTCGTCCATCGCCTCGAGATCGAGGAAGATATCGACCCCGGTCGCGTGCTCGCTGATCACCTGCGCGCGCTGCGTGAATTCGCCGAGCATGCCCTCCACGGAATAGGGGACAACTTCGCGGCTTATGCCTTTCATCGCGATCGGAGGCAGCGGCTGCGCGCGAACGATGTCGCGCACCAGGGCGTAGGTCTCGTAGCTCAGGCAGATCCCGCCCGGCTCCGCAACCGCCTGCAAGCGTGCGGCAAGGTTCGCCTCGGCGCCGATGATCGTGTAGTCCATCCGATCCTCGCTGCCGAAATTGCCGACGTTGCAATAGCCGGTGTTGATGCCCATCCGCGCCATGAAGGGCTTCTCGATCCCGCGCGCGCGCCAGTCGACGTTGAGCTTCTCGAGCCGGCGCTGCATGTCGACCGCCATGGCGAGACAGGCGCGTGCGTCCTCCTCCACGCCCCGGGTTTCCGGGTCTCCGAAGAAAGCCAGGATTGCATCGCCGATGAACTTGTCGACGGTCGCGCCGTGGCGCAGCGCGATGTTCGACATCTCGGTGAAATACTCGTTCAGCAGCGAGGTCAGGTCTTCCGGCTGAAGACGCTCGGAGATCGCGGTGAAATCCTTGATGTCGGAGAAGAAGATCGTGAGCTTCTTGCGCTCGGTTGCGATCGCCACGTCGCGCTGGCCGCTGAAGATGCTCTTGTAGATCTGCGGCGAGAGATATTTGGCGATCTTCATGGAGATCGTCGCGAGGAAATCGTTGGCCTCGACCAGCTCGCGGTTCATCCCACGGATCAGCCGCGACTGGCGACGCTGCAGCACGAGGAAGGTGATCCCGGCCGCGCCGGACAGCGCGAAATAGAGCAGCAGATATTTGAACGAGAACATGTTAGCGGCGAGCGGCTGGATGACCGATATCTCCTGGATGCCGCGCACGTCTCCAACCTTCCAGTCCGTCTTCGGGCTGTCGGGGTGGGTGTTGTGGCAGGAAACGCAGACCTGGCCCATGACCACCGGCGAGGCCATGCGAACGGATCGCTCGAGCGGCGAGCCCGCCACCTCCGTGACCACCTGCTTCGGATCTGCACGCAGCTCTGAAAGCGCGCGAAGCTCGAACGGGTCCAGCTTGTGCGATTCCCGGCCCCTGAAGGGAAGATCGGACATAAAGGCATACTTCACCGATCCGTCATGCGCGCTTATGCGCTTGCCGAGCTCGATCGACAGCGTCGCGGGAATAGGTATTCCACCCGGGACGTTCAGGTAGTTGTTCGTCGTCGTTACGGTGCCGCCATGCGCCGCCAGAACCCGGCCCACCACGTCGCTCGCATAGAAGCTCCGCATGTCGTCGATGATCCCGCCGATCTCGTTCGCCTGGTTGCGTACCAGCCGCTCCGACAGGTCGCGAAGGTCAAGCCACACGGCGAGAGGAAGGCCGATCAGGCCGAGGACGACGGCCGCCGCGAGCAGCGGCCCGATAGTCTGCTGCTGGCGTACGATGCGCTCTTCCAGGCCAGCCATGGCGATCCCCCTGCGATTCCGACGCGATCCTAGCGCAGATCACACCGATGCGGGACCACCCGGCCGGACCGCGCCGCGGAGGCCTTACGAACCGATGGTCAGAAGCACCTTGCAGCACTTGCCGGAAGGGCTGGGTGGAGCGGTGGTGCCCACCCCCTCCGGTCTCCCTCACCCCTTGGCGACTCCCTGGCCTGCGACCTCAGACCTTCGGATCTGGCTGACCTGACGGGTGATCTGGTCAATGTGACGTCCGTCCGTGCCACAGCACCCGCCCCAGACGCTCACGCGAGGAAACCGCTTGGCAAGTCCTGCCATCTGCGCCCCGAGTTCGTTCGGATCGCCGTCCTCAAGATGGCCGAGTTTGCAGAGGTCCAGCGTCTCCATCGCCACGGCGTTCGGCATGAAGCCCCCGAGCCGCCCGGTCCAGTCACCCTCGGAAAGGCCGGGTTCGAACTCCGTCGGATGGGTGCAGTTGATCATGTAGTAGGCGGGCGCATGGCCCGTCGCTGCGTCAACACGGGTGATCGCCTCCTCGAGGCTCTCGCCTCCCTTCAGCCGCCCGCCTCTCGCAACCAGAAAGGAGATCACGACAGGCATCGCTGCCGATTTCGCGGCCCGGGCGAGACCGATCGCCTCTTCCACGCTCGAAAACGTCATCGCCGTCACAAGGTCGGCCCCCGCCTTCCGGAAGGTCAGGATCTGCTCGGAATGGTAATCCTCGGCCTCGGCGGCATCGGGGGTGCGTCCGATGTTGTAGGCATCGCCTCGCGGGCCGATGACGCCGCCAATGATCATCGGCGTATCGGCGCTTCCGTATTCGCGCGCAAAATCCTTGTAGAAGTCGATGCCGCGGATGTTGATTTCCTCAAGGCTCTCACGCGAAAAGCCGATCAGCCCCCCCCAGTCGCGGCTGGCGCGGTAGTGTAAGCCCTCATTGATCACGCCGAACCCGTTCGCGACCGCGGCCTCCACGACTTTGCGATGATAGTCCTTCATCCAGGCCAGCCCCCGATCGTCGTTGAGCAGTTCGAAGCCGCAGAAGTGGTGAAGCGTGAAGCCGTCGACATACTGAAGCCAGGTTTCAAAGCCCCCGCAGGTCGTCATAAGGCGACCCCCTTCTTGCGGAAGCTTTCCTTGCATGGCCCTACCTTCCCCGGAGATTCAGTCGGCTCCGCCGGGCGCAGCCTACCATGTCGCGCCGCAGCCTGACCGGCGGCTGGATGACCGGAACGGACGGGGTGGGAATGGCGGAGGGAGCGTCCCCTTCCACCCCAGGAGTTCCGCGGGGTTTGAAGGTGTCGCCCGAAAAACCCCCGATCCTCTCCCCGTTTAAGATAGCCTAGAAAACCCACGTTTTCGAGTTCGAAGTATGAGAGGCGATGCATGGACGATCCCGCTCCGTTCCGGCATGCGATTTACTGCCCCTAGGATGGACGAGGAAGCGGTCTTCGGGGCGGGCGCGGCAGGAGTGCCGGCGACGGGCGAAAGGCTCTCCCCGGCCGCTCCCTCGCAGCCGGTTGACCGCTTCCTAACGACGGTCCTTAGTCCGCCAATGCTTGTCGATGAAAAAGCCGCGCTCGATCGCCTTGAGACCGCCTACCACGAAGCGGCCCATGCCGTCGTCGGCATGTATTTCGGCTGGGACACGGACCACATCGAGATCAGCATTGGCGGAGGTGGGTTTTATCGGCCAGGCTACACTGGTCTCCCTATCGAGACGCAGGTGAACGAGGACATAATTGTAACCCTCGCCGGACGGCTCGGTGAGACGCTGATCGTCGGCGACCGGCGGGACGCAAGCGACCACTGGCTTCGACAGGTGATTGAAAAATTGCGAGCTGGCGAGGAGGAGCATCACGACGACTTCATCGTCATGAGCCACCTCATGTCGGGTGACGTGAATGCCGCCGATGAGATTCTGATCGATCAATTCCGCGCCTTTGAAGAGGAGACGGAGGAGCTGCTTCTCAGGCCCGACATTCGTGCGAAGATAGTCGCGCTCGCGGAAGCCCTTGCGCGTCGCAAAGACGGCCAGATGGGCGACGAAGCCATGGCGACGGTGGACGAGGCTGAAGATGCAGATCGACCGAGCGACGGTGCGATGCGTCGCCGGGACTCAGCTGAGGCTGAGGCGATGGCCTTGCTGATAGGGCTTGACGACTCAACCACCGATCACCGACGGCCGGCGGTGGACGAGGATGCGCCGATGTAAGTGAAATGGCTTTCTCAAAAACTGCTTGTGTGTCGGTTGAGAAACGGTATGCCCGGGACAAGGAATCAGCTAGTTCATGATTTGTTCTCGTCCCTTTCAGCCCTTGAACTTACCGAGGTTCGATGGCTCCGTATGATGCACGGATGGTTGCCAATCACCTTCTGGATCTCGCTGACCAGAAGAAGCGACCATTGACCCAAGCCGCGCTCCTCAAAATCCTATATTTCTGTCACGGCTGGTATTTAGCGTGGAACGACGGGCCTCTTTGTGAAAACGATTTTGAGGCTTGGGAGTTAGGTCCGGTCGTTAAAGTCGTCCGCGATGCATTCAAATCATTTGGTCGCCAGCCGATCGACAGCCGCGCGAAGCGTTTCAATTTGAAAACCGGCGGGCATGAGGCGATTCCCAATCAGATTTCTCCCCTAGACCGTGCCCTCATCGAGAAGGTCTTCGAGTTCTACTCTCAATTCTCGGCGCCCAAACTAATCAATATGACGCACGAGCCGGGGTCGCCATGGGACAAGCTCTGGAATTCTAAGGAGCCTGTCGCCCGTCTGGGGCTGCGAATAAAGAATGAGGAAATCCGCGCGCACTTCATGCGAGCATCTCGGCCCGAGAGGATGCTATAAGTTTCGCAGATGATTCATCGAATCAGTGAGGGTCGGTTATGCCGGGCCTTTTTCTAGTGAATGCAATTGATGCGGGGCGCGCGCTCGGTCCTCGTTTGGAAGATGCAACGCCTGCCCAAGTCGAGCACTTCTTCCGGTCAGACTACTTGCTTCGGAAGGGCGGCAGCTTCAATCACGACACGTCGATTTTCGCGACGGGCGATTTGTTCAGAGGGCGGATAACAATCCCCCAGGCTGAAACCTTCTGCCTTTCCAACGGTAGCGCCGCCGGCCGCGAGCAAAACGCTGCGATAATACGCGTTGTGGGCCCCTACGCTGTCGGACGCCTCTCTGTTGTGCACAAGGTTGGCTACATAGCCATTCCTGTTGGTCGCGCCCTCGGGCATACCATCTACATTGGCGTGAAGGCGCCATACGTCCGGGTTAATGACAGCGAAGCCCGGCTGGTGATCCCGGGATATCGGAAGACATTTATCCCGAGCGACGAGCAGATCATTTTCCCCTGCTCCCTCGCTTCCAATCAGATTGCTCGCGATGACTTCGCAGGCGTGCTGCCGGAATATCTGTATGCGGGTCCGGGCGATGACGGTGAAGATCGTAAATTCAAAGCAGTGATCGGCTCGCCCGGCAGCGTTCTCCAGCGCGATCAGCTGGACGATCTCCTAAACGTATACGTGAAGGGGATCGTGCGCATTCTGGAAGCGGGCGAGGGACTCAAGCCCGCAAGGCTCGCCGGCTACCGTATCATCGATCCTTCGCAATACAGGGGTCTATGAGCTACTACGCCAATTAGTTCGAATCGCGGAAAGCCGCACGCTATTTACCACTTTGTTTTCGATAATCCTTCACGCCGCAGTTGCAGGCCCAATCGTTGTCTCCGTGCTTCTGAATGAACGACCTGCAATCATCGCAATAGAGTGCGCTTCGAAGCTCCGCCAGCAGCTCGGCGAACACTCTAGTTTCTGCCGGGTCAACGGCCGCTTCCGCTTCGTTATAATGAGCCCCGGTCGCATTCCTCACCCAGCCATTCGCGTCAAGCTTCTCAATTAGACTTGGGTGGTTCGCCTGAAACTTCGGATTTCTGCGAAGCTTGCTCGCGAGCGCGGGCCACATATTACCTATGTCGTGACCCCGCTTAAAACGAGCTGGTATTGCAACCTCTAAGGCTTCCGTTGCCTCCCGAAGGATGAATTCAAAAAAGCGACCGCCGGCTGCCGACAGTTCCTCAGGCGTCTTCGTTTCACGAATCTCAGCGACACAAATTCGATCCTGATCGGTGGCAGCATCCCCGCGCGTCGGCCCGCGGTCTAAATCCCAACCGAGAAGCGCAAGATAGTTGTATCCGTTTCTACCAAATGCATTACGCACTCGATCATAGAAGAAGCGGTCGTGCATTGTGATGATGATTTGATGGTCAGTGAACCTTGTAGCGAGGAGTGCCGCAATTCGCTCTCGATGCGCCGCATCAACTGAGTGCACCACATCGTCAAGAACAAGGAACTTGAAAGCAGGGAATTGGTCAGCTTCACGTCGACGAAGAGCAAGAAAGTAGCACAGGCCTAAGGTATCGAGATGTGACTCACTGAAATAGAGAAGCGGCGGGCGCTCGCGACCGTAGAAGTCTGCTTGGAGGTTTACCGATCCATCCTCGGTCGGCCGCACCGCGAGCCGCGAGTTTGCTAGCTTCTCTCCGGGATGCACTCCCTCGTAGAACTCATTTGCAAGGTCAGAGACCTCATTTAATAAAACTTGGACGGTTGCCTTTCTTGCCTCAACGGCGTGCGTATGGAGACGATTCAGTCCATTCGATTTCTGTCGTGCAGCGCCTGCCTTCATCATCTCTTGAAAGCAAGCTGTCCAATCCGCTCTGATGCTTTCCAGCATCGCTCGCGCTGTGAGCAGCCGCGTTCGCCGATCGCCTCCGCTATCGGCAACAATGCGTGCGTCGATTGCCTCTATGG
This sequence comes from Hyphomicrobiales bacterium, assembly GCA_038211615.1. Classification (GTDB taxonomy): domain Bacteria; phylum Pseudomonadota; class Alphaproteobacteria; order Rhizobiales; family Afifellaceae; genus DASWJZ01. The sequence goes on from JBBQVL010000007.1 coordinate 63,288, forward strand.
CCGGGGCGTAGGAGCCAATCGTTGAACCCACACCATCGAGCCATTTCCCTAACCGCTCAGATGTTAGAGGGCCCCTTAGCCCTTCTGCAATCTCCTCCAAAAGTGAAAACGTCGTTTGATATTGGTCGGGTAGCGGATCCAGTGGTGCGTCATTCCATTCGGACAGGAATGAACGTAGGTTGACCGAAAGCTCACTGACTGGCCTCTCAAGCGCTGCGACCCGTTCGCGCACATTCGCCTTCGCGAGTGTGATTGCCGCGTCAGCAGCTATTCTCTCTGACAGCCGCTGCAGCAACGTCTCCCTATCGATTTCTTGTTCACAAACAGGGCAGATCGCCAAGGGCTGACCAGAGACGACCGTGTGGGCACGTTCGAGGAGCTCAGTTAGGATTGCCCCCTCATGGCCGCGAAGTTTCGTCTCCAAATCGCTTTGCGCAGATAGCAAAGCCTTCGCGAGCAGGGCCAAACCAGACGCTAGACCAAGCTTGGCAGCTTTGCCCTTCAAGGCACTTAGCTGCGCTAGTCGAGCATCGATCGTCGCTTCACCCAGCGCGCCTTTTACAGCTGCTTCCGCTGGCTCAAGTTCGCGAAGATTTTTGATTGCCTCGATCCCCGCCTCGCTCAATTGAGCATTAAGTCGATCACGCAATGTTTTGGCTGAAACCTCTGCGAATTTCGGCAGCTCAAAAATGAGCCTCAGCTTTTCCTGTCGCGCCTCATACACCTGTTCCGACCCAAGCATCTCCGTTTGAGCGGTCAAAGCCAGAGCTTCGAGACCGCGCTCAATCTGGAGATATGGCGCGAGGCTTAGAAATGGCTCCAGCCGGTCATAGCGGACCCTCGGCTCCGCATAAATGAAATCCAGAAGCATGTGCCTGCGAAGGACGAATCCTGCATTCCTGGCGTGATCGCACCATGCTGTGGCCGTTTCGGGAGGCGCTTCGCCTGCCACGACCTCGATTTCCTTTCCTTCAGACTGAAGGGTGAGCGAGGCACGCATCGCTCCTCCGGCGATGTTTGGCCCACCAGCTGCCCAGGTGACCCCCTGCCGAACGACAGGAAATAAAGTGGTAGGACTTCCTCTCAGGACGAATTCAATCGCATCGACGAGTGAGCTTTTGCCAACTCCGTTCGGCCCATAGACGACCAGTCCCTTATCGCCGATTTCCACAGCCGGCCAATCAGCCGGTATGCCCCTCAGGCTTGTTGCCGTCAGCTTCCACGCTTTCAAGCTTTTCCCCCGACAGTAGCGCCTTGAGCTTCGAAAGGCTTTCGGCATCTGGCGCAGACAGATCAACGAGAGCCGCCGCCCTTATTGAGGCATTAAGTTCGGTGTCGTTCTCGATGCGCTTCTTCAATTCTGTTAGCGCAATGAGCGAGGGGCGGTCAGGCATAGACACTTTCGCTGGGCCAGCAATCCTTGGTTGATATATCATCATTGAGCAAAGAAAAACCCCCGGCCAAGACCGGGGGCAAACCATCCTTCGAAGCTCGAGAGAGCGGGCGTGCTACTTCAACCGCGCCTCCGCATGCCCATGCGCGATGTCGTAGCGAATGTCGGAGTTTCGACCGCCGGCAGCGAGATAGTCCTCATAACTGATCCCCGGCTTCGCGAGGATGATGCTCATGGACTTGAACCCATGCGATCCTTCGCGGCGGGGATTGGTCTTCACTTTCGGGAACAGCTTCTGACCCGAGAACTGCGACAGCCCGGATGCGGGTTTCGTCGCCGGCTTCTTCGTCGTCACCTTCGCGGCCTTCGTCGCCGGCCGCTTCGTCGTGGTCTTCTTCATGGGGTAGCACTCCTCTCAGCGCGGGAATCGCGCGAGCGGAGGAAGCGCCAGCGTCCGAAGCGCCAGAACATCGTCCTGAGCATAAGGTTTCCGGACTTCCCGAAACCGCAGCTTTCCGGGGGAGCGACCGCGACTGACGACCGTCCGCCGCCCAGCGAGGATGGACGGAGGCGCGACTTCCGAGGTTTCCGGCTCCGGGAGACCGGGAGAGGGAGGAAAGCTCCTCCCGGTCCACGCGCGGCCGTTTTCGCGCCGCCCAGCCCTAAGCCGCCCGCACTCTTTCGATGCTCACCGGCGACGGAACCGGATCGCGCGGCTGGGGAAGCGGTGTGACGTTCGATCCGCCCGCGTCGGCTTCGGCCGATGCGTCAGCGGGCGATGGTCTCCGGGTGAGCAAGTCGAACAGTTCCGGGATCAGACCCTCACCGCGTTGCGCGGCAAATTCCTGAAGCTTGAGCAAGCCGAGCATCGTCCGTCTCCATCGATATCTGGCAGGAAGTTGTCGGATCGCACCGTGCATCTCCACCCGTTTCTTGCTGCTCTCTCACGCCGCCAAATCCCGGTTGATCTCAAGCACCCGTTCCCTGCCGCAATCGAAGCCGATGTGGGTCGTCTGAAGTCGGGTCAGATATGGCGCGATTTCGTGAGCGCTGTCGGGGGAGGAAATCTCGAGGAAGTAGGTGCCGGTCTTACTGTCGACGAAGAAGCGGTGGATCTTATCGCGCACTTCCTGCGGCATGCTCTCCACGACACGGCGCATGCGGAGGAGTTCGCTGTCGATGCCGTGGCGCGAGGCAATCAGGACGCCTTCGACGAACTCGCTGCGCGGCTCTTTTGAATCACTCACTTCCGACCACTCCCTTTCCCGCTGCGATGATCTCTTCGCGCGCCTCGTTGATGGCTTTGTCGATAGCCCACTGACATTTCGTCTGGTCGATCTCGGCCGCTACGATCGGAGCGAGCTTCGAAGGGAGGCGGGAGAGGACGGTATCGATCTGGCCTGCGAGCGACGCGGCGACCTGCACGAACAAGGCTACCGGCGCGACCTGATTCAGCCTGCGCTCCAACTCCAGTTCCTTGAGTGTCGCGTTGGCGCTGAGCTTGCGTGACGTTGGGGAGCCGGGATCGGCGGAGGACGGTGGACGGGTGGCGTATTCGAGGTGCCACCTCAGGCAGGCTGCGCTGTCGAATTGATCCGGGATGCCGCGCCGGCCCTTCTTCACGACAGGCATGCCGAGCAACTGCCAAGACGTGATCGTGGAAGGGACGACCCCGAAGATTTCACTGAGTTCAGCGCGGTTGACGATGCGGGTCATTTTGATTTCAGGAATTTATTCCTTACCTCTGGAAGTAGCATGAGCTGATGCCAACCCTCTTTCGCGCAACGCTCAGGAAGGACCCGGCGACTGTTGACGCTGACCGCTCAGCATCGCCGCGCGGCGCTGCGCATAGCGTTGGTCGAGCTTCGCTCTAATGCGCCCGTCCAGTTTGCCGCTCCAACGGAAGGCGCGACTCCAGAAGTGTTGCGGTGATGGCGAGGCTGCGAGGGTCTTGAGCCGCGAGAGGAAGGCAGGGCCATGCCCGAGAGCTGTCGCACAGAAGATCATGTAGTCTCCATACGGCCGGCCATAGAGGATATCGGTCATGTCGGTGGCGTCGCTCCACCATCCTTTCGCGAGTTGAGGGAGATGGTCTTTGCCTCGATAGGCAGGCGTCTTGCGCATCTCGTAGGACTGCGCGACACCCCTATCATCGCGGATGACGGTCATCGTCGCCTTCGCGGGCACATGGATTGCAGCGAAGCGGGGGACATGATCCTTGAGCAACTGCTCTGCCAGATACCGCGCTAAGGCGTGCGGCTGCTCGGATCGCGCTATCAGTTCGTCGGGCCATTCGTCCATTGTCTCGACCTCGAAAGAGAGTCGCGAGGCTCTCGTCACTTCTCCCTATGCTGAGCGGTGGTCACGTGGGGTGGAGGGAGCGGTGACTTACCGACCGAGCCTCGCTGCTTAGCCGGAGGAAGGAAAACCACCCCACGCGATCCTCAATTCCGCTGGTAACGCCTTGCGGGGCTCTTCGCGTTGACCCGGTCGACGGCGGTCGCCAAGGCGGTCGCTGCATCGGCCTGCGGCTTCGGCGTCTCGGGCAGGTCCGGGACGAAGCCCTTCACGTGGGAGGCGGGAATCAGCCCGTCAGCAACAGCTTTCCTCAGCTTGTCGTGCGATGCCTTTTTGCGTCGTCCGCGAAGGCTCATGAAAACTCTCCCTTGGGTTCAGGTCCGCTGATCGACAGGACGGCACGTGGATCGGCATCGGCACGCCGGGTCACGTCACCGCCCGTCATCTCCACAAATGCTTCCTCGACCCGCTCGGTGGCGAGCATCTTGGCTTTGAGCTCTCCGATCTTCGCGGCGCGCTCCTGATCGGTCAGCGAATTGTCGTCATCGGCGCATTCGTCCACTTCGGTTTCGAGAGCCGCAATGATCTGACCCTTCATCGCGAAGGCGACGAGCGCGATCGCATCGGGAACGGAAGCGTTGGCGGTGGGGACGATAATCCGGGGCGCGCCATCGGTGGCGACGAAGCCGTGGATTTCGATAGGCACTTTCTGCATCGCGAAGCGGAGTTGCGACCCGCCCTCGATCAACCGCGCAACATCGGGACGGCCGCGCTCAGCGAGAGCTTCGACTTCCTTGCGGACAGCCGCCTTCACGACAGAGGAGTGGATGGGCGCGAACTCGATTTGCTTGATGTCGAGGGCCAGCTCACGAAGCTGAGCCCGGAGCCGTTCGATGGCGGTGGCGGGAGGTTCGTGGACGGTCGGTGCTTCGATGTCGAAGGTCTCGATCGCGACAGTCTCGGGCAGCGCCTTCAAATAGCGTTCGATCGAACGGATCAGATTGCCAATGGCGTTGCTCCGCTTCGACCGTTCGTCCTGGACGCGCTTCAACTCCTCCAGCCGAGCGCCAGCGCGGGCGAAGGTGGTGCGCGCCTCGATCAGCGAAGGGTGGTCCTCCGTGACCGGGACGTTGGCGCCGCGGGGATTGGTGATTTGCGCGATGCGGGTGTGAGCGCGGTTGCGCTGGTCGATCAGTTCCTGTTGCTCCTGCAACGCGTCCTGCCCCAGCGTGACCAGTTCGTCGCGCTCGCGCCGCAACGCCTCCAGCTTCTTCGCAGCGCGCGGCGGGAGAAGGGCGAGGATCGTGTCGGTGGTCCCGAAAGCTTCCGGGCCACGAACAATCGGGCTGTGCTTCAAATTCTCGAATGCGCGCCCGAGCGTGGCGTTCGGCGGACTGGGCGAATAGGCGGTGTGTCTCGGCATGGTCTCCCCTCGGATCGAAGGTCGGGAGGAGAGCGCCAGCGAGTTGGAAATTGGCGAGAGCCGGCTTCCATCATTTTCCGGTGACGATTTGGCGGAACCGGCGACGGCTGATGAGCTGCGGCACGGCCTCGAAAATCTCGCGGGCCAGTCGCTTGCGAGCGTCACCGCTTTGCCCGCCGTTGGGACGACCCGAACGGAGTGTCAAATAGTCGTAAGCCGCACTGAGACGCTCGTGTTCAGGCTTATGGTCGAACCGGGCGTACAACTGCCGCAACAGCCGGTTCCGTCGCTGGAACGCGTCCTGCCGAGACACCGGCGACAGCCGGACGGCATCCTCAAGCGATCCGACCCGCCCGCCCGCCAACCAGTCGCGGACGCAGGCAAGGATTTCGTCGTCGGAGAGGTCAGTCATCACCGGCCTCACCCCCACCCTAAAAAGGTAGGTGGGGGAAGGTAGGGGTAGGTGGGGGTGGAGAGAGCACCCCTACTTGCCCCTCCCGACCGTCTCTCCCCCGTAGGGGGAGACGGGGTGGGGGAGGTAGGGGCTCCACCGTTTCGCCCGATCTCTTCAAGGTGGGGGTAGTTCTCGATAGCCACCGTCCCTCGGCGACCGACTTCGATCGATCGACCCGAGCCGGGCACGCGCTGCGCCGGCCCTAGCGTGGACGCTCGCGCGCTTTTCGTCGCCGGGCGGCCCCGAGGAGCCGCCCGCCCCGGAACGCCTCTCCCCGCCCATCCTGCGCGGTTTTCGAGCTCGTGCCTCAAGGCTCACATCTCCTCGTGCTCAGCGCGGGCGTCACTTGAGGTCTCGCCCGGCAGGAGGAACTCCTGCGACTTGCCCTTCTTGTCGATTTTCGGGATTTTGATCAGATATTTATCTTGCAACAACTTCTCAATATGCCGTTTCACCTGCGCTCTGGCAGTTTTGTTTTCCTCAGTTTCCGGCGGAGCGCCCTCTCCACGAAGTCTTGGCCTCAGCTTTATCTTCATCCGATCCGCGACAATGTACCCGGCCCAGTCGTCGGATTGAGAATTGTAGCGATACGCCCCACTGCTCAGCGCAAGCTGAATATCTCTGACGATCTGGATTGGTATCTTCGCATCCTCCGGCCAAACGAATTTCTCGACTACGCCAACGTGGTCGGTAGGCCGCCAGTGATCAGGCTTCTTGTCGTCGCCGACAGAGTTGTCGAGCGAGACATCGGCCAGATAATACCAAGCCATGTGGTCTGGCGGCGGGGCCATATTGGACTTCCCATTATCGACCCGGAAATAGAACCTACGCTGCTTCGGTAGCAGACCAGCCTCCAACGCCTCCTTCTCGATCATCGGGTTGAGGACACGCATCGAGCGAGCCGCAGCGTGCAGCGCCGATGCTCCGCGTCCGTCCATCACCGTATATTCGTTGTCGCCCGACTTCGCTTTGGTGACGTGGTGGACGAGTTCGATCGCGCAATTACCCGCGTCTGCTAGCTTCGCGAACTGCTCGACGACGGCGTTGATTTTTTGATTGTCGTTTTCATTGACGCCGTGCGTGCGGACGAAGGGATCGATAATGACGACTTCCACCTTCGTCTGAGCGATCAGATTGGCAATCCGGGCGACGTTCTCGGCCTTAAGGTCCCATCCTCCCCTTACGCCGTCCGTGGCGATCTGAATCTGAGAACCCTGCTCGCGGCCAGACGAGACAAACAGTTGCCCCCGCAGGTCATCGATCGACACTTCGTGGTGCTTGCAAATAGCCGCTACGCGCCGGAGGATTTCCTCCAGCGGGTCTTCGCCGTTCCAATACCAGACCTTGCTCTTGGCCCGCACCGGCCGCCCTAGCAGGCTCTTGCCGGACGCCATGGCCACAGCTTCCGCAAGGACCAGCGTAGACTTTCCGCCGCCGCCCGGCGCTACCGTCGAGGAGATGAACTTGCGGATGTAGTGCCGGTCGTAAATCCACTCGCGTGGGGGGATTTTTGACGGTTCGATCCAGATGTCGGAGATGTCGTGAGCGAGGATCGTCGCGGTGTCAGCCTGCTGCAAAATGTCTTCGATCTTACCCATGGGCTTCCTCCACGAGCAGATCGTTGAAATCCGTCCCGTCTGGCGCTTCGGCTAACGTTACAGAGCGTCCTTCCTTGCCCCAGTTCGATGCGGCCTCCACGCAGCTCTCTCGACCGGCTTTGTCACCGTCCACGAGCGCCGTCACAGCGCTGATGCTATCTGGCAATCGAAGGGGTGGCAGGTTGTTAGCCCCTCCCGACGCCCAAGCAGGCCGGCCGGTCTTCACGTGCACGCTCAGGACGGTCTCAATACCTTCGCCCACGAGCAACCGGCCATCGCCGCCCGCCAACCGTATCGCGCTGCCCTTTATGAGCCCCATGGTGCGGCGCTGATCGAGCTTCGCGAGCGGGGCCTTGCCGCTGCCGTCCGGACGCAAATAGGTCAGGTGGACGCCGGTGGGGCGGTCGTGGGCATCGGTGAATAGCGCGACCATCGCGGGCCAATGATCTCGTGCATCTGCATGCCAGCGCTTCGGCGCAAATCGTATGACCGGAAGCGGCGGCAACGGCAGTCGCCGCGATCGCAGGTATGTCTCGACGATCGTCCCGGCCGCAGGCTGCGCCTCCTCCCAGACCTTCAGCGCGCGGGCGATCCGCTCTGCTATTTCCGCCTCGGGTTCTACCTCGGATAACCCAAGCAGTTCGCGGATGTGCGCCTCGGCTTCACCAGCGACGGCTTGCGGGCAAAAGTAGACGTAGAAGTCGCGCGGGCGTGACGGATCGATCCGGATAGTCAGCGAGCGGTCGATGGGATGCGCGCCGGGCGCAGGGCAATTGACGAGGTCGCGGTATTGAGCATCGACCTGGCCGCCGAGCAGTTCGGCGATCTCGGTCAGCCCCTCGTAGGAATCCATGCCGGTGCCGTTGTATCGTGTTAGCGCCCGCTGCCATGCTTTCGACCCGGCGCGGCCGGGATTGACGTGATTGTCTTGGCACCAGATCAGGAAGAAATCGTCCATCGCCCTCACCCCGAAGAATACGGTTGAGAGCAACACGGCGCGGCTCGACTTCGGGTGGGACGTGGAGGATAAGGCACGTCTAAGCGTCCTTCTGCGTTGGGGATGCTGATCGGTGGCCGGGAGGGGATGGGCGTCCCCTTCCGGCTTTTTTGCTCAGTCTTCGGAGCAATCGAATTTCAGTCCTTGAAACTGAATACCTAAGGAACTCCGGTCATCATCTCTATAGAGGTCGCCGTTTTCTGAATACCCGCAGTCAAGAATAGCTCTGGCCGTGATTGCTGCGCCTTCGCAATATACGTTCAGGAACTCCGGCCCAAACAGCTCTTGAACTGTTCCCTTGATCTCCGAGAGAATTTGCTCGCGCTCTTCGGGCTCGTAGTAATCGAGGTTGCGAGGATGAGTTCGCTCGATGTGAAACTCTATGACCGCGTGCACACCGAGGTCGTATGACCGCGTCAAGCTGATCGATACCGGCTGCCGTATCTCGCGGCCGATTTTGTCCTCAATCTCGTCGCTCAGACGGCACAGGTCGTAGACGGTTTGCTTGAACTCTTGAATGAGATCAGGGATGGGCCTGTCATCCTCGTTTTGCCTAGTGTGGATGTTCGATGACGCGTAAGCCGTAGTAAGCATTTCTCTTCCTTCGTCAGGCGACCCTCGGGACGACCACCGCGCATGCGGTCGCCGGTTCATGGGCAGTGGTGTTCTCGGGGGTCAGTTCGCGGCGCTGTCGCGCTGCGCGATGCAGGCTTCCTGATAGGCGTCGATTTCGTCTTCGACCCAAGCCACCGCCCGGTCGCCGACGCGTACGCTGCGAGGGAATTTCCCCTCGGACATGCGATCGTAAATTTGCGTGTGCTTAAGCCCGACGCGCTCCATCACTTCCGGGAGCCGAAGGAACCGGCGCGGCCGGCGCGTGGTGGCTGACTTCAAGTTCGATGGCATTTCGTCGCCGCTCCAATTTCGGAGCCGAGACGGCCAAAAACGAAAAGAGGCCGCCCCGGCGCAGTTGCACCGTTGGCGACCTCTCGTGGTGGGGCCTATCTGGGTTGCCTCACCGGGCTTGCATCGCTAGCCGAGTGGTCGTGTGCCCTTGATTATCCAGCCGGAGCCAGCTGCACGATAGTAGGTCCGAAATGGCCGGCAGTTCCCAGAAGCCGGCGCGACCTAGGCTGGGGACTTTCCTCTTTCCGAAGCCGTCCCGAAAGAGCGGTTTCCGGAACGTCACCTACTTATCCCCCGGTGTTTTCCGGGACCACCCGTACTCGCATCGGGAGAACCGTCGCGCTCCGCTCCGGGCGCGTCTCGCAGAACCGCCCCCAGTCGTCCATCAGCCTCCGCCGCTTCTCCAGCAAGTCGCTGCGCTGGTAGGCCGCTTCGATCTTCGTCCCGACAGTGTGCGCGAGCGCCATCTCCACCACCTCGGTCGGATGGTTCGTCGCCTCGGATGCCCATGTCTTGAAGCTCGACCGAAAGCCGTGCACCGTCACCTTGCGCTCCATGCGGCGGAGCACCGACGTCATCGTCATGTTGCTCATCTCGCCGCCATCGGTGCCGAAGACGAACCCGTCCGCATCGTCGATGCGAAGCTCTTCGAGGATCGCGAGCGCGCGATCAGGTAATGGTTGCCGGTGTTCCCGACGCGCCTTCATGCGAGCGGCATCGACGATCCAAACGCGGTTCGCTAAGTCGATTTCTTTCCACCGCGCCCCGGTCACCTCGCTCGTGCGTGCCGCAGTCAGGATCAAAAACTCCAGCGCCCTCGCCCCGGTGCCCGGCTGCTTCCGCAGGTCGACGATGAAAGAAGCGATCTCCGAATAGGGCAAGCTCTCGTGATGCTTCACGGTCGCGATCTTCCGCTGCGCCGGCAGGAGGTGATCGAGATGGCCGCGCCACTTCGCCGGGTTCTCCTTCGATCGGTAGCCGCGCGCCGACGCCCAATCGAGGACGGCTTCTACCCGCTGCCGCAGTCGCGATGCCGTCTCCGGCTTCTCGGTCCAGACCGGTTCGAGCACGCGCAGTACTAGGTCGGTGTCGATCGTAGCGACCGGCCGCTGACCGAGAACGGGCAGCGCATAAGTCTTGAGAGTGTTGCGCCACTGGTTCGCGTGCTTCTCGTTCGTCCAGCCCGCCTCCATCGACGCGATCATGCGATCGGCGCATTCCTTGAACGTCACGGCCGCGACGGCCGGCGCGCGCTCCGCCTTCCGGCGGTCTATCGGGTCGATGCCCTGTTGCCGGAGCTTCCTCGCGTTCCAAGCCGCCTCTCGCGCTTCGGCCAGCGAGACGAGGTCACTGGGACCGAGACCCATGAACCTCTCGCGACCGCCGATCGTGTAGCGGTAGATCCAAGACTTGGTCAGAGCCTCGGTGACTTGGAGGTACAGGCCGTTTCCGTCTGGGTAGCGACCCGCCTCCCGGAGCGCCGTGACCTTCTTCACTGTCAGCTTCTCTTTCGCCATAAGGGATTCGAACTCGCGGGGTTTTTCCAACCCCGATTAAACCCCCGTTTTGGTCGCGGAAGGAAGCGAAATCTTCCGAATGTTCGCGGAAGACTTTTCGACGCTAATTGACTGATCTAATTGGCCAATATGCGGAAGACGGCGGAAGGATGCGGAGGTTATCGGAAGAGGTTTCTGGCGGAGGGAGCGGGATTCGAACCCGCGTTACGGTTTCCCGTAAACACGCTTTCCAAGCGTGCGCCTTCAGCCACTCGGCCACCCCTCCGGGCGCGCCTCATGTATCGGGGGAAGCGCGGCTCCGCAAGGCGACGCGGCGGCAATCCGCGGCAGACCCGAATCCGCCGGCATTTCGGAGATTGCTGAACCTGTGTTTCGCCCCTACTTATGGGGCATGCTTCGCTTCGCCTCCCGCTTCCTCGGCTTCTGGCTGGTCGCCGCGGCTTTGGTCGCGGGCGTGGTGGACGGGGCAAAATCCATCGGTGCCTCGCATCTCGTCGTGACTTCCGTCGGCGAAGCGTGGACGGCGCTGGCCGCCTTCGGCGGAAGCGAGCACGCGGCCGCCACGGCGGAAGCCGCCGCTCCGCTGACGGCGCCCTGGCCGCTCGACATGCCGCTGCAATGGCTGCTTGCCGCGCCGATGGTCGCAGTGCTTGGCATTCTCGGCGCCGTGCTCCTCATCCTCGGCGCGAAGCGCCGGCCGCCGTCGCTCAGCCGCGAATTCGCCGCCTGAACCCGATCTGACCTCAAGGGAGGCCTCCATGCTGTTTGGTATGCTCGAGAAGAAATTCGCCATGCCCGGCCAGGGCGAAGCGCTCGCCGGCCGGCCCGATCCGATCCCCACCGCCGCCACGCACTTCGTCAACGGCAAGGCGCTGAAGGGCCCCTACCCCGAAGGCTTCGAGAAGGCGCTCTTCGGGCTCGGCTGCTTCTGGGGCGCGGAGCGCATCTTCTGGAATACGCCCGGCGTCTACGTGACCGCGGCCGGCTATGCCGGCGGGCCGACGCCCAACCCGACCTACCAGGAAGTCTGCTCCGGCCGCACCGGGCACAACGAGGTCGTGCTCGTCGTGTTCGATCCGAAGAAGGTCAGCTACGCGGAGCTGCTCCGCCGCTTCTGGGAGTCGCACGACCCGACGCAGGGCATGCGGCAGGGGAACGACGTCGGCACGCAGTACCGCTCGGGCATCTATGTCTTCAACGACGAGCAGAAGCGCCAGGCGGAAGCCTCGCGCGACATGTACCAGAGCGCGCTCGGCAAGGCGCGGGGAGCGATCACGACCGAGATCGTCGCGGCGCCGGAATTCTACTTCGCCGAGGACTACCACCAGCAATACCTGGCCAAGAACCCGGGCGGCTATTGCGGCCTCGGCGGCACCGGCGTGAGCTGCCCGATCTTCCAGGAGGCGGCGGCCTAGCCTACCGCCCCTCGGGCCTCGGGCGCGGCAGGCGCGCCGCCTCGATCGCGGCGGCCGCCGATGTCGGCGCCGCCTCGGGCTCCACGAAAGCCATGCCGGTATCCGGCGTGGCGGGTCCGCCGTTCTCCATCTGGAAAGCCTGGCGCATGGTCATGGCGCCGGGCGCCGCGTCGGCGGTCAGGACGGCGCGGCAGGCCGGCGGCAGGTCGGCGAGCATCACCTGCTTCTGCGGCCCCGAAGGCTTCGGAGCGGGCTTGTAGGGCTCGGCGCTGAACCAGTAGTCGAGGTCCTTGCCGCAGCCGTCGCCGGGGGGCGGCGGCGATTGCGCCTTGCACAGCGTGCCGGGCGGGCAGGACAGGCGGATATGGAAATGGTCGTTGTGCCCGTAATAGGGCCGGACCTTGTGCAGCCAGTCGCGATCCGAGCCGGCCGTCGCGCAGAGCTCCTTCTTGATGCCCGGCGCGACGAAGATGCGCTCCACCCTGGGATCGAGCGCGGCGCGGCGGATCAGGCGTCCATGCGCCGCCGTCCAGTGGCCCGGCTGGATCTCGTGGGGACCCGGCTCAACCACCGAGAGCGCCGAAATCTTCTCCCGCTCGCTTTCGCTGAGCTTGTGCGACGGCATCGGCGTCAGCCAGATGTCGGTATCGAGGCCCGTCTGGTGCGAGGCGTGGCCGCTCACCATCGGCCCGCCGCGCGGCTGCGCCATGTCGCCGATCAGGAGCCCCGGCCAGCCGTCCTCGGTGGCGGCGTTCTTCGCCAGCGTCTCGATGAAATCGACGAGGATCGGCAGGCCCCACTGGCGATTGCGCGACAGCCGCATCGCCTGCCAGTAGGGGCCGTCGGGCGGCAGCTGAACGGCGCCCGCCATGCAGCCGCGGCTGTAGAAGCCGATCGGCTGGGGCGCGGCGGCGGTCGGCAGAGGTTGCGAGCCGAACAGCGTCTTCGCCGGCTGTTCGGCGGCGGCGGCAGGAGCGGCGGCGAGGATCGCCGCGATCATCAGGGCGCGAAGCATGCGAATCCTTAGCATGGGACGCCTTCCTTCTTAAGGCGCGGATAGGCGCACCACGCGCCACAATCCAAGCTGCGTCTTCTCGGGTGCTGCGACCGGCTGAAGCCAGGAGGGTATTTTTCCGCCGATCAGGTCGGCGATAAGCCCGTCCGGGGCCTTGTGCGCTGCGATCGCCGATTCCAGCGACACCTTGCACACCGCGACATAATCCACATGCCGCGCGTCGATGACCGCCTTCGCTTCGGCCGGCGGGCGGTGCGTGGCGTTGATCGTGTCGAGAATCGCCTTGCCGTTCCGGTGATAGGGACCTCCAACCACATCGTGCCCGGAAATCTTCAGCACCGTCGGCCCGTAGAAGAGCGGCGCCATGACGAGGCCGTGCGGCACGGCGGCGAAGAGCTCGGCGCTCGTCGGGTCGAAGCAGTTCTTCTCCGCTTCCGTCAGGCCCTTCACCAGCGCCTCCGGCGGCTTCGCCTGCTGGCGCGGGGCAATGCGCCCGTTCGAGACGTAGGCGAGTGCGTCCTCGGCCTGCAGGCCGACGAGCAGGTAGGTGATCTGGATCGCCACCAGGAAACCGAGCGCCACCGGCAGCGCCCGCTTCACGGGGTTAGCGCTCCGCGCGATGGCGCGGGCGCGCAGCTCCGAGAGCCAGACGCCGAGGATCGGAATGGAGATCGCGCTTGCGAAGGGCAGCGTGCGGATCTGGTAGGTGCTGAGCGCGGCCGCCATCAGCAGCAGCACCGCCGGCAGAATCCACTGGCTCCTTCCCTCTCCTGTTCGCGTCCGAAGATGGAAAAGGGCGACGATCAGCGCCGCCAGCAGCGGGCCGAGCGACCCGAAGGCGCCAACCGGCTCGCGCGCCGCGTAGATCCAGATCGGCTGCGCCTCCGTCACGGTGTTCAGCCAGACCTCCTTCAGCTCCGGCGAGAGGAAGCCGTAAGGCCCGCCGAGGCACACCGGATTGACCAGCGCGAAGACCGCCGCGCTGATCGCGCCGACAACAAGCAGCCCCGCGATGCGCACCGCCCTGCCCCCGAGACGCTCGCCGAACCAGGCGAGCCCCGCCAATCCTGATCCCGCGATGGCCGCCGGGATGGTGTAGGCGAAGGAGAGGGAATCGCAGGCCATGGCGGCGGCGGGCGAGCCCGAGAGCGCGTATAGGTCGGCGGGGAGCAGCGCGAGCGTGACCGCGTAGGCGGCGACGGCGCGTCCGTCCCGGCCGGTGATCCCCCAACGGAGCGCGATAACCGCGCCGATGACCGCCATGTGCGGCAGCATTTCGAGGCCGATGGCGAGCGTCACGGCCGAGGTGCAGGCGGCAAGGAAGCCGAAGAATGCGCCGGAGCCGATCCTGAGCGCGAAGGCGACCGTCGCCAGCGTCAGCGCGATCTGCGCGTTGTGATGATCGATGTCGCCCGGCAGATAGACGAAGAGCGGGTCGAGGAAGAAGAGCGCCAGCACCAGCGTCCACACCGCCGCCGCGCGGCCCGCCAGCGCGGCGGCGATCGAGGCGGCGCTTCCCATCATGACGAGGAGCAGGAGAAGCGGCCAGGCGGTGAGCGCGAACCCCTCGCCGTTGCCGAACAGATTGCCGAGGAGGATCAGCCCGGCGATCGGCGCATCGATCAGCCGCGACCAGTGCAGCAGCGCGCCGCCCGGCGGATCCATGCGATGCTGGACGAGATCGAACCAGCCCTGCCCGCCGAGGAGATCGCGCACCTGCACCAGCCGCAGGAAGGCGTCGGGGTCCTGGCTCTCAAAGACATGCGGGTTGAGGATCCCCGCCGCGACCACGGCCACCGCGAAGGCCGACCAGAAGATCAGGACGATGAAATCCAGCGACGGCTCTTCGCTGGTCCCGGCGCGAGCAGCGCCGTGCGGCAGGGTGTCGGTGGCGAAGGCCATGGGCGGACCGAATCGAGCGATTCAAATGGTAACGCCGAATTAACCATCAAAGATAAACGACGCGTTTCCTGCCGCTTGCAGGCCAAGTCAGGGTAGGCAAGTCAGGGCCGGCAAGTCAGGGCGGGCTTGGTCATGGCTGCGACGATTGACCGAACCAGCTTCCTATCCACGCCCACAGGTCCTGCAAACCGGCGCGCTTTCCGGCGTCGATGAGTCTTTGCCTGTCGCGGGCCTGGACCAGAGCGTCGCCTTCCACCCGCGCGGCCTTCGCGCGGGCCTGCTCGGCGGCCACCGCCTGCGCCAGTTCCTTTGCCGGAGCTACCAGATCGGCAAGGACCTGCTCGACCGTCTTTTCGCACCCGGAGACAATCAGATAATTGGATTGCGGCACGACCCGCGTTCCAAGGACGTAGTAGGGCTCCTCGGCTCCGTGAATCTGGAAAATGCAGTTCTCCGCGGCCAGCGCGGATCCCGAGAGCAGCGGCGCAAAAAGAAAAACAGATGCTGCCCGGCTTGCCTGCCGGAGATCATTCACGCCTTGCTCGCGCATAGGGGGTGCCACGCCACGGAGGGTCCGACGACGCTAACGGGTCATTCCTTACCGGCCGTTAACCGCTGTCGCGCTAGACCTCCGGTTCAATTCCCCCGGACCTGCCCATGAGCTCCATTGCGATCGAGGACGGCCTGAAGCTCGCCGTGCTTCTTCCCTGCCATAACCAGGCCGCCACGATCGGCGCGGTGGTGCGCGGCTTCGCCGCGGCGCTTCCCTCGGCACGTGTCTACGTCTTCGACAACAATTCCACGGACGACACGGCGCGCGTCGCGACCCGCGAGGGTGCGACGGTGCATCGCGAGACCCGACCGGGGAAGGGCAACGTCGTGCGGCGCATGTTCGCCGACATCGACGCGGACATCTACGTGCTGGCCGACCCCGCCGGCCGCTACGACCCCGCCGACGCTTCCTCGCTCGTCAATGCGCTCATCACCGAGCGGGTCGACATGGTGGTCGGCACGCGGTCCGAGGCGCGGCCGGGCCATGTGCAGATGCAGGCGCAGAAACCCCTCGGCGACCGGTCCTTCGACTGGCTCTACCGCCGCTTCTTTGGCGCCGCCGTCACCGACATCGGATCCGGCTATCGCGCCTTCACGCGGCGCTTCGTGAAGAGCTTTCCGGCAATCTCCACCGGCTTCGACATCGAGATCGAGCTCAGCATGCATGCGAGCCAGCTGATGATCCCGGTCGCCGAGATCGGCCTTGAAGACGTGGAGCCCGCGGCGAAACCCGCCGCGCCTCCCGCCGACCTCGCCGCACATGTGCGCATCGCGACGATGGTGGCGATGCTGGTCAGGGATACGCGGCCGTTTCTCTTCTATTCGGGCTTCGCGCTGGTGTTCTGGTGCGTCGGCCTGGCGCTGATGGTGCCGATGTTCATCGCCTCGCGCGCGGACTTCTCGCTCTCCAGCGCGTTCCTCGGCCTCACCATGCTGCTCGCCGGCTTCATCCTCGGCGGCTGCGGCCTGATCCTCGATGCGCTTGGCCGCTCACGCGTCGAGCAGAAGCGCATCCTCTTCCTGACCGTCCCGGCGCTCGGAGCGCAATAGATGCCGCAAATGGCGTCGGAGGCGGCACGCTTCCTGCGCTTCGCGCTGGTCGGCGGGACCGGCTTCCTGGTCGATTCCGGCCTTCTCGCCGCCCTCCACTATGGCGCGGGACTGGACCCGTTCTCGGCGCGGCTCATCTCGATCTCGGTCGCGGCCTTCACCACCTGGCGGCTGAACCGCAGCCTCACCTTCGGCGCCTCGCAACGCAGCCAGGCTGTCGAAGGATTTCGCTATGCGCTCGTCGCGGGGATCACCGCAGCGTTCAACTACGCCGTCTACGCGCTGGCGCTTATCCTCTGGCCGGCGCTTCCGCCGATCGCCGCCGTTGTGCTCGCGACACTCGCCGCCATGCTGCTTTCCTACGCCGGCTATTCGCGGTTCGTCTTCGCTGGAGCAGCGGGCGCGGCGACCGTCGCAACCGGAGGCCCGAGCTCACAGAGCCGATAGCCGCCGCGGCGATAGGCCATGTCGAGATGAAAGTGCGTCGCGTGCGCGGCGTTCGAGCCGGGGCCGAGCACGGTTGTGAAATACTCGCATGAGCCTTTGCGAATCTCGGCCTCGAACTTCGCTTCGGGCGAGCCGTCCTTGTTTCTGCCGATGTCGACCGGATCGCGATCCGCGAACCCGAAGGACGCGATGTCGAGCGCATTCGCGTGGGCGTGCTCGCTGATCTTCTGATTCGGGTCGTCGTAGCGGTTTCGGCAGACGTAGGCGGAGTCCTGCGTGATCTTCGTCGGGGGCGCCCCGAGGAGCCGCGTCGATGCCGGCACGACGATTTCCTTCATCCAGCGCGCCAGCGATTCCGTCTCGGCGCAGTTCAGCAGCGTATCGGGGCCGATGGAGATTCCCGAGCCCAGACTTGAGACCTTTAGCGGATGCGGCACGGCGCAGGTGCCTCCGACGTCCACCGGCTCCGCCTCGGTGAATTCCACGCCGAGCGCGCGGAGCCGATCTACGCAGCCCGCGTCCTCCGGCGCCACCGGGCCGCCGACCGGCGGTTCGATATGCGGCGGCATCACCAGCGCCAGCACGGGGGACGCAGGATCATCGGGGCGTGGACGCGGGATCGGGGCGAGGCCCTCGATCGCCGCGAGCGCGTGATCGGGAGCGGCCTCGTCGGCGTCCGGAGCGCTCGCCATCACCGACGCTTCCGGCCCGGTCTTCTTCGAAGCGGGCGAGGGCGAAGCGGCGGCGGCGAAATGCGTCGCGGCACCCCTGGCCCAATCGGCGACGGCAGGTGGCGGCTCGATCGAAGGCCGGTGACGTGGGAGAGGTGCGGCGCCGTCGTCGCCCGCGTCAGCGGTGACTTGTACGGCAGGAGCATCGCTCGCGAGCACCGGTCGCGCCTTCGGAAGCCTCGCCTGATCGGCCTCGGCAGAAATGGCTGAGGAATATCCGCCCGTCGCAACAAGTACAGCGGCGGCGCAAAGCAAGCCCATGGGCCGCAGTACGCTCATTCTATAAATGTCACCGGCACGCCGGGCTCGACCAGCTTCGAGAGTTCCTCGGCGTCCCAGTTGGTGAGCCGCACGCAGCCATGCGATCCGGTCTTGTCGATCTTCGTCGGTTCCGGCGTTCCGTGGATGCCGTAGCTCGGCTCGGTCAGGTCGATCCACACCGAGCCCACCGGGCTGTTCGGACCGGGAGGAAGCTGCAGCTTCGCTGTATTGTCGCCCTGCACGAAGTTCTTCGGGTCGTAATAGTAGACCGGGTTCGGAGCGACGGCCCGGACCAGATGCTCGCCCGACGGCGAGGGGTTGTCGGTGCTGCCGATCGTCGCCGGATAGGCAACGAGCAGGCGGTTCTCCGAATCGTAGCCGCGCACCTGCCGCAACGCCTTGTCCGCCACGATGTGCGCCACCTTTCCGGCGATCGGCGGGCCGTTCACGTCCGTCACCCATATTGCCGTGCCGACCTGGCGGAAGTTCGCCCCTGGGTTCAGCGCCGTCAGGAGCCGCACATCCATGTGGAACCGCTCGCCGAACATCTCCTCCGGGCTCGTGTAATTGAGGTTCGGCAGCTTGGCCTGCTCGGCGTAATCGGCGGGAATCGATGCCGCGAAGGCGTAGGCCATGTCGTCGGGCGTGATCGTGTACTGCACCAGAACCGCCGGCGCCTGATCGCCGCCGAGCGCGTCCCAGACCGCCTTGTCCAGAATGCCATCCGCCGGCAGGCGGAGCACCGTCTCGACCGCCGAGATCGCTTTGCTCAGATTGCCGCCGGAGACCGCGTCGATCGCCCCGGGCGACGCGCCGGCCCGGTCGAGCATCACCTGCAGTTTCAGGACAAGCGGATCGGCGCCCTTCACCGCCAAGGAATTCTCGACGAAAAGGGCGCTGTTCACTTCCTCGGGACGGAGGCTCTCACGCGTGCGCCCCTCGCCCGGTGCTGCTGCCGCCGGCTGCTGGGTCCCGGGTTGGCCGGCGATCGCAGGCTGACCTGCGGCGGGAGCTCCCGTAGCCGTCCCTGGCGCGGGAGCAGTGGCACCCGGCGCGGGCGCGATTTTCGGTGGCGTGTAGGGTTTCGGTCCGGTCTCCGACTGCTGCAGCAGCGCCGGGGGAATTGGCGTGACCGTTTCCAGTGGCGGCTGCGGCGGGGCCATCGGGTCCACCGGGGGAGCCATGGGCTGGAGCGGCGTAGCGGGAGCCGCCTGCTCTCCCGGCGCAAGCGCCGGCAACTCTTCGGCCGGCGGCGCGCCGTTCGCGGGCGGGTGGCGCTTCAGCGCGTCCTCGATCAGCGCATCGAACGATTGAGTCTGGGCCAGTGCCCCGCAAAGCGGCGACAGCAGAACGGCGAAGAATACGGCGAAGCGGGCAAGATTCGGCAACAGCGTCTCCGGGCACCAGCGATGACAACGCCCAAGGGGGGCGGAGGCTCCGAGCTTATAGGCCGCCAACCGGCCCGCCACCATTCGGATGAGCGCCGGCCGGGCGATTGATGGGGAATCGCGGCGGAACGATGCAACGAACGCGGAATCAGCTTTCGCGAGGCGCCGGAGCTGTCAGAATTCGCGGGTGGATGTCCACCCCTGACAATCCACGGCTTCAAACGCTACGATGCAGCATGCAGCTTTTCGAATGGACGCTTATCCTCCTGCTCGGCGCGGTGTTGGTGACGGGCCTGGCGCGGCGCATCAATGTTCCCTACCCCTCGCTCCTCGCCGTGGCAGGCGCGACGCTCGCATTCTTCCCCTTTGCACCAAATATCGAGATTGAGCCCGAATTGGCGCTCACGCTCTTCGTGGCGCCGGTGCTGCTCGACGCGGCATTCGACACATCGCTCCGCGATCTCAAGCGCCATGCCGTGCCGATCTTCTCGCTGGTGCTGGTGGCCGTTGTGATCACCACGGCCGCCGTCGCGTTCGTGGGATGGTGGATCGCCGGCCTTCCCGTCGCTGCCGCAATCGCGCTTGGCGCGATCGTCGCGCCACCGGATGCGGTAGCGGCTTCCACCGTGCTGAACTACATCCGCCCGCCACAGCGCGTCGCGGCCATCCTGCAGGGCGAGGGCCTGCTGAACGACGCCACCGCGCTCCTCATCTTCCGGATGTCGGCAGCCGCGGCGACAGGCTCGCTGGTCTTCTCCAGCGCCGCGCCGATGCTCGTCGTGTCGGCGGTCGGGAGCCTCGTGGCGGGGTACATCCTGGCGCGCCTGCTTCTCCTGGGCATGCTGCGCGTCAAAGACCCGGCCAGCGCTACCATCCTGCAGTTTGTCAGCACCTTCGGCGTCTGGATCCTGGCGGAGCAGACCGGGCTCTCCCCGATCATCACCATGGTCGTCTACGCGATGACTCTTGCCCGGTCGGCGCCGCAGACCACGCCGGCGCGAAACCGCGTCAGCTCATACTCGGTGTGGGAGACGGCAGTCTTCGTGCTGAACGTGCTCGCCTTCGTCCTGATGGGCCTGCAAATACGTCCGATCCTGAACCGGCTGGCGGGGGAAAATCTCGGCGGCGCCTTCACGCTCGCCGCAGCGGTGCTCGTCACCGTCATCGTCGTCCGGCTGGCGTGGGTCCTCGGATACGGAGTGGCCGCACGGCTCGCGAGCCGCGTATCGCCGCGCGTGCGGCGGCGCACGGGCGAGGACATCCGGGGCGATCTTCTCATCGGCTGGTGCGGGATGCGCGGCCTTGTGACGCTCGCGGCAGCCTTCGCGCTGCCGGCCGGCTTCCCCGGCCGCGACCCGATCCTCCTCGCCGCCTTCTGCGTCGTGCTCGGCACGCTCGTGTTGCAGGGGATGACGCTGAAACCGCTGCTCATCCTGCTGAAGTTCGAGCCGGATCGCGCCATCGACAAGGAGGTGTCGCACGCCCGCACTGTGGTCATGCAAGCGGCGCTCGACAGCCTCGACGGCGACATGTCTCTCGCCGCGCGCGTGGTGCGCAAGCAATATGAGGCCGCGCGCACCGTGGCGCAGAATCCCGGCGAGCCGCAGGCAGCGACCGAGCACGACGAGCTTCGCCTTCGCGCGATCAAGGTGCAGCGCGTGGCGCTCGAACGCCTGCGGACCGAGGGAACGATCGGCGACGAGGCCTACCACCGCGTGGAGGAGGAGATCGACTGGGCGGAACTCGACGCGGCGCCCGCCGGCCGCTTCGAGCCGCTGGCGACCTGACCTAGCGCAGGGCGCGCTTCGCCGCGAGCGCCGCCTCGGCTGCCGCGATGCCAGTCAGGTAGGCGCCGTGGGCGGTGGAATAGTCGTTTACCGAGCATGCCTCTCCGGCGAAGAACAGCCGATCCTCCACCGGCGCCGCGAGCACCGCTCGCCCATCGGCCCTGCCGGGCAGCGCAGCAGAATAGGAGCCGCGCGCGAATGGATCGCCATCCCACAGGTGCGTCCCGATCGGCTTTACGCGGCGTCCAAAATCGCTGCCGAGCAACCCCGTCAGCTCGCCCACCGCAAAGTCGAGGAACGCCGGCTCTCCTTTCGCCTCCAGCTCGCGCGCCAGCGGACCGCCGAAGTAGGCCTCGATCATCGGCCGGCCGAAGGGCCGCACATGATATGCGCCGGTTCCAGCCCGGTCGGTGCGGCCGAACAGACGGGTGTCCGCCTCGAACTCTTCCGCGCCCTCGAGCGATAGGAAGAGCTTGTCGGCGAGCCCGAGCGGCAGTCCGCTCGCCGCCTCGAGCTTGTCCGGCAGGGCCGGCGTGAAGCGGATCGCCTCCGCGGCGATGAGGTTGCTTGAGACGGTGACGATCGCCGCGTCGGCCGCGAGAACGCCCTCGGCCGTCTCGATCCGCAGGCGAGGTCCGGTGCGGTCGATCCGCTGGACCGCGCACCCGAGCCTCACCGGCACGCTTCCGGCATGCGCGGCGATTGCCGTCCCGTAGCCCGCGACCACGCGCCAGTTGATGCCGCTGTCGTCGTAGCGGGCAAAATCCCGCGTCGAGAGGCGATCAAGGCTGGTGCCGCTCAGATACGTCCCGACAGCGCCGATCAATCCGTTCCAGCGATTTCCAGGCTCAAGCAGAGACGCGGCCGGCACGTCCGGACCGGTCTCGGGGAACTCTCCCATTCGCTCGTGGAAGCCAAGCAGAGCATCCCGAAACGCCTCCTGCTCGCCGAGCGGAAAGCCTATCGGCAGCGAGGGCCGCATCCAGGGCGGCGGCGTCCGGTCGATCGTCCGGCCCTGCTCTGCGGCGATGCCGGTCCAGGGATTGCGGTCGCCCGAATGCAGCCAGCCGCATCCGAGGTCGACCGGATAGCCGCCTGCCTGCATCGTGAAGGCGCGGCCGCCCAGCCGGTCGCGCGATTCGACCAGCAGGCAGTCCACCCCGCAATCGTGGAGGCGGCGCGCGGCGGCAATCCCCGCCGCCCCGCCACCGATTACGACGACTTCGAAATCGCTCTTCGTCATGTCCGATCCATCGCCTGGCGTTCGCGCCCACGCTGCGAACGGGATAATGGTCGGCGGCGGCGATGGCGAGGGCGCGCTGCCTGTGCGGGAGGATGGGGTGTTCGACGTCGCGGTGATCGGGCTTGGGGTGATGGGGAGTGCGGCGGTTTCAGAGCTTGCACGGCGCGGCAAGCGTGTCGTCGGGCTGGACCAGTTCGAGCCCGGGCATGCCCGCGGCTCGTCGCACGGCGAGAGTCGCGCATTCCGGCTCGCGCACTTCGAAGGCCCGCACTACTGCAACCTCGCACGCGAGGCGCTCGCCGGGTGGCGGCGGCTGGAGCACGCCACAGGCGAGACTATCCTGACCGCAACCGGAATACTCGAATGCGGCCCTGAGGATTCCGAGAACCTCGCGAAGTCGCTGCAGGCGTCGACCGACAACGACCTCGCCCACGAGATCCTGACGAGCCGTGGGGTGGCCGAGCGGTTTCCGGCGTTCCGGCTGCCGGGCGATTGGCGCGCCGTGTTTCAGAACGATGGCGGCTTCCTGCGTCCGGAGCTTGCCATTCGATGCTTCCTGGACGTGGCCAGGGCTTCAGGCGCCGAACTGCGCTTCCCGACGAAGGTGCTGGGCATCGAGCCTCGGCCTGCCTCGATCGTCGTGGCCACCGAAGCAGGCCCGGTTGAGGCGGAAAGGCTGATCATCGCGGCGGGGCCCTGGATCGCCGATCTGGTGCCGCCGCTCGGATCGCTTCTCACGCTGACGCGCGAAGTGCAGCTCTGGTTCGGGGCGAAGCCGGCCGGGCTTTTCAGGCCTGAGCGCTTTCCGGTCTTTGCGCTCTATGATTCCGAGGACCTTTGCTACGGCTTTCCCGACTTCAACGGGTCGGGCGTGAAGGCCGCATCCCATATCCCCGGCCGCAGGCTCGCCAGCGCCGACGAAGCGCGGCAGGACGGCGACGAGTGCGACGGAGTGTCGGCGCGTCGCGTGCTCGCGCGGCACATTCCCGTTCTCGATGGCCCGATCGTGCGGACCGAGACCTGCATCTACACCAACACGCCCGATGGTGATTTCATCATCGACAGGCTTCCCGGGGACGAGCGCATCGTCATCGCGTCGCCCTGCTCGGGTCACGGATTCAAATACGCGCCTGCGATCGGCGAGATTCTGGCCGATCTCGCCCTGGGTGGCGGAACCCGGCACGACATCGAAGCCTTCCGCCTCTCGCGCTTCGAGATGCCGAAGACCCTCTAGCGGACGTCGCCCATCTGCGCGCGATGCCGCAGATAATGATCGGCGATAACGATGGCGAGCATCGCCTCGCCGATCGGCACCGCGCGGATGCCGACGCAGGGATCGTGCCGGCCCTTGGTCACGAGATCGATGTCGCCGCCGGAGCGCGTGATCCCCCTCACCGGCGTCAGGATCGAAGAGGTTGGCTTCACCGCGAAGCGCGCCACCACCGGCTGGCCGGTCGCGATGCCACCGAGGATGCCGCCGGCATTGTTGGAGAGGAACACCGGCTTGCCGTCGTTCCCGATCCGCATCTCGTCGGCGTTCTCCTCGCCGCGAATCTCCGCGGCGCCGAAGCCGTTACCGATCTCGACGCCCTTCACCGCATTGATCGACATCAGCGCGGAGGCGATGTCCTGGTCGAGCTTTGCATAGATCGGCGCGCCGATGCCCGCGGGCACGCCATCGGCGACCACTTCGACCACCGCGCCGACCGAGGAGCCAGCCTTGCGGATATCGTCGAGATACGGCTCCCACCTCGCCGCCGCCTCCGCGTCAGGGGAGAAGAAGGGGTTCCTGTCGACCTCGTTCCAGTCCCAACGCGCGCGGTCGATGGCGATCTCGCCTATTCTGATAAGCGCGCCGCGCACCGAAAGCCCCGGCACGATTTTCCGCGCGATGGCTCCCGCCGCCACGCGCATCGCCGTCTCGCGCGCCGAAGAGCGCCCGCCGCCGCGATAGTCGCGAATGCCGTATTTCGTGTCGTAGGTCCAATCGGCGTGGCCGGGCCGATAGCTCTCGCGGATCTCCGAATAATCCTTCGAGCGCTGGTCGACGTTGTCGATCATCAGCGAGATCGGCGTGCCCGTCGTCACGAGCCCGCCGGTCGTCTCGTCCTCGAACACGCCGGAAAGAATCTTGACGGTATCCGGCTCGCGCCGCTGGCTGGTGAAGCGCGACTGGCCCGGCCGCCGCTTGTCGAGGTAGGCCTGGATCTCCGCTTCCGAGATCGGGATTTTCGGCGGACACCCGTCGACCACGCAGCCGATCGCCGGCCCGTGGCTCTCGCCCCAGGTGGTCACGCGGAAAAGATGGCCAAAGGTGTTGTGCGACATTCGATCCAGGCCCGCGAGACGTGTAGGCGGGCAAGGCTGGAGCGTCAAATTCAGATCGTCAGCACCGACTTCGCGGTGAATAGGATCACCCGGTCCTGCGGCACCGCGAGATGCGGCGCGTCGTGCGCCGGAAGGCCGGCGAGGAGATACATCAGCGCCCGAAGTACGCCCCCGTGCGCGACGACGACTGTCGGACCGTCGAGGGTCTTCAGCCAGACGGCGGTCCGGTCAGCGAGATTGGCATAGCTCTCGCCGTTCGGCGGGACATAGCCCCATTTATCTGCGTCGCGCGCCCGCAACTGATCCGGCAGGCGTTGCTCGATCTCGGGAAGCGTCATCCCTTCCCAGTCGCCATAATTCACTTCCTTCAGCACCGGATCGAGGGTGAAGGGATGATCGCTCTGCCCCGCGGCCTCCAGCACGATCCGCATCGTCTCGAGCGCTCGCCCAAGCGGCGAGCCGACGATGCGCCACGCGCCGTCCGCGAGGATGCTCGCGACGGCGCCGCCGTTCCGCGCCGCCTGCCGCCGGCCGTGATCATTCAGCGGAATGTCGCGCTGACCCTGGAAGCGGAATTCCCTGTTCCAGTCGGTCTCGCCGTGCCGGATGAAGACGATCGGGACACGGCTCATGCGGAAGGCTCACTCATCGAGACGGAGCGCAAACACTGAGCCTTCGAAAGCCTCCGCGCCGCGCCCGATCTTCCCG
>JBBQVL010000008.1:0-88239 GCA_038211615.1 Hyphomicrobiales bacterium
CGCGCCGTGCTGCGCCGCACCGTCGGGCAGCTCGCGCCGGTGCTGACCTCGGGAGAGGTGTCGCTCGACGCGCGCCAGATGCGGGTCACGGTGCGCGGCGTTCCGATCGGTGTGTCGCCGCTCGAGTTCCGGCTTCTCTCGTATCTGATGCACCACGCCGGGCGCGTCGTCCCGGCGACGGAGCTTGCGGAGCACCTCTACGACATGGAGCACGACCGCGATACGAATGCCGTCGAGGTCATCGTGGCGCGGCTGCGCCGCAAGCTTGCGGCCGACATCATCGAGACGCGGCGCGGCTTCGGCTATTTCGTATCCGGCGAGCCGGCATGAGGCCCGGGTCGATCCGGTTCCGGCTGCTTGTCGCGGCCGTGATCGGGGTTGTCTCGGCGCTCGCGGCCGCGGAGTTCGGCCTGAGCTATCTCTTCGAGCGGCATGTCGAACGGCGCGTCGACAGCGAGCTCGAAGTGCATGCGAACCTGATCATCGCCGGCATCACCGTAACGGGCGACGCGGTGACGATTGCCAATCCGCCGACCGATCCGCGCTTCGACCGGCCGCTGTCGGGCCTCTACTGGCAGGTGGAAGCCGCCGACGGGACTATTCTCGAACGCTCGCGCTCGCTCTGGGATTCGGCGATCACCGTCGCGGCGAAGTCCGCCGCAACGGGCGAGGCACGGCAGGAATTCATCGGACCGCAGGGCGTGCTGCTCCGCGCCATCGTCCGCGAAGTGCGGATCGCGACGCCGGGCGGCGAGCGGGCGCTGCGCATAACGGTGGCGACCGATCACAGGGAGATTAGTGCGGCTTCCAACGCCTTCGCTGCGGACGCCATCCCGTCGCTGGCGGTGCTTGCGGCGCTTCTGATCGCGGCGTTGTGGTTGCAGGTGTCCGTCGGCCTTGCGCCGCTCGGACGCCTGCGAAAGGCGGTAGCCGATATCGCCAACGGCTCTTCGACGCGCCTCTCCTCGGCGGTGCCGACAGAAATCCAGCCTCTCGTCGCCGAGATCAACAGCCTGCTTGCGGCGCGCGAGCGCAGCGTTGGAAAGGCGCGCGCGCTCGCCGCCGATCTTGCGCATGGCATGAAGACGCCGCTGCAGGTGCTCGCCGCGGACGTGCGGACGCTGCGCGAGAGGGGGGAGGTGCTCCTCGCCGACGAGATCGACGCAGTCGCCACCACGCTTCGACGCCATGTGGACCGGCAGCTGGCGCGCGCCCGCATCGGCGGCGCGGCGGTCGCGGACGCGGCGGAGACGAACCTCGCCGCCGCGGCGAGAAGCGTCGTCGGCGTTCTCGCAAGGACGCCGCGCGGTCAGGAGCTGACGTTCAGCGTCGCGATGCCGGAAGACCTTAAGGCGGCGATCGACGAAGCGGATCTCGTGGAGATGCTCGGCAGCCTCGCCGAGAACGCCAGCCGCTTCGCCGCATCGAGCGTCACGCTGACCGCCCGGGAGCTCCTCAACTCGGTCGAGATCGCCGTGGTGGACGACGGACCGGGAATTCCCGAGGCGGAACGGGAGATGGTGCTGAAGCGCGGCGTGCGGCTCGACCTGCAGTCCGGCGGCACCGGGCTTGGCCTCGCGATCGTCGCCGAGACGGCGGAGGCGTATGGCGGCACGTTCTCGCTTGAGGATGCTCTCCCCGGGCTGCGCGCCGTGGTGACCTTGCCGCGGCGGCTGGCGAACCGGGACGCCGCTACGACGTTGCGGTAGGCGCTGCGGTTCGAGGTCGGAGCCACGCAGCGAGGCGGGTCTGCCCGGCGGCGCGGTCGGCGGCGATGGCGCCCCAGAGGATGCCGAAGAGCAGGTAGACGTGTCGCCAGTGGTCGATGTCGATGACCGTCGCCATCAGGATGTGGCCGAGGAAGACGATGTAGGCGACCTGCGTCACCCCCTGCAGCGGACTGGTCCGGAACACCAGCGGGAACGCGGCGGCGAGCGTCCAGATCACCAGCGAGAAATACGCGCCGAAGCCGAGCCAGCCGTAGCTGGTCAAGGTCTTCAGCCAGATGTCGTGCTCATCCTCGCCAAAGGTGCGGCCGAACTCGATCGCCCCGATGCCGAGCGGATGGTCGAGCATCATGTTGAAGCCGATCGCGTGGCGCTGGAAGCGGCCGAGGTGACCGGAATCGTAGTTCTGCTCGAGTTGCGCGCGATCCTCGAAGAGTTTCGAGACGGCGGGAATCGTGAGCGCCGCGCCGACGAAGATCGCGATGACGACGGTCCCGACGATCCCGAGCGCCACAAAGCGTGCGCGCGCCTTGGCGCTCTGCGCGGTTGCGAAGAGGAGCAGGCCGGTCAGGAGCGTCGCGATAACGCTGAGCCCCCATGTTGCACGCGAGAAGGATAGGAAGATTCCAACGAACACCACCAGGGCGAGGAGGCCAGAGACGAACGCTTCGCCAAGGGGCCGCGTCAGCGCGCGGCGCACCAGCATCACGAACGGGAAGATCAGGAACGGGCCGAACACGTTCGGGTCCTGGAACCCGCCGGTGGCGCGGCCGAACTTCACGAAGAGGTCGCCGGTCAGCCCGATATAGCCGAGCACACCGAGGAGCGTCGTCATCAGCGCCGCTGCGATCCAGGCGCTGACGATGGTGTCGATCCGCCCCGGCTTCTCCGCGATCAGGCAGGCGAAGAAGCATGCGCTGAAGGCGAGGAAGGCTGTGACTGCGTAGTAGACAGGCTGGGTGGAGAAATTCCTCGCCTG
This sequence comes from Hyphomicrobiales bacterium, assembly GCA_038211615.1. Lineage (GTDB taxonomy): Bacteria > Pseudomonadota > Alphaproteobacteria > Rhizobiales > Afifellaceae > DASWJZ01. Next base: position 2,707 of record JBBQVL010000008.1, read on the forward strand.
CGTCGACGCCATGAGACCGCCAGCGAGGAAGAGAAGCATCAACACGAAGAGCGGTCCGCAGGCGCGCGGGATCGGCGTGCCGGAGAGCATCCAGACCGGAATGAGCAAAGCCAGGAAGAGATCGTAGGGGGCGGGCTCGAAGACGACGAAGCCGCCGAGGAATATCGCCAGCCACAGCAGGCCCGCCGCGATCGCCCTGGCGGGGATCCCGGTCGGCCGCGCCGCGAGATGCTCCGGGGCGACCGAGGCGAAGGTCAAAAGGCGTTCTCCGTGTTCAGCAGCCGGAACGGCGTGAGCATGAGAATGTAGAGGTCGAACATGACCGACCAGTTCTCGATGTAGAAGAGGTCGTGCTCGACGCGCCGCTCGAGCTTCTCCTTCGTGTCGGTCTCGCCGCGCCAGCCGTTGACCTGCGCCCAGCCGGTGATGCCGGGGCTGACGCGATGCCGGGCGAAGTAGCCGTCGACGACCTGCTCGTAGAGCCGATCGGCGGCCTTCGCCTGCAGCGCGTGCGGGCGCGGGCCGACGAGCGAGAGGTTGCCCTTCACCGCGACGTTGATGAGCTGCGGCAGCTCATCGAGGCTGGTCTTGCGGATGAACGCCCCGACACGCGTGATGCGCGGATCGTTGCGGGTGGCGAGCTTGGCGGCGTTCTGGTCCGTCTGGTTCGCGTACATCGAGCGGAACTTGAAGACCTCGATCAGCTCGTTGTTGAAGCCGTAGCGCTTCTGCCGGAAGAGCACCGGGCCGGGGCTGTCGAGCCTGATGGCGAGCGCCACGCCGAGCATCACCGGCGCGAGGAGCACGAGCAGGATCGCGCCGACGATGCGGTCGAAGCACGATTTCGCCACGCGGTCCCAGTCGGCGATCGGCTTGTCGTAGAGGTCGAGGAAGGGAACCGTGCCGACATAGGAATAGGAGCGCGGCCGGAAGCGCAGCCGGCTCGATCCCGCCGAGAGGCGGATGTCGACTGGGAGGACCCAGAGCGTCTTCATGAGCTGGATGAGGCGGTTCTCGGCGGCCATCGGCAATGCGACGATCAGCATGTCGACTTCCGCCTGCCGGCCGAACTCCAGCAACTCGTCGATGCGCCCGAGGCGCGGCAAGCCTTCGGCCATCGCGGGGACGCGGTCGCTGGAGCGGTCGTCGAAGATGCCGCAGATGCGGATGTCGTTGGTGGGCTCGTCGCGGAGCGCCCGGATGAGCGCGACCGCCTCCGGGCCGCCTCCGACCAGCACCGCGCGGCGCTCCAGGATACCCGCCTTGCGCCAGCTCGCCACCATCCGGCCGACCAGCATGCGGAGCGCCACCAGCACCGCGATGCCGCCGAGAAACCAGATCGCGAGCCAGACCCGTGAAAAGGAATCGCCCATCTTCAGGAAGAAGAGGACCAGCGTGAAGCCGCCGAACAGTCCGGCCCAGACGGCAGCGCCGCGGCTGACCTTGACCAGCGTGCGGCGGTAGTCGCCGATGGCATAGCCATGGATCGAGCCGATCAGGATTACGGTCGCCGCCGGCAACAGCAGCGAAGCGATCCAGTAGCCGGCGTTGCCGGCGTCGTTCTGGTCGACGTAGACGGAGAAGATCACGAAGCTGAGCAGCACGAGGCCGAGAAAATCCGCCAGCCGCGCCAGTCCGGAAAGCATGCCGGGCGTGATGAAGCGGTGCTTGAGGGTGGATGCGACCTGTGCGGCGGCAACGTTCAGCGGCGTGCGGCCGGCCGGAAGCGCGCGCAGCAGTGCGGCGTCGTTCGCTCCGAAAGGACCGCTGGTATCGGTTATCGCCATTGCCTCGGACCGCCTCAAGTCCCCCGCGGAGAGCAGGTGACCCGCCACACCGGCATAATCAATTTTATCCGATCCTTAGGGTTACCGATTTCCTTAGAAGAGGCTCTCGGGAACGTAGATCGTGTCGCCCGGGCGGATGGGCTCGACCACCGGCATGCGCGATTCATAAAGCTTGCCGTTGACCGTGCGGCTGACGCGCACGACGCGCTTGTTGGCGCGGTCGGTGAAGCCGCCGGCCACCGCCACCGCCATCTCCGCGGTCAGGCCGGGCACGTAGGTGAATTGCCCGGGGCTGCCGACTTCGCCGAGCACGAAGAACGGCCGGTAGGTGGCGACCTCGACCGTGACATTCGGCTGGCGCAGAAAGCCGGAGGCGAGCTTCGCCTCGACGCGGTGCGACAGCTCGTCGACGGTGGCTCCGCTCGCCTCGATATCGCCGACGAGGGGCATGGAGATCCGCCCGGACGTATCCACCTCATAGAGATTGGTGAGGCTGGGCTGCTCGTAGACGACGATTCGGAGCCGGTCCCCGGTACCTAGTACATAGGGGCCCGAGCCGACCGTCGCGGGCTCCGCAAGCGGTGCGCGATCCGTGCAGCCGGCGAGAATCGAGGCCCAGCCGGCGACGACAAGCGTGGCGAGAATATTCAAGCGAATCATGGACTTCACCCGGCCGACCGAGATGCGACTCTACGCATCAAATTGCCGCCTCATGGTTAATGCACCGCTAATCCTGCCTAACGATAATTCCGGGGCGTTAACGTCCTCCTAACCATGACTCTGTCTAGATTTCCCCGAGGACTGCGGGAGTCGCGCATGGCGCAAATTGGGGAAACCGAGCTCGATGTCCGTGCCTTGTGGCGCGGCCTTTGGCGCAAGGCATGGCTGATCGGGTTTCTGACGGTTGCGGCCGCAATCGCCACTTATGTCGGCCTGGGCTTTGTCGATCCGCTCTACACCGCGGATACGAGCATTCTGATCGAGGCGCGCGAATCGCCTCTGACTCGGCCACCCGGCGATTCCGGCGTTCCGTCTACCGACTTCGATACATCGGCCATCCAGAGCCAGGTGGAGGTCCTGAAGTCGCGCGGGATCGCCGAGGCGGTGATCGACAAGCTCGATCTTACCCACCGCGCCGAGTTCGACCCCGCCCGGCGGGCGTCGCTGCTGCGCTCCGTGCTGGTGGCAATCGGCATTGGAGAAAATCCCACCGATTCGACGATCCGCCAGCGCGTCATGGACAGCTATTTCAGCCATCTCTCCGTCTATCCGCTGCTTCAGTCGCGCGTCATCGGCGTGGAGTTCTCCGCTTCCGATCCGAAGCTCGCGGCCGAGGTCGCCGAGACTGTCGCGGACTCGTTCGTCGACCTGCAGCAGAGCTCGAAGCGCGAATCCGCCGTCGCTGCGACCGAATGGCTGCAGCAGGAGATCGAGCGGCTGCGCGGGAAAGTGGCCGAGGCGGAGCAGGCGGTTGCCGACTACCGGCAGAAGCACGGGCTCTTCGATGTCGATCAGACCGGCACGGGAACGGCGCCCGGCGCCGACGCGACGAACCTCTCGACGCAGCAGCTTGGCGAGATCAACGCGGAGCTTGCGCGCGCCCGGGCCGCGCGTGCCGAAGCCGAAGCGCGGTCGCAGCTCGTGGGCCAGCTGCTCACCCAGGGCGGCGCGCCCGACGCGTCGGAGGAAGTCCTGAATTCGCAGCTCATCCAGCGACTGCAGGAACGGCAGGGGGCGCTGCGCGCGCAGATCGCCGACCTCTCGACGACGCTGCTTCCGACGCATCCACGCATCCGCGCGCTGCAGGAACAGCTCGCGAGCCTCGACGGACAGATCCACGACGAGGTCGGCAAGGTTCTCGAATCCCTGAAGACCGCAGCCCTCGTCGCCAAGGCGCGCGAGGAATCGCTGGTCAAGAGCCTCAACGAAGCGAAGGGCGAAGTCTCCCAGTCGAACGACCAGGGCATCGAGCTACGGGCGCTGCAGCGTGAGGCCGCGGCGCAGCGCGAGCTGCTCGAATCGTTCCTGACGCGCTACCGCGAGGCCTCCGCGCGCACCGACGCCAACTATCTTCCGGCCGACGCGCGCATCATCTCGCGCGCCGTCGCGCCGACCCAGCCGTCCTTCCCGAAGAAGACGATGCTGACGGTGGCTGCGGCGATCGCCATGCTGCTCCTTTCCTCGGCCATCGTGCTGCTGTCGGAGTTCATGTCGGGCCGGGCTTTCCGCGTCATCGGCGCGGGCATGTCGGACGGCGATGCGAAGCCGCTGCAGCCGGCGGAAGTGGCGGCCGGCGACGACGATGTCAGGATTGTGCCGGCCTCCGGAGAGCCGATGGGGCATGCAGAGCCCGAGCTCGAAGCAGAATTGGAACCGGAACCCGAGTCAGGGCCAGAGCTGGATCGCGACCCGACCGGCGCGTCCGACATGGCGCTCGCGACCGAGCTGCTCGACCAGACGCCGCCTGCGACCTCTGAAAGCGAGCGGCTAGCGGACGAGGAGCCGGAGCCGCTGCCGGAGCCCGTTGCCGCCGCGCCGGAGCCCGTTGCGGTCGAGCCGGAAGCGCCCAAGACAGGCACCGCGGGACTGGCGGAAATCCTCACCAATTCATCGGTGCGGCTGGCGTTGTTCGCGGGCGCGGAAGGTGGGGAGGGCGCAGCCAAGATCGCCTTCGCCGCGGCGCGGCATGCCGCCAAGCAGAAGGTGCGTTGCGTCCTTGTCGACGTCGGAGGCGTTGCCTCTGACGTGCTTGGACATGAGCGCCCGGGCCTCGGGGATCTCCTCATGGGCGAAGCTGCCTTCGGCGAGGTCATCCAGCGCGACGACACGGCTCGTGTCCACGTCATCCCGCTCGGCTCGCTCACGAAGGACACGCCGATGCAGCGCATGCGGCTCGTCATCGGCGCGCTGACCCATACCTACGACCGGGTGATCATCGTCGCGGACAAGGTGGAAGACTGGCCGGACGAATACATCCGTCCGGACATCGCGGCGATTGTCTGCGGTCCGGAGACGACGGAGTCGCTGCGCACCGAGCTCTATGACTTCGTGCTGGCGCGCGGCGCGCACAGCGCGATCATCGTGCGCTACACCAGCGACTTCGATCTCGGCGATCAGGAAGAAAGCGCGGCGGCCTGAGTATCCAGCTTGTGCCGGCTCCATGCACCGCCACGCCCTGATCCGCGCCGCCCTCGAGGCGCTTTCGCTTACGGGCGCGCCGTTCTGGCTGCCGAAGGCGGCTGACGCGTCGGGCTTCGTCGTCACGCTTCATCATGTGCGACCGGACAGGGGCGTGGCCTTTGACCCGAACGGCCTGCTCTCGATCACGCCCGACTTCCTCGACCGTTTCCTCGGGCACTTCATAAAGCGGGGATGGCGCTTCGTGCCGGTCGAGGAGATCGTGCCGGACTCTCGCCGCGCACCCGATCCGCGGCGGATCGCGGTGACCCTCGACGACGGCTATCGCAACAACGCCGAGCATGCCCTGCCGGTGTTCCGCAAACACGGCGTGCCGTTCACGATCTACGTCTGCCCCGGCTTCTCCGACCGGACTGCCGAACTCTGGTGGGAGGCGCTGGAGCGGATCATCGCCGGCGCGGAGTCCTTCGCACCGCCCGGCGACGGAGTCTCCACGCGTGTTCCGACACGGACGCCGGCGGAAAAGCTCGCCATGTTCAACGCCTGGCGGACATGGCTGATCACTGACGTTGATGAAACCCGGCAGCGCGTGACTATCCGCGCGCTCGCGGGCGCTCAGGGGCTGGATCTTGCCAGGCTTGCCGCCGAACTGGTGATGGACTGGCGGGAGCTCCGCACCATCGCGGCCGATCCGCTCTGCTCCATCGGCGCGCACACGATGACGCACGCGTCCCTCGCGCGGCTGCCGGCGGACGCCGCGCTGCGGGAGATCAAGGAGAGCGTGGACAGGATCGCCGCGGAGATCGGCACGCGCCCGCGGAGCATTGCGTTTCCATACGGCGGCCTGCGAGCGGCCGGGCTGCGCGAAGCGAAACTCGCGGAGCAGGCGGGACTCGCCGCTTCGTTCACGACGCGGCCGGGCTACATGCCCTCCAACGGGTGGTCGCACGGGCTGCCGAGAGTGTCTGTCAACGGCTTCTTCCAGCACGCGCGGTTCTACGATGTGCTCCTGACGTCGGGGCTCTGGAGGCTCCGGAACCAGGTGATGAAAATGCGCTAAGCCCCTCCGTTGCGGGGCTTTACCATCCAGGTGACAAGGGCGCCGGCCGGGATGACCCAGATGAGCCCGGCGACGACGAAGTAGACAAGCTGCGTCAGGCCCGACGTGCCGGGGAGCTTCGCCGCCGCTATTGTCATGGCGATGAGTGCGTAGACGCAGACGAAGGCGACGAGCACCACGGTCCCGACAAGCTTTCTGACGCGATCCGGCATGGCTTCTCCCTCAGCCCACCTATTGCGCTCTCCTTATCACGGCAAGCCGCACCGTTCGCGACCCGGTGTCGCGCCGCCGCCGCTTGCTCCCTCGGGCCGCGGCTCCTAAGAGGCGGCCATGGTTGCGCTGCCGCTTCACTCCGACGGGGCCGCCGAGGACATCGCCGGCGAGCGCGTCGTCGCGGTGCGGCGGTGGCTGCTCGTCCTGATCCTCCTCGTCTTCGCCATGGTGCTGATCGGCGGTGCGACCCGGCTGACCGAATCCGGTCTCTCCATCACCGAGTGGAACCTCGTCGCGGGTTCCCTCCCGCCGCTCGGCGATGCAGCCTGGCAGAAGGCGTTCACGCTTTACCGTCAAAGCCCTCAGTACGATCTCCTGAACCAGGGCATGAGCCTCGAAGCGTTCCGGACGATCTATTGGTGGGAATGGACGCACCGCGAGCTCGGCCGCTTCATCGGGCTGGTCTACATCGCCGGGTTCCTCTGGTTCGCCGTGCGGCGAACCGTGCCGGGGAGGGTGATCGCCCTCCTTGCCGCGATGGGTCTCCTGCTCGGGACGCAAGGGGTGGTCGGCTGGGTGATGGTGGCTTCGGGGCTGAAGCCGGGGATGGTGGCGGTCGAGCCGATCCGGCTTGCGCTGCATCTGGTGCTTGCCTCGTTGTTCTTCGCGGCGGTCGTCGCGATGTTCGTCAAGCTCGGCGGTGCCGAACGTGAGACCACGGATCGCCCTGGCGAACGCTTCGCTGCGCGCGCCATCGTGGTTCTCGCCTTCCTGCAGATCGCCCTCGGCGGGCTGGTCGCCGGGCACCACGCCGGCCTCACCTACAACACCTGGCCGCTGATGGACGGCCGGCTCCTCCCGCACGGGCTAGGTGCGATACAGCCGCTATGGCTGAACGTCTTCGACAACATAACCGCGATCCAGTTCAATCACAGGATCGGCGGCTATGTGCTCGCCGCCGCGATCCTCGCCTACGGCGTGGCGATGCGGCGCGCGGGGAGCGCCGCGCGCGGGCGCGCCACGTTCCTGATGGCGCTCGTGCTGACCCAGGTGGCTGTCGGAATCGCGACTCTCGTCAACGTCGTGCCGGCGCCGCTCGCGCTGCTGCATCAGGCGATCGCGCTGATCCTGCTCTTCGTGCTGGTCTGGAACGCCAGCGTGCTGCGCACGGCGAGCGCCTAGTCCGACGGCGAGAGCAGGCTGGCGCCGGTCGCGAACTTCTCTCCGTCGATGACGACTTGTTCCTCCACCACCCGTGCCCGGCCGCCCGCCACGAGCTTCAGCGCCAGCGGATAGAGCCGGTGCTCGACGCCGAGAACGCGTGCCGCAAGCGTCTCCGGCGTGTCGCCGGGGAGCACCGGCACGACGCCCTGCGCCACGATCGGGCCTGTATCCATTTCGGGTTGGACAAAATGCACCGTCGCGCCATGCACGCGGACGCCGGCCGCAAGCGCCCGCTCGTGCGTGTGAAGGCCGGGGAAGAGCGGGAGGAGCGAGGGGTGGATGTTCAGCATCCTGTCGCGCCACGCCTCGACGAATTGCGGCGTGAGCAGCCGCATGAAGCCGGCGAGCAAGACCAGGTCGATCCCAGCGGCCCGGAGTGCGGCATCGAGCGCGGCCTCGAACGCCGCCTTCGTCTCGAACCGGCTCCGGTCGACCGCCGCGGAGGCAATGCCGGCGTTGCGCGCGGCGGCGAGACCACCCGCCTCGGGATTGTCGGCGAGGACGAGTGCAATCTCGGCCGGATAGTTCTCGGCCTTCGCCGCTGCAATCAGCGCGGCGAGGTTGCTGCCGCGACCGGAGATGAGAACGGCCGTCTTCCGCCGTGGCTCAGCCATCGAGAGCAAGTGTGCCGGCAAAGACCACGGGAGTCTTTTCCCGCACGGCGATCCGCCCAAGCAGGGTTACGGTTTCGCCCTCCGCCTCGAGCAGCGCGCGGACGTTCGCGGCGGCGCCGGGATCGACGACCAGCATCATGCCGATGCCGCAGTTGAAGGTGCGCAGCATCTCCGCGTGCGCAACCGGGCCGGCGATCCAGCGGAACACCGGCGGAACTTTGATCGCGGCAAGGTCGATCTCGGCGGCGAGATCGTCCGGAAGCACGCGCGGGATGTTCTCGACCAGTCCGCCGCCGGTGATGTGCGCGAGTGCCTTCACGGCGCCCGTCTCGCGGATCGCGGCGAGGCAGGAGCGGACGTAGATGCGGGTGGGCGTCAGCAGCGCCGCGCCGAGGGTTGTCGCGGGCGCGAAGGGCGCCGGGTCCGACCAGCGCAGGCCCGCCATCTCGGCGACACGGCGGACGAGCGAGAACCCGTTCGAATGCACGCCGCTGGAGGCAAGGCCGAGGATGATGTCGCCGGTCGCGACATCGCGGGGAAGAGTGCGGTCGCGCTCCACCGCGCCGACCGAAAAGCCCGCGAGGTCGTAGTCGCCTCTGCGGTAGAGCCCGGGCATCTCGGCGGTCTCGCCGCCGACAAGCGCGGCGCCCGCGATGCGGCAGCCCTCGGCGATGCCCTCGATCACCCTCGCGGCGGTCTCCACATCGAGTGCGGAGGAGGCGAAATAATCGAGGAAGATGAGCGGCTCGGCGCCCTGCACCACGAGGTCGTTCACGCACATCGCGACCAGGTCGATACCGATCGTGCGGTGCTCGCCGCAATCGATGGCGATCTTCAGCTTGGTGCCGACGCCGTCGGTCGTGGAAACGAGGATCGGGTCGCGGAAGCCGGCGGCTTTCAGGTCGAAAAGCGCACCGAAGCCGCCAAGCCCGCCGAGCACGCCAGGGCGGGATGTCGCCGCCGCGGCCGGCTTGATCCGGTCGACGAGGGCGTTGCCGGCGTCGATATCGACGCCCGCCTGCCGGTAGGTCAGGGTATTGCGCTGCTCCCCCATAGCGGCTAGCGCCTAGAGTGCCAGCGGGGGGATTGCAAGAACGACCGCAGATCCGTCTCTCTTGAGTTCTTGTCCACGCCAGGACGGCACAGTCAGGTCCTTGCCTTGACGCTACCGAATTTCATCACGATTGCGCGCCTCATCGGGGTGCCGCTGATCGTCTGGCTGATGATCGCCGACCGCTTCGTCGAGGCGACCGTGGTTTTCATCCTGGCCGGACTGTCGGATGCGGCCGACGGCTTCATCGCCAAGCGGTTCAACGCCGCGTCGGTGCTCGGCGCCTACCTCGACCCGGTCGCGGACAAGGCGCTGCTCGTCTCGGTCTTCTGCACCCTCGGCTTCAAGGGCACGCTGCCGGCGTGGCTGATTGTGCTTGTGGTGAGCCGCGATCTCTTCATCATCGGCGGCATGCTTCTCGCCTACATGCTGGGCAGCCCAATGGCCGTGAAGCCCCTCTGGGTCTCGAAGGTCAACACGACGGCGCAGATCGTGCTCCTGGCTTTCGTGCTCGGCGACAGCTCCGGCGTGACCATCTTCGAGCCGCTGATCACGCTGACGATCGCGGCCGTCGCGCTCCTGACCATTGCCTCCGCCGGTGCGTACCTGGTCGAGTGGGTTCGCCATATGGCCGGTGGTCCCGGCCATGTCTCCGGAAGCGACGCATGAACTTCCGCACGCAGCTGATCTTCTGGCTCGGAGCGCTGCTCTTCCTGCTGCTCTTCCTCTGGGTATTCAGCGATATCCTGCTGCCGTTCATCCTCGGAATGGCGCTCGCCTATCTGCTCGACCCGATCGCCGACCGGCTGGAGCGTGCCGGGATGAGCCGCTTCTGGGCGACGATCACCATCGTGGTGCTGACGGTGCTCGTACTGGCGCTCGTGGGTCTGATCGTCGTCCCGCTGCTTGTCACGCAGCTTTCCGGATTTCTCGAGCGGCTGCCGTCCTACGCCACGCAGTTGCAGTCTCTCGGCGACCACTTCTTCAAGACGCGGATCGGCCAGTATTTCCGCACGCAGGGCAGCAGCGGCAGCGTCGACCAGGTCGTGTCGCAGGGCGCGGCGTGGATCGCCACGGTGGTCTCCTCGGTGTGGGCTGGCGGGCAGGCCGTGATCGGCGTGGTCAGCCTGCTTGTGGTGACGCCGGTGGTCGCTTTCTACCTGCTCTACGACTGGGACCACATGCTCGCGCGTCTCGACGCCCTGCTGCCGCGCAAGCACGCCGAGACGATCCGCGAGCTTGGCCGCGACATCAACCTCGCCATCGCCGGCTTCATCCGCGGGCAGGGCGCGCTCTGCGCCATCCTCGGGCTCTACTACGCCATCTCCCTTTCGATCATCGGGCTGAACTTCGGATTCCTGATCGGCAGCATTGCCGGCCTCATCAGCTTCATCCCCTTCGTCGGCTCGATCGTCGGGTTCTTCCTCGCGGTGGGCGTGGCGGTGGTGCAGTTCTGGCCCGACTGGATCTGGGTGGTGGTCGTCGCCGGCGTGTTTGCCGTCGGCCAGTTCATCGAGGGCAACATCCTGCAGCCGCGGCTCGTCGGATCGAGCATCGGCGTGCATCCGGTCTGGCTGATGTTCGCGCTCTTCGCCTTCGGTTCGCTGTTCGGCTTTGTCGGCGTGCTGCTCGCCGTGCCGGTGACGGCCGCGATCGGCGTGCTCGTCCGCTTCGCCGCGGAGCGCTACCGGCTGAGCGGGCTCTATCTGGATCGGGACCCGGACGGAGGTCCCCCGCCGAGACTTGGCCCGCCCAGCTTATGACCGGCTCGTCGCAACTGCCGCTCGCGCTGCCGCATGCGCCGAGCTACGGGCGCGAGGATTTCATGCCGGGCGGCTCGAACAGCGTCGCGCTGCGGCTGATCGAGAGCTGGCCCGACTGGCCGGGGCCGATCGTGCTCCTCACTGGCCCGGCGGGCTCAGGCAAGACGCACCTCGCGCATATCTGGGCCGCAGAGGCGAATGCCGCGATCGTTCCGGCATCCGACCTCGCTGGTAATCGCGCCGTTCCGCGGATCGCCCCCGGCGGCGCGATCGCTGTCGAGGACGTGACGCCGGAAGCGGTGCCGGAGGCGGAGCTCTTCCACCTCATCAACGGCGTGCGCGAGCTTGGCGGGTCGCTGCTCCTGACCGCGCGCCGCCGTGCGGACGACTGGCAGGTCGGGCTGCCGGACCTTCGCTCGCGGCTTCGCCTGGCAGCGCCCGTGACGCTCGGCGCGCCGGAAGACGAGCTTCTTCGCCAGGTGCTTGTAAAGCTCTTCGCCGACCGCCAGCTTGCGGTGGACAAGCCGGTGATCGACTATCTCATCGCGCGGATGGAGCGCTCCCTCAGCGCCGCGAGCGCCCTGGTGGAAGCGCTCGACGCGGAGGCGCTTGCCGCCGGCCGGCGGGTCACGCGGGCGATGGCGGCGGGTATATTGGCCGGCGCCGCGATTTCCAGAGAGTTTGCGGATCGGCAATAGATTGTCATCATACTGACAAACGGGAAGCTGAAGAGGACCGAGGGTCCCGGAACGAGCGTCATGAGCGAAGCACTGCACATCTCGCCTTTGCCTGATATCGCGCCGCATCCGGCCGTGAGCCTCGACGCGGAGCTTGCGGTGAGCCCGTCACGCTTCATCAACCGCGAGATATCGTGGCTGGAATTCAACCGCCGCGTCCTTGAGGAATCGGAGAATCCCAACCATCCGCTGCTGGAACGGCTGCGGTTCCTGTCGATCTCGGGCAAGAACCTCGACGAGTTCTTCATGGTCCGCGTCGCGGGGCTTGCCGGCCAGGCGCGCGAGCTGATCGCGACGGTAAGCGACGACGGGCTGTCGCCCGCCGAGCAACTTCGCGCCATCGACGCCAAGGTCGCGGAGCTGGTGCAGCAGCAGCACGCAAGCTGGAAGCTGCTGCGCAACGAGCTGGCGAATGTCGGCATCGCCATCGTGGCGCCGGAAACGCTGAGCGAGGACGAGCGTCTCTGGCTGGAGAGCTACTTCCTCGATTCGATCTTCCCCGTCCTGACCCCGCTGGCGATCGATCCGGCGCATCCCTTTCCGTTCATACCGAACCTCGGGTTCACGCTCGCCCTTCAGCTTTCCGGCACGAAGGGCCGCGCCATGCAGGCGCTGGTGCGCATCCCGATCAGCGTCGAGCGCTTCATCACCATACCGCCGGCCGGGAACGGCTCCGCGGCGCTCCGCTTCGTGCTGCTGGAGGACGCCGTCAGCCTTTTCATCCCGCGCCTCTTCCCCGGCTACCAGGTAAGCGGGAAGGGCGCTTTCCGGCCGATCCGCGACTCCGACATCGAGGTGGAGGAAGAGGCCGAGGATCTCGTCCGCTTCTTCGAGCGCGCCCTGAAGCAGCGCCGCCGCGGAGTCGTGATCAGGCTGGAGATCGAAGAGGGAATGCCGGACTCGCTCCGCTCTGTGGTGCGGGGGGCGATGAATGTCGCCGACCATGAAGTGCACATCATTCCGGGGCTGCTGGCCATCGACAACGTCTCGCAGCTCATCGCTGTCGACCGCGCGGATCTGAAGTTCGAGCCCTACGCGCCGCGCTTCCCCGAACGCATCCGCGAGCATGGCGGCGATTGCTTCGCCGCCATCCGGCAGAAGGACATCGTCGTCCACCATCCCTACGAGTCGTTCGACGCGGTGCTGCAGTTCCTGCGCCAGGCCGCTTCCGACCCGGACGTGGTGGCGATCAAGCAGACGCTCTATCGCACCTCCAACGATTCCCCCATCGTCAAGGCGCTGATCGAGGCGGCCGAGGCCGGCAAGTCGGTGACGGCGCTGGTCGAGCTGAAGGCGCGTTTCGACGAGGAAGCGAATATCCGCTGGGCGCGCGACCTCGAACGGGCGGGCGCGCAGGTGGTCTACGGCTTCATCGAGATGAAGACGCACGCCAAGCTCTCGCAGGTCGTGCGGCGCGAGGCGGGCGGGCTGGTCAGCTACGTGCACGCCGGCACCGGCAACTACCATCCGATCACGGCGCGCATTTACACGGACCTGAGCTACTTCACCGCCGATCCGGTCATTGCCCGCGACGTGGCGCGCATCTTCAACTTCATCACCGGCTACGCCCCGCCGCAGGATCTGAAGCGGATCGCCGTGTCGCCGTTCTCGCTCCGCGGCCGCATCCTCGAGCATATCGCCGCCGAGATCGCCCACGCCGAGGCGGGACGGCCGGCGCGAATCTGGATGAAGATCAACTCGCTCGTCGATCGCGAGATGATCGACGCGCTTTATCGCGCCAGCCAGGCGGGCGTGTCGATCGACCTCGTCGTGCGCGGCATCTGCTGCCTGCGACCGCGCGTCCCGGGCCTTTCCGACAATATCCGCGTGAAATCCATCATCGGGCGGTTTCTCGAGCACTCGCGAATTCTGTGCTTTGGCAACGGGCATGGGCTGCCTTCGGACGAAGCGCTCGTCTATATCAGCTCCGCCGATCTGATGCCGCGCAACCTCGATCGGCGGGTGGAGTGCATCGTGCCGCTGGTCAACCCGACCGTTCATATGCAGGTGCTCGACCAGATCATGGTCGCGAACCTGAAGGACAACGAGCAGAGCTGGGAAGTGCTGCCCGACGGCACGTCGCGGCGCATTCATCGCAAGGAAGGCGAAGAGCCGTTCAACGCCCATCGCTATTTCATGACCAATCCGAGCCTTTCGGGCCGCGGTCGATCGCTGAAATCCTCCTCGCCTCGTGCTTTCTCGCCCCTCCAGCGCGGTTGAGCCGCTGAGCGCGCAAGGCCGCATCGCGGGCCGCGGTCCGGTCGCCGTCATCGACATCGGGTCGAACTCGGTGCGTCTCGTCGTCTACGAGCGCCTCGCCCGCTCGCCGACTCCGCTGTTCAACGAGAAGATCCTCGCCGGCCTCGGCACCGCCGTCGCGCAATCAGGAAAGCTCGCCGCCGACGCGATGGAGAAGACGCGGGTGGCGCTCCGCCGCTTCGCCGCGCTCTGCCGCCAGATGGGCGTGAGCGACCTTGACGTCGTGGCGACGGCGGCGATGCGCGAGGCGGCCAACGGCGCCGAATTCATGCGCGACGTCGAGGCGATCTGCGGCGTGCCGGTGAAGGTGCTGACCGGCGAGGAGGAGGCGCGCATAGCGGCACTCGGCGTCGTTGCCGGCTTTCAGCACCCGGACGGGGTCGCCGGCGATCTCGGCGGCGGCAGCCTGGAACTGATCGACGTGAACGGCCGCGAGACCGGCGAGGGCGACAGCCTGCCGCTCGGCGGCCTTCGCCTGCAGGCCGGTTCGGGTGGCTCGCTGAAGGCGGCGCGCGAGCTTGCCCGCGATGCCATCGAGCGCTCGAAGGTCATCCGCCGCCTCGAGGGCCGCGTCTTCTACGCCATCGGCGGAACCTGGCGGTCGCTCGCGCGACTCCACATGCACGACAGCGGCTATCCGCTGCACGTCATGCACGAATACCGGATGGATCCGGACGAACTCGACGATTTCCTGAAGATCCTGCTGCGCGGGCCGCTGGACCAGGTGCCCGGCATCTCGGTCGTGTCGAAGCAGCGCCAGGTGCTCCTGCCGTTCGGCGCGGTGGTGCTGGCGGAGGTCTTGCGGGCGGGCAAGCCGGATTCGGTTTCGATATCGGCGCTCGGACTGCGCGAAGGCCTACTCTACGCAAAGCTTTCGGCGAAGGAGCAGAAGGCGGACCCGCTGATCGCTGCGGCGGCGGAGCTCAACCTCCTCCGCTCGCGCGCGCCCGGGCATGGCGAGGAACTCATCCCCTGGACCGCGACCGCCATGGCGGCGCTCGGTCTTGAGGAGACCGAGGAGGAAAAGCGGCTCCGCGCGGCCGCCTGCCTGCTCGCCGATATCGGCTGGCGCGCACATCCGGACTACCGCGGCGAGCAGAGCCTGAACATCATCACCAACGCCGCCTTCGTCGGCATAGACCATCCGGGGCGCTCCTACCTGGCGCTCGCGATCTACTACCGCCATGCCGGGCTGACCGACGAGGAGCTCGGGGCGGGACTGCGCGAGCTTGCGCCGCTCCGCTACCGGGAAAGCGCGCGGGCGCTCGCCGCCGCGTTCCGCGTGGCCTACCTCGTCTCCGGCGCGGTCGAGGGCGTGCTGCCGAGGACGGCCATCCGGCGCAAGGAGAAAGGCAGCGCGATCGAGCTCGTCCTGCCGGCCGAGCTCGGCGACCTGCGCGGCGCTCGGCTCGAAAGCCGGCTCCGCCAGTTCGCGGCGCTCGGCGGCCTTTCCGCCTCGATCGCGATCGGGAAGTAGATCTACTCCGCCGCCATTTGCGGCGCGGGGTCGAAGCGCATGGCGACGACGCCGCGGCGCGACATGGAAAGCGCCAGCTCGCCGCGCTTCAGGGCGAGCGCCTGATCGCCGAAGAGCTTCCTCCGCCACCCCTTCAAGGCCGCCACGTCGGCCCCGTCGTCCGCGGCGATCCGCTCCAGATCCTCGGTGCTCGCGATGATGCGGGCGGCAACGCCCTGCTCCTCCGCGACCATCTTCAGGAGCACCTTCAGGAGTTCCGCCGCAGCACTTGCATGCTCGGGCGCCGATCGCTGGCGGGGGAGCCGGGGCAGCGCGCTCTCCGGCAACGCATAGACCTCCGCCGCAGCGGCGAGAATGCCCCGCGCGGTGCTGGAGCGCTCGAAGCCGCGCGGAATGGACCGCAGCCGCCCCAGGGCCTCCGCGTCGTGCGGCTGCTGCAGCGCGATTTCGTAGATCGCATCGTCCTTCAAGACCCGCCCGCGCGGCACGTCGCGGCTCTGGGCTTCGCGCTCACGCCACGCCGCAAGCGCCTGCATGACAGCGAGTTGCCGCGGCTTCTTCACGCGGAGTTTCAACCGCAGCCAGGCATCCTCGGGATGCGTGCGGTAGGTCTCGATGTCGGCGAGGATGGCCATTTCCTCTTCGAGCCAGGTGGTCCGGTCCTGTTCGGCGAGCTGCGCGGAAAGCGAAAGGTAGATGTCGCGGAGATGCGTGACGTCGGAGACCGCGTAGGCGGTCTGCTTCGCGGAGAGCGGCCGGTTCGACCAGTCCGTAAAGCGCGACGACTTGTCGATCTGGTCGCCGGTGACTCGGGAAACAAGCTGGTCGTAGCTCACCTGGTCGCCGTAGCCGCACACCATGGCGGCGATCTGCGTATCGAAGACGGGGTGAGGAACGGCGCCGGCCTGCTTGACGAATATCTCGATGTCCTGCCGCGCGGCATGGAACACCTTCATGACGCGCGCGTCCGCCATCAGCCGGTAGAAGGGGGCCAGATCGAGCCCCGGCGCGAGCGGATCGATGATCGCGGCCTCGTCCGGCCCCGCCATCTGGATCAGGCAAAGCTGCGCCCAGAAGGTGCTCTCGCGCATGAACTCTGTGTCGACCGTGACGAAGGGGACGCCTTCGAGGCGCGCGCAGAACGCGGAAAGCGCCTCGGTGTCTGTGATGATGCTGTGATCTTCCACGTCCTGCCTACGCAACTTTCGCCTTCGTGGGGCTGTCGCCGATTTCTTTTCCAACGCGCCTTGAGCTGCTGTTTAGCACCGAATTGACAATGTAAGCAACTTGCTTACAAAGAGCATGTGATCGCGAGCTTCAGGAGCAGAGTCCTCCGGCGGTATTGGACCCGCGGGGAGGAGAAGGGGCTTCGGGCTGACTGGCGCATTCGGGTGCGTCTGATTCTTTCGCGCCTCGATGTCGCGCGGCGGCCAGCGGAGATGAATTTGCCCGGCTTCGGATTTCACGCGCTGAAGGGCGATCAGGCGGGCCGTTTTGCGGTCGTCGTTTCGCGCAACTGGCGGATCACGTTCAGCTTCGGTGGCGATGACGCAGTCGAGATCGATCTTGAGGACTACCATGGCAACTAGAACGCTCCGGCATGCCTCCATAAAGCCGGCGCATCCCGGAGAACTTCTGCGGGAAATCGTAATTCCGGCGACGGGGCTTCCAAAGGCCGAGATCGCGCGCCTGCTGGGAATCTCACGGCAGCAGCTCTACGACATCGTGGCGGAGAGAAAGCCGGTCACGCCGGCGACTGCCCTCCGTCTGGGCAAGCTTTTCGGCGACGGCGCTGACGCCTGGTGGCGGATGCAGGCCGAACTCGATCTGTGGGAGGCGGCTCGCTCCCTCGATGTCTCCGCGATTCCGACCCTCAAGGTAGCGTGAGCGGCCTGCCGCGAGCTTGACAGCCGGCGCGCCGACATGCGCTTGTCCGCCCGCTTTCCCCGAACCACGCATCAGGATCGTCTACCAAGATGCATGCCTATCGCACTCATACCTGTGGCGCGCTCCGCGCCGCGGATGTCGGCGCCGCTATCCGCCTCTCCGGGTGGGTGCATCGCGTGCGCGACCATGGCGGGCTGCTGTTCATCGACCTGCGCGACCATTACGGTCTGACGCAGGTGGTCGCCGACCCGGATTCGCCCGCCTTCCGCCAGGCGGAGAAGGTGCGGGCGGAATGGTGCATCCGGGTGGATGGCGTGGTGCGCCATCGCCCGGCGGAGACGGAGAACCCGAATCTTCCGACCGGCGCGATCGAGGTGTTCGCGAGCGAGATCGAGGTGCTGTCGGAGGCGCCCGAGCTGCCGATGCCGGTGTTCGGCGAGCCCGACTATCCGGAGGACACGCGGCTCAAATACCGCTTCCTCGACCTCCGCCGCGAGTCGCTGCATCGCAACATCATGCGGCGCGTGGCCGTCGTGACGACGATGCGCGAACTGATGCGCGGCGCGGGCTTCAACGAGTTCCAGACGCCGATCTTGACGGCTTCCTCGCCGGAGGGCGCGCGCGACTTCCTGGTTCCTTCGCGGCTGCACCCGGGGAAATTCTACGCGCTGCCGCAGGCGCCGCAGCAGTTCAAGCAGCTGACGATGATCGCCGGCTTCGACCGCTATTTCCAGATCGCGCCCTGCTTCCGCGACGAGGACCCGCGCGCCGACAGGCTGCCGGGAGAGTTCTACCAGCTCGACGTGGAGATGAGCTTCGTCACGCAGGACGATGTCTTTGAGACGATGGAGCCGGTGATCCGCGGCGTGTTCGAAGCTTTTGCCGACGGCAAGACGGTGACGCAGGCCTTCCCGCGCATTCCCTATCGCGATGCGATGCAGGCCTACGGCACCGACAAGCCGGACCTGCGGAACCCGATCAGGATGCAGGCGGTGACGGAGCACTTCGCCGGCTCCGGCTTCAAGGTCTTCGCGGGGATGATCGAGCGCGACCCGAAGGTGGAGATCTGGGCGATCCCGGCGCCGGGTGGCGGCAGCCGCGCCTTCTGCGACCGGATGAACGCGTGGGCACAGGGCGCGGGGCAGCCGGGGCTCGGTTATATTCTTTGGCGTCAGGAGAGTGCTGAAGACGCGGTGGTTCGGGAGGATTTTCCCGACAAATGGGCCGCCGTTGGCGCCGGCCCGGTTGCCAAGAACATCGGCCCCGAGCGGACCGAAGCCATCCGCGCGCAGCTCGGCCTGAAGGCAGGCGACGCGGTGTTCTTCGTCGCCGGCAACCCGGCGTCGTTCACGGCCTTCGCGGGCGCGGCGCGGACGAAGATCGGCCAGGACCTCGACCTGATCGACGAGGGCAGTTTCGCGCTCGCCTGGATCGTCGACTTCCCCATGTACGAGTGGAACGAGGAGGAGAAGAAGGTCGACTTCTCGCACAACCCGTTCTCCATGCCGCAGGGCGGGCTGCAGGCGCTCGAGACGATGGATCCGCTCGCGATCCCCGCGAACCAGTACGATATCGTATGCAACGGCTACGAGATCGCTTCAGGGGCCATCCGCAACCACAAGGCCGAGATCATGAAAAAGGCCTTCGCGATCGCCGGCTACGGCGAGGACGTGCTGGAGGCGAAGTTCGGCGGCATGCTGCGCGCGCTGCAGTTCGGCGCGCCGCCGCACGGCGGCATGGCGGCGGGCCTCGACCGCATCGTCATGCTCGTGTGCGGCGTGAAGAACCTGCGCGAGATCACAATGTTCCCGATGAACCAGCAGGCGGAAGACCTGCTGATGGGCGCGCCGTCCGAGGCGACGCCGAAGCAGCTCCGGGAGCTTTCGATCCGGGTGATGAAGGCGGAGTAGGGCGGAGCGGCGCGGGCCGCCGCTCCTGGTCTGCTACTGCGCCGCCGCTTCCGACTGCAGCGTAAGATTGAGGAGGTTCGGCAGGCCCATCGGGTCGGCCGCCGCGCCCATCAGCGCGGTGACGCTGAGCGGGCTCGGGGGCGCCGCGTCGGCGTGGATCGTCTGACCACCGGCAAGGAATTTCTGCAGCGGGTCCGAGAGAAGCTTCGCGATGTCGGCCGGGACCGCCGCGGAGATGATGAACGGCAGCGCGGCGCGCATCTGTTCGCGGTAGGCCGCCCCGGTCACGTTCAGCCCCTGCTTCTCGGCGGCGACCGCGAAGCCGCGGTCGAGCAGCGAACGGTCGGTCACGCTAACCTTCGCCGACGCCACCTTGAGCTCATCCACCATGGCCATGATCGCCGCCTGGCTGTTGTCGCCGGCCGCCGCGGCCGCGGTTGCGCGCCCCAGCCAATCAAGCGTCAGCCCGCTGAGGGAATAGGAAAGCTCGACGTCGGCGGCATCCTTCATCCCGAAGGTCCAGGTCGCGTTGTCGGTGCCGGCATCCGGGCTCCAGCGGTCCGACAGGGACATGCTCGCGACGAGGTCGTCGTAGCCGAGCGTGTCGAGAATCTCGGTCGTCTGCGGATCGAGCTCCAGCAGCCGGCGCGGAATGCTGAGCTCGTCGAGATGGACGTCCGTGCCGCCGGCCCAGACCGTGTTCCAGTCGCTGAAGTCGAGCGTGAAGTTCTTCAGCGAGCCGGCATCCGTCTGGCTCTTGCCGGCCGCGACGTCATGCAGCCCGAAATGCCCAAGGCGCGGCAGCGCGGCGAAGGTCTCCTTGATCGCCGCGACGTGCTTTGCGATGTCGATGTCCTTCTCGATCGCGGCGAACCGCATCAGCGCCTTCAGATCGGGCGCGACGAAGCCGGCCAGCTCCAGCGAGCCGATCGACAGGAACCCTTCCGGGCTCGATCCCTGCAGCTTGCCGAGGAGGAAGCTGTCGAGGCCGGCGCTCGACCAGCCGGTCAGGGAAACGGTCGCCAGCGAGAACGCCACGCTGTCCTTCGGCACGTCGACCGAAACGCCATCGGCGCGGATCGTTCCGACCCGCCAGGCGGCGAACATCGTGGTCGCCGCGTCGATGGCGAGGTCGTTTTTGGCGTCCTGCGGGATTTCCGGGTCGATCAGCCGGTCGAAAGTATCCGCGAACGGCTTCTCGGGCTGACGTCCATCGACATTCTCGATGGCGATCTCGTCGACCTTGAACGTGCCGCCGTGGCCGCCATTGCCCGTGATTCCGCTGTAGAGAGCCCGCGATGCCAGCGGCCGCCAGATGTTGTCGCCCTTGCCGTCACGGTAGGCGGTCGGATCGAGGATGCGGGCGAGGGCGCCGAGATCGAAGCGGTCGGCCTCCACCTTCTGGATGGTGAAGTCCAATTTCTGGTCGTTCGGGCCTTGCGAACTGACGTTCACCGGACCGATCTGCTCATGCTTCAGGACGCCGTCGGCAAGACCCGTGATCGACAGGTCGCGATAGGTCACGCTGGCTTCGATCGGTGGGTCGCCGCCCATCGACGGCTGGCTCTGCGTGTAGGAGATCTCCGGGATCTTCAACTCATCCAGCGTGCCCTCGGCGGCGAGCGTGTAGAAGCGCGCGATCGATGTCATCAGGTGCTTCATGTCGAACGTCACGCCGGCGAAGCTCGGCATGGAGATGTTCCACAGCGCGCCGGACGGGATCGCCCCCTTGACGGAATCGGAGAGCACGGCGCCGCCGTCCATCTCGATCTCCGAGGCCACGAAGCCCCCGCCGTCGCGCGGCTTCAGGTCCTTCAGCCGCAGCGTCTCGATGCTGAAGGCGACGTGCGGCTCGTCGCGCGAAATCACCACGCCCTCGGCGAACGTGTTCTCGGCGTCCGAGCGGACCACGCTCACCGTTGCCGACCAGTCGCCGGAGGAATCGATCCAGGCGATGAAGTCGCGGACCATGCCCTCGCTGGCGGGATCGGCAGCCGCCGGCGCGGCGGCGGCGAGGAAGAAGAAGCCGGCGGCGGCGATGCGACCGATCATCGAAGGACTCCGTTATTCCGGCGAATTGGCTGTGACCGAGGCGTTCAGCTTGTCGGGGATGGCGCCGGGCTGCGTCTTCGCCAGCGCGATCAGGTCGTCGCCCGAGACCGGAGCCTGCGGCTCGATGTCGATGGTCAGCGACTTCGGATCCTGCAGGAAGCCGCCGATCGCGGTCGCCACCTGATCCTGGAACGCCTGGTTGTTCAGCGTCATGAGCAGGAAGGGAAGGGCGGCCGATATCTGCTTGGCGTAGTCTTCGCGCGACACGTTCTGCTGCTTCGCCATGAAATCGAGGACGCGGCCGGCGAGCGACTTGTCGTCGTAGCGGATCGTCAGATTGTGCACCTGTGTCTTGGCGACGTTCTGCGCCGCCGCCGGATCGTTGAGGCTTGTCGCGTCGGGAACCTCGCCGATGACGCCTTCGACCGAGAGATCGCCGCCGTCCTCGATGCTGAGGGTGAAATCGCGGATCGTCATGGTCTTCGCCGCGAGGTCGCGCGAGCCGTCCCAGCTCACGTCGAGGACCAGGTTGTCGTAGCCGATCGATGCCGGCTTGAATGCGGCCTCGGGCGGGAAGAGCGCGGCGGAAAGCGTAATGCCTTCGACCGAGCCCTTGCTGTCCTGCGCGACGTTGTTGACGACGTTGCCGGATTCGACATGGATGCGGTCGACCGTGACATCGCCCGGCTGGTCCTTGCGGGTGACCTTGAGATCGGTCGCTTCAGCGGTGTGGAAGAGGATGCTTCCACCGATGCCGGAGCCGGTCTGCTTTGCGGGGTCGAGGACCGTGACCTCGGTGATCGTCGCATCGCCGAGCGTGCCGCTCGACTGGCCTGTCAGCGTGCCGCCGGAGAAGGTGATCTTCGGGCTTTCGAAGACGCCGCTGGCGCTGTCGACCGGGCTTTCGATCACGACATCGTCGAAGCTGATGGTCTCCTCTTCGGAGGTCCGGGTGATCTTGAAGCCCTGGATGTCGATGTTGCTGCCGTCGAGCGTGGCCGAATCGAAGGTCGCCTCGACATGGCTGCCCTTGACGATGGCGGCTGCGAGCGCCTTGGCGGCGGCTTCAGGTTCGATCGCGACGGCCGGAAAGGAGCCGCCAACGAGAAAGGCGGTGCCCGCGAGGAGCACGGCGAGGGAGCGCGATGACATTGGATTCCTTTGCACTAATGCTGTCCGATTGTGGCTTCCCGGCCCCGGCAAGGCAAGCATCGCGAGGCGCCGATACCAATCGTGGTTTCCCGACCGACTCGCGTCCGATCGCGGCTTTTAGAGGACGAAAGCCGCGCCGCGACATTAATAAATGGCAACGGAGGGCTCAGGCGCGCTGCAGGACGTAGGACCCCGGCGCATCCTCCAGCGGCTTCAGCTTGCTGCCGCCGGGCCGGCGCTTTTTCCTGATGCGTTTCCCGTCGAGCCGCGCGAGCCAGGCCTGCCAGTCGTCCCACCATGAGCCGGGATGGTCCTCGGCCGCCTTTATCCATTCCTCCAGCGAGCCCGTTGGCGGGCCGCCGGTCCAGTACTGGTACTTCTTGCGCGCCGGCGGGTTGACGACCCCGGCGATATGTCCGGATGCGGTGAGCACGAAGCGCACCGGCCCACCGAGGAAGGCGGAGCCGAGGAACACGGATTTCGCCGGCGCGATGTGATCTTCCCTGGTCGCGAGATTGTAGACCGGTACGGTGACCTTGGAGAGGTCGATCTTGCGGCCGGCGATCGTGACGCTGCCCTTCGAGAGGTTGTTCTCCAGGTAGCAGTTGCGCAGGTAGAACGAATGATTGGCGGCCGGCATGCGGGTCGCGTCGGCGTTCCAGTAGAGAAGGTCGAAGGGGAGCGGTTCCTTGCCCTTCAGATAGTCGTTCACGACATAGGGCCAGATGAGGTCGTTGGAGCGCAGGAGGTTGAAGGCGGTCGCCATCTTCGAGCCTTCGAGATAGCCGGTCTTCTTCATCTCGGCTTCCACGCTTGCGATGTGGTCGGCATCGGCGAAGACTTTGAGATCGCCGGCAAACTGGAAGTCGATCTGGGCGGTGAGGAGCGTTGCGCTGGCGATGCGCCGGTCGCCGGCGGCCGCCATGTAGGCCATCGCGATCGTGAGCAGCGTGCCGCCGACGCAGTAGCCGACGGCATTCACCTGCTTCTCGCCGGTCGCCTTTTCGATGACATCGAGGGCGGCGATAATGCCCTCGGTCATGTAGTGCTCGAAGCCCTTGTCGGCGAGCCGTTCGTCAGGGTTCACCCAGGAGATGACGAACACCGTGTGGCCCTGTTCCACCAGCCAGCGGATCAGCGATTTCTCCGGCGTGAGGTCGAGCACGTAGAATTTGTTGATCCACGGCGGGACGATGAGGAGCGGGCGCTTCCAAACGGTGTCGGTCGTCTGCGCATATTGCAGGATCTCGCAGACGGCATTGCGGAAGACGACCTTGCCGGGGGTCGTGGCGAGGTCCTTGCCGAGCTGGAAGCCCGTGGCGTCGGTCTGCCGCGGCTGCAGCACGCCCTTGCCGGACTCCGCGTCCTCGGCAAGCATGCGCATGCCCTTGACGAGGTTTTCCGCGTTGCTCGCGGCCGTGATCTTCAGGACTTCCGGATTGGTCAGGACGAAATTCGTCGGCGAGAGCGCGTTGTTGATCTGGCGGAGGTAGAAATGCGCCTTGTGGCGGGTCGTGTCGTCGACGCCTCCGGCCTCGTCCACCAGCTCCTCGGCCCAGCGCGTGGTGGCGAGGTAGAGCTGCTTCAGCGCCGAGAACATCGGATTGTCGGTCCAGTCCGGATCGGCGAAACGCCGGTCGGTGGCGTTTGCGGAGGCCCCGGCGTTTGAATCGGCCGCAGTGCCGTTGCCGAGAGCGCCGTTTCCGGCGGCGTGCGCCATGGCGTTCTGCCAGATGCCGAAATAGCTGGCGAAGAGGCGGGTCTGCGCCTCCATGAGGCGGGCCGGGTCGGAGGTCCAGTATTCGCCGATCCGGCCGAGCGTCTTGATGATCTCGGTCGTCGCCTCGGCGATGAGATCGGCGGGCTTGCCATCCTCATGCGGCTTCAGATAGGCGGCGAGCGCCCGGCCGCCCTGCTCGACGGCGCGGGCGATATTGCGCGCGAACGCCTCCGGGTCGCGCACCACATAGGGCGACAGCGCCGGATGCTCGTCGGCAGGTGGCCTGTTATCCTCTTGAGCCGCCATCTTCCGCTCGAAACATTCGATCCTTAGTCATATTCGAGGCTCATTATAGGAACTATAACACGCGAGATGACGAGTTTTCGGCCGCAAATGGCCGGTGGTGGACTGGCATGAGTTCGCAGGCGAGCCGGGTGGCTTCGTTTCCCATGGTGCTGATTGCGGCTCCCTGCCTCGCGCTGGCGCTTGCCGGATGCCTGGGCGTGGCGGGTCTCGAGAGGAGCGGCCAGCCCGCTCCGATCGCTGCCGCGAGCCCGGAGCGGGCCGCGGCAGTCGCTGAAATGCGCGCGCAGGCCGAGGCGGGCAACGGGATGCCGTTCCCGAATACGTTTCCGGCAGAGCAGACAGCGCGGCTTGCGGCGCGCGAGGAGCCGCGCCCGGTAGCCGAGGTGCAGGCGATCCAGGCGGAGCTGACCCTGATCGCCGAGCAGCGCGCGGCCACGAGCGACGCGAGCACGATCGCGGCACTCGACAAGCGCGCCAAAGAGCTCCGCCGGCTGGCACTGGCGGCGCAGCCGTTGCGCCGCTAGAGATTTTCGCCACCAACGGGAATGACTGCGGAAGTCGCAGGGGAAGCACGGGAGCGGTCGGGAAGCGTCATGGAAGACTTTTATCGGGTCAGGCGGCTGCCGCCTTATGTCTTCGAGGAAGTGAACCGGATGAAGGCTGGCGCCCGCGCTGGCGGCGCCGACATCATCGACCTCGGCATGGGCAATCCCGACCTGCCGACGCCGCCGCACATCCTCGAGAAGCTGGTGGAAACCGTCTCCAGGCCGCGCACCAACCGCTATTCCGCCTCGCGCGGCATCGCCGGCCTGCGCCGCGCCCAGGCTGCCTATTACGCCCGCCGCTTTGGCGTGAAGCTCAATCCCGACCGTGAGGTCGTCGCCACTCTTGGCTCGAAGGAAGGCTTCGCCAACATGGCGCAGGCGATCACCGCGCCGGGCGACGTGGCGCTGGTTCCGAGCCCGAGCTACCCGATCCACGCCTTCGGCTTCCTGATGGCGGGCGGCACGATCCGCCACGTGCCGGCGGAGCCGGGGCCCGAGTTCTTCGCGGCGCTCGAACGCGCCGTCCACCATTCGATCCCGAAGCCGATCGCGGTGATCCTCTGCTTCCCGGCCAATCCGACGGCCGCGGTGGCGGACCTCGATTTCTACCGCGACGTCGTCGCCTTCGCGCGACGGAACAATGTCTTCATCCTCTCCGACCTCGCCTATGCCGAGGTCTATTTCGACGACAACGATCCGCCGCCGTCCGTCCTGCAGGTGCCAGGCGCGATGGACGTGACGGTGGAGTTCACCTCCATGTCGAAGACGTTCTCGATGGCGGGGCTCCGGGTCGGCTTCGCCGTGGGCAACGAGCGGCTGATCGCGGCGCTGTCGCGGGTCAAATCCTACCTCGACTACGGCGCCTACACGCCGGTGCAGGTCGCCGCCACGGCGGCCCTCAACGGGCCTGACGAATGCATCCACGAGATGCGCGCCGTCTACCGCCGCCGCCGCGATGTCATGGTCGATACATTTGCGCGCGCGGGCTGGCCGATACCCGCGCCCTCCGCCAGCATGTTCGCGTGGGCGCCGATCCCGGAGCGCTTTCGTCCGCTCGGCAGCGTCGAGTTCGCCAAGCTCCTGATCGAGAAGGCCGACACCGCGGTCGCGCCCGGGCTCGGCTTTGGCGAGCATGGGGAGGGCTATGTGCGCATCGCGCTGGTGGAGAACGAGCAGCGCACCCGGCAGGCCGCCCGCAACATCGGCCGATTCCTTGCCTCGGCCGACAAAACATTGCACAACGTGGTGCCGATCAGCGCCACGGGCTGATTTTCTCTAAGTCGGACAGGGACTTATGAACGCACCGCTCAGGCTCGGCATTGCGGGACTGGGCACGGTCGGTGCGTCCGTGGCGCGACTCCTGGAAAGCCACGGCGACGCCTTCGCCGCGCAGCTTGGACGCTCGGTGCGGGTCGTCGCCGTCAGCGCGCGCAACCGCGACCGGCAGCGCGGTTTCTCCATGCAGGAAATTGCCTGGCACGACGATCCCGTCGGGCTGGCGCGCTCCAATTCCATCGACGTGTTCGTCGAACTGATGGGCGGCGAGGATGGCCCGGCGCATGCGAGCGTCCGCGCGGCCCTGGAAACCGGCAAGGGCGTCGTGACCGCCAACAAGGCGCTCCTCTCGCTGCACGGCGTGGCGCTGGCGCGGCTCGCCGAGGAGCGCGGCGCAGCTCTTTCTTTCGAGGCGGCGGTCGGCGGCGGCATCCCGATCATCAAGACGCTGCGCGAGGCGCTCGCCGGCAACCGGCTGACGCGCATCTACGGAATCCTGAACGGCACCTGCAATTTCATCCTGACGCGCATGGAAGAGGGTGGCACTTACGCCGATGCGCTTAAGGAGGCGCAGGATCTGGGCTATGCAGAAGCCGATCCGAGCTTCGACGTCGAGGGGCTCGACGCGGCGCAGAAGCTTGCCATCCTGACCAGCGTCGCCTTCGGCACCGAGATCGACCGCGAAAGCGTTTTCGTCGAGGGGATTTCCGCGATCGAGCCGGAGGACCTCGCCGCTGCGGAGGAGCTCGGCTACCGCATCAAGCTGCTCGGCGTGGCGCAGCGCACCGATTCCGGCATCGAGCAGCGCGTCCATCCGACCATGGTGCCGCGCGACCGCGACATCGCCCGCATCTCCGGCGTCACAAACGCGGTGGCGGTGGATGGCGACTTCATCGGATCGGTGATCCTCTCCGGCCCCGGCGCGGGCGGCAACGCCACTGCCTCGGCGGTGGTGGGCGACATCATCGACCTCGCGCGCGGGGTCCGCGTGCCGCCGCTCGGCCGGCCGGTCGCAAGCCTCGCGCCCTACCGGCAGGCGCGCATGCAGGCGCACGAGGGCGGCTACTATCTCCGCCTCAAGATCCGCGACAAGCCGGGCGCCTTCGCGGCGATCGCGCGGCGCATGGCGGAGGCCGGCATCTCGCTCGATTCCATCCTGCAGCGGAACCGGCCGATCGGCACGGCGCCAAAGCGGAGCGCCGAAGAGGTGCAATCCGTCACGATCATCACGCACTCCACCACGGAAGAGACGGTGCGCGGCGCGCTCGCCAACATCGAGGCGGATGGCGGCGTCTTCGGCCGGCCGCAGATGATCCGGATCGAGGCGCTCTGATGCCGCGCGACGAGGCGGGCGCCATGGACCGGATGCTGACGCTGGAACTCGTCCGCGTCACCGAGCGCGCGGCAATCGCGGCGGCGGCGGTGCGCGGGCGCGGCGACGAGCAGCGCGCCGACCAGGCGGCGGTGGAGGCGATGTGGGCGGAGCTGAACCGCCTCGACATCCGCGGCCGCATCGTCGTCGGCGAAGGCGAGCGCGACGTGGCTCCGAAGCTCTACGTCGGCGAGGAAATGGGCACGGGCGAGGGGCCGGAGGTGGACATCGCCTGCGACCCGCTCGACGGCCGCACGCTCTGCGCCAAGAACCTGCCGAATTCGCTCGCCGCAATCGCCATTACCCGGCGCGGCGGTCTGCTCCACGCGCCGGACGTCTATATGGACAAGATCGCCATCGGCCCCGGCTATCCGGCCGATCTCGTCGACCTGCAGATGCCGCCGGCGGATGCCATCAAGCGCCTGGCGGAAGCGAAAGGCGTAAAGCCGAGCGCGATCTCAGCCTGCATTCTCGACCGGCCGCGTCACGCCGCGCTGATCGAGGCGGTGCGCGCCACCGGTGCGTCGATCCGGCTGGTCGGCGACGGAGACGTGGCCGGAATCATCCACACCACCGATCCGGAGACGACCGGCATCGACATCTATCTCGGCAGCGGCGGCGCTCCCGAAGGCGTGCTCGCGGCGGCGGCGCTTCGCTGCATCGGCGGCCAGATGCGCGGCCGCCTGATCCTCGACAGTGACGACAAGCGGCAGCGCGCCGAGGCGCACGGTATTCGCGATCTGCGCCGCGTCTATAGGGCCGAGGACATGGCGTCGGGGGACGTGCTCTTCGCCGCGACCGGCATCACTGACGGCAGCCTTTTCGGCGGCGTCCGCTTCGGCCGCGGAACGGCAACTACGTTCTCGATCGTCACCCGTTCCGAAACGGGCACGCAGCGCTGGGTGCGGGCAAAGCACCGGAACGGACACAGTTAGGCGTCTGAGCCCTCTCCCCCCTTGTGGGGAGAGGGTTGGGTGAGGGGTGTCTAACGTAAAGTGGGACGGAGAGACCCCGCCCCCAGCCCCTCCCCGCGAGGGGGAGGGGAGATGGATCAGCGATGGACGCGCTCACCCTCTTCGGCCTTCTCGCTGTCAGCGCCATGCTCGTCTTCTACGCCATCGAGCGGCGCAGCCCGTGGTTCATCCTCGCCTTCGCCGGTGCGTGCCTGCTCGCGTCGATCTACGGCTTCCTGAGCGGAGCCTGGCCATTCGGCGTGGTCGAGGCCATCTGGGCACTGGTGGCGCTTCGCCGCTGGCAAAAGGCACGTTGAAAACCCCTGCACTCGACCTTCGGGGCGGAAGCATCGCTATAATGACGAATCATGTTGGCATTGGCTGAAGACCGGTCGCTCGACCGGCATTTCCTCGGAGTGGCGCGCTCGTTGACCGGGCGGGCGTGGCGGGGGCGGCTGGACCCGCGCGGTGAGGCGGTCGCGACCGCCATGGCGCAGCGCGGCATCGCCTCGGAAATCCTGGCGCGTGTGTTGGTCGGGCGCGGCGTCGGGCTCGAAAATGCCGCCGCTTATCTGTCGCCGTCGCTGCGGCAGGACCTGCCCGATCCTTCGTCGCTGAAGGACATGGACGCGGCCGCCACGCGGCTTGCCGATGCCGTTGAACGGCGCGAGCCGATCGCGATTTTTGGCGACTACGACGTGGATGGCGCGACTTCCGCCGCGCTGATGCACAACGTCCTCGCCGCACTCGGCGACAAGCCGCGCATCTATATCCCCGACCGCATCTTCGAGGGCTACGGCCCGAACCCCGAGGCGATCGACGGCCTGATCGACGGCGGCGCGAAGCTCATTGTCTGCGTCGATTGCGGCTCGACCAGCTTCGATGCGCTGAATCGGGCGAAGGAGCGCGGCGTTGACGTGGTCGTGCTCGACCATCACCAGGTCGGGATGGACCTGCCGCCGGCTGTCGCGATCGTCAATCCAAGCCGCCCTGACGATGTTTCCGGCCAGGGCAATCTCGCGGCGGTGGGCGTGACGTTCCTGACCGCCGTGGCGCTGCTCCGCGAGCTTCGGCGGCGCGGGTTCGCGAGTGCGTTGCCGGACCTCCTGCCGCTGCTGGAGCTGGTCGCCTTCGGCACCGTCTGCGACATGGTTCCCTTGAGCGGGCTGAACCGGGCGCTCGTCAACAAGGGTCTGATCGCGCTCCGCCATACCGAGCGGATCGGCCTTCGCGCGCTCATCAACGCTTCGCGGCTGAAGAGCCCGCCGGATTGCGGGCATCTCGGCTTCCTGCTCGGGCCGCGGATCAACGCGGGCGGGCGGATCGGCGAGGCGACGCTCGGGGCGCGGCTGCTGACCGCGGACGAGCCGATGGAGGCCGAGCGGATCGCGGTTCTGCTCGACCGGCTGAATGGCGAGCGGCAGGCAATCGAGGCGGCGGCGGTCGCCGAAGCGATGGCCGAGGCGGACGCCGAGGCCGGCTCGGGCGACGGTCCGGCGGTGCTCGTCGCAAGCCGCGACGGATGGCATCCGGGTGTGGTCGGGCTGGTCGCCGCGCGGCTGAAGGAGCGCTTCTCCCGGCCCTCCTTCGCGATCGCCTGGAATGGAGACATCGGCACCGGCTCGGGCCGCTCGGTCGCCGGCGTCGATATCGGCGCGGCGGTGCGCGCTGCCGTGGAGCAGGGCATCCTCGTGAAGGGCGGCGGTCACGCGATGGCCGCCGGCATCACCATCGCACGCGACAGGCTGGCGGCGCTGCGGGCGTTCCTGGAGGAGCGGCTCGCGCCACAGGTGAGGGCCGCGGAAGCCGACCGCGACCTGGAGATCGACGCGGCGCTGACCGAAAGCGGTGCGACCGTCGCGCTGGTGGAAGACCTCGATCGCGCCGGCCCCTACGGCAACGGCAATCCGGCCCCGGTCTTCGCGCTTCCCGCCCACCGCGTCGCGTTCGCCGACATCGCCGGCAACGGGCATGTGCGGTTGAGCCTCGCCTCGGGAGGCGGCGGCACGCTGAAGGCTATTGCCTTCCGCGCCGCGGAGGCGCCGCTCGGCCGCGCGCTGCTTGCCGCTCGCGGCAAGCCGCTGCATGTGGCCGGCACGCTGTCGCTCGACCATTTCGGCGGCAGCGCGCGGCCGCAGCTCCGCGTAATCGACGCCGCCGATCCGGTCGGAAGGTTCTGAGCCGGCCCTAGCGGCCGATGAAGACGAGCCGCGCGGTGCCGCTGTGCGTCTGCACGACCCAGTCCACGAGGGCCGGGCGCGAGCGGCGGAGATTGCCGGCGTTGAACCCGATGTCGTCGAGCGTGCGTGCGTCGAGGTCGGCCAGCAGAATGTGCGTCCGCCGGCGCGTCCAGTCCTGCCGCAGGCGCGCAACGAGACGTGAGAGGATTGCGGCAAGGCCGCTCGGGCGGGAGCTTTCGGCGCTCCAGGTTGCCGTATTCGTCGTCATGATTTTCGTTCCTGAGATTGAGGCCGCCGCGTAGCCCGGATGTGTTTCGAATTTGTGTCTTTCGCGCGGAAATCCCGTTTCTCAGCCGGCCGCAAGGCAGCCATGCAAATTTGGAGTGGCCGGCGTCCGATTGCGCGGGTTCGGCCGGGCTAGGCGCGGCGCAGTCGCGTCGATGCGATACGGGGCGGGGCGGTGCTGTCCCGGACGATGAGCGGCGCCTCGAGCTTCAGGCTTTTCGGCCGCGACGATTGGCTCAGCGCCTCGATCAGGGCGCGCGCTCCGCTTCGCCCGATCTCGTGCCGCGGCTGCTGGATGGTGGTGAGCGTCGGGGTGACGAACTCGGCGAACTCGATGCCGTCGAAGCCGACAACGGAGAGGTCCTCCGGCACCCGGACGCCGCCCTGCATGACCGTCTTCATGAAGGAGATCGCCATGGAATCGCTGGCCGCGTAGACCGCCGTCGGCCGTTTCCTGGACGCGAGGAATTCGTGAGCTGCCTTGATGCCCGACTCGATCATGAAGCTGCCTTGCCAGAAGGTGGCGTCGGCGGGATCGAGCCCCGCGGCGAGCAACCCGCTCAGAAAGCCCTCGCGGCGTCCGATCTCGTTGCGGTTTCCGGCCGGGCCGGAGAGATATCCGAAGCTTCGGTGGCCGAGCGATACCAGGTGCTCCACCACGGTGAGCGAGGCCTTGTGGTCGTCGACCATGATGGAAGGAAAGGCACCGCCGATGTCGACGCAGATGGTCGCCATCGGCACGCCTGCCTCGCTCATCAGCCTGCCGCCGCCGGTTGGCACGCGCCCGCTCATCAGAAGCACGGCGTCGACCTGTCCGGCGAAGACCAGATCCACGTAACGCGCCTCGCGCTCCGGCCGGTTGTCGAGGTTGCCGATGATGATGCCGTAGCCGTGCTCCACGAGCTCATCGTCGATGCCGCGCAAGACCTCGGCAAAGAAGGCGTTGGCGATGTTCGGGACGACGACCAGCACCATCATCGAGCGGCGGGCGCGCAGGTTGCGCGCCGCCATGTTCGGCGTGTAGCCGGTGTCCTTGATCGCGGCGAGCACGCGACCGCGAGCCTCGTCGCTGACGAGCGCAGGGGAGGCGAGTGTCCGGCTGACAGTCGCGGTGGAGACGCCCGCGCGCTTCGCCACGTCGTGGATGGTCGCCGGGCGACGCGAACTCTGACGGCGGTGCTCGGGCTGCTTCCTCATGCCATCAACAATTTTTGCGCGCGCCGCCACACGCCCGCTGGTAGAAGGCATTGACAGCGTCGATTTAGATTTTACACTCTATGTAAACGATTACAAGAAAAGCAGTCCAACTGCTTCTTCAATCAAAGGGAAAACGGCGTGCCGGAAAACGGAGCACGTCGCAACGGAGGAAATCAATGAAATCGACAGTTCGCAATTTGTTGGCGACGACCGCGCTTGCGGGAGCGTTTCTCGCCCCGTCACTGGCCTCGGCCGCTGACCTTGAAGTGATCCACTGGTGGACGTCCAAGGGCGAGTCGGCGGCGGTTTCGCAGTTCGCCAAGGCGCTCGACAATGACGGGCAGGGCGATCACTGGATCGACAGCGCCATCGCGCTTGGAGAGACGGCGCGCGCCACCGTGATGCAGCGCGTGCTCGGCGGCGATCCGCCCGAGGCTGCGCAGTTCAACCCGGGCCGCCAGTACGAAGAGCTCATCTCGGGCGGCAAGCTGCTCGATCTGACCGACATCGCGACCGCGGGCAAGTGGGAAGAGATCATCCGCCCGAAGGCCATCGGCAGCGCCTGCCTGGTGGACGGCCACTGGTGGTGCGTGCCGGTGAACATCCATTCCAACTATTGGGCCTGGTATTCCAAGCCTGTGTTCGAGAAGGCGGGCGTTCCCGAGCCGCGGAGCCTCGCCGACGTCGTTGCGGATGCGCCGAAGATCAAGGCGGCGGGCTTCATTCCGTTCGCGGTCGGCGGCGACGGCAACGGCTGGCAGATCCAGCTGCTTTTCCAGGACATGGTCACGGAAGCCCTCGGCATCGCGAAGCGCGACGAGATGTACACCAAGAAGAGCGGGGAAATCGCGGGCGGGCCGGAGATCAAGGGCGTCTTCGAGCAGCTCCGCGCGCTGAAGCAGTACACCGATGACGGTTACGCGAACCGCAACTGGAACGACACGACCAACCTCGTGATCACCGGCAAGGCGGGCGTGCAGGTCATGGGCGACTGGGCGCGCGGCGAGTTCGCGGCGGCCGGCATGACGGGCGTCAAGGACTTCGGCTGCATGATCGGCCTGAACGAGGACAAGCCGGTGGTCAGCACCGACGGCGACATCATCCTGTTCTTCAAGCAGGACAATCCGGACGTCGAGGCAGCGCAGAAGCGGCTCGCCAACCTCCTGATCAGCCCGGAAGTGCAGGTCGCCTTCAACAACGCCAAGGGCTCGATGCCGGTGCGCGCGGACGTCGACATGTCGACCGCCGACCCGTGCATGCAGAAGGCCCTGAAAGCCGTCGAGGATCCGGCCAAGATCGTGACTGCCACCAACCGGTTCATCACGGAAAATACGAACCAGCAGATCAACGAGCTGGTCGGCCAGTTCTTCGCCGACGATTCCATTACGGCCGAAGACGCCACGGCCCGGTTCTCGAGCGTTATCGCGAACTCCGACTAGGCGACATGCGGATTGAGGCGCCGCCGTCAGGGCGGCGCCTCAACTCCTGTTCCGATTTGAGCACGCTGCACCCAGTTCGGATGGACGGCACGCCGCATCGCCGGCACGCCGCAGCGTTCGCGCGGACATTCGGGGCCGGCGTCTCAAGGCAGGCGGGGTAGCCCGGCATGGCTCGGACGCGAAAGCGCAGATTTCACTATTCCGCGCTGATCGGCACGGTCCCGATGATCCTCGTGGCTGTGGGCGTCTTCGTCATAGGAATGGGCTTCTCGATCCTCTGGTCGTTCACAAGCTCGAAACTCTTCCCCAACCTCAATTTCATCGGCCTGACCCAATATTATCGGCTTTGGGGGAGCGACCGCTGGCAGGTGGCGGTCCACAACATCTGGATCTTCGGTTTCATGTCGATCACCTTCAACATGGTGTTCGGCTACCTGCTCGCAGTATTCATGGACCAGCGCGTCCGTCAGGAAGACCTGCTCCGCTCCATCTTCCTCTATCCCTTCGCGATGTCGCTGGTCGTCACCGGCCTCGTCTGGCAATGGGCGCTCGATCCGAACCTCGGCATCCAGGGCGCGATGCGGAATTTCGGCTGGGAAAGCTTCCATTTTGCCCCGCTGGTCGATCCCAACTCGGCGATCTTCGGGCTGGTGGTGGCAGGTATCTGGCAAGGGTCCGGCGTCACCATGGCCATCCTGCTCGCGGGCCTGCGCGGGATCGATACGGAGATATGGCGCGCGGCGAAGGTGGACGGGATTCCGACCTGGCGGACGCATCTCTTCATCGCGCTGCCGATGCTGCGCGGAGCCCTGGCGACGGCCTTCGTCCTGCAATGTGTCAACGTCGTGCGTGTCTACGACCTGGTGGTCGCGATGACCGGCGGCGGTCCAGGGTTCTCGACCACAATGCCGGCGGTGTACGTCATTCAGCTCATCACCGTCCGCCAGAATGTCGGGGAGGGAATGGCCGGCGCAACGATGATGCTGTTGCCGATCATCGCTGTCGTGGTGGTCGGAGGCATATTCCGCTTCCGGCAGAGCCGGCGTGCGGTGCACACGTGACGGCTGTCGATATCGCGGTGGAGGGGCCGGAAGAGGCGCGCGCGACCGCAACGCGTGCGTCGGAGCCGAGGGGGCCGAAGCCGCGGCGGCTCTCGATCGGCCGCATCGGCATCTATGCGTTCCTGCTTGTCTCCGCGCTTTTCTTCCTGGTGCCCCTCTACATCATGATCGTGACCTCGTTGAAGGGGATGCCGGAGATTCGGCTTGGACACCTCTTCAATCTGCCGGCGGAGCCGACCATCCAGCCATGGATCGACGCCTGGCTGCATGCGTGCACGGGGCGCGACTGCAACGGGCTCAGCCCGGGTTTCGCCAATTCGATGAAGATCACGATCCCGAGCGTGCTCGTCTCGATCGTCTGCGCATCGATCAACGGCTACGCGCTGACCTACTGGCCGTACAAGGGGGCCAACCTGCTGTTCGGCCTGCTGATCTTCGGCGCCTTTGTCCCGTACCAGGTGGTCATCTACCCGCTGATCATCGGGCTGAGCACGGTTGGGCTTTTCGCCACGCTGCCCGGCATCATCATCGTGCACACGATCTTCGGCATGCCGATCCTGACGCTGCTCTACCGCAATTTCTACGCCGCGCTGCCGGTCGAGCTGTTCAAGGCGGCGCGCGTCGACGGGGCGGGCTTCTGGCAGATTTTCTTCCGCATCATGATCCCGATGTCGGTGCCCATCACCACCGTCGCCATGATCCTGCAGGTGACGGGAATCTGGAATGACTTCCTGTTCGGCGTCGTCTTCGCTGGCCGGTCGTACTGGCCGATGACGGTGCAGCTCAACAACATCGTCAACACCACCCAGGGCGTCCGCGAGTACAACGTCAACATGGCGGCGACGATCCTGACCGCGGCCGTGCCGCTCGCCGTCTATTTCATCTCCGGCAGGTGGTTCGTGCGCGGCATCGCCGCCGGCGCGGTGAAGGGCTGAACGATGGCGAGCGTTTCCATCCGCAAACTCGGAGTGTCGTTCGGCTCGTTCCAGGTGTTGCGTGACCTCGACCTCGAAGTCGCCGCCGGCGAGTTCATCGTTCTCCTCGGCGCTTCGGGCTGCGGCAAGTCCACGCTGCTGAACGCCATCGCCGGCTTGCTCGACATCGACGCCGGGCAGATCTGGATCGGGGAGAAGAACGTCACCTGGGAAGAGCCGGCGCATCGCGGCATCGGGATGGTGTTCCAGTCCTACGCGCTTTACCCGCGCATGACTGCGGAGGGGAACCTTACCTTCGGCCTGAAGATCGCCCGCGTCCCGCGCGACGAGATCGAGCGGCGCGTGAAGTTCGCCTCCGAGCTCCTGCAGATCGAGCCGATCCTGAAACGGCGCCCGGCGGAACTCTCCGGCGGGCAGCGGCAGCGCGTCGCGATCGGGCGGGCGCTGGTGCGCGACGTCGACGTCTTCCTCTTCGACGAGCCGCTGTCGAACCTCGACGCCAAGCTTCGCACGGAGCTCCGCGTCGAGCTGAAGCGCCTGCACCAGCGGCTGGGCAAGGCGACGATGATCTATGTAACGCACGACCAGATCGAGGCGCTGACGCTCGCCGACCGCATCGCCGTCATGCACGCCGGGGTGATCCAGCAGCTCGACACGCCGCACGTCATCTATCACAAGCCGGCCAACCGTTTCGTCGCGGGCTTCGTCGGATCGCCGAACATGAATTTCCGCACCGGCCGGATTGTCGATGCCGACGGCCCGGTCTTCGAGGGCAAAGGTATCCGCATCCCGCTCGCCGGCTATCCCTGGATCAACGGGCACCAGGCCGGGCAGGAGGTCGAGCTCGGCCTGCGTCCCGAGCACATCGCCATCCACGGCGATCTCGCCAATCGCCATGAGGCGGAGGTCGAGCTGGTGGAGCCGATGGGGCCGGAAACCATCGTCTGGTGCCGCCTTGCCGGCGAAACGCTGTCGGTCCGCGTCGAAGGCGAGAGCGATATCGCCGCCGGCGCCCGCCTGCCGCTCGGATTTCCGGTCGAGCGGGTCAATCTGTTCGATGCCCAGACCGGGTTGCGTCTCTAGCCAGGAGTAATTCCTTGTCCGTCACCGATCGTGTCTCCTTCCAGCTCTATTCGGCGCGGAAATTCCCTCCGCTCGACGCCCAGCTCTCGCTGCTCGCGAAGCTCGGCTACAAGAATGTCGAGCCCTATGGCGGCCTCTTCCAGAACCTCGACGAGCTGAAGGCGGGGCTGAAGAAGTACGGCCTCGCCACGCCGACCGCGCATATCGGCATCGAGCGGCTGCGCGCCGACACCGAGGGCGTCGCGAAGATGGCGAAGGATTTCGGCATCAAGGAAGTGATCGTTCCCGCCGTCCCGCAGGAGGAGCGGAGCGCTTCCGCCGATGGCTGGACCAAGCTCGGCAAGGAGCTCGCCGGCTACCAGAAGATCCTCGCGGCGCACGGCATCGGCTTTGCCTGGCACAACCACAGCTTCGAGTTCGCCAGGCTCGCCGACGGCAGCTATCCGCTCGACCGGATGTTCGCCTCGGCGCCCGGGCTCCACTGGCAGGCCGACATCGGCTGGATCCAGTGGGCGGGCGAGGATCCCGTCGCCTGGATCGACAAATACAAGGACCGCGTCGTCGCGCTGCACATCAAGGATCTCGCGCCGAAGGGCGAGAACCCGGAGGAGGATGGGCAGATGGACGTCGGCCACGGCGTCCTCGACTGGAAGAAGCTGATGCCGTCGATAAAAGCGCCCGGCGTCAAGTATCTGGTCATGGAGCACGACAATCCGAACGACTTCGAGCGTTTCGCGCGCCGGTCGTTCAAAACCGTTTCCGCCTGGTAGGGAGGCATTCTTGGGAGAGACTGGCTTGGGAGAGACTGGCTTGGAAGAGATTGGCGTCGGAATTGTCGGCTGCGGCAATATCTCCACGATCTACATGACCAACCTGCCGCATGTGCCGGGCGTGAAGGTGCGCGCCTGCGCCGACATGAAGCGCGAGGTGGCGGCCGCGCAGGGAAAGAGGTTCGGCGTCGAGGCGATGTCGGTCGACAAGCTGATGGCGCGCGACGACATCCAGATTGTCGTCAACCTGACGATACCGGCCGCGCACGGCGACGTGTCGCTCTCGGCGCTCTCCGCCGGCAAGCACGTGTTCTCCGAGAAGCCGCTGGCAATCGATGTCGAACTCGGGCGCAAGGTGGTCGCGGAGGCGGACAGGCGGAAGCTGATGATCGGCTGCGCTCCCGACACCTTCCTCGGCGCCGGCGGACGGCTGACGCGCAAGCTCATCGACAAGGGCGCAGTTGGAAAGATCCTCTCCGGCACCGCCTTCCTGATGTCGCACGGCATGGAGCACTGGCACCCGGACCCGGAATTCTTCTTCAAGAAGGGCGGCGGCCCGGTGCTCGACGTCGGCGTCTACTACATCACCGCACTGGTCAATCTGCTCGGGCCGGTCGCCCGGGTCCACTCCATGGCGAGCACGGGCTTCGCCGAGCGCATCGTCACTTCGGAGGGCGCGCGCAAGGGCCACAGGATCAAGGTCGAGACGCCGACGACCTGCCTGGCGCTATTGGAATTCGCGGCCGGCGCGCAGCTCACGTTCGTCGCGACCTGGGACGTCTGGAAGCACACGCATCCGCCGATCGAGCTCTACGGAGAGGAGGGGTCGCTCCGTGTCCCCGACCCGAACTTCTACGGCGGCACGGTCGAAACCAGCAAGCGGAGCGGCGACTGGGAGCAGCACAGCTCGGCGGGCATGCCGCTCGGCAAACCGAACTGGCCCGCGGACGCCCCGCTGCACGCGAACTACCGTGCGCTCGGCGTCGCCGACATGGTGCAGGCGCAGCGCCAGAAACGCCGGCACCACGCGAGCGGCAAGCTGGCGCTGCACGTGCTTGAGGTGATGGAAGCGGTCGTGAATGGCGGGACGACCGAGATGACGGCAGGGGCGACCCGGCCGGCCGTCTTCAAGGAGTCCGACGCGAAGAGCGTATTCGCGAACTAGGTCAGCAAAAAGCCCCGCCGCTGGAACGGCGGGGCCGGGTCGGCTTTGCGAAGGCTCTACATCTTCATGCAGAGCAGCGTGACCTGCGATTTGTCGCCGCTGTAGCCGCACTTGGCGGAGTTCGGGTACGTCGTCAGCGGATATTCGCTGCCGACGCCCGAGCAATAGGCGCTCACCATCGTCTCGCCGCTGTCGCAGGAGCCGAAGTTGCTGCCCGAGACCACGCGGATGCCGGCCGAGGCATCGGCGCTGCCGGACGAGCAGATGACGGTCGCCTTGGCGCTTCCGCCGCTGTAGCCGCACTTCGCGCCGTCCGGATAGGTCTGCAGCGGATATTTGCTCCAGCCTCCGGTGCAATAGGCGCTGACCATCGTCTCGCCGCTGCTGCACCACGCGGTGTTCGTGTCGGAGGCGACGACGCGGAGGCCGGCTTCCTTCGCGGCGGAATCGTCCTTCGGCATGCAGGCGACATTGGCCTTCGAAGCGCCGCCGCTATAGCCGCACTTCACGCGCCCGTCCGGATAGGCGAGCAGCGGATAGGTGTCGTAGCCGCCGGAGCAGTAGGCGCTGAACAGCGTCTCGTCGGACTTGCAGGACGCGACATTGGAATCGGAGGAGACGAGATGGATGCCGAGGCCCGCCATCATGGACCCGCCGGCGGGCGACAGGCTTCCCTGCTTCTCCGCCGCCGGCGTGCAGATGATGCGGGCGCGCGCCGAGCCATCGCCGTAGGCGCACTTGGCGCCGTTCGGATAGGAGCTGACGGGGGCCGGATTGGTCGAATTGACGCAGATCGCGCTGACCATCATCTCGCCGTCCGCGCACCAGGCGGTGTCGCTGTCCGGCGCGACGACATGCATGCCGCTCATGTCGGCTGTGCCACCCATCGCCGCGGCTCCGGCAGGTCCCGGAGGTCCAGCCGGCCCCGCCGCTCCGACCGGCCCTGCGGGTCCGGCGGGGCCTGCAGGCCCGGCGGGTCCGGCTGGCCCCACAGCTCCGGCCGCGCCATCCGCGCCGGCAGGTCCGGCCGCGCCATCGGCGCCTGCGGGACCGGCCGGCCCCGCCGGTCCGGCGGGCCCCGGCTGACCCGAACAGGCCGCAAGAAGCAAAGTGGAAAGAAGAGCTACGGCGAGCGAACGTTTCATAATTCCCCCCAGACACTACGTTTTTTGAAAACTGCACCCAAAGCCGGCTTTCGTCAAAGGGTTGGCCGCGAAAGCGCTGAAAAAAGCGAGAATGTGATTACCCTGGAAACCGCCTCGCGTCCGTTCCTCCCGAGTGGCCGCTGTTCGACGCCGATGTCGATGGGAACCGTCACTCACTAAAAACTCCGGTGGGACGATCACGACAACGCCAGCGTTGCAATTTTCGTGGAAGCTCTGCCCCTGAACTGGCATCACTCACCTGCCGGTCAGCCCGAAGAGTCCTCCGGCGAGCGAAGAGAGCCAAGGAAGAGCAATGGTGCAGCTCTCTGCAAAGACGCTGGCCGGCCTGCCGGACTCGGTCGCGAAGCCGCGCTACGATCGCGCGGCGGTGACGCCGGGCATCGTGCATCTCGGCATCGGAGCGTTCCATCGCGCGCACCAGGCGGTCTACACCGACACGATCCTCGAGCGCGAGCCCGCCTGGGGGATCATCGGCGCGAGCCTCAAGAGCAGCGCCACCCGCGACGCGCTGCAGCCGCAGGATTGCCTCTACACGCTGGCGGTCCGCTCCGGAGAGGGGGAGCAACTCCGGGTCATCGGCAGCGTGGTCAGGATCCTCGTCGCGGCCGAGCAGTCGGCGCGTCTTCTCGCCGCGCTGGTCCATCCCGCCATCCGCATCGTCTCGCTCACCGTCACCGAGAAGGGCTATTGCCACGACCCGGCGACCGGCGCGCTGAACGAGGCGCATCCCGATATCGTCCACGACCTCGGCGCGCCCTACGCCCCGCATTCCGTTCCGGGGCTGGTGGTCGAAGCGCTGGCGCGGCGCCGCGCCGCCGGCGTAAAGCCCTTCACCGTCCTGACCTGCGACAACCTTCCCTCGAACGGCAGCGTGGCAAAGCGCATCCTCGACCGCTTCGCCACGCTCAGAAGCCCGGACCTCGGAGCCTTTGTCGCCGGTGAGCTTCTTTGCCCGGCGACGATGGTCGACCGCATCACGCCCGCGACCACCGACGAGGACCGCTCGCGTATCGCCGGCGCGCTCGGCGCGAGCGACGCCTGGCCGGTGGTGACGGAGCCGTTCTCGCAGTGGGTCATCGAGGACCGTTTTGCCGCGCGGCGGCCGGACTGGGAGGAGGCGGGAGCCGAGCTGGTGCTCGACGTCGCCCCCTATGAGCAGATGAAACTGCGGCTTCTCAACGGGGCGCATTCAAGCCTCGCGTATCTCGGTTATTTCTCCGGCTACGAGACGGTCTCCGAAGCGATGGCCAATCCGGCGTTCGACCGCTTCGTGGCCGGGCTGATGCGCGAGGCCACACCGACGCTTGTCGTGCCGCCGGGCACGGACCTCGAGGCCTACAGGACTGCGCTGATCGGGCGGTTCAAGAACCCGGCGCTGAAGCACCGCACCTGGCAGATCGCCATGGACGGCAGCCAGAAGCTGCCGCAGCGGCTGCTCGGCACGATCCGCGACTGCCTGCGGCTCGGCGCGCCCTGCGGGCGCCTTGCGCTCGGTGTCGCCGCGTGGATGCGCTACGTCGCCGGGGTCGACGAGAAGGGCAAGGCGATCGACGTGCGGGACCCGCTCGCGGCGGAATTGCGCAGCATCGCCGACGCCGCCGGGCCCTACGCCAAGCGTCTGGCGCCGGCGCTGATCGGCGTGGAGTCGATCTTCGGCAGCGATCTTCCCGCCGATCCCCGCTTCGTAGGCTCCGTGACCGAAAAGCTCGACCGCCTCTTCAAGGCGGGCGCCGCCAAGGCCGTGGCGGAGCTGGACGCGGCCTGAGCGCCAGCCTCGGGCAGGGCTGACGACTGGGCAATGGCCGGTGCCATCGCCGCCACGCGGGCGGGAAGGCCCGTCGGCAGTCTCCCGCCGGCGGGGAGGTCGAAGCTACGCAGCCAGACGAAGAGAGTTCCGGGTTCTCTCCCGGGAACTGGAGGAGGGGGCGCGCTACTCGGCCCCCAATACGGCTCGCTCCGTCCGCAAGACCCCGACCGCCCCGCCAGGGGGAGGCTGCCTTTGCCGGTGCGGAGTGTTCAGGGCGTGGCTGAGACCCGGCCCCCGTCGAAGGTTGCCCGCGCGTCCGGGTCGGATTGCGGCGGCCGCTTGTTTCCGAACCGCGCGAAGAGGCCGGAGATGTCGAGCGTCTGGCGCGAGGCGGCGACTGCCGCGTCGACCACGACACCGCGTTCCACGGCGGCGTAGACAAGGGCATCGGCGATGTCCCGCGTCGAAAAGCCGGCCGCGGGAAGGCCCCTTACGATCTTGCGCACCTGCCTGGCGAGCGAGAGGGGACTTTCCTCTCTGGCCGCGTCCGATACGGCCCGCCAAATCTCTTCCTGCACGAGCAGACACTGCTCGACAGGTGCGCCACTTTCCAAGTCTTCTTCGATTACCGGCTTGCTGCGCGCGCGTGACATACGCACCCTCCCAACACACACAAGCCCCCTGCCGACGCGAATGCTCTTGTGGAAAATGAGGGAAACTATGGCCGCGACGGGGCCAAACTCGGCCGATCCCCGCGTCCGCCCATCCGTCGCCACAATTTCGGCGAGCGCAAATCGAATCGCCGGCAAGCGATCCGGTTTGCGTTCGAATGACGTCTCCGCGACCGATACCGACCGGCGTCAGGAAGGTGGCTGCCTCGTCTGCAGGGACCTCGGCGAATCGCTCGGTCGCGCGCGCCCGGGTGTCCGTTGGCGGGCGCCCGCCTTTCGTGCGATGGTGACGACAAGGGATCGGGGACGAGAGACATTGTCGACCACCGTAGTGCCGCGGCTCCGCGGGTTGGAAGCTTGGCGGTGGTACCTCCGCTTCTATGCCAATCCACTTCGGTGCCTGAACGAGGCGCGTCGGCAATTGGGGCCGATGATCGTCTTCGAGAACAATCTTCCAGGCCCGCAGGCCGGCGCCCGCTACGTCATGATCTCCGGCGGCGCCCTCAATCGCGAAGTACTCGGCCGTCCTGCCGATTTCCGCCCGAGCGGCCTGGTGCTGAACGGACCTCCGGGCTCGGCGCTCAGGAGACTGCGCAACGGTCTTTTCCAGATGAGCGGCGAAACGCACCGCCGCCACCGCCGCCTGATGCGGCCCTCGTTCTCAACCACTTCCGTGGGTTCGACCATCCCTTCGATGGCGCCGCTGATCGACCGGATCATCGACCGGTGGAAAATCGGCGAGACGCTGGACGTCCTGCAGGAGATGCGCACCCTTTCGAACTGGGTCGCGGCGAAAGTGCTGTTCGGAAGCGAGGATTTTGAGGCTTCGCTGCATGTCGGAAGCCTGATCGACCGCCTTGCCTCGCTCGACGCAAAGCGGCGCAGATGGGGGATGCTGGAGTTCAATCTGCCCGGCACGCCCTATCGCCGCGAGTTGCAGCACGCCGAGCTCCTCGAAAAGACCATGCTCGACCTGATCGAGCAGAAGCGCCGCAGCGGCTCGCTCGGCGACGACGTGCTTTCTCTGCTGATCCGGGCGAAGGATTCCGGTTCCGGGATGAGCGACAGCGATCTCGTCGCCCATTCGGTGGCGCTCTACGGCGCAAGCTTCGAGACGACCGCGAGCGCCATCGCCTGGACGCTGTTCCTGGTCGCGCAGCATCCGAAGTTCGCGATCCGGCTGCTCGATGAACTGAACGACGGGCTGGACGCCTGGCCGCCCGACCCGCGCAAGTTGGAAGAGCTGCCGCTGCTCGATGCGGCCGTGATGGAATCGATGCGCGTCCTGCCGCCCGTGCCGGTGACGCTCCGCCGCGTCGTCGGTCATGTGGAGCTGGAAGGCGTGAAGCTTGAGCCCGGAAACAAGATCATTTTCAGCCAGTTCCCGACGCACCGCGACCCGGAGGTCTTTCCGGAGCCGGAAAGGTTCGACCCGTCGCGCTGGCTGCGCCGCCGGCCGGACCCTTACGAGTACATCCCGTTCAGCGTCGGGCCGCGGGTCTGCCTCGGCGCGTTCTTCGCGGTCACGGAAATCAAGCTTTCCGTCGCGCGCATCCTGCAGAAATACCGGCTGACGGTGGTGCCAGGCACGAAGATCGATCCGGTGCTCGATTTCGTCCTGAAGCCGCAGGGCGGGCTGCCCATGACCATCCACGCGCAGGATCGCGCGTTCACAAGGTCGCCGGTGACGGGAAACATCGGGCAGGCGGTTGATCTCGTTTCGCCCGAGATCGAGCCGATCGCGGCGGGGGTGCACACCCCATCCGCTCGGCGCGAGGAAGAGCGAGCGCCGGTCGAGGCGTGAGGCGATGGATTCGGGGCGCCGAGGCGCGAATCGATGGCGAATGTGGGCGAATTGACAAAGGCCGCCTCGATTTGGAACCGGGCCTGCTTGGGCGGAGCTGACGTCCTATTGGCTGGAGATCGAGCCCTCGCGGCGATGCTCATCTTCCACAGCGCTGTGATGAACGGCGGTGTCATGCACGCCGTCGAATGTCTCGAGACCGAAGCTCTGGTCGCGGCAGAGTTGGGTTACCGTTTTTTTGGGTTCGAGGACGCCGCTCATCTCCTCAGGGAGGTGGAATCCAGATCGAAGTCCGACGAAGGTTTGGATTTGGACAGAATTGAAGTCGAAATAGACGAGCGCTATCAGGCAATCATTCCGGATGATTCCACGCTGGTCGATCGGTTCGAAGCGGTGCTTCGCCAGAGCGCGGGAGAATTCGCACCGGTGTAGCGGGTCGCCGTGCGGCATCACTCCGCGCCGGCATAAGTTTGCGACTGCGATTGATGCTTTTGGTGCGCCCAAGGGG
Organism: Hyphomicrobiales bacterium; assembly: GCA_038211615.1. Lineage (GTDB taxonomy): Bacteria > Pseudomonadota > Alphaproteobacteria > Rhizobiales > Afifellaceae > DASWJZ01. The sequence continues at coordinate 47,213 of JBBQVL010000008.1, forward strand.
AATCGAACCCCTGTTTCCGCCGTGAAAGGGCGGCGTCCTGGACCGCTAGACGATGGGCGCGCTGGCCGGCTTATAGGCGGAGCATTGCTGCCCCACAAGCCGGCGATCCGGCTCTGATTTGAGCGGGTCGGCTTACCACTTGCCGGTGTTCGCCATCGACTTCCACGGTTCGGCCGGCGGCAGGGCCTCGCCCTTCTGCAGGATCTCGATGGAGATGTTGTCGGGCGAGCGCACGAACGCCATGTTGCCGTCGCGCGGCGGGCGGTTGATCGTCACCCCGGCTTTCTGCAGCCTGGCGCAGGTGTCGTAGATATTGTCGACCTCGAAGGCGAGGTGGCCGAAATTGCGTCCCTCGCCGTATTTCTCGGGGTCCCAGTTGTGGGTGAGCTCCAGCAGCGGGGCCTTGTTCGACCTGCCGGACGCTTCGTCTTCCGGCGCGGCGAGGAAGATCAGCGTAAAGCGGCCGGCCTCGCTGGTGTGGCGGCGGACTTCCCGCATGCCGAATTTGTTGACGTAGAAATCGAGGGACTGGTCGACGTCGGTGACACGGACCATGGTGTGCAGATATCGCATGTGGTGCTCCTTCAATCGGCGGGAGAATGGCTATCGGCGGGAGAACAGGTTTCGGCCGGGACAATATGGTGCAGGACGCTGAAGGCAACGACGAAATTCAGGCGCTTGCCGGCCTCCTGGCGCGGGCGGAGCGCGTCGTTGCGCTGACCGGGGCGGGCATCTCGACGGAGTCCGGTATCCCGGATTTTCGCAGCCCCGGCGGCCTCTGGACCCGCGGGATCAAGCCGATCACCTACGAGGATTTCGTCGCCTCCGAGGAGCTGCGGCTGGAGGACTGGCGGCGGCGCTTCCGGATGAACGAGGATTTCGCCGCCGCCGCGCCGAACGCCGGGCACCTCGGCCTTGTGGAGCTGATGCGGGAGGGGCGGCTGATCACGCTCGTCACGCAGAACATCGACCGGCTGCACCAGCGCTCCGGGATTCCCGCCGAGCGGCTGATCGAGATTCACGGCAACTCGTCGGAGGGCCGCTGCATCGACTGCCGCACGCCGATGCCGCTGTCGACAGTCCGCGCCCGCATCGACGACGGAGCCGCGCCGCGCTGCGCCTGCGGTGGGCTGGTGAAGGCGGCGATCGTCTCCTTCGGCGAGCGCATCCCGGACGAAACCATGCGCCGGGCGAGCGAGGCCGCGGAGCGCGCCGATCTTTTTCTCGTCGTCGGATCTTCGCTGCAGGTTCAGCCCGCGGCGGCGCTGCCGATGATCGCGAAACGAGCCGGCGCAACGCTGGCGATCATCAATCGCGATGTCACGCCTCTCGACCGCTTCGCGGACCTCGCCGTGCATCGTCCTATCGGGGCGGTGTTTTCGGCGCTCTATCCACAGCTTGTTAGCGGCGCGTCCGGCAGTCAGTGAGTGTGGCAGAATTGTGAGCCTCGAACTGTGGCAGCAATGCTACGCTGACGTTCGAATCGGGAAAAGCTGCTCGATGCGGACGCGACAGGAGGCAGCCAACCGGCGAAGATAAAGGGCTCGGATGGAGTCGCATATGGGGGCCAAACCGACCGCCGACGCCACGCCCGAACTTACGCCGCTGGACGAGGCTCCGGTCGATCTGATCGAAGTTTCCGGCGTCATCAAATGGTTCGACGTCGCCAAGGGTTACGGTTTCATAATTCCCGACAACGGCATGCCTGACGTGCTTCTGCACGTCACTTGCCTGCGTCGTGATGGATTCCAGACGGCCTACGAAGGCGCGCGCGTCGTCGTGGAAGTGCAGGACAGGCCGAAAGGCCTGCAGGCGTTCCGCGTTGTCTCCATGGACGAGACGACCGCGACGCACCCGGCCCAGATGCCGCCGACCCGGCAGCGCTCGGCGGTCACGCCGTCGAGCCCGCTCGTCGCCGCCACCGTCAAGTGGTTCAACCGCATGCGCGGCTATGGCTTCGTGACGGAGGGGGAGGGGATGCCCGACATCTTCGTCCACATGGAAACGCTGCGGCGCTACGGGATGACGGAGCTGCGGCCCGGCCAGGTCGTGCTGGTGCGCTACGGCGAAGGCATCAAGGGGCGCACAGCCGCCGAAATCCGGCCCCATTCGGGTGGCCAGCTTCCGGCGTCGCACTGAGTTTCCCGGCCACGGCCATGCATTTCGTGAAACCCGCCGCAATCGCGGCGCTGCTCTTCGTCGCCGCCGTTCCCGCTGCGCGCGTCGCTGCGCAGACCGCCGGACCGCGCGAGGAATTGACCGTTACGACATCCGCCGGCCCGCACGAATTGCAGGTCGAGATCGCCAATGACGACCGCGAAAGGTCGTTCGGCCTGATGTTCCGGCGGTCGATGGGCGCGGACGAGGGGATGCTGTTCGATTTCGGCGCCGAAGAGCCCGCAAGCTTCTGGATGCGGAATACCTACATCCCGCTCGACATGCTGTTCATCGAGGCCGACGGCACGATCGAATCGATCGCCGAGCGGACCACGCCGCTCTCCGACAAGTCGGTCAGCTCGAAGGGTCCGGTGCGCTACGTGCTGGAGATCAATGGCGGGCGCAGCGACAGCCTCGGAATAGCGCCGGGCGACAAGATATCGGGGCCGGCGCTAGAGGCGCACTGAACGGCGGGATTAACGCCAAGTCCCGGCTGGGCGTCAGCCGCCCACCTTTTCCTTGGCGGAAGTCGGCATCGTTTCCGCGCTGGAGCGGTTGATCGTCTTCGGGTCGGAATCGTCCTCGGCCATGCCCTTCTTGAAGCTCTTGATGCCCTGGGCGAGGTCGCCCATCAGCCCCGAGATCTTCCCCTTGCCGAAGAGGAGCACGACGATCGCGCCGATGATGGCGAGCTTCCAGATACTGAGACCAAGCACGTGAACCTCCATTCGCTCTCGCTATTCGCACGCAGCGGAGCGGACCCGACTTCGCTTCAATCCTAGCATTTTTTTCGGGACGGGCGCGACCGGCTTCTTAAGGCTGAGGCGAACGAGCCCGCGAACGCCATGCTTTCGCCCGGATTCGACATCCCAATCGACAATTGGTAAAGAATCCGTGTCTAAGTGTCTTTGCCGCCTTAGGGGTTTGGTAACCACGATTGTTAATTTTCATCGGTCGAGCGCGCCTGAGATTCTCGGACGCGGGACTTAACGGCCGAGATGAGTGGGGGTAGTGCGATTATAGAGCGTGTTTCGATCGGGCGCGTGCGTTCTCTTACCAAGCGCGCCATCGTAGCCGCCGCTCTCTGCGGCCTGCTCGGAGCATGCTCCGTGAACGGCGGGCCGGGGCGCCCGTCCTTGTTCTCGTCGATCATCCAGAAAAGCCCGCCCCGCGCCTCCGAGGAACGGATGGCGATGGCGGACTTTGTGCCGCTCTCGAGAGCAGGGACTTTCGTCGCCGCCGACGCGGCGAGGGGTCAGATCCTCGACTCGGACGGCTCCGGCTACGACCATGTCGGGATGGCCTCCTGGTATGGCGGAAAATTCCACGGCCGGCGGACGGCGGACGGCGAGGTTTTCGACCGCGGCGAACTCACTGCGGCGCATCTTTCCCTGCCGATGCCGAGCTATGTGCGGGTGACAAATCTCGCAAATAACCGTTCCATCGTGCTGCGGGTGAACGACCGCGGGCCTTATTCCGGCAACCGCATGATCGATGTCTCCGAAAGGGCCGCTGAGCTGCTGGCATTCCATCGCAGCGGGAGCACCAAGGTTCGCGTGCAATACATTTCCGCGGCTCCGCGCTCCGGCGATGACAGCGCGATACTGCTTGCCTCCTATCGCGGGCCGACCCTGCCGGTCACACAGGCGGTGGCCTTCGTCCAGCCGGAGGACCCGGGGGCGCAGACCGGCGCGGCGGCGGCGCTGCTGCGCATCAGCCAGCGCGCCTCGGCGAGCAACCGCATCCTCATGGCCTTCGCAGCCGCGGGCGTGACGGAGGAGGAGTAGGGCCACCCGCTGCCCGGCCCGCATTTGCGCGGGCGCTTGATTCCGCCACGGTCGGCACGTCATATGCGACCGAAGCGCGGGGGCCGGTGACCGGCGATGCTTTCGGTACGACGCTTTCTTCTGATCCTTGTTGCGCTGGCGCTGGGTCCGCTTGGGTCCATGTCCGCCCGCGCGCAGCTCTTCGACACCAAGGCGCCCTACGCGCTGCTGATGGACTACGACAGCGGCACGGTGCTGTTCGAGAAGGCCGCCGACGAACGTTTCGAGCCGGCATCGCTCGGCAAGCTCATGACCGTCGAATACGTGTTCAACGAGCTCAAGCAGGGCCGCGCCAAGGACACCGACACGTTCACCGTGTCCGAGCACGCCTGGCGAACGGGCGGCGCCCCGGCGGGCGGCTCCGCCATGTATGCGGAGCTTCATTCGAGCGTCGCCATCCACGACCTTCTTCGCGGGCTTATCGTGCAGTCGGGAAACGACGCGGCGATCGTGCTCGCCGAGGGCCTCGCCGGCTCCGAGCCGGCGTTCGCCGATCTCCTCAACAAACGCGCCGCAACCCTTGGGCTGAAGAATTCGAACTTTCAGAACGCCAACGGCCTGCACGATCCGGATCAGGGCGTCACGGCGCGCGATCTGGCGATTCTCGCGCGGCACATCATCCACGACTATCCCGAGTACTATTCGATCTTCTCCGAGCCGGAATTCACCTGGAACAAGATCCGGCAGCTGAACCGCAATCCGCTCATCGGCCAGGGTATTGGTGTCGACGGGCTGAAGACAGGCTACATCAAGGAATCGGGCTACGGCCTCGTGGCCTCCGCGCTTCGCAATCAGCAGCGGCTGGTACTCGTCGTTGCTGGCCTTACCTCGGAGACCGACCGCGAGGCGGAGGCGAAGAGGCTGCTCGACTGGGGGTTCGGCAATTTCCAGACGGTCACCGCCTTCAACAAGGACGAGGTTGTGGCCGAGGCGTCGGTATACGGCGGAACTGCGGGCAGCGTGCCGCTGAAGGCCGGCGGCGCGGTCCACATCCTGGTTGCGCGCGACAACAAGGACGCGCTGAAGGCGCGCGTCGTCTACCAGGGGCCGATCATGGCCCCCGTCGAGCCGGGGGCCGAGGTCGGCACGCTTAAAGTCTGGAACGGCGACCGGCTGATCCAGGAGACGCCGCTCTACACGGCGGGGTCGGTCGGACGCGGCTCGCTTCATTCGCGTGCGTTCGATGCGCTCGGCGAGCTGCTGTTCGGCTGGCTGTGAGGGGGCGCGGCCTCTTCATCACGCTCGAGGGCGGCGAGGGAGCGGGAAAATCCGGCCACGCGGCGCGTCTGGCTGATTGGCTGAAGGGGCGGGGGATAGCGGTCCTCGTCACCCGCGAGCCCGGCGGCAGCCCGCGCGCCGAGACGCTGCGGCAGCTCCTGCTCTCCGGCCGCTTCGCCGCGCAGGGGCCGGACACCGAGGCGCTCGTCTTCGCGCTTGCCCGCGCCGACCACCTCGCGGTGAAGATCCGCCCGGCGCTGGAGGCGGGCAGGTGGGTGATCTCGGATCGCTTCATGGATTCCACCCGCGCCTACCAGGGCGCGGCGGGCGCCGACCCGGCGCTGCTCGACCTCATCGACGCGATAGTGGTCGGGCCGGACCGGCCCGACCTCACCCTCGTCCTCGACGTCGCGGCGCAGGTCGGCCTGAAGCGCACCGAGAACCGCGCCAGCGGTCCCGACCGCTTCGAGCGCGACGCGATGGAACTGCATGAGGCGCGCCGCCAGGCGTTTCTCGACATCGCAAAGCGTGAGCCCGGGCGCTGTGTCGTCATCGACGCCAATCAGGACAAGGCGGTAGTGTGGGAGGCGATCCGGACCGCGGTCGCAGAACGGCTGCTTACGCCCGCCGGCAAGGCTCGCTGAAGCCGTGGCCCGCGCTCCGAAACTCGAAGAGGAACCGCCGCCGCATGATGCGCTGGAGGGCGTGCCGCTGCCGCGCGAGACAAATATTCTCGTCGGCCACCGCGCGGCGGAACAGGTGCTCCTCGACGCCTACCGGTCGGAGCGGATGCACCACGCGTGGATCCTCGCCGGCGAGCGCGGCATCGGCAAGGCGACGCTCGCCTTCCGCTTCGCCCGCTTCGTCTTCGCGCATCCCGATCCGTCCGCGCCGGAAGTGGCGGCGGCCGCCGACCTGTCGGTCCCGCCGGAACACCCGGCCGCCCGCCGCGTCGCCGTCGGCGCACACGGCAATCTCCTCCACCTGACACGCGACTGGAACGAGAAGGAGAAGCGCTACCGCACCGAGCTTCGGGTTCCGACGGTGCGGCGGATCATCCCCTTCCTCGGCAGCACGGCGGGCGAGGGGGGGTGGCGCGTCGTAATCGTCGACACGGCCGACGACATGAACATCAGCGCGGCGAATGCCATCCTGAAGAACCTCGAGGAGCCGCCCAAGGCGACGCTTTTCCTGATGCTGGCGGAACGGCGCGGCGCGCTCCTGCCGACCATCCTGTCGCGCTCCCGCACGCTGCATCTGGAGCCGCTGTCGCCGGCGGAAACCGAGGAGGTTGTGCGGATGGTGGCGCCCGGCGCGGCAGAGGGGACCGACACCCGCCTCGCGGCGGCGCTTGCCGGCGGAAGCCCGCGCCGCTTCATCGAGCTGACGCGCCGGGGCGGTGTCGAGCTTTACCAGCTGATGCGCCGCGGCATCGAGGGGGGCGACCGGGGGGCGCAGTTCAAGCTTTCGACGCTCGCCTCGGATGCCGGCGGGATGCAGCAGTTCGTCGACCTTTTCGAGACCTATCTCAGCCGCCGTCTGCGTGGCCTGCCGGAGCCGGGCGGAGAAAGTCCGCCTCCGGTGCCGCTTGTCAGCCTCGCGGCGCTATGGGAAAAGGCAGCGGTTTCCGGGCTGGAAGTCGAGACCTACAATCTCGACCGCAGGCAGTTCGTCCTCGACCTTATCGAGACTGCGGCGGCTGCCTTCCGTCAGGCGGCAATCGCGAAAGCCTGAACCCCGAACAGATCGTGAGCCCTAGCGGGTCGAGTGCATGGCCGACAAACCGACATTCTACATCACCACGCCGATCTTCTATCCGAACGGGGTGCCGCATATCGGCCACGCGTACAACATGATCGCGAGCGACGTGATTGCGCGTTTCGAGCGGCTTGACGGGAAGGACGTGTATTTCCTGACCGGGACCGACGAGCACGGCCTCAAGATGCAGCAGACCGCGATTGCGCAGGGGCTCACGCCGCGCGCGCTTGCCGACCGCAATTCCGAGCAGTTCCGCCGGCTCGCCGCGACGCTCAACCTCTCCAACGACGATTTCATCCGCACCACGGAGGAGCGGCACTATCGCGCCTGCCAGGAGCTCTGGCGTCGGATGGACGCCGCCGGCGACATCTATCTCGACCGCTATTCCGGCTGGTACTCGGTGCGCCAGGAGGCGTATTTCGACGAGGGCGAAACGAAGGTCGGCGAGGACGGCGTGCGCCGCGAGCCGCTCGGCTCGCCGGTCGAATGGGTGGAGGAGGAGAGCTATTTCTTCCGCCTCTCCGCCTATCAGGAACGGCTGCTCGCGCACTACGAGGCGCATCCCGATTTCGTCGCCCCGCGCGAACGGCGCAACGAAGTGCTGAGCTTCGTCAAAGCCGGGCTCAAGGACCTGTCGATCTCGCGCACCACTTTCGATTGGGGCGTGCCGGTGCCGGGCGACCCGAAGCACGTCATGTACGTGTGGGTCGATGCGCTGACCAACTACATCACGGCCGCCGGCTATCCGGACAAGGCCGCGCCGCTCTGGCGCTTCTGGCCCGCCGACCTGCACCTGATCGGCAAGGACATCGTGCGCTTCCACACGATCTACTGGCCGGCGTTCCTGATGTCGGCGGGGATCGCACTCCCGAAGCGCGTCTTCGGGCACGGCTTCCTCAACAATCGCGGGGAGAAGATGTCGAAATCGGTCGGCAACGTCGTCGACCCTTTCACCATCACGGCGCACTACGGAGTCGATGAGGTGCGCTACTTCTTCATGCGCGAAGTCTCGTTCGGGCAGGACGGCGTCTACAGCCACGAGGCGATCGCCAACCGCATCAACGCCGATCTCGCCAACGACCTTGGCAACCTCGCGCAGCGCTCGCTGTCGATGATCGGGCGCTATGCTGGTTCGGTCGTACCGACGCCGGGCGTCTATTCGAGCGAGGACAAGGCGATGCTGGCGACGGTTGACGGCCTCGCCGAGCGCTGCCGCTTCGAGATGGCGCAGCAGGGGATCCACCTCGCGCTCGCGGCGATCTGGCAGGCGGTGGCCGACGCCAACCGCTACTTCGCCGGCCAGGAGCCCTGGGCGCTGCGCAAGACCGATCCGGAGCGGATGTCGACCGTGCTTTACGTGACGGCGGAAGTGGTGCGGCAGGTCGCGATTCTCGTGCAGCCGGTCATGCCGAAATCGGCGGCGCGGATGCTCGACCTCGTGGCGATTCCGGCGGAAGACCGGACATTTGCGAGCCTCGGCGAAGCCGGGCGGCTACAACCCGGCACGATCCTGCCGCCGGCCGAGGCTATCTTTCCACGCTACGTGGAGAAGGAACCGGCGGGCGAGGGGGCCGCCTAGCGGCCTACGCCACCTGCCGGATGCCGAAGGCGCGGTCGAGCAGCTCGGCCATCGCCTCTTCCGGCAGCGGTCGCGAAAAGAGGAAGCCCTGCAGCTCCGTGCAGCCGGTCGAAGCGAGGAACTGACGCTGCTCCTCGGTCTCGACGCCTTCGGCCGTGACCACCAGACCAAGCGTCTTGCCGATATTGGCGACGGCATGGACGATCGCGCCGGAATCTGCCGAATGCCCGAGATATTGCACGAATGAGCGGTCGATCTTGACCTTGTCGACCTCCAGCCGCCGCAGATGCACGAGGCTCGAATAGCCGGTGCCGAAATCGTCGAGCGCGATCCGCACCCCCGCGGCACGGAGATCGCGGAGGCTGCAGGCGACGACGCCGTCCGCGTTGAAAAGCGTATTCTCGGTGATCTCGAGCTGCAGTCTGCGCGGATCGAAGCCGTTTTCGTGAATGATCTTGAGGAAGTGCGGCGCCAGCGACGGATTGCGGAGCTGGACCGGCGAGACATTGACCGCGAGCGAGATGTCCGGCCAGCGGCTGAGCGTCCGGCAGGCCTGCGCCAGAACCCATTCGCCGAGCGGGGCGATGAGACCGGTCTCCTCCGCGATCGGCACGAACTGGCCCGGCCCCAGCATGCCGAGCGCCGGATGGTTCCAGCGCACCAATGCTTCCACGCCGATCAGCGCCTCGTCGGAATTGGCGTAGAGCGGCTGATAGTGGATCTCCAGACCAAGCCCCTTCGCCAGGGCCTCGCGCAGATCGCATTCGATCATGTTGCGCCTGCGGCGCCGCTCGTCCATCTCGTCGGAAAAGATGCGGTAGCAGCCGCGACCGTCTTCCTTCGCCTTGTAGAGGGCGGCATCGGCCTTGCGCAGCAGATCCGTGTAGCGGCAATCCGGGTCGCTCGCGAGGGCGACGCCGATCGAGGCGCCGACGAAAGCCTGCATCCCGGCGACCTCGAACGGCTGTCTGGCGGCCTGCAGGATCCTTTCGCAAAGGTCCGGCAGAACCCTCGGATCCTCTATGCCGGATACCAGCACCGCAAACTCGTCTCCCCCGATCCGCGCGACGGTATCGCCGGAGCGGACCAGCGCGGTCATGCGGCTCGCGAACTCGCGAATGAGTTCGTCGCCGGCCTGGTGGCCGTAGAGATCGTTGACGTCCTTGAACCCGTCGAGGTCGATATAAAGCAGCGCGCAGCGCGAGGTGCCCGCGAGTTCCTTGTCGACCCGGTCGTTGAGGAGAGTGCGGTTTGCGAGCCCGCTCAATCCGTCGTGCAGCGCCAGATAACGGCTGTGCGCCTCTGCCTCACGGAATTCCGTGATATCCGTAATCACGGCGACAAGGAGCGGCACTTCCTCGTTGATGCGGACCAGACGCTTGCGCGTGACGATGGTGCGAACGTTGCCGTTCAGGTCGGTATGTTCCTCCTCATTCTCGTTTTCCGCGCCGGTCTTGAAGACCCGATCGTCGATCGTCCAGAAAATCTCGGCCTGCTCCGCCGGCACAAAGTCAAAGTCCGACTTCCCGAGCAACTTCTCCCTCGGAAGGCCCACGAACTTGCACATGGAGTCGTTCAGCAGCACCCAGCGGTGCTGCCGATCCTTGACGAAGATCGGGCTTGCCACGACGTCGATGATCGTCTGCAGCGCTTCGAGGCTGCCGATCGCTTCAAGGGCTGTCGAGGGCGTCTTCTGAACGGTCACGCGAGGACTCCGAACCGCGCTTCTGGCGTTGGTTCCAGACGATATCCCGAGGCAGTTGCCTTCGACTGAATTGCGCCCTTTGAATTGTCGGAAACAGAGCTACCTTCTGTGAACCTTACGCCGGCAAAGCACGCAAGATGCCGGGCGCGGCTTGGGGAAGCCGTCGGAGCGCCTGCGAAACCGGCAACGGTTTACTTGGCGGCGTCGAGACGATAGGTGCAAACGCGCCTCGGCGACGGCTCGCCGGGCACGAAAGAGGTTCATGCTCGTCGACAGCCACTGCCATCTGGATTTCCCCGATTTCGCGGCGGAATTGGATCAGGTCGTCGCCCGCGCCGGCGCCGCGGGCATCACGACGATGGTGACGATCTCGACCCGCGTGCGGCGGTTCGATGCGGTGCGGGCCGTCGCGGAGCGGTTCGACCGGATTTACTGTTCGGTGGGCACGCATCCGCACAACGCTCACGAGGAACTCGACGTGACTGCGGAGATGCTGGCGGAAATCGCCGCGCACCCGAAGGTCGTGGCGATCGGGGAGGCGGGGCTCGACTACCACTACAAAAATTCCCCGCCCGAGGCGCAGGCGGCCGGCTTCATCACGCATATCGCGGCGGCGCGCGCGACGGGGCTGCCGCTCGTGATCCATGCGCGCGAGGCCGACGCCGACATCGCGGCGATCCTGAAGCGGGAATCGGAGAAGGGGGCCTTCCCCGCCGTGCTGCACTGCTTCTCGTCCGGGCGAGCGCTGGCGGAGACGGCAATCGCGCTCGGCCACTATGTCTCGTTCTCGGGCATCCTTACATTCAAGAACTCTCAGGAAATCAGGGACATCGCGCGGGATCTTCCAGCGGATCGCATCCTGGTGGAGACGGACGCGCCCTATCTCGCCCCGCCGCCGCACCGGGGCCAGCGCAATGAGCCGGCCTTCGTCGCACACACCGCCGAAGTGCTGGCCCAGGTGCGCGGCGTAAGCCCCGAGGAGATCGGGCGGCTGACTTCGGACAACTTTTTCCGGCTCTTCTCCAAAGTGCCGCGGGGCTGAGGGCTTTGAGCGACTTTCTGCGCTTCCGGGTGCTCGGATGCGGCTCGTCGCCCGGCGTGCCGCGGATCGGCGGCGACTGGGGCGTCTGCGATCCGGCCAATCCGAAGAACCGCCGCCGCCGCTGTTCGCTGCTCGCGCAGCGGATATCGGATGGGCGCACCACCAGCGTGCTCGTCGATACGAGCCCCGACCTTCGCGAGCAGGCGCTCGACGCCGGCATCGCCTCGGTGGACGGCGTGCTCTTCACGCACTCGCACGCCGACCATATTCACGGCATCGACGATCTGCGCGGCTTCGTGATGAACACGCAGCGGCGCGTCGAGGTGTACGCCGACCACCCGACGCTGACACGGCTCAGGGAGGGCTTCGGCTATTGCTTCGAGACGCCGGCCGGCAGCGACTATCCCCCGCTGGCGAACGCGCACCTGATCGAGGCCGGCGCGCCGGTCACGATCGAAGGGCAGGGGGGCGCCCTCACCGCCTTGCCGATCAATCAGAAGCACGGCCGCATCGCATCGCTCGCCTTCCGCATTGGCGGCCTGGCCTACTCGCCGGACGCCAGCGGCTTCGACGCGGATGCCGAGCGGCTGCTGGCGGGCCTCGACGTGTGGATCCTCGACGCGCTCCGGCCGCGACCGCATCCGAGCCACCTGTCTCTCTCGCAGGCGCTGGCCTGGATCGAGCGGCTGCGGCCGAAGCGCGCGATCCTGACGCACATGCACGTCGACATGGACTACGCCACGCTGCGGCGCGAGCTGCCGCCGAACGTCGAGCCAGCCTACGACGGCATGACGATCGAGCTTCCGGCATGAAGCGCGCGAGAAGCAGGATTGCGACGGTAGCGGCCGTGCTCGCGTGCCTTGGAACGACGACCGTCGCCAACATCATCGACGGCGCCGACGAGCGGGACTCGATCCTCGCCATAGGCGCGTCGCTCGGGCTGACCCCGGCGGAGATAGCCCGCATCCGCCACGTTTCCGGACACGTCGGCTGCTTCCTGCCGTCGCCGTCGGTCGGCACCGGGGCGCTCTTCCTGACGAATGCGCAGATCGTGACGGCCGGGCACATCCTGTTCGACCGCTCCGGCCATCGCCGCTCGAAATGCTTCTTCCGGACGCAGGATCCGGAGCCGCTCACGATCGACCTGATCGTCGATCCGGACTCCGTCCGCTCCGGCGCGACGCCGCCGCGCGCGGGCTCAAACGAGGACTACGCCATCGCGCGGCTGGCGGAGCCTGTGCCGGTTGCCGAGCCGTTTCCGGTCGACGAAGCAGTTCCGGTGAAGGCCGGCGACCGCCTGATCGTCATCAGCGCGCATCCGGCCGGCATGGAACGCGAGGTCGACGCGGGAGTGCCGGTGGCACAGGGCTGCACGGTGCGCCGCGTCCCAAGATCGTCGAGCGCCACAACGTTCTACCGGACGGACTGCGACGCAACCGGCTCGTCGTCCGGCGGCATGCATCTGGCGCGAGTCGATGGCCGCCTGGTGTTTCGCGGCGTCACGATCACCACCGGGCCGTGGCAGGACGAGAAGTTCCGCGGCGCGGCTTACGACGAACGCGGCGGCAGCGTCACGACTGCGCTCGGCGTCGATGCGGGGATCCTTGCGTCCGGCAAGAGCCTCGCCGCCGCACAATAGCATTTTGGTTCCATAATATATCTTATGCGAATGGTATCGAATTGATCTTTTGTCATTCAGCGCCCTACTGTTTGAAATTGCCTGGAGCCGGACATGGCAGCAGAGGATGTGCCGAGCGCTTGCTACATCAAATTCGAGGTGCGCGGCGCCGAGAACCTCGGTCACCTGGTGACGATGGTTGAATTGCTCAAATTCGATAAGGCAGCTGGGCGAAAGCGTACCAGCGAAGAATGGGCTGGTTTGTTTTCGTCAGAACAAATCAGCGCGTTTTGGTGGCCCGACGAAAGCGAACTGGCAATGTGGGAGAAGTTTTGGTTCTCTACGCCTCTCCCAAGACGTCACAGTCCTGAAATGCCGCAGCCCGCATGGGCTTTCGAGTCGTTGTTGGACGCGATCCTGGTACACGGCGACTACGATCTTCTCAGTGTCCGCGCTTTGAACGAGGCGGAGGCAATATTGGAATTTGATCCTCACGGCTATCCGTACGGAGGTACCGCCGCCCTGCGAGCCCTTGTTCGCGCTTTCGGGCACCGCGTGATCGGCGCCGGGGACGGAACTGGGTACATGCTTGGCGACCCCGAGCCACCCAAGTGGACGCCCGACATGCAGGTCGAGGCGGAAGGCCCAAAGTGCCTCGGCGTGGTGGCTTGAACTTTCAGCAATGTCTCTGGATTGTGCGGCGTCATGGAACCCCCGAGCAAGCCGCGTGTCGTCATCACCTATTGCCGGCAGTGCAACTGGCTCATGCGCTCCGCCTGGATGGCGCAGGAACTGCTTTCGACCTTTTCGGAGGAACTTGGCGCGGTGACGCTCGTCCCATCGACCGGCGGCGCGTTCCAGATCGAGGTGGACGGTGCGCAGGTATGGGAGCGGAACCGCGACGGCGGCTTTCCCGACGTAAAGGCGCTGAAGCAGATTGTGCGCGACCGGATCGACCCGGGCCGCGATCTCGGGCACGTCGACCGGCACTCCGAAGACACCTGAGCGCGCCGCGAAGCCGCCCACCTGCAAGGACCCGCATGAAGCCCGGCAAGGACATCCACGACCTGCTGCAGATCATGGCGCGGCTGCGCCGGCCGGGCGACGGCTGTCCGTGGGACCTGGCGCAGACCTTTTCCACGATCTCGCCCTACACGATCGAGGAGGCCTACGAGGTAGCCGACGCGATCGAGCGTGGCGACTTCGACGACCTGAAGGACGAGCTGGGCGACCTGCTGCTGCAGGTGGCCTTCCATGCGCAGATGGCGGGCGAAGAGAGCCGCTTCGATTTCGGCGACGTGGTGGAGGCGATCACCACGAAGCTGATCCGCCGGCATCCGCATGTCTTCGGCGAAGTCGCGGCGAAGGATGCCGGGGCGGTGAAGGCGAATTGGGACGCGATCAAGGCGGAGGAGAAGGCGGAGCGCGCGGAAAGGCGCGCCGGGGGCGGCGCAGCTTCTGAGCCCAAGAGCATTCTCGACGACGTGCCCGTCGCCCTGCCCGCGCTGACCCGCGCCATGAAGCTGCAGAAGCGCGCCGGCAAGGTGGGCTTCGACTGGAACGATCCGAGAGCCGTGATCGCGAAAATCCGCGAGGAGATCGTCGAGATCGAACAGGAGCTGTCCGAGCCGACGCGGGCGGCCGACCGGGTAGAGGACGAACTCGGCGATCTCCTCTTCGCGGTCGCCAATCTTGCCCGCCATCTGGACGTCGAGCCGGAGACGGCCCTTCGCGGCGCGAACGCCAAGTTCGCGCGGCGCTTCGCGCACATCGAGATGCAGCTTCAAAGCCGGGAAGAAAAGCTTGGCGAGGCGTCACTCGACGCAATGGAGGCGCTCTGGCAGGAAGCGAAGCTGCGCGAGAAATGATCGAGAAGCTGCGGAATCCAGCCCGTTTATCTGCTAGCCTGTTCCGTTAGCTTGGGAGGGCGAAATGCATCGGGGGGCAATTCTCGCAGGTTTGTTCGCAGCGGCTGTCATGACCGGAGGCGCGGCGCAAGGCGCGGAGGACCGCAACCAGCCGAAGTGCACGTCACACATCTTCACCGACGTGAACGACCATTGGGCCCTCACCGAGGGCACGAAGAAGCGGAAGTGGCTGGTGATGAATGTCGGCGACGTGCCGGTGATCGTCGCGGGTTCCGAGAACACGACGATCCCCTATGCGGACCATGAGGAAGTGCTCGGCGGCAACCGGAGCACTATCGCGGAGATGAAGTTCGGTCAGCCGATCGTCAGGCTCGCCTCCGCCGGTCCGAAGACCACCGTGGTCGTGTGCCGCTTCTTTGAGCGAAGGTAAGCCGGGCGCGGTCGCGCGCCTACGGCACCGCGACCGATACGTGCTCGCGCTCAGCCCACTCGTGCAGGGGCGCGAGGCGCCGCTCTGCGACACGGACGCGAAGGCGCGCCGCGCCGGTCTCCGGGTCGTCGCTTCGCTCCAGCACCTCGGTGTTCTCGTAAAGCCAGGGGGCAGCGCCGAGCTGATCTGAGCCGAGTTCCACGGTTACGGTCGGGCGGCTGCCGACGAGGGTCCGCTCGATTGTCGCAAGCAGGTCGGAGACCCCTTCCCCGCTGACCGCCGAGACGAGTACCGCCGGCGGCTCGGTGGCCGCTGCCTTTGTCTTCAGCGCCTCGCGATGCGCCGCGTCGACGCGATCGATCTTGTTCCAGACCTCGACGATCCTGCGCCCTTCGCCCGCATGGATGCCGAGCTCGCCGAGCACCTTCTTCACGTCCTCCGCCTGCTGCTGCGTCTCCGGCGAGGCGATGTCGCGGACGTGCAGGATGAGTTCCGCCTCCAGCACCTCCTCGAGCGTCGCGCGGAAGGCGGCGACCAGCATCGTCGGCAGGTCCGAGATGAAGCCGACCGTGTCGGAGAGGATGATCTCCTCGCCATGCGCCAGACGGACGCGGCGGAGCGTCGGGTCGAGCGTCGCGAACAGCATGTCCTTGGCGAGGATGTTTGCGCCGGTCAGCCGGTTGAAGAGCGTCGACTTGCCGGCATTCGTGTAGCCCACGAGCGCGACCGTCGGACGCGACACGCGTTTCCGCTCCGCCCGGTGCACGGTGCGCATGTTGGTCACGCGGTGCAGCTCGGCTTCGATCTGCTTGATGCGCTTCTCGATCTGGCGGCGGTCCGCCTCAAGCTGCGTCTCGCCCGGCCCGCCGAGAAACCCGAACCCGCCGCGCTGGCGCTCAAGGTGCGTCCATGACCGCACCAGCCGGCTCTTCTGGTAGTTCAGATGCGCAAGCTCGACCTGCAGCGTCCCCTCCTTCGTCTGCGCCCGCTCGCCGAAGATTTCGAGGATCAGCCCGGTGCGGTCGAGCACCTTGGCGGCCCAGGCTTCCTCCAGGTTGCTCTGCTGGACGGGCGAGAGCGGATGATCGACGACGACGAGCTCGGCATCGTGGACGCGCGCCAGGGCCGCGAGTTCCTCGACCTTGCCGGCGCCGAGCAGCGTGCCCGGCGCGGGCTTTCGGAGCGGCACGATCTGCGCCGCACGGACATCGAGCCCGATCGCCTCAGCCAGCGCCACGGCCTCGGCAAGCCGCGCCTCTGCCGGCCGTGAAAGTCCCGTCGCGGCCTTCTCGCCGGAACGGTGGCTGTCGGGCAGGATGACGAGCGCCCGCGTCGGCTCCGCAGCAGTCGAGGTGGTGGGGCCGCGCCGGGGGGCCTTGGGGACGGGCTGCTTCGCGGCGCGGGGATTTCTGGGCTTCAATCGGCTTCGCCCGCCACTTCGTTCTCCGGCTCGAAGAGCTGCACCGGATGCGAGGGCATGACCGTGGAAATCGCGTGTTTGTAGACAAGCTGCGAATGTCCGTCGCGGCGCAACAGAAGGCAGAAATTGTCGAACCAGGTGACTACGCCCTGCAGCTTCACGCCGTTCACAAGAAAAATAGTGAGCGGGATCTTTGCCTTGCGGACGTGATTGAGGAAGGTGTCCTGGAGGTTGTGGCTCTTTTCCGGCATTTGTTATCGGCCCCCTCTTCTATCGGAGTTCGCCGATAGATTGCCCTTTTTGCACTGCACTGTCACCCCCTGCCCGCCCGGAAACGCCGGAGTTCGGCCGGGGCCGCGTTCAGACCTTCTCGGCGACGTCGTGGAACGCCGCGCGGAGCTCGGCGGCGATGCTGCCGGGATGGCCGTTCGCCACCGTTGCGCCATCGATGCGGACGACCGGGATCACGATGGTGCTTGCGGCCGTAATGAACGCCTCGCGCGCCGCCTGCGCCTCGGCCACCGTGAATTTCCGCGCCTCGACCTTGAGCCCCTGGCGGCGGGCGACCTCCGTCAGCGTAACCCGCGTGATGCCCGGCAGGATGTCGGTGCCGTTCGGACGGGTGACGAGCACGCCCTCCTTCGTCACGATCCAGGCCGTCGTCGACGATCCCTCGGTCACGTAGCCATCGCGATCGACGAACCAGGCTTCGCGCGCGCCGGCCTCCTTCGCCTTCTGCTTGGCCATGGCATTCGGCAGCAGGCCGACCGACTTGATGTCGACGCGCGCCCAGCGGTTGTCTGGGAGCGTGATGACGGAAACCCCTTCCGCGGCCATCGCATCGCCCTTCGCCCGCGCGATGCTCTTCGCGGTCACCACGAGCGCCGGCGGCGTGTCGGCGACGGGGAAAGCGTGGTCACGGCGGGCCACGCCCCGGGTAACCTGCAGGTAGACGATGCCGTCGCGCACCCGGTTGCGGCGCACCACTTCATGCAGCACCACCGCCAAGGCGACGCGCGTCACGGGCATGCGGATCGAAAGCTCGCCGAGCGACCGCTCCAGCCGGTCGAGATGCCGCGTCTGGTCGACGATCGTGCCGTCCCATATCTCGCAGACCTCGTAGACCCCGTCGGCAAACTGGTAGCCGCGGTCCTCGATGTGGACCGAAGCGTCGCGGTGCGGCAGGTAGCGGCCGTTCACATAGGCGATGCGGGACATGGCCGCGCCTATACGCCCAGGCTCTTCAGCTTGCGATGCAGCGCCGAACGCTCCATTCCGACGAACTCGGCGGTGCGCGAGATGTTGCCGCTGAAGCGATTGATCTGCGCCGTCAGATATTCGCGCTCGAAAACCTCGCGCGCTTCGCGGAGCGGCAGCGACATGATGTGCGCGCCACCCTGCGCCGGGGTCGAGGGCAGGATCTCGCCGATCTCCTTCGGCAGCATGTCGGCGGAGATTACAGCTTCCGGATCGCCCTGCGTCAGGATCATCAGCCGCTCGACGTTGTTGCGGAGCTGGCGGAGATTCCCCGGCCAGTCGTGCGCCTGCAGCACCGCCATTGCGTCGTCGCCGATCTTGCGCGGCGGCAGGCCGGTCGAGCTGGTGAGCTGGCCCATGAAATACGAAACGAGTTGCGGCACGTCCTCGCGCCGCTCGGCGAGCGAAGGAATGCGGAGCGGCACGACGCTCAGCCGATGGAAGAGGTCTTCCCGGAAGCGGCCCTCCTGGATGGCCGCCTCAAGATCCCGCGCGGTCGATGACAGGACCCGCACGTCGACCTTCACCTTGGCCGCGCCCCCTACCCGCTCGAACGTCTGCTCGACCAGCACGCGAAGAATCTTGTTCTGCGTCTCGCGCGGCATGTCGGCGATTTCGTCGAGATAGAGCGTGCCGCCGTGCGCCTCCTCGAGTGCGCCGACGCGCCGTGCCGTGCCGTTACGCGGCTCGGTGCCGAAGAGCTCCGCCTCCATGCGGTCGGGAACGATCGCCGCGGCGTTCAGCACGATGAAGGGGCCGTTGGCCCGCTGCGAGCGGGCGTGGATGGTGCGCGCCACCTGCTCCTTGCCGGAGCCCGACGGCCCGAAGATCATGACGCGGCTGTTGGTGGGAGCCACGCGTTCGATCGTCTGCCGGAGGTGGTTCATGACTCCGGAGGCGCCGATCAGCTCTTCGGAATCGCCCGCCCGGTGCTTCAGCTCCGCTATTTCGCGCCGCATCCTCGACGCTTCGAGCGCGCGCTCCGCCACCAGCACGAGGCGGTCGGCCTTGAACGGCTTCTCGATATAATCATAGGCGCCGCGCTTGATGGCCGACACGGCGGTCTCGACGTTGCCGTGCCCGGAGATGATGACGACCGGCAGGTCGGGATGCTGCGCATGCACCTCGTCGAGCAGCGACAGCCCGTCGAGCTTGCTGCCCTGCAGCCAGATGTCGAGAAAGAGAAGGCTCGGCCGGCGCGTGCCGATCGACGCCAGCGCGCTATCGCTGTCGCTCGCCGTGCGCGCGGAATGGCCCTCGTCCTCGAGGATTCCCGCCACGATCTCCCGAATGTCCGCCTCGTCGTCGACAACGAGAATGTCCGCCGCCATGGTTGCTCTCCCTGGTCGCTCGTCAGCTCGCCGCGACCGCGGCGGCGACGATTGGTTGTTCCGATTGCTTTTCGTGCGGGAAGGTCAGCCGCACCAGCGCGCCCCTGCCCCCCTGGGCGACCGCGCGCGCGTCGAGCAGCGCGATCGATCCGCCATGCTCCTCCATGATCTTCCGCACGATGGCGAGGCCGAGGCCGGTGCCTTTCTCGCGGGTGGTCATGTAAGGCTCGAGCAGGCGCTCGCGGTCTTCCGACGGCAATCCCTTGCCGTTGTCCTCGACCTCGATGATCGCCGCATCGGGTTCCGCGCGGACCCCGACCGAGATGATGCCGAGTTCGCCCTCGACCCGGCCGACCGCCTCAATCGATTCGGTGGCGTTCTTCACGACATTGGTGAGCGCCTGCGTGACCAGCCGGTGATCGATGCGCGCCAGCACCGGTGCGTCGGGAAGATCCAGCCGGAATCGGATGTTCGGCTGGCTGACTTCCTGCAGGAAGACCGCCTCGCGCACGACCGCGTTCAGGTCGCGGTTCTCCATGATCGGCTTCGGCATCCGGGCGAAGCCGGAGAACTCGTCCACCATCCGGCGGATGTCGTCGACCTGCCGGACGATCGTCTCCGTGCACTGGTCGAACACCGCACGGTCCTCCTGCCCGACGCGCGGAGCGAAGCGGCGCTTCAGGCGCTCCGCCGAAAGCTGGATCGGGGTGAGCGGGTTCTTGATCTCGTGTGCGATGCGGCGGGCGACGTCGGCCCAGGCCGAACGCCGCTCGGCGGCCATCAGCTCGGTGATATCGTCGAGCGTCACGACCAGTCCCTCGATCCTGCCCTCGGCCCGTTCCTGGGTAACCTGGACGTTGAAGGTTCGCATCTCACCGCCGCGCATCAACTGGACCTGCCCGCGCGCTGGTCCGCGACCGCGCTGGCGCGCTTCCGTCACGACTGCGGCGAGCGCCGGAATCGCCGCGTCGAGCGGCCGCCCGATGAGGTTCTCCTCGTCGACCCCCAACGCGTCGAGCGCGAAGCGGTTCACAAGGTTCACGTGTCCGTCGCCATCGAGACCAATGACGCCTGCCGAGACGCCCGACAGCACCGCCTCGGTGAAGCGGCGGCGCTGGTCGATCTTCTCGTTGGCGGAGAGCAGCTGGTCGCGCTGCGACTTCACCTGGCTCACCATGGTGTTGAAGGTGGTGGCGAGCAGGCTCATGTCGCCCGTCGAGCCGCGGGTCGGAACGTGGACGTCGAGGTTGCCGGTGGAGATTTCCAGCGCCGCGCCGATCAGGCGGCGGATGGGCGAGACAATCCCCCGGGCGAAGCCGAGGCCGATCCAGATGGCGGAGAGAAGCACGACGAGCGCCACGCCGGCGAAGACAATTCCGAACGCGACCTGGACGCCGAATCTGTTCGCCTGGAGCTGCTCGTATTCCGCGGCGTTCTCTTCCGTGAGTTGCAGGTTGCGCGTGACGCGCGGATCGATCGGGCGCGCCAGGTAGAGATAGACATTGTCGAAGCCGGTGAGCTTGATCACCCCTCCGACGAGGTTCGTCGTTCCGGGCGCAATCAGCGCCGGCTGGCCGGTGTTGAGGCTGTCGAATATCTCCGACGGCGCCGGCGGCGCATCGACCGGGCTGGCGGTGTCCCCCTGCAGGATCACGCTGCGGTCGCGGCGGATGAGCTGCACCGTCGAGAGCCCGCGGAGCTTCGCCTGGTTAGTGAGATAGGACGCGATGGCCGAGGAATTCGTGTCGATGTTGGGCGTGACGCGGTTGAATTCCCCGGCGATCGCCAGAAGGTCGAGCCCGAGCATGCGGCTGTGTTCGTTGACATAGGCCTGCGCGACGGCGCGCGACGTGTCGATGATCGCCTCGGTGCGCACCGAGAACCAGCGGTCGAGGCCCTTGTTCAGCGTGACGGAGGCGATCACCACCATGAGGATCGCCGGCAGCGCCGCGATAAACGAGAAAAGAAGCACAATCCGGATGTGCAGCCGCGCCGCGGCGCGGCCGCGCCGCCGCGCTATCCAGAGGCCCGTCGCCTCGTAGGCGACGATCGCGACCAGAAGCAGCACGACAAGCCCGTTCACAACGCCGGCCCCGCGCACCACGAAGGGAGACGGCTCGATGCTGGTCTGGCCTGTCAGGATCAGAAACGAACCGACCGAGGTGATCAGCGCGGTCAGCACCACGACGAGGCCGATGGAGCGCGAAATCCGCCGTCCGCTGACGATCGACGGATCCGGCGACCCTGTGTGCGGCGGGGTGGCGGCGGCAATCGTCATGGAATTTGGCATCTGCTCCGGATTGGACCGCATCGGGGGACGGTGCGCCCGAGCAACAGGCGTGACCAATTTGTCACTATTAAGACAAGGTATCGCCAGACAGTCAAACGTCCCGTCAAATGCTCCGGCGCATGACGTGGATATCGAGCTCCCGGATCTTCTTGCGAAGCGTGTTCCGGTTCAGCCCGAGGAGTTCCGCCGCCTTGATCTGGTTGCCGCGCGTCGCCCCGAGCGCGGCGCTGATCAGCGGCACCTCCACTTCGCGCAGGATGCGCTGGTAGAGGCCGGGCGGCGGAAGGCTGCTGCCGAACTCGCCGAAATAGCGTGAGAGATGACGCTCGAGAGCGCCGCCCACGTCGTCGACCTCCGCACTGGCCGTCGTTTCGATCTCCGACATCGGGCCGATCTCGTTCTCGACGATCGGTGCGGAGATGGTCTCCTGCGGATAGAGCGCGGTAAGGCGGCGGATCAGGTTTTCGAGCTCGCGCACGTTGCCCGGCCAGCGATAGCGCTGCATGGCTTCGAGCGCGCCCGGCTCGATCGTCTTTGCGGGAAGCCCCTCGCGCTCGGCGCTCATCAGGAAGTGACGCACGAGGTCGGGGATGTCGTCGGTGCGCTCGCGGAGCGGCGGCAGGCGGATCGGAACGACGTTCAGGCGGAAGAAGAGGTCTTCGCGGAACAGCCCCTGCCGTATGAGCTGCCGTAGGTCCTTGTTGCTGGCCGCGATGATGCGGACGTCGGTGCGGATCGGCGTGCGTCCGCCGACGGTGGTGTATTCCCCCTGCTGCAGCACCCGCAGCAGCCGCGTCTGCGCTTCCATCGGCATGTCGCCGATCTCGTCGAGGAACAGCGTGCCGCCCTCGGCCTGCTCGAAACGCCCCGCCGAGCGGGCCTGTGCGCCGGTGAAGGCGCCGCGCTCGTGTCCGAACAGCTCCGACTCGATCAGCTCCCGCGGGATCGCAGCCATGTTGACGGCGACGAACGGCCCCTTGCGCCGCTTGCCGTAGTCGTGAAGCGCGCGGGCGACGAGCTCCTTGCCGGTGCCCGACTCGCCGGAGATCATCACCGTCAGGTCCGTCTGCATCAGCCGCGCCAGCATGCGGTAGATGTCCTGCATGGCGGGCGAGCGCCCGACGAGCGGGATCGCGTCGCCGCCCTCTTCCACGACCTCGACCCGCTTGGCGCCGCGCGGCTCGGCCAGGGCACGGCCGACGACGGCGGTCAATTCCTTCAGGTCGAACGGCTTGGGCAGGTATTCGTAAGCGCCTTTCTCCGAGGCGCGGATCGCCGTCATGAACGTGTTCTGCGCACTCATCACCACGATCGGCAGGTCGGGCCGCGTGCGCTTGATGCGCGGGATCAGGTCGAAGGCGTTGCCGTCGGGCATGACGACGTCGGTGATCACGACGTCGCCCTCGCCTTCCGCGATCCAGCGCCAGAGCGTGGCGGCGTTGGAGGTGAGGCGCACGGTGTAGCCGGAGCGCGACAGCGCCTGGTTCAGCACCGTGCGGATGGCAGCGTCGTCGTCGGCGACGAGGATGGTCCCTGTGCTCATTTCGGGATCTCGACATTCTCATCGGGGACGCCGTCGACGTGGGCCGGCATCAGGATGCGGAACGCCGTGCGGCGCGGCTGCGACTCGCATTCGATGACGCCGCCATGGTCACCGATGATCTTGGCGACCAGCGCCAGGCCGAGCCCGGTGCCGTTGGTCTTCGAGGTCACGAACGGATCGAACAGGTACGGGACCATGTCCTCCGGCACGCCCGGGCCGTTGTCGATGACGGAAAACTCCAGCGGCAGGCTCACGCGGCTGCGGCTGCCGGGCATCGACAGGCGAATGCCGGGCCGATAAGCGGTGCGGAACACGATTTCAGGATCCTTCGTGTTTTCAAGGGCTTCTGCGGCGTTCTTGACAAGATTCAGGAATATCTGGATGAGCTGGTCGCGGTTGGCGTGCACCGCCGGCAGCGAAGGATCGTATTCCTCCAGGATGCGAATGTTCCGCGCGAAGCCGTTGCGGGCGATCACCTTCACCCGCTCGAGGATCGAGTGGATGTTGACGGCCTGGCGGTCCGTCGGGCGCTCGTCGGCGAAGACCTCCATGCGGTCCACCAGCCCGACGATGCGGTCCGCCTCGTCGCAGATGAGACGGGTCAGCGCCCGGTCGTTCTCGTCGGCGTCAGTCTCGAGAAGCTGCGCCGCACCGCGAATGCCCGACAGCGGGTTCTTGATCTCGTGCGCCAGCATCGAGGCGAGTCCCGTCACGGTGCGCGCCGCGCCGCGATGCGTAAGCTGACGGTCGATCTTCTCGGTGACCGAGCGCGGCAACAGCATGAGTGCGACGTGCCCTGCCCGCTCCGCGACCGGCGAGGCGTAGATGTCGACGATCCGCTCCAGCCCGAGGCGCGGCGAGCTGATGTCGACGCGGTACTCGGTGACCGGGCCGCCGGTCTCCCGCACCTGGTCGATGAGGCTGAAGATCGGGCTGCCGAAGGGAACGAAGTGGCTGAGGTCGTAGCGGGCAAGAACGGTCTTGGAGTTCTGGAAGAATATCTCGGCCGCCTGGTTGGCGCCGGCGAAGCGGCCCTGCGGCCCGATCATCACGATCGGGTGCGGCAGTGCGTTCAGGACTGCGTTGGCGACACCGGCGAACGGCGACTGCACGGACATGTTCATGCCGCGGCCGCTTCGGGGGCGGCTGCAAATGCGGAAACGACGAGCTGCCGGACGGCGCGCGGATCGTCGCTCTGCAAGAGCGCGCCGCGCAGCGGCGCCGGGACCGCGCGTCCCAGCCGGTCGAGATACCAGCCAAGATGCTTGCGGGCGATCCGCAGGCCCTTGGCCGTCCCGTAATGCGCGAGGATCATCTCGTAGTGCTCGAGGACGAGATCGCAGAGCACCGCGCCCGCAGGAGTTTCCGCCGGCGCGATGCCGGCAAGCAGCGCGGCGGTCTCCCCGACTATCCAGGGCTGGCCGTAAGCGCCGCGGCCGATCATCACCGCATCCGCTCCGGAGGCGGCGAGCATCGCGGGGGCATCCGTCGATTTCAGGAGATCGCCGTTCGCGACGAGCGGCACGGAGACGCTTTCCCTGACCGCCTGGATGGCATGCCAGTCGGCGGCTCCGTTGTAGAACTGGCAGCGCGTGCGGCCGTGGACTGTGATGAGCGCAACACCGGCGCCTTCCGCGCGGCGCGCGATGTCGGCGGCGTTGAGGCTGGCATGATCCCACCCGAGACGCATCTTCAGGGTGACCGGAACGGATGCGGCTTCGACTGCGGCCTCGACGATGCGGATGGCGAGGTCCGCCTCGCGCATCAGCGCCGAGCCGGCATATCCGTTGACGACCTTCTTCGCCGGACAGCCCATGTTGATGTCGACGATATGCGCGCCGGCCGCCTCCGCGACCCGCACGCCGTCGCGTATCGCTTCGGGATCGCGCCCGGCGATCTGGACGACATGGATGCCGAGCCCCTCGCCTTCGATCCGGAGCCGCGACTCCTCGGTCTTGAGGAGCGCCGGGTCGCAGGCGACCATCTCGGACACGACCAGGCTGGCGCCGTAGCGATGCCCGAGTCGGCGGAACGGCAGATCGGTAACGCCGGACATCGGAGCGAGGAAGGCGCGGCCTGGTACCGCCACTTTCCCAACCCTAAGCGCGCCAGAAGTCCGGATTGGAGTGCTCAAAAATTCATCACCGGTGAAACTGCCCGCAGAATAGCCAAATGCGGTGAGGGTGCAAGGGGCGACGGCTGCAGAGCTGCTGTGTTATGAGCGCGCACCAGCCTGCGGGAACACATGCCGAAATCATCAACAGCGCACAATGGGACGGTTGCGGCGCTCGTCGTGGCGGCCGGCCGTGGCACGCGCTCCGGACTTGAATTGCCCAAGCAATACGCGGAGCTTGGCGGCAAGACCGTTTTGCGGCGCACCATCGAGGCGCTGCAAGCGCATGAGGGCGTCAGCGACATCGTCGTCGTCATCGGCGAAGGCGACGGCGGTCTTTATGAGGAGGCCGTGCGTGGCTTGCCGGGACTGCTTCCTCCGGTCACCGGCGGCGCCGCCCGTCAGCAATCCGTCCGGAACGGCCTCGAAGCGCTCGCCGCCCGCGCGCCCGGCATCGTGCTCGTGCACGACGCGGCGCGACCGTTCGTGAACCGCGAAACCATCGGCCGGGTGATCGAGGCCTGCGACGACACGCACGGCGCGATTCCCGTGCTCGCCGTCACCGAGACGGTGAAGCGGATCGAGGCGGGCGCCGTCGGCGCCACGGTTCCCCGCGAGGCGCTCGCCACGGCGCAGACGCCGCAGGGCTTTCCGTTCGGGCCGCTGCTTGTCGCGCATCGCAAGGCGGCGGAGGCGGGCCGCAATGACCTCACCGACGACGAAGCGGTTGCGGCGCTTGCCGGCCTTGCGGTGCGCGCCGTCGAAGGGCATCGCGGCAACATGAAGCTCACCAACCCGGCGGACTTTTCCGCCGCAGAAGGCATGCTCGCGATGGCGATGGAGACACGCACCGGACAGGGATTCGACGTGCACGCCTACGGGCCTGGCGATTCCGTCTGGCTGTGCGGCGTGCGCATTCCGCACGATCACGGGCTCGTTGGCCATTCGGATGCGGATGTCGGGCTGCACGCCCTGACCGACGCGCTGCTCGGCACGATTGGCGATGGCGACATCGGCGAGCACTTTCCCCCCTCCGATCCGAAGTGGAGGGGCGCCTCCTCCGATCGCTTCCTCGCCGATGCGGTCCGACGCGTGGCGGAGAAGCGCGGAAGAATCGTCAATCTCGATGTGACGCTGGTCTGCGAGCGGCCAAAGATCTCTCCGCATCGCGACGCGATGCGCGCCCGGATCGCCGCCATCGCCGGGATCGACGCGGGACGCGTCGGGGTGAAGGCAACCACCAGCGAGCAGATGGGCTTCACCGGGCGCGGCGAAGGAATCGTGGCTTTCGCCATCGCGACCGTCGCGCTCCCCGCCGACGCATGAGCCACGATTTCGATGCGCTGGTCGGCGAAGCGGCCGAACTGCTGGCGGCCTGCCGCGAAAAGCATCTGAAGCTCGCCACGGCGGAATCCTGCACCGGCGGGCTGATTGCCGCGATCCTGACGGAAGTCGCGGGCTCATCGGATGTCTTCGAGCGGGGCTTCGTCACCTACTCGAACGAGGCGAAGACCGAGATGCTGGGCGTTCCGGCCGATCTCATCGCCAGCCATGGCGCGGTCAGCGAAGCGGTCGCGCGCGCGATGGCCCTGGGCGCGCTACGGCATTCGCGCGCTAATATCGCCGTGTCCGTGACGGGGGTCGCCGGCCCCGGCGGAGGAACTGCCGGGAAGCCGGTAGGGCTCGTGCATCTTGGCGTCGCACGAGGGGAAACGGTCACGCATCAGGAGATACGGCTCGGAGACACTGGCCGCCGGGCGATCCGATTGGCCACGGTCGCCGAGGCATTCAGATTGGTCCGCGCTCGTCTAGGCTGACCCGGCCGTCCCGCGCTTCCCATAAATCTGGTCGGCGCGTTTCTCGAAGGCTCCGGCGAAGGCGCGGAAGACGCGATCGAAGACTGCGCCCATCAGCAGCGCCAGGGCGCGGCTGCGGAACTCGTAGCGGATGGCGAAGCTGATCTCCGCGCCGCCATCGGAAAGCGCGCGGAAGGTCCAGCTGTTGTCCATCGAGCGGAACGGCCCGTCGAGATAGTCGGCGCGGATGGTCAGCGCGCTCCGATCGATCACGACCTTAGAAGTGAAGGTCTCGCGCACCATCCGGTAGCCGATCGCCATGTCGGCGACCAGGATCTCGCGATCCCCTTCCGCGCGGCGGCCGCGCACCGTGAGGCGCTCGCAGAACGGCACAAACTCCGGATACCGTTCCACGTCGGCGACCAGCCGGAACATGTCCTCGGCCGAATGCGCCACCCGGCGCTGCGTCCGGAACTCCGGCATCGCGCGCCGGTCAGGCGCGGGCGGAGCGGGCGGCGCGAAGCCGGGAAAAATCCTCGCCCGCATGGTGCGACGAGCGCGTGAGCGGGCTCGCCGAGACGAGCAGAAAGCCCTTCGTGTAGGCGATCGTCTCGTAGGACTTGAAAGCCTCCGGCGTGATGAAGGCCTTCACTTCATGATGCTTGCGGGTCGGCTGCAGGTACTGGCCGACGGTGAGGAAATCGACGTCCGCGGTACGGAGATCGTCCATGAGCTGCAGCACTTCATTCCGCTCCTCGCCGAGCCCGACCATGATCCCTGACTTGGTGAACATTTTTGGGTCCATCTCCTTCACCCGCTGCAGCAGGCGGATGGAGTGGAAATAACGCGCGCCGGGGCGGACGGTCAGGTAGAGCGACGGAACCGTCTCAAGGTTGTGGTTGAAGACGTCCGGCCGCGCCTCGACGACTTTCTCGAGCGCGCCGTCCTTGCGCAGGAAATCCGGCGTCAGCACTTCGATCGTAGTGTCGGGCGAGCGCGCACGGATGGCGCGGATGACGGCGGCGAAGTGCCCTGCTCCGCCGTCGGCGAGATCGTCGCGGTCGACGGAGGTCACCACGATATGCTTCAGGCCCATCTTGGCGACCGCGTCGGCGACACGCTCAGGCTCGCTGGAGTCCACCGCGCCGGGAAGCCCGGTCTTGACGTTGCAGAAGGCGCAGGCGCGCGTGCACGTGTCGCCGAGGATCATGAAGGTCGCGTGCTTCTTCGACCAGCACTCGCCGATGTTCGGACAACCCGCCTCCTCGCAGACGGTGACGAGCTTGTTGTCGCGCACGATGGCGTTCGTCTCGGCCCATTCGGCGGAGCCCGGCGCGCGCACGCGGATCCAGTCCGGTTTCCGCAGCATCGGCGTGTCAGGACGATGCGCCTTCTCCGGATGGCGCGGGCGGGCCTTGCCGTCGGCGGAGGGTGAGAGTGTGTCGATCAGAGTGACCACGGGGGTCCTTCCCTTTCTGGTCCCGGTCGGCGGCCGGCTATCTGCGGCCGCGAATTATCCGCCAGCCGAAGATCAGGATACAGGCGCCGACGATGGCGACCACGAGCTGCGCAACCCAACCCTCCGGCGGGATGATCGAGAGCCCGCGCAGGATCGCGTTCAACACCACAGCCCCGATGATGCCGAGGATGATGTTGCCGATAAGGCCCATGTCGCTCCTCATGACTTTTTCGGCGATCCAGCCGGCGAGACCGCCGAGGATTACCGTCATGATCCAGCCAACACCCGCCATTCTTTCCTCCAGAACCCGCCCCCGCGGGCCCGCTATACGTGGATGACCCGCCCGTACGCGTCAAGCACGCTCTCGTGCATGGTTTCCGACAGGGTCGGGTGCGGGAAGACGCTGTCGATCAGCTCGGCTTCGGTCGTTTCGAGGTTCATCGCCACGACGAATCCCTGGATCAGTTCGGTCACTTCGGCGCCGACGAGATGCGCACCGAGGAGCTGCCCGGTCTTCGCGTCGAAGATCGTCTTCGCCAATCCCTCCGGCTCGCCGAGCGCGATCGCCTTGCCGTTGCCGAGGAAGGGGAAGCGGCCGACCTTCACCTCGCGCCCGCCTTCCTTGGCCTTCGCCTCGGTGAGACCAACGGAGGCGATCTGCGGCGTGCAGTAGGTGCAGCCGGGGATTTTCAGCTTGTCGATCGCGTGCGGCTTCTTGCCGGCGATCGCCTCGACGCAGACGACGCCCTCGTGCTCGGCCTTGTGGGCGAGCATCGGCGGCCCGGCGACGTCGCCGATCGCGTAGATGCCTTCGACATTGGTGCGGCAGAGGCCGTCGGTCACCACGATGCCGCGCTCGGTCTTCACGCCGAGCGTCTCCAGCCCCAGCCCCTCGATGTTGCCGACCACGCCGACGGCGGAGATGACGCGGTCGACCTTCAAGGTCTCGCTCTTGCCGCCCTTCAACTCCAGCGTGGCGGTGACGTCGTTGCTACCCTTCTCGAGCTTCGTCACCTTCGCTTCGGTGTGGACCTTGATCCCCTGCTTCTCGAAGCGTTTTCGCGCGTGCGCGGCGATCTCGGCATCCTCGACGGGGAGGATCTGCGGGAGGATTTCCACGACCGTGACGTCCGCACCCATGGTGCGGAAGAAGGACGCGAACTCGATGCCGATGGCGCCGGAGCCGACGACGAGCAGCGACTTCGGCATGATGTCCGGCACCATCGCCTCGAAATAGGTCCAGACGAGCTTCCTGTCGGGCTCCAGTCCGGGCAGCGCGCGCGGCCGTGCGCCGGTCGCGACGATGATATGCTTGGCGGAATATTCGCCGGCCCCGAGCGCGCCCTTCGGCGCAGCGGCAGTCCCGGCCTCGACGGTGACCTTGCCCTTGCCCGCAAGCTTCGCCGCGCCCCAGATCAGGTCGACCTTGTTCTTCTTCAGGAGGAAGCCGACGCCCTGGCTCATCCGGTCGGCGATGCCGCGCGAGCGTTTCACCACGGCGGCGATGTCCACGCTCACGTCCTTTGCGGCGAGGCCATAATCCTTGGCGTGCTGGAAGTAGTGGTAGATCTCTGCGGACCGGAGCAGCGCCTTGGTCGGGATGCAGCCCCAGTTCGGGCAGACGCCGCCGACATAGGATTTTTCCACGACCGCCGTCTTCAGCCCGAGCTGCGAAGCGCGGATCGCCGCGACATAGCCGCCCGGCCCCGAGCCGATGATCATCACGTCGTAGGCGTTCGCCATGCTCGCTCCCCGGACTCGGCCGTTTCCTCAGGCGTCCACATAGCGATTCCGGCGCTCCCCTGCCACCAAAGACGGCGACGGGCAGGCATGCGCCAGCATCCGGTCAGCACCGGAGGGACGATCTACGCGATCCGGTAATGCTCGCTGAAGATGTAGATTGCACACGCAGGAATAGGGTCATACGCTCGGCGTGGGCATGTGGGGCAAGGGAGTGTTGCAATGATTGCGAAATCTCAAGCCCAGACTCCGGACACGTCGACCGCGAACCAGCACAAGGGCGGCGACTGTGCCGACGATTGTTGTGTGAGCCCATGCGACCCGCCGTGGCAAACCGGCGAGCAGTGCATGGTCTGGTATGAGCAGAAGTTCTTCCGCGTTCCTATCGTCAATCGAGACGGGGTGGCGACCGTCGATTTTGCGCGGGGCCTCTTCATCGAGTTCCGCATCACCTATGAGCACAGGCTCTGCCTGATCGGAAAACAGCACGGCCCCCTCGCCTACACGGTCACGCTTCTGCCCGGCGAGAAGGTAAACCTCTACCACAGCGACCGCTATCGCCAGGTCACCAGCTCCGAGCAACGCTTCTCGGTGCAGACGACCTTCATGCAGTACTTTTCCGCCGTGCATCAGGCGCGCGTGACCAATACGACGGACTCGCTGAAGGAGAGCCTGTCGAACATCAAGGGAAGCACGTCGGTTTCGGTCGGCGGCGGGCTCGCCGGCCTGCTCGGAGGCCCGAGCGGCAGCACGTCGCTGCAGGTCAACGTCACCGACCACAATTTGCTGCAGGTCGCGTCGGTGTCGGATCAGTTCAACCAGTCCGTCCAGCAATCCTCGCAGCTGACCCACGCCGAACGCTCCACGGTGGTCAGCACCTTCGAGGACAAGGAGACCGCCGACATCACCGTCCGCTCGATCCAGAACGACAATGCCTGCCGGGCGGTCACCTACTTCGTGCGCAAGATCGTCGAGGTCTACACGTTCAGCACCCGGGTGTCGGAGATCGTCTACCGGATCGTCGCGCCGAACGTCCCGCAGGACTGGCACACGCTCGACGACGTCGGCTGGCTTCCGCCGCAGGTCCAGGCGGAGATCAAGGCGACCGTGGCGCTGCTTCCGAAGGTCGGGCAGGTCGTCGAGCAGAAGCGGCCGATCTCGCTGCCGACGGATGGCCTGGTCTACGATCCGGAGCTCGCGCATTGCTGCTCCTGCGAGCCGCAGCGCGAAGCGGCGATAGCGCTGCAGCTGGAAAAGCAGGGGGTCGAGTTGGAGATGCTGCGGATCGAACTGGAGCGACGCCGCAAGCTTATCGAGCAAGGCATCCTGACGCCGTTTGAGACTTCGCTGCAGGCCGCTGCTTAGCCTGTTCCTTGGCCTGTTCCGACCGCCCGGACAGGAATCCGGGCGGTCGGGATTCCCGTCCGGCTAGGCCGCCGCGAGCGCCTGGTCGAGATCGGCGATGATGTCCTCCACGTCCTCGATTCCGACCGACAGGCGCACCACGTCCGGCCCGGCGCCGGCCTTGAGTTTCTCCTCGTCGGAGAGCTGGCTGTGGGTGGTGGACGCCGGGTGGATGATGAGCGACTTGGCGTCGCCGATGTTGGCGAGATGCGAGAAGAGCTTGACGCTCTGCACCACCTTCACGCCGGCGGCATGGCCGCCGCGCACGCCGAAGGTGAGCACCGCGCCGGCGCCCTTCGGCACGTAGCGCTTGGCGAGATTGTGGTAGCGGTCGCCGGGGAGGCCCGCATAGCTCACCCACGTCACCTCATCGTGTTTCGACAGCCATTTCGCCACGGCGAGCGCGTTGTCGGAGTGACGCTGCATCCTGAGCGGCAGCGTCTCGATCCCCGTGATGAAGAGGAAGGCGTTGAACGGCGATATCGCTGGCCCGAGATCGCGCAGGCCAAGCACCCGGCATGCGATGGCGAAGGCGAAGTTGCCGAACGTCTCGTGCAGCTTGATGCCGTGATATTCCGGCCGCGGCTCGGAGAGCATCGGATAGCGGCCCGCCTCGGCCGACCAGTTGAAGGTGCCGCCGTCGACGATGGCCCCGCCGATCGAGTTGCCGTGCCCGCCCATGAACTTCGTCAGTGAGTGGACGACGATATCGGCGCCGTGCTCGAAGGGCCGGCAGAGGTAGGGCGTCGCCAGCGTGTTGTCGACGATGAGCGGCACGCCCGCCTTGTGCGCGATCTCGGCGATCGCCTGGATGTCGCTGACGATGCCGCCGGGGTTGGCGATCGACTCGATGAACACCGCCTTGGTGCGCGGCGAGATCGCCGCCTCGAAGGTGGAGAGGTCGTCGCCGTCGGCCCAGACGACGTTCCAGCCGAAGCTCTTGAACGCGTGGCCGAGCTGGTTGATCGAGCCGCCGTAGAGCTTGCGCGAGGCGACGATCTCGTCGCCCGGCCGGCAAAGCGTGTGGAATACGATCATCTGCGCCGCGTGACCGGAGGCTACCGCGAGCGCCGCCGTGCCGCCTTCGAGCGCCGCCACCCGCTCCTCTAGCACCGCCTGCGTCGGATTCATGATGCGC
Source organism: Hyphomicrobiales bacterium (assembly GCA_038211615.1). Classification (GTDB taxonomy): domain Bacteria; phylum Pseudomonadota; class Alphaproteobacteria; order Rhizobiales; family Afifellaceae; genus DASWJZ01. The sequence goes on from JBBQVL010000008.1 coordinate 79,905, forward strand.
GTGTAGATGTTGCCGAAGGCCTTGAGGCCGAAGAGCGAGGCGGCGTGCTCCGCGTCATTGAAGACGTAGGCGGTCGTCTGGTAGATCGGCGTCGCGCGGGCGCCGGTCGCTGGATCGGGCTTCGCCCCGGCGTGAATCGCCAGGGTCTGGAAACCGGGCGTGCGTGGTTCTTCGGCCATGGCTTGTCCTCCTTTAGCCGTTCTCGCTGGAACGACGCGAGATATTGCCTAAGCCGCACGGCCGGTGCAAAGGCGCAAATTTCTGCCGCGCTCCCCTTTCGGGGGCACGGCATGCCAAAGGAAGTGAATCGCGCGCGCCGATCCCCAACCGCAAAGACGCGATTGGCCGGATGTCCGGCAGGCGCTACTTGGTGACTTCGAATTCCGTCCACATGCCGGAAGCGAAGTGGCCCGGCACGTTGCAGATCAGCACGTACTTGCCCGGCTGAAGCGGGAGCGTGAGCGATCCTGACGCGCCTGGGTCGAGCTCCGAGACCTCGCCCTTGTCGCCGGCCGCGTCTTCGTCGACGCGGTTCTCCGCTTCGATGAACGGGAGCGGCTTGGCCGGATCCGAGGGCAGCATCACGATCATCTCGTGAATGGTGTCCTTCGAGGTGTTGGTGACTTCGAACGTCACGTCTCCAGCCGGCGCGCTCGGCGCGGAGAGCCTGATCCCCATGGTGGCGTTCGACATGTCAGCGCCGGGCGTGGCGTAGGTCAGGCCCGTCGCCATATCGACATCGCCGGCCTTGTCCCAGAGTTCGGCCTTGATCACCGTCGCGGCCGAGGCGGCGGTCGTGAAAAGCGCGAGTGCAAGACCTGCTGCAAGCGACGCATATTGTCTGGAAGAGCTCATGGCGATTCCTCTCAGTTTTCCCGCCCCGGGACAAAGGGACAGGAAAGATGAGGCGGGTAATTGATCTGCCTCAAGCCGAGTGGGGTGCTCAAATGCCCCGGGCGCGACGACAGTTTGCCTAGCGCTCGCCCGTCGGCAGCATGATGAGGGCCATGCTCACCAGTCCAAGGAGCAGTCCAGCCACCTGCAAAGGCGCCGGCTTTTCGTGGAAGATCACGAATGCGGCGACATTGGCGAGGATGAGCTGCGCAATCGTGGAAATGGAGAGGGCAACGCCGAGACCGGCCGCACGCATGATCGGGATCATCAGGAGGTTGCCGATGATATAGAGCGTCATGGCGGTCACGACGATGAAGACCCGGCCATCGGTCGCATACACGCGCGAGGTCGATGCAGCGGCAGTGAAGATCACCGTCGTCAACCCCAGGAGGAGATAGATCGAGAGTTTCACCGGCGCGGCTCCTGGGCTTTCCCGGAGAGCCCCCAACCTTGCGCCGTCCCGGACATGATCGGCTTCTTCGACGAAAGCACACGCGAATTGACACCCATCCAGCCGATCTCCCCCGACAGTCTGCCGTATTCGATCTTCGGACAGCGATTCATGACGACGGTCAATCCCGCCGCCTCGGCCTTCGCAGCCGCTTCGTCGTTGCGCACCCCGAGCTGCATCCAGATGACCTTGGGCAGCGGGTCCATCGCGAGCGCTTCCTCGACGATCCCCGGCGCGGCATTGGAGGTGCGGAAGATATCCACCATGTCGATGGGCTCGCGAATGTCGGCTAGCCGCTCATGGACGGGCTGGCCGAGGATCGTCTGGCCGCCGAGCCCCGGGTTCACCGGGAACACCCGATAGCCCTTGTCGAGCAGGTAGCGCGCCACGAAGAAGCTCGGCCGCACATCCTTCGGGCTCGCCCCGACGATGGCGATCGTCTTCACATTGTCGAGGATGCTCCGGATGAACGTGTCGGAGTAGGTGTCGTGATTCATATGCGGCGACCGATCAGAGTCTGATCCACCCTCTGTGGACCGATGCTACGCCAAATCCCAAGAACGGGACCAATATCCACGAAGAGTGATTTGTCGGAAACCATTGAGGGGCTGGCGAGCTCAGGACGTAATTGCAAAGTAGAACCGGCACAGCCAGGAGCGCATAGGGCTTCAGATTGAGCGCCTTTAAGCTCGTGCGAATACTCCCCAGGTCCAAACTGCTATCGAAAGCAATCTCCTTACACTCGCATAGAAAGGCCAAGAGCCCAAGAATGACAATCATCTCCAGCGCTGCCAGACCCGCAGGGGGCGCCAAAGATACAGTCATCCCGCCTGCGATAATCTCAAGGGCGATCGTCAGTATCCAAATGGCCTGCACTACAGGCTAGCCCTTCCACATCGGCTTACGCTTTCCGATGAACGCGCCGATCCCCTCCTTCGCCTCGTCCATCAGCATGTTCCCGACAATAGTCGCGGAGGCGAAGTCGTAGGCTTCGGCAAGCGGCATGCGCTGCTGCTCATAGAAAGCCTTCTTGCCGAGCGCGAGCACATGCGGCGGCCGCGCCAGCAGGCGTTCGACCACCGCGTCCGTCGCGGCGCGAAGCTCGTCCGGCCGAACGACACGGCTGACCAGCCCTGCCGCGAGCGCGCGGTCGGCGTCGATCATCTCGCCGGTCATCAGCATGTCGAGCGCGGTCTTCGGCCCGACATTGCGCGACAGCGCCACCATCGGGGTGGAGCAGAAGAGGCCGACATCGATGCCGTTCACCCCGAAGGTCGCCGAGGCCGATGCGATGACGATGTCGCAGCTCGCGACGAGCTGGCAGCCGGCGGCGGTCGCGAGCCCTGCGACCTCGGCGACGACCGGTTTCGGCAAGGCGCGGATTGTCTGCATCATGCGCGAGCAGCGGCCAAAAATGTCCTCGAAGTAGGCGCGCCCCTTATCCGCATCGGCGCGGTGCGCCGTCATCTCCTTCAGATCGTGGCCGCCGCTGAAGAGCTTTCCTTCGGCCGCGATGACCACGACGCGCACCGAAGGGTCGGCGGCCGCCTCGTCAAGCGCCGCCTGCAGGGCGTCGAGCATGCCCTCCGACAGCGCGTTGGCGGGCGGGTTGGCAAGCGTCAGCCGCAGCACGCCGGCGCGCGGGCGCTCGCTGCGAAGCGGCGCGCTGCGCTCAGGGGCATTGGTGCTTGCGGTCGCGCGGTTCATTCGTCACCTTCCGGCGCACTCTATAGTGTCCCCTCCTCCCGCAGGCCAGCCACCGATGTCCCTTGTCCCCGTGATGACCGCCGAGGCGGTTTCCGCCTTCTGGGACGAGCATTTTCCGCAGATCCAAAAGGCGCGCGACATCGAGATCGTCTCGGTTTCCCCTGGCGCCGCCGTGCTTCGCCTGACGCCGGGCGATCACCACCTGCGGCCCGGCGGCACCGTCTCCGGTCCGACCCTCGTCACGCTGGCGGACGTGACCGCCTACGCGGCGCTCCTCGCGCATGTCGGCCCGGAGCCGATGATCGTGACCGCGAACCTCTCGGTGAATTTCCTGCGGCGCGCGCCGCTGAAATCGCTCATCGCCACCTGTCGGATCCTGAAGCTCGGGCGGAAGCTGGCCGTTGTGGAAGTCGGGATCGCCGCCGAGGGCAGCGACGAACTCATCGCGCACGCGACGGCGACCTATTCCATCCCGTCTTCGGCCAAACGGGTGAGGTAGTATAATACCATTTTCGTAAGCTATTGAAATAGCGGGATGTTACCCGGGCAAGTCGCCATGAGCGCACTTGACACATGACCGCCCGCTGCCTTACGTCACGCTACCTTTGAGGCCGCCGATTGCTGGTGGCCGCATTGCCTCCAGGAAATCCGCGGAGGCTCCCCGAGAGGATGGACATGAAGACCTATTCCGCAAAGCCGGCGGAGGTGGAGAAGAAGTGGGTGCTGATCGACGCCGAGAATCTCGTCGTCGGGCGGCTCGCCACCATCGTCGCCACCATGCTCCGCGGCAAGAACAAGCCGACCTTCACCCCGCATGTCGACATGGGCGACAACGTCGTCGTCATCAACGCCGAGAAGGTGGTGCTGACCGGCCGCAAGCTCGACCAGAAGAAGTACTACTGGCACACCGGCTATCCGGGCGGCATCAAGGATCGCGTGGCGCGCAAGATCATCGAGGGCCGCTTCCCCGAGCGCATCGTCGAGAAGGCCGTGGAGCGCATGCTGCCGCGCGGGCCGCTCGGCCGCCAGCAGTTGAAGAACCTGAAAGTCTACGCCGGCTCCGAGCATCCGCATACGGCGCAGCAGCCCCAGCCGCTCGATGTTGCCGCCCTCTCCTCCAAGAATTCACGGACGTCCTGACATGGCACAGACCCTCGAAGATCTCGGCGCCCTGAAGGCCGATGCTCCCGCTCAACCGGAAGCCCCGGTGCATGTGCAGAAGCTCGACAAGTACGGCCGTGCCTACGCCACCGGCAAGCGCAAGGACGCGGTGGCGCGCGTCTGGGTGAAGCCCGGCTCGGGCCGCATCATGGTGAACGACAAGGAATACACCGAGTATTTCGGCCGCCCGGTGCTGCAGATGATCATTCGGCAGCCGATCATGCTGACCGATCGGAGCGGGCAGTTCGACGTGATGGCGACGGTGTCGGGCGGCGGACTCTCGGGTCAGGCCGGCGCGCTCCGCCACGGCATTTCCAAGGCGCTCACCTACTACGAGCCCGGCCTGCGGACGATTTTGAAGCGGAACGGGTTCCTGACGCGCGACTCGCGCGTGGTGGAGCGCAAGAAGTACGGCAAGGCGAAGGCCCGCCGGAGCTTCCAGTTCTCCAAGCGCTAGGACCTGACATCCGTTAAGTGGGGCGGACCCAAGAGGCCCGCCCTTTCGTTTTTCTGTTACTTCGGTTTCGAAATCAACTTTCCCACGGGTGATCGTTTCCGCGAGCTACTGGAGGGGTAGGTAATTCTCTGCTTTGTCGCTTAACGTCATCCGAGAGCACGTAATTTGTGACGCCGGTGATTCTGAATGACGGTGCGGAAATGGACGAGGAAGCAAAGCGAAAACTTCGGGCGAAGCGCTACAACGAGCATATCAAGGTCTTCGTCACGACATTGAATGTTATCGCCCTGACTATCTTTGGCGCAGGCGTCCTGCAGCCGCTCCTAGGGGCAAGTTCGGGCATGGCTCCGGTATCGCCTTTCAATTTGATTTGGATTGCCCTCAGCATTGCCCTACATTTCGTAGCGCAGGGACTCATTCGCCTTCTGCAACTGGACTAGGTCGCGATGAACCAACTTCCTCTATGGCCGCCGGTTCTTGCCCTTGCACTCGGGCTGGTCGGCTATGCGATCTTCTGGTTCTGGGGCCGCCGTCTGGACCGCGAGGCTGAAGACGCACGCCAGAGGCATCACCCCGCCGAGTAGCGAAAGAAGCAGACCGGGTGCGTAGCTCCTTGGGCTGATCTTAGGCCCGGCCGCGAAGCATTCGGCCTTTGCATCAATCTGTCGCTTTGCGACTCATCCTTTGCGAGCCAAACAAGAAGCAGCCCGGAGGCGGTCATATTCACGCCACTTCCGGGATGGTAGTCTCGCCTCCTAAGAACCCGCCATGGAGGCCGACATGGACTTGCGATTCCAGGCAATCATCGAGGCGGCGGTGCAGCGGGCGAAACTCGAGCATAGCCTGCTGTGGGCCGACGAGTTCGCGGAGCGTATTGCGTCTTCGACGCCCCTCAAGGTGCGCGCGGCTGATATTTCCCAGCAGATTTCCGTGGTCGCCGCGCGGGCGGGCGTTCCCGTCACCGTGATCGAACGGCGTGAGCCGGTTCGGAACGGTTGCTGCGCGTAGGTTGCGTAGAGACAAGGGTCAGGTTTCACCCGGCGTTTTATCAAGGCGCGCGCGGCCAGGCCGCGTGTGCCCCCTTCCCTCATTGCCGCGCAGCGAATAACCAGTAGGCCATCATGGCCGAAGCGTCGGGCAAGCCGCCAATCGATCACGCCTTTCGTTCCGCTACGCTGAAAGGCGGCGCGGAAGACCCTACTTATGCGGGCGCGCTTTCCTTCATGCGCCGCCGCTACAGCCGCGATCTCACCGGCGTGGACCTTGCGATCCTCGGCATCCCGCTCGACGTGACGGTCACGAACCGGCCCGGCGCCCGATTCGGTCCGCAGGCGATTCGCCGTGCCTCGGCGATTCTCGATGGCGACCCGCAATATCCGTTCGGCTTCGATCTTTTCGGTGAGCTTGCCGCGGTCGACTATGGCGACGTGGCGCTCGACCTGCACAACCCGTTGAGCATTCCCGACACGATCGAAGCGCAAGCGCGCGCCATCCTCGCGGCCGATGTGCACCTCTTGTCGCTCGGTGGCGACCATTTCATCACCTGGCCACTGCTGAAGGCACATGCGGAGAAGCACGGGCCCCTGGCGCTGGTGCAGTTCGACGCGCACCAGGACACCTGGATGGATGACGGGCTGAAGCTGTCGCACGGTACCTTCGTCGGCCGCGCCGTGCGGCAAGGGATCATCAATCCCGACCGCTCGATCCAGATCGGCGTGCGCACCCATGCCCCGGAGGAGTGCGGCATCGAGGTGCTCTCCGCGCACGACGTGCACCGGCTGACTCCCGACGGCGTGGCCAAGCGCATCCGCGAGCGCGTCGGCGGTATCGCGGCGTATCTTACTTTCGACATCGACTGCCTCGACCCGGCCTTCGCGCCCGGCACCGGGACGCCGGTCGCTGGCGGGCTTTCCTCGGCACAGGCGCTGATGGCGCTCGCAGGCCTCACCGACATCGAGTTCGTGGGCGGCGACGTGGTGGAGGTCTCGCCACCCTACGACCACGCCGATATCACCGCCCTCGCCGGCGCTACGGTGGCGATGCACCAGATCGGTCTGCTCGCGACGCGACGGCGAAAGCGCCGCGCATAGCTTTCGCGAGCCCCGCTCGCGCGGCTCAGCTCCCGAGCATCGCACTCTGAAGCAGATTGGCGTTGTGCCGCATCATGTCGGCGTAGGTGGCGGCGGGGCCATCCGGCGGCGACAGGGCGTCGGAGAAGAGTTCGCCGCCGGGGCGGATTCCTGTTTCCGCCGCGATCTGCTGGATCAGGCGCGGATCGGAGATGTTCTCGAAAAAGACCGCCGTGACGCCCTCATGGCGGATCTGGCCGATGAGCTTCGCCACATCGCCGGCCGACGCCTCGGACTCCGTGCTGACGCCGAGCGGCGCGAGAAACGTGACCCCATACTCGCGGGCGAAATAGCCGAAGGCGTCGTGCGTGGTGATGACTTTCCGCCGCTCCGCCGGAATCGCCGCGAAGCCTGTCCGGATCGAGGAATCAATCTCCTGCAGCTCCGCGGTGTAGGCGGCGGCGTTTGCCTGGTAGGCGGCGCAGTCGTCGCGGTCGGCCTGGCAGAGCGCGGCGGCGATGTTCTTCACGTAGATTTCGGCGTTGGCGACTGACTGCCAGGCATGCGGATCGGCGGCGCCGTGGTGGGCCCCCTGCTCCTGGGCCGCTTCGTCTTCGACCGGCATTCCGGCCGCCTTCTCTTCGTTGAGGGCGATCGGCGTCACGCCTTCGGAGGCGGTGGCGACCGGCCCGGAATAGCCGCTGGCGTCGATCAGGCGGTTGAACCAGCCTTCGAGGCCGAGCCCGTTCACGACCACGAGCCCGGCGGCTGCCGTGTCGCGGGCATCGGCAGGCGTCGGCTCGTAGACATGCGCATCGCCGTTCGGGCCAACGATGGTGCGCACCTTGACGTGATCGCCTCCGACCTTGGCAACAAGGTCGCCGAGGATCGAGAACGTGGCGACGACCTTCAAGGGAGCAGCGGCGAAGCACGGCGAAGCGAGGGTGGTAGTGGCCAGGGCGGCGGCGAGGATGCTTGTCTTCAACAGGACGCTCATTTGCGGTCCTCCTTCAGGCGGTGCGGTGCCGCGTGACCATGCGGCTGGCGATCAGCCCGCGCGGCGCAAAGATGAGCGAGACGCCGTAGATCGCCCCGGCCGTCAGGATGATCGCCGGCCCGGAGGCGACGCTCAGGTGATAGGAGATCAACAGGCCGGCGGCGTTCGAGACCAGCCCGATGCAGATGGCGAGCCCGCACATCGGGGCGAGCCGGTGCGCCCAGAAGCGCGCCGCGGCGGCGGGCAGCATCATGAGCCCGACGGCGAGCAGCGTTCCGAGCGCCTCGAACCCGCCGACGAGGTTCAGCACAACGAGCACCAGGAAGGTGAAATGCACGAACGGCCCCGCACGGCTGACGCTGCGCAGGAACACGGGGTCCATGCACTCCGCGACGAGCGCGCGCCACATCGCGCCGAGCGTCACGATCGTCACCAGCGCAATCGCGGCGATCAGGATAAGCGCCTGGTTGTCGAGCGCCAGCACCGTGCCGAAGAGCACGTGCATCAGGTCGATGCTGGAGCCCTTCAGCGAGACGAGCAGCACGCCGAGCGCAAGCGAAATCAGGTAGAAGGCGGCGAGGCTCGCGTCCTCCTTCTGG
>JBBQVL010000009.1:0-83408 GCA_038211615.1 Hyphomicrobiales bacterium
CCGCCCTGGTCTTCACGCCGAGGTCGGTCACCTCGCGCTTCTCCGCCGCCGCCATGTCGGCGAATGCCGTGCCGGCGTCGATCGTCTTGAAGGCCGCCTCGGCCGCCGCCGCGTTGTCGAAGCGGATCTGCTCGATGCGACGGCGCTCCGGTTGCGTGAAGCCATCCTTGCGCCGATCGTATTCGGCGGAGACATCCGCGTCCGTCACCGAACTCGGATCGGCGATCTTCGCCGGGTCGAGCGTGAGCAGCGCGAGCTTGCGGTATTCGGGGGCGCGGAATTTTTCCTTGTTGGCGTCGAAATAGGTCTGCAGCTCGCCATCGCCCGGCGCGCCGACCGGCGTGATCGCGTCCTGGTCGATGACCAGAAAGGAGACCGTCCGCTCCTCGTTCTGCAGGCGGTAGAGCGCCGCCACCAGCGGCTGGGGGACCTCGAGGCCGGCGCCCAGCGTGTTGGAGATCTGCGCGCGCACCAGATCGCGCTTCACGTCATGGATGAAGTCGTTGCGGTTGATGCCGGCATCGTTGAGCAGCGCTGTGAAGCGCTGCCGATCGAAGGTCCCGTCGGTATTCAGGAACGCCGGGTTCTTGGCGACTTCGCTCGCCACGCGGTCGTCGGAGACGCCGAGCCCGTAATCGTTCGCCGCGTCGTCGAGGGCGGCGTTCATCATGACGGCCGAGAGGACCTGGTTGGGGTCGATCTTCTGCCCGGCCCGCTGCGAATTGCGTTCCGCCTGCTGGTAGACGCGCGAGAATTCCTGGACGCTTACCGAGGTATCGCCGACGCGCGCCAGCTGATCGGCATGATATCCCTGCAGCGATCCGCTGATGCCCCAGATGCCGAAGCTGAGGACGAGCACCGCCATCAGAAGCTTCGAGACCCAGCCCTGGGCACCTTGACGCAGTTGATCGAGCATGAAAAAGCCTCGCCCACAAGAAAAGGCCGGGTCACGTGCTGCCCCGGCGGAGCGAACATAAGACCCTCGTCACGCGCTCACAAGCGCATCGAACATGCCCGCTCCGGATGGAGCGGCGGAGCTTATCGGCATGGCCCACCTGATTGCAGGGAACTGGAAGATGAACGGCCTTGCCGCGAGCCTCGATGAGGCGGTGCTGATCGCCGAGGGCGCGGAGGCGTTGAAGGGGCGGGTGGACGCCATGCTCTGCCCGCCGGCGAGCCTGATCGCGCAGATGCGCTGGCGGACGGGAAAGACGGCACTGCAGATCGGCGGGCAGGATTGCCACGCCAGGGCCTCCGGCGCGCATACCGGGGATATTTCGGCTGAAATGCTGAAGGATGCCGGCGCCACGGCTGTCATCGTCGGGCATTCGGAGCGGCGCACCGACCATGGCGAGACGGACGAGACGGTCCGCCACAAGGCCGAGGGTGCCCGCCGCGCCGGCCTGACGGCGATCGTGTGCATCGGCGAGACGGAAAAGCAGCGGGATTCCGACCAGACCCTCGACGTTGTCGGGCAGCAGCTTGCGGGTTCGGTTCCGAACGGAGAGCCGACCGACATCGTGATCGCCTACGAGCCGGTCTGGGCAATCGGCACCGGGCGCACTCCCGGCCCGGCTGACATTGCCGAGGTGCATGCCCATATCCGCAACGGACTGGACGCGCGGTTCGGGGTCGCAGGCCGGGCGGTGCGCATCCTTTACGGAGGCTCGATGAAGCCGGAGAATGCCGCCGCGATCCTGGCGATCCCGGACGTGAACGGAGGGCTAGTCGGCGGCGCGAGCCTGAAATCCGCCGATTTCCTCGCCATCCTGCGGGCGGCGGCCGGCGGCTGAAGCTTCGCGGCTGAGGCTTCGCTGAGGCTTCAAAGCATCGCCCGCGTCGTGTAGAAGGCGCGGGCTCAGGAAAGAAATCCATGACTACTGTCGTTATCGTGATCCACCTGATGGTGGTTCTGGCCATGATTGGCTTGGTGCTGCTGCAACGCTCGGAGGGCGGCGCGCTCGGCATGGGCGGCGGGCAGGGTGCGTTCATGACCGGCCGGAGCGCTGGCAACGTGCTGACCCGCTCCACCGCCATCCTGGCGATTGCCTTCTTCGCCACCTCGCTTGGCCTGGCGCTGATCGCGAAATTCGAGTCCCACCCCGCCGACCTCCTGGAGCGGCTGCCCGGCGCGTCCACCCCGGCGGCCACGCAAACGCCACAGCCGGCCGCCCCGATGGCGCCGCCGACAAGCGCCGATCAGCTCCTGAAGGAACTCGGCGGCCCGCAGACCCCGCCGGCGCCCGCCGGCACGGCTCCGGCGACGAACGGAGCGGCCACGCCCGAGGCGCCCGCGCCAGCGGCAACCACGACGCCCGCGCCAGCCGCGCCGACGGCGCCCGCTGCGGAGGCCCCAGCCGCTCCGGCCCCGGCCAGTCCCGCCCCGGCCAGTCCCGCGCCGGCCAGTTCCGACCCGGCAAGTCCGGCGGCGCCTGCTCCCGCTGCTCCGGCGAGCGGCACCGGGCAGTAGCAGGCCTCGCACCCCGTTCCGCGACGCACCACGGTCACGCCGCGGAACGGTTTCCCGTGTTCTGCGGACGCGCGGAACGGTTCATCGTGTTCAGCGAAGGCGCGGAACAGCGCTACCTCAACGAAATTTAATGTGCTGGACGGCTTTCCGCCGCACCGCAGCGCAACAAGATTGGGTTGGGGGCTGCCCTGATCCCATTAGCGGCCCGGCCGGTTGTCTGACTGCACCTGACCCGGAGTTGCGCCGTGAGCCGTACGCGCCTCGTCTTCCTGCTGGTCTTTCTGGTGCTCGCCGGTTCGCTGGTGGCGGCGCGAATCTACTCCGCTTCGAGCGGTTCCAGCGCGAAGGCCGCGACGGAGAATGCGGCGACAGCCGGACGCGGCGGTAATGCTGGGGGCGGCCGAGGCTCGGGCGCCATCGCCGTCGTCACGGCGGTCGCCACGAGCCGTGACGTTCCGGTCACCGAGAGCTCCGTCGGCTGGGCCGAGCCGATCGCCTCCGTCGCGGTTCGGCCGCGCATCGATGGCGTGATCCTCACCCAGGCGGTCACCGAGGGCCAGACCGTGAAGGTCGGCGATCTTCTCTTCCAGCTCGACGACAAGGCGCTTCAGGCGATGCTCGCGAAGGATCGCGCGACGCTCGCCAAGGACCAGGCGAGCGCCGAGCAGCTCCAGTCGGACCTCGCGCGGCTGAAGACGCTGCACGGCCATGACGACGCGACCCAGCAGCAGGTGGAGCAGCAGCAGGCGACGCTCGACGAGGCGACGGCGTCGGTCGCCGGCGATCAGGCGCAGCTCCAGGCCGATCAGGTCGAGCTCGGCTACACGTCGATCGTCGCGCCAATCGGGGGCCGCATCGGCGTCGTGAATTTCAACCAGGGCGCACTTGTCCACCAGACCGACCAGACGCCGCTTCTCACCATCACGCAGATGGCGCCGCTTCGCGTCTCCTTCAGCGCGCCGGAGCGCGAGCTCGACGCCTTCCGACAGGCGATGGCCGGAGCGAACCCGGCGCCCGTCAATGCGCTCGATCCGCAGTCGGGCGACCGCCTGTCCTCGGGCAGCCTGAGCTTCATCGATTCCAGCGTCGATACGAGTTCGGGGACAGTGACCGTGAAGGCGGATTTCGCCAACGCCGACGGTGCACTCTGGCCCGGCCAATATGTGCGCGTCGAGGCTGAGCTCGGCGTGCACCATGCCGCGACCGTCGTGCCGATGGCGGCGGTGCAGCTGAACGAGAAGGGCTCCTACGTCTTCCTGGTCAAGGCGGATGGAACGGTGGCGGCGCAGACCGTCACAGTCGGGGAGGAGTCGGGCGACACCGCCATCATCAGCGCCGGAGTGAACCCGAACGACCATGTCGTCGTGGAGGGGCAGCTTCGGCTGCATGACGGGTCGAAGATCGAGGAGACGGTGCAGACCGCCAGCAACGCAGCGCCCGCCGGGAGCACGCAGGGCATCCCGCAATGAACATCTCCGCCCCCTTCATTCGCCGGCCCGTCGCGACGATTCTTTTGGCGATCGCACTGGTCGGCGGGGGCCTCTTCGCCTACCGGCTGCTGCCGGTGGCGGCGCTGCCAAGCGTCGATTTCCCCGTCGTCACGGTTTCAGCGCAGCTGCCCGGCGCCTCGCCCGACACGATGGCCGATTCGGTCGCGACGCCGCTCATCAAGCAGTTCAACACGATCCCCTCGATCCAGACGATCAGCGCCAAGAGCGTGCAGGGTTCGACCTCCATCGTCGTCCAGTTCGACCTCGATCGCGACATCGACCAGGCGGCGGCCGACGTGCAGGCGGCCATCGCCCGGACGCTTCGCCAGCTTCCGCCGCAGATGACCGCCCCGCCGAGCTACCGGAAGGTCAACCCCGCGGACGCGCCGATCGTGCTGCTCGCCCTGCAAAGCCAGTCGATGGAGCTTTCGCAGCTCGACGACTTCGCCGAGCAGGTGATCTCGCCGGCGCTTTCGACCCTCAACGGCGTCGGCGAGGTGCAGGTCTTCGGCGAGAAGAAATTCGCCGTGCGGGCGGAGGTGAACCCGACAACGCTCGCCGCGCTCGGCCTTGGCATCGACCAGGTGACCACGGCCGTATCCGGCGCGAATTCGATCGCGCCCGCCGGCACCGTCATCGGCACCGACCAGAACCTTGCGATCGAGACCAATTCGCAGCTCGCCAACGCCGATGCCTTCCGGCAGATCGTCATCGCCTCGCCAAACGGCAAGCCGGTGTTCCTCAGCGACGTGGCGCGGGTGATCGATTCCGTCGACAATACCCGCACCGAGAGCCGCTACGACGGCCAGCCGGCGCTGGTGCTCGCGGTCTTCCGCCAGCCCGACGCCAACACCGTCGCCGTGGTCGATCAGGTGCGGACCATGCTGCCGAAGTTCACCGCCGACCTGGGCGCGTCGGGCAGCATCAGCATCCTCAACGACCGCTCCGCCTCCATCGTGAAGGCGGTGCGCGACGTCGACCTGACGCTGCTGCTGACCGTCGGGCTGGTGGCGCTGGTGATCTTCCTGTTCCTGCGGCGCGTCTCGGCGACGATCATCCCGACGCTCGCCGTCCCGATATCGCTCATCGCCACGTTCGGCGCGATGTATGCGCTCGGCTATTCCATCGACAACATCTCGCTGCTCGGCCTCACACTCGCCGTCGGCCTCGTCGTCGACGATGCCATCGTGATGCTGGAAAACATTGTCCGCCACATCGAAGAGGGGATGAAGCCGTTCGACGCGGCGCTCGTCGGAAGCCGGGAAGTCGGCTTCACGATCGTGTCCATCACCGTCTCGCTTGTCGCGGTCTTCCTGCCGATCCTGCTCATGGGCGGCATCGTCGGTCGTATCTTCAATGAATTCGCGGTGGTGGTGACCATCGCCATCATAGCGTCGGCGGTGGTCTCGCTGACCTTCACGCCAATGCTCTGCGCCCGATTGCCGGCCCGCAAGGCCGCCGAAGGCCGTTCCGCCAAGCGGTCGACGGAGGATTCCTTCGGATGGGCGACGCGCGTCTATCGCGCCGGGCTCGACTTCTGTCTTCGCGCCAGGCCCCTGATCCTCGTCGTCTTCCTCGGCACGGTCGTCGCGACCGGCTGGCTTTTCGCGACTTCGCCGAAGGGCTTCCTGCCGCAGGAGGATATCGGGCAGCTCTCCGTGCAGACGCAGGCGCGGCAGGATATTTCGTTCGCCGACATGCAGGCGCTGCAGGCGAAGGTCGTCGCGGCGATCCTCGCCAAGCCCTACGTCGCGCATTCCGGATCTGTCGTCGGCGGCGGGTTCGGCTCCTCGACATCGAACGTCGGCAGCCTGTTCGTCGAGCTGAAGGCGAAGCGGCCCGCACTCGAAACGATCCTTGCCGATCTGCGCCGCTCGCTGGCGCGCATTCCGGGCATTTCGAGCTTCGTCCAGCCGGTGCAGAATCTCCGCGTCGGCGGCATGTCCTCGGCGAGCCAGTATCAGTTCGTGGTGCAGGGGATCGACCGGGCGGAGCTCCTGACCTGGGCGGAGAAGATCGAAACCGCGATGGCGGGCGACAGCCATTTCGTCGACGTCACCACCGACGTGCAGGATAACGCGCCGCAGGCGCATCTCATCGTCGACACCGCCAAGGCGCAGCTTCTCGGCATATCGAGCGACCAGCTGCGCAATTATCTCTACGAGGGCTTCGGGACCAACCAGGCCTCGACCATCTACAAGACCGGCGACAATTACGAGGTGATCGTCGAATTCGATCCGAACATCCCGTGGACCGCCGACAAGCTCGACAGCCTGAAGATCCATACGACCACCGGCAAGATGATCCCGGTGTCGGCCTTCGCGCACGTCGAGCGGCAGGCTGGCCTGCTTTCGGTCAACCAGGTGGGACAGCTCCCGGCGGTGACGATCTCGTTCAACCTGCCGGCCGGCGCCTCGCTCGGCGACGCGACCGGGCGGATCGACGCGATCAAGCAGCAGCTCAGTCTGCCGCCGACCATCAGCACAAGCTTTGCGGGTACCGCGCAGGTATTCGAGGACGCCGCCGCCAACCAGGGCGTGCTGCTCCTCGCCGCCATCGTCACGATCTACGTCGTGCTCGGCATCCTTTACGAGAGCTTCATCCACCCGCTGACGATCCTGACCGGCCTGCCGGCCGCCGCTGCGGGCGCGCTGCTGACGCTGCGCCTCTTCGGTTTCGATGTCAGCGTGATCGCCATCATCGGCATTCTCATGCTGATCGGCATCGTCAAGAAGAACGCCATCATGATGATCGACTTCGCGCTCGCGCGGCAGCGGGCCGGCGCGAGCCCGCACGATGCGATCCGCGAGGCCTGCCTGATCCGCTTCCGGCCGATCATGATGACGACGCTCGCGGCGATCATGGGGGCGCTGCCGATCGCGCTCGGGATCGGGGCGGGCTCGGAGCTGCGCCAGCCGCTTGGCGTCGCGGTCGTCGGCGGCCTCGTCGTGTCGCAGGCCCTGACGCTGTTCATCACGCCGGTGATCTACCTTACCATGGAGGATCTGTCGGCCGGCTCGCGACGGCTCTACGCCCGGCTGCGCCATCTTCGTAACAAGGGCCCCGACGCGATCGGCGCGGAGCCGGCCGAATAGGCGCGTCTGCCTGGCGATGGCTCAATTTTATTGAGCTAAGCCAACAGGTTAAAGCCGGCCGGCGTTCTCTTTCCAACGCATCGGCATTTTTGACTCGTCGAATCGATTTCGGGTCGCTATGCCTCGAATCCCATGGCGCGGTACATCTTCATCACCGGCGGCGTGGTCTCCTCTCTCGGCAAGGGTCTCGCGTCGGCGGCCTTGGGTGCGCTCCTGCAGGCGCGCGGCTTCAAGGTGCGGCTCAGGAAGCTCGACCCCTATCTGAACGTCGATCCGGGGACCATGAGCCCGTATCAGCACGGCGAGGTCTTCGTCACCGACGACGGAGCCGAGACCGATCTCGACCTCGGTCACTACGAACGGTTCACCGGGCGCTCGGCGAACCGCATGGACAACGTGACGACCGGCAAGATCTACCAGGAGATCATCGCCAAGGAGCGGCGCGGCGACTATCTCGGCGGGACGGTGCAGGTGATCCCGCACGTCACCGACGCCATCAAGAATTTCATCCGCGACGGCAACGACGATTTCGACTTCGTGCTCTGCGAGATCGGCGGAACGGTCGGCGACATCGAGGGGCTGCCGTTCTTCGAGGCGATCCGCCAGTTCGGCAACGAGGTGCCGCGCGGCCACGCGATCTATATCCACCTGACTCTGATGCCCTACATCGCCACGGCGGGCGAATTGAAGACCAAGCCGACGCAGCATTCGGTCAAGGAGCTCCGCTCGATCGGCATCCAGCCCGACATCCTGCTGGTGCGCTCCGACCGCGAAATTCCCGACAGCGACCGCCGCAAGCTCGCGCTCTTCTGCAACGTGCGCGAAGAGGCGGTGATCCCGGCGCTCGACGTGGAGACGATCTACGACGTGCCGGTCGCCTACCACGACGCCGGGCTCGACGCGCAGGTGCTCGCCGCCTTCGGCGAGGAGCACGCGCAGCCCCCCGAGCTCGACCGCTGGCGCGAGATCGGCCGCATCCTGCGTCACCCGGAAGGCGAGGTGACGATCGCCATCGTCGGCAAATATACCGGGCTGCGCGATGCCTATAAGTCGCTGACCGAGGCGCTGCAGCACGGCGGCATCGCCAACAAGGTCAAGGTCAACCTCGACTGGATCGAGAGCGAGATTTTTGAGAAGGAAGACCCGGCGCCCTATCTCGAGGGCGTCAACGGCATCCTCGTGCCGGGCGGCTTCGGCGAGCGTGGCACCGAGGGCAAGATCAACGCCGTCACCTTCGCGCGCCTCCGCAGTGTGCCGTTCTTCGGCATCTGCTTCGGCATGCAGATGGCCGTAATCGAGGCGGCACGGCATCTCGGCGGCATCAACAGCGCAAGCTCCTCGGAGTTCGGCGAGACGGCGGAGCCGGTGGTCGGCCTCCTCACCGAATGGCTGAAGGGCAACGCGTTGGAAAGGCGTCTGGCGCAGGGCGACATGGGCGGCACCATGCGGCTCGGCGCCTATCCGGCGATCCTGAAGAAGGAAACGCATATCGCCGCGATCTACGGCGACACCGAGATCAGCGAGCGCCACCGGCACCGCTACGAGGTGAACATCGACTACATGCAACGGCTGGAGGCGGCCGGGCTCTGCTTCTCCGGCATGTCGCCGGACAACCTCCTGCCGGAGACGATCGAGTTTCCCGGCCATCCGTGGTTCATCGGGGTGCAGTATCACCCCGAGCTGAAATCACGCCCCTTCGAGCCGCACCCGCTCTTCGCGAGCTTCATTGCGGCTGCGGTCGAGCAGAGCCGGCTGGTGTAGCGGGCGACTGCTGACGACGCGGGCGACAGCCCTCGGGTCAGGTCTTCGACGCGAGCAGGTAACCTCCGGTCCCGCCGGCGAGCACGCCCTGTTCCGGCGGAGAGGGCTTGACCAGCGCCGCGAGCAGGGTCTCGGTCGAGGTCCAGTAGGGCACATACCAGTCGCGGTCGACATCCATGACGAGGACGCGGTCGCGGGTCGCGTCGTAGGCGCCGATCGCCGAGATATGCGGTCCGTCCCAGTCCCCGGTGATGACCCCCTGGTTGAAGTAGACGAGCATGACGTTGCCGGCCGTGGTCTCGTTCTCGGCGAGCGCCTGACGCAGGGCGGCGAGGGTGGCGGCGTCGGCGACGGTGGTGGAGACGGCCTTCAGCGCTGCGGTGGCGAGGTCGAACTTGTCGAGAGATTCGCGGAGATAGCGCTCGGTCTCGGCGAAGGTTACGCCGGACCCGTCCTCGGTCACTTCCGTCATCCAGGTCTGGTCGCCGACGCCCGACATCAGCGTGTTCTCGGTGACGAGCCCCTGGTCGGCGTTCACGGGAATGCCACGGAGCGCGTTTATCGCCATCACGATTGCCGCCAGCGAGCAGTCGCTCGAAGTGCGCTGCGGAATGTAGAAGGGCGCAAGATTCCAGTAGTCGGGCGCGGGAGCCTGGCGGAGGTAGGCATTGTCCTGCAGGATCGTCACGGCCTCCGGCCCGAACTTCGGCTTCGGCGCCTCCTCGGCCACGGCCAGCGAAGCCGCGAAAATCGCGATCAGTCCGGCGAGCCTCAATTGCACGATCATGGCGGTCTTTTCCGGTCGTTGTTTTCCTCGTCGCCCGCATCATTCTTCAACGCGGGGCGGGCGTCCAGAGACGCGGCGCTTTGACCTCGCCCGCGAAGGGCGATAGGGACGGGCGACGAGCCGAGACGAGGCGCCAACCAAGCCGTCGCTCCGGCCGGAGGAACACGAATCCGCGCGATCGACCATCTGGTTCTCCCCGTGACCACGCTCACGCTGGCGCGCTCGCGGCTGACCGGCCTCGGCTTCACGGTCGCGCCGGATGCCCGGCATCCGTTCGGCACCGGCAATTGCTGCGTCTTCTTCAGGAACCGCACCTATCTCGAGCCGATCACCATCATCGACCGCAACGCGGCCGATATCGCGGCCTCCGAGCGGCTAGTCTTCGTCAAGCGGATCAAGCGCTTCACCGAGCGGCAGGGGGAGGGCTTCGCCATGCTGGCGCTCGCGAGCGACGATGCCGAGGCCGATGCCGTGGCGTTCGAAAAAGCCGGGATCAGCGACGGCCCGGTCTACCGGTTTACGCGCAACGCGACGCTCGCCGACGGCGCCGAGCGGGAGATTGGCGTGGCGCTCGCCTACACGGATTTTCCCGCCGCGCCCGACGCGGCTTTCTTCGCCTGCCAGCACCTTGCGAAGGAAGTGCTCTTCCAGCCGGGCTATCTCGAGCATCCAAACGGCGCGATCGGCGTTTCGGGCGTGGTCGCTGTTGCCGAGGACCCGGGCGCGTTTCGCGAGTTTCTCGCCGGCGCGACCGCTTGCGAGGTCTCCACGACCCCGCTCGGCATCGCGGCGGAGGAAGGCGGCCGGAGCATCAGCATCCTGACGCCCGCCGGCTTCCACGCGCGCTACGACCTCGATCCGCCCAACCCGCGGCGGGGCATGCGCTTCGCGGCATTCGACGTTCAGGTCTTGGAAATCGAGCGGGCGGCGGGATATGCAGGGCGCGCCGCGAAGCGCCATGAGGGTGCCGTCGTGGTGCCGGCGGCGCCGGGGCTTGGCGCCGTCATCGCCTTCAGGAGCGCGCCGGATGGCTGAGCCGAATGCAGTGGTGAAGGTCGGAGCGGTGCGCTTCGGCAATAATCTCCCACTCGCGCTGATCGCCGGCCCCTGCCAGATGGAGAGCCGGGGGCACGCCTTCGACATGGCGGGGGCGCTGAAGGAAATCTGCGGCCGGCTCGGGGTTGGCCTCGTCTACAAGTCGAGCTTCGACAAGGCCAACCGCACCAGCCTCAAGGGCAAGCGCGGCATGGGGCTCGACGCGGCGCTGCCGGTCTTTTCGGCGATCCGCGCCGAACTCGGATTGCCGGTCCTGACCGACGTGCACGAGCCGGCGCAATGCGCGGAAGTCAGCGAGGCAGTGGACGTGCTGCAGATCCCGGCCTTCCTCTGCCGGCAGACCGATCTCCTGATCGCCGCCGCCAACACCGGACGCGTGGTGAACGTAAAGAAGGGCCAGTTCCTTGCACCCTGGGACATGACGCAGGTGCTCGCCAAGATCGTCGAGAGCGGCAATTCAAACGTGCTCCTGACGGAGCGCGGCGTCTCGTTCGGCTACAACACGCTGGTCTCGGACATGCGGGCGCTGCCGATCATGGCGAAGCTCGGCGCGCCGGTCGTCTTCGACGCCACACATTCGGTGCAGCAGCCGGGCGGGCAGGGGACTTCAACAGGCGGCGACCGGGAGATGGTTCCGGTCCTCGCCCGCGCCGCTGTCGCGGTCGGCGTCGCGGCGGTCTTCATCGAGACGCATCAGGATCCCGACAACGCGCCTTCGGACGGGCCGAATATGCTGCGGCTCGACAGGATGGATGCGCTGCTTCGGCAGCTTATGGCGTTCGATCGACTGGCGAAGACTAGTCCGTAAAGGCCTCCACGAAAAAAGCGCGCGGGCGAAGCCCGCGCGCCAAAGCTCTGCATCTGATCGCTGGTTGCGTTACGCCGCCTTGCGGTTGATGCCGCTCTCCGCGAGCGAGGTCAGCTTCTTGTCGGCCGCCTTCTCCTCGTTGAGGTTCTGTTCGAGCACGCTGGCGCAATCGTCGCGGCCGAGCTGTTTCGCCCAGGCGACGAGCGTCCCGTACTTCGTCATCTCGTAGTGCTCGACGGCCTGCGCCGCCGCGATCAGCGCCGCGTCCAGCACCTCCTTGTCGTCGATCTCGCCGGCGACCTCGTTGGCCTCCTTCAGGATGCCATCGATGGCCGGGCAATCGACCGCCTTCACTTCCGCGCCATGCATCTTGAAGACCTGCTCGACGCGCGAGACGTGGCCCTTGGTCTCCATGAGATGGCTCTGGAAAGCCTGCTTGAGCTGGGCGCTCGTCGCCTTCTCCACCATCTTGGGGAGCGCCTTAACGAGCTGCTGCTCGGCGTAGTAAATGTCCTGCAGCTGGTGCACGAAGAGTTCGTCGAAAGTCTCGATGTCCTTGGAAAAAATACCCATGGCCTGCCTGTCCTGTTGAAAATTTGGGATGGTTCGCGAGCTTGTTGCCCGTTGCGCCATCAACGTAAGGACCGGAGAGAAGTTCCTGTTCGGGACGAGTGCCGAAGCGCTGAAATCAGCTAAGACGGCTCACCACTTGCGGGCCTAGTGGCTCGATCGTGGCTCGCGAACGTTGCCGCCCCGCTGGCCCGGCACGCGAGCCTTCAGCCCTTCATCCCCTGCCGCGATAGGGCGCGATGCCGGTCTCCGGCAGCGCCACACCGGCCGGGAGCTTTCCCGTCTGCCAGAACACGTCGATCGGGATTCCACCGCGCGGGTTCCAGTAGCTCGCGATCCGGAGGAAGCGGGGTTTGATCGTGTCCGAGATCCGCTTGCCGATCATCAGCGTGCAGTCCTCGTGGAAGGCGCCGTGATTGCGGAACGCGAACATGAAGAGCTTCAGCGATTTCGATTCCAGCAGCCATCGGCCGGGCACGTAGTCGATGACAAAAAGGCCGAAGTCGGGCTGGCCCGTCACCGGACAGAGCGAGGTGAATTCCGGGCAGGTAAAGCGCGCGACGAAATTCTCGCGGGGATGCGGGTTCGGAACGCGGTCGAGGACTGCCTCATCCGGCGATGCCGGGAGCGATGCGGGTTGTCCGAGGTATCTGGTTTTCATGGCGCCCCACTAATGCACTCCACTTTCCAAGTCGAGGCGTTGCGACGGGCATTGCGGCCGGATGACGGCGAAACTTCCTGCTATACGCGTGCGGCTCTGCTTTGTGGCGGAATGGAAGCGGGGCAGGATTATGTTTTCTTAAGTAACGGGAAGAATTGCGCGGCTCTAGAAGTGGCGGGCTGGCGACATCGCCAGGACATGGTGCCCTGACCGCCAGCGAACAGGAGCCCAACATGAAGCTCTCCCTTATTTCCGCCTCCCTCCTCACCCTTGGCCTGCTGACCGGAAGCGGTTTCGCCGCGACCATGGCGCTGCTCACGGATACGTCGGCGATCAAGATGATCGACGCCAAGGCGCATCAACTCACGCTTGCCGACGGCAAGATGTTCCAGCTTCCGGCGCACTGGACGCTGCATGCCTACAAGACCGGCGAGAAGGTGAAGGTCTCCTACACGGATCACATGGGCAGCATGCTCGTGACGAAGATCCACCGCGCCTGAAAATACCCGCGGCTGCGGGCTCGGCGCGTGTCCGACCCGCGGCCGCAACCGGACGGCACGCCACGCGGTAAAAATACCGCCCCGCTCCTTTCACTTGTCACGGACTTCGCCTAGGAAGCCGCCACGACTTCCGGGAGCGCTGCATGACCGCCATCATCGACATAATCGGCCGCGAGATACTCGACAGCCGCGGCAATCCGACCGTGGAGGTCGATGTCACGCTGGAGGACGGTTCCTTCGGCCGCGCCGCGGTCCCCTCCGGGGCCTCGACCGGCGCGCATGAGGCGGTGGAACTCCGCGACGGCGACAAGAAGCGCTATCTCGGCAAGGGCGTGCTGAAGGCGCTGGAGGCGGTGAACGGCGAAATCTTCGACGCGATCGGCGGGATGGAGGCGGAGGGCCAGATCCAGATCGACGAGACGCTGATCAAGCTCGACGGCACCGAGAACAAGAGCCGGCTCGGCGCCAACGCCATTCTCGGCGTCTCGCTGGCAGTGGCGAAGGCGGCAGCCGATGCGAACGGCCTGCCGCTCTACCGCTACGTCGGCGGCACCAGCGCGCGGCTCCTGCCGGTGCCGATGATGAACATCATCAATGGCGGCGTGCACGCCGACAACCCGATCGATTTCCAGGAGTTCATGATCCTGCCGGTCGGCGCGGAGACTTTTGCCGAGGCGGTGCGGATCGGCTCGGAGGTGTTCCACACGCTGAAGAAGGCGCTGAAGGATGCCGGGCACAACACCAATGTCGGCGACGAAGGTGGCTTCGCGCCGAACCTTGCCTCCGCCGACGACGCGCTGAAGTTCATCATGACGTCGATCGAGAAGGCGGGCTACAAGCCCGGCGAGGACGTCTATCTCGGGCTGGATTGCGCCGCGACCGAGTTCTTCAAAGGCGGCGTCTATGACATGGCCGGCGAGGGCAAGAAGCGCCAGCCGGAGGAAATGGCGAAATACCTGGCCGACCTCGCCGCGCGCTATCCGATCATTTCGATCGAGGACGGCATGTCGGAGGACGACTGGGACGGCTGGAAGGCACTCACCGACGCCGTCGGAGACAAGGTCCAGCTCGTCGGCGACGATCTCTTCGTCACCAACTCGAAGCGCCTGCGCGATGGCATCAAGCGCGGCGTGGCGAACGCCATCCTCGTCAAGGTGAACCAGATCGGCACGCTGACGGAGACGCTCGACGCTGTGGAGACCGCGCACAAGGCGGCCTATCGCGCGGTGATGTCGCACCGCTCCGGCGAGACGGAGGATTCCACCATCGCCGATCTCGCCGTCGCCACGAATTGCGGGCAGATCAAGACCGGTTCGCTCGCCCGCTCCGACCGCACGGCGAAGTACAACCAGCTCATCCGCATCGAGGAAGAGCTCGGACCGGCGGCACGATACGCCGGGCGCGCGGTGCTGAAGGGGTAGGGAGCGCGTACCTCGCGGGGTTTGTCATCCCGGAACGCGCCTGTCCGCGACCCATAAGCGTCGATGGGCGGAGGAAAGACGCGGCCGTCGCGCCTTTGCGGACTGACCTGAGTTTATGGGTCCCGGTCCTGGCCTCCGGCCAGACCGGGATGACAAGCGGAGAGGTGGAGGTTCGTTTGGCGGAGAACAACTGGGAGGAGGTCGATCGCTACATTGCCGACCTCTTCGTGAACCCCGATCCGGCGCTCGACGCCGCGCTGGCCGCCAGCGAAAAGGCCGGCCTGCCGGCGATCGAGGTCTCTCCGCCCGCCGGCAAGCTGCTGATGCTCTTCGCCAGGATGATCGGCGCGCGAAAAATCCTGGAGATCGGCACGCTCGGCGGCTATTCAACCATCTGGCTGGCGCGGGCTCTGCCGAAGGACGGCCGCCTGATCACGCTGGAGGCCAGCGCCCGGCACGCCGAGGTCGCCGGAAAGAACATCGCCAACGCCGGCTTCGGCGACCGCGTGGACATCCGGGTCGGACCGGCGCTCGAGACATTGCCAAAACTGCTTGCGGCAGGCGAGGGGCCTTTCGATCTCTTCTTCCTCGACGCCGACAAGCCGAACAACCCGGCCTATTTCGAATGGGCGCTGAAGCTGTCGCGGCCGGGCAGCGTCATCGTCGCGGACAATGTCGTTCGCTACGGCGGCGTGCTCGACGCGGCGAGCACCGACCGCAATGTGCAGGGCGTCCGCGGCTTCATGGATATGGTCGCCCGCGAGAAGCGCGTCAGCGCGACCGCCATCCAAACGGTCGGGGCGAAGGGCCATGACGGGTTCGCGGTGGCGCTGGTCGTCGCCTGAGCGGGGGGTGCGAGTCGGGAGAGCTGTCCGGCTCAGGCGCGGGGGAAGGAAACTCCGTTCTCGTCGAAGACGTGCAGGTTCCCCGTGGCTGTCGTCAGGCCGATGTCGGCGCCGCGCTCGATGCTCGCCTCGCCGGCGAACTTGGCGACGACCGGCTCCTTCGCGCCGGGCACATCGATGTAGAGCATCGACACTTCGCCGAGCTTCTCGACCAGCATGACCTTGCCGTTCAGGATTCCGTGGCCGGTGGCGAGCGTCAGGTCCTCGGGCCTGACGCCAAGCGTCGCCGGCCGGCCCTTGCTGCCTGCCGGTATCCTTGTCGTCACGCGCACCGCCTCGCCGCCCTCGGCGCGCACGTGCGCTTCGCCGTTCACACCCTCGATCGTAACCGGCAGAATGTTCATCGCAGGCGAACCGATGAAGCGCGCGACGAAGAGGTTCGCCGGCCGGTGATAAAGCTCCATCGGCGAGCCGACCTGCTCGATCAGCCCGGCGTTCAGCACCACGATGCGGTCGGCGAGCGTCATCGCCTCCACCTGGTCGTGCGTCACGTAGATCATCGTGGTGGCCGACATGTCCTCGTGCAGCTTCGCGATCTCGATGCGCGTCGCGACACGGAGCGCCGCGTCGAGGTTGGAGAGCGGCTCGTCGAACAGGAACACCTTCGGATTGCGCACGATGGCGCGGCCAATGGCGACGGGCTGCCGCTGGCCGCCGGAGAGCGCCTTCGGCAGGCGTTCCAGATACGGAACGAGCTGGAGGATCTCGGCGGCGGAGCGCACCCGCTTGTCGATCTCCTCCTTGCTGGCCCGCGCGAGCTTCATGCCGAAGGCCATGTTGTTGTAGACGGTCATGTGCGGGTAGAGCGCGTAGGACTGGAACACCATCGCGATGCCGCGCCGCGACGGCGCCACGTCGTTCACCACCTCGCCGTCGATCTTCATCGTGCCGCTGGTGATGTCCTCGAGGCCTGCGATCAGCCGCAGCAGCGTCGATTTCCCGCAACCCGAAGGGCCGACGAAGACCACGAACTCGCCGGAACGGATGTCGAGGTCGACGCCCTTGATGACGTTGACCGCACCGAACGATTTGGTGATGCCGCTGAGGTTGACTTCAGCCATCTCGATCCACTCCCGATCAACCCTTGACAGAGCCCGCGAGAAGCCCGCGGACCAGGAAACGCTGCAGCGACAGGAACACGACAAGCGGCACGATGATGGTGATGAAGGCCGATGCCGTAAGGATCTCCCAGTTGCCGCCGCGCGAGCCGAGGAGATTGACCAGCCGTCCGGTCAGCACGAGCTGGTCGTTCTGCGCGCCGAGGAAGACGAGGGCGACGAGCAGGTCGTTCCATACCCAGAGGAACTGGAAGATGGCGAAGGAGGCGAGCGCCGGCAGCGACAGCGGCAGCACGATCTTGACGAAGATGTCGAAGTCGCTCGCCCCGTCGACGCGCGCCGATTCCATCACCTCGCGCGGCAGGCCGGCCATGTAGTTGCGCAAGAGGTAGATGGCGAGCGGCAGGCCGAAGCCGGTGTGCGCCAGCCAGATGCCGAGATAGGTCTTGGCGGGAACGCCGAGGAATAGCCCGACGTCGTTATAGAGCCGCAGCAGCGGGATCAGCGACATCTGCAGCGGCACGACCAGCAGGCCGACGACGAGGGAGAGGATCAGCGCGCGGCCCGGGAACTTCATCCAGGCGAGCGCATAGGCGGCGTAGGCGGCGATCAGAACCGGAATGATGGTGGCGGGAATCGTGACGGTCAGCGAATTGACGAAGGATTGCCCGATGCCGGCTGTGCTCAGCACCTCCTTGTAGTTCGCCAGCGTGAATTTCGGCGGCAGCTTGGCAATGTAGAAGATGCGCTGGCCGCGGGCGCCTTCGAATTGCGTTTCGGAGGCGATTTCGTAGGAGCCGTCGGCGTTGACCTTGATCGTGCCGCCGCCCGGAAGATCGGCGGTTTCCCCCGCCTTGAAGGCGCTCGGATCGCCGATCTTTACGCCAAAGGCGTTGACGGTGCCGGTCGTCTCGCCCTCGAAGACGTTGCCGCGGATGAAGTAGCGGCCGTTCTTCTCGACCTGCGTTTCGGGCAAGGCCGCTCGGCCGACCTGGCTCTGCTCGGTGGCCGTCAGCGCCGTCCACCAGCCGGAAACCGACAGCAGGTCCTTGGCGCGCAGCGAACTGATGAGAAGGCCGGCGGTCGGCGCCGTCCACACGACGACCAGCACAAGCACCGCGAGGTGGACGAAGGCGTTGCCCGATTTGCTGCGCCCGGCGATCATCTCAGCGGCCCTTCATCTCGGCGTTCGCCCGGCGGATGTTCCAGATCATGATCGGGATGACCGCGAGCATGATGCAGACCGCGATGGCCGCGCCGCGGCCGAAATCGCCTCCGCCGCGGAACATCCAGTCGAACATCAGGTTCGCCAGGACCTGCGTCTGCCATTGCCCGTTGGTCATCGTCAGCACGATGTCGAAGACTTTGAGGACAAGGATGGTGATCGTCGTCCACACGACCGCGATGGTCCCCCAGATCTGCGGGATCATGATGAAGAAGAAGAGCTGCCAGCCGTTGGCGCCGTCGATCACCGCCGCCTCGATCGTCTCGTCCGGGATGCCGCGGAGCGCCGCCGAGAGGATGACCATGGCGAAGCCGGTCTGTATCCACACGAGGATGACCATCAGGAAGAAATTGTTCCAGAAGGGCAGCGTGATCCACGCCTCGGGCGCTCCGCCGAAGCCCTGCACGATGGCGTTAAGGAGCCCGATCTGCGTCGAGCCCTCGCTGCGGAAATCGTAGATGAACTTCCAGATCACGCTGGCGCCGACGAAGGAGATCGCCATCGGCATGAAGATCAGCGTCTTTGCGATGTTGCCCCACCAGATGCGGTCGGTGAGGAAGGCGATGATCAGGCCCATGAAGGTGGCGACTGCCGGCACCACCAGCAGCCAGAGGATGTTGTTGAAGACGGACTCGCGGAACTGGTTGTCGTTCACCGCCCAGATGTAGTTCTGCAGGCCGACGAACTCGTCGCCGGTGCGGTTGAAGAGGCTGAGGCGGATGGAATCGACGAGCGGATAGACCAGGTAGAGGCCGAGCGCGATGAGCGACGGCCCGAGGAACAGCCAGGGGCGGATGGAGGCCGCGATCTTCTGGTTGCGCGCCGCGATCGGCCCCTTGCCGCGGGCCGGGAAGATGGCATCGAGGATGAGGTTCGACAGATAGAAATAGAGCAGCGCGCCACCGACTCCGATGATGACTGTGACGAGCGCGCTCGCTACCCGATCCATCCCTGGCTCCCCTCCCGAGGCCGCGCCGGCTATCCTGCCGTTTCGCGGCTATCTCCCGGTCCGGACGTCATTGCGCGTCCTCGCCGTATCGCGGTCCGGGCGGCCGAGCGCCCGGACCAGATTGTGTCGCCGGTGCGACCTGCCTGGCGGCGCGACCTACTTGATCGCGTCCCAGGCCTTCTGGATGTCTCCCGCCACCGACTTGGCGTCCTTGCCGCCGACGAAGTCGACCATGCCTGTCCAGAATGCGCCAGCCCCGATCTTGCCGGGCATCAGGTCCGAGCCGTCGAAGCGGAAGGTGGTGGAGTCCACCAGGATCGAGCCCTGCTTCTTCATCTGGTCGTTGGCGTAGGCGTCGATGTTTGCGGCCTTGAAGGGCGTGAGGAAGCTCGACTGCGCCATCCACACCTCATGCGCGATCGGCGTCTTCAGGAACTCGATGAAAGCGCGCGCCGGGGGGGTATCCTTGGTGATGATCGCGAGGGTGCCCGCGCCGAGCACCGGCTTGCCGAGGTCGGCCTTGTCGGCGTAGGGCGGCATATAGAAGAAGTCCGCGTCGGTGCCGACCTTCGTGCCCTCGGGGAAGAACGAGGGGATGAACGACGCCTGGTGGTGCAGGTAGCACTTCGGCGGCGAGGCGAAGAGGCCCTTCGGGCTGTCGCGGAAGTCGGTGGAGGCCACCGCCGCCGCGCCGCCATCGACGAACTTGTCGTTCTTGGCGAACCAGCCGAACTCGTCGAGCGCCGCGACGACGCGCGGATCGTCGAAGGGAATGTCGTTCTTGACCCATTGGTCGTAGACCTCTGGCGGCTGCGTGCGCAGCATCAGGTCCTCGACCCAGTCGGTCGCCGGCCAGCCGGTGGCGCCGCCCGATCCGAGCCCGATACACCAGGGGGTGCCGCCGTCGGCGACGATCTTCTCGGTCAGCGCCTTCAGCTCTTCCATGGTCTTCGGCACTTCGTAGCCGGCGTCCTGGAAATTCTCCGGCACGTACCAGACGAGGCTCTTCACATCGATCTTGTAGGGGAAGCCATAGAGGTGCGGCTTGCCGTCCTTGTCCTTGTAAGTGCCGAGATCGACCCACGACTGGCCGGCCGCATAATTGTCGAGCAGCCATTTCTGCGTGTCGTCGCCGAGCGGGGTGAGGAAGCCCTTCGAGGCGAGGTCGGCGATAAGGCCGGGCTGCGGGAGCACGGTAATGTCGGCCGGGCTGCCCGCCTGCGTGTCGATGACGACCTGCTGCTCGTAGTTCTCCGACGACGAATACTTGACGGTGATGCCGGTCGCATTGCTGAAATAGGCGAGCACGCTGTTCACCAGCGTCTCGTCCTCGCCGCGCCAGGGGCCGAAGATCGTCAGCGTCTGGCCGGAGAGGTCGCTATGCGCGGCCTTGAAGTCGGCGAGGCTCTGCCAGTTGAACCGCGGATCCTCGCCGATGGGGAATTTCAGGTCCTGGGCGGCGGCCGATCCGGCGAGAAGCGTGAGGCCGGCGGCGAATGCCCAACATGCGTGAAGTCGCTTCATCAAGGTCCCTCCGAATTCTCGTCTTCTCCTGGGAGCGTCCGCCCGCGAATCTGCCACACTGGCCTGATGCAATCCGACGGCGCTCTCTTGATTGTCATTTCTAATCCGTTAACTGGCGGATGGCTACCCAACCTGCGGGGTGTGTGAAAAGAAGGCGCGGTCCTTTCGCAGGGGACGCTCGAAGACCGCGACGGAGGCTGCGTTGAAACGGCTCGTCACTGCCCTGGCATTCCTCACCAGCCTCGCCGCCCTCATCGTCGTCGCCGGCGGGGGCCTGGCGCTCCTGGCAATCGCGAATTCCGGCGAGCGGGGCACGGGAGCCCTGCTGGCGCTCGGCTGCACGATAGCCTTCGCGTCGGTGATGGTGCTGATCTTCGCGCAAGAGGGAGTATTCGGCGACGCGCCCTGGCGCGCGGTGGCGATCGGGGCCGGGATTGTCGGCGCAATCCCGGCCGCCGCGCTGGCCTTTGTGGCGATCCGTTTCGCCGGCCTGCCGGTCGGCAGCCGGATGCCGCTGGTCGACTGGACGGTGCTCTCAGTCGGCATCCTGTTCGGGCTCGGAGCGATCGCCATTCTGGCGCTGGGCCATCGCCGCTCGCAGGAGGCCGGTCTGCCGGAGCTTTCCGAAAACGAGGACGAGACCCCCGTCGTCCACATGCAGCAGATCCGCAATGCGCAGCAGCAGTTGCGCTCCGCGTTCGAAGCGGTCGACCGGCCGCCTGCGGCGCGGGTGGAAGACGAGATGGGGGACGGAGAGATACGGGTCAGGCGCGTCTAGCGGCCGACCCGGGCTATCGACTCTCGAAGCGCGTCAGATGATGTGGCGGCCGTCGTTGGGCAGGTCGCCCGCGGGCGGAAGATCGGCGGTGTCCTCTAGCGTAATGGAGGCATCGTCGTCGCGCGCATCCCTGGAGATTTGCGGCAGGGTGAAGCTCGTGAGGCCGTAGACGGCGAGGGCGCTGAGCAAGGCGAGGACCGTGTCGTTCATGGTGACTGTCCCGATCTGCTGTCCGCGACGCGCATTGCCCGCAGAGCTGTTGACGGCCCGATAAGAATCGCCCGGCGCTGTCGCTTTGATGACCGGATTGGAGCGAAAGCGGGGCGAATTGTCTCAACGTTTGTCGCACGCGACATTTGCCCTTTGACCTTCCACCTGCTGGAAGCCCCACATGAACGGCGCAGACGGAGCCGATCATGGAATCACGCCGATCTCATCAACACGATCATGCGCACGCCGGTCACGCCGATGCGCGTGGAGGAGCGAAGGGGCAGGCCCAGCCTGAGGTCGAGCAGACGCACCGGGTAAAGGACCCGGTCTGCGGAATGTCGGTCGATCCTCTCCGCTCGCCGCACAAGGCGGAGCATGCGGGACACATGTTCCATTTCTGCTCCGCCGGCTGCCGTGCGAAGTTCGTCGCCGACCCTCTCCGCTATCTCGCGCCGGAGCCGGCGAAGTCCGCCGCTCCGACACCGAAGGGCACGATCTACACCTGCCCGATGCATCCGGAGATACGCCAGGAAGGGCCGGGGGCCTGCCCCATCTGCGGCATGGCGCTCGAGCCGCTGCTCGCCTCCGTCGGGGAAGGCCCGAACGAAGAACTGATCGACATGACCCGGCGTTTCTGGATCGGGCTCGCCATCGCCGCGCCGGTAGTCGTGCTGGAGATGGGCGGCCATCTCGGCGGCCTCGGCCAGTATATCGGCCATTCGCTCTCCAACTGGATCCAGCTCGTGCTCGCGACGCCCGTCGTGCTGTGGGCGGGCTGGCCGTTCTTCGTGCGGGGCTGGCGCTCGCTCGTCACCCGCAACCTCAACATGTTCACGCTGATCGCCATGGGGACGGGAGTGGCCTGGGTCTACAGCGTCGTAGCGACGCTCGCGCCGGACCTTTTCCCGCCGGCCTTGCGCGGCATGGGTGGCGCGGTCGATGTCTATTTCGAGGCCGCGGCGGTGGTCACCGTGCTGGTGCTGCTCGGACAGGTGCTGGAGCTGCGGGCGCGACAGACCACGAGCGGTGCGCTCCGCGCGCTCCTCGACCTTGCCCCGAAGACGGCGCGCCGTCTCGCGGACGACGGAAGCGAGGCCGAGGTCGATCTTTCGGCGATCGTGGCCGGCGACCGCCTTCGTA
The DNA here is from genome assembly GCA_038211615.1 of Hyphomicrobiales bacterium. Lineage (GTDB taxonomy): Bacteria > Pseudomonadota > Alphaproteobacteria > Rhizobiales > Afifellaceae > DASWJZ01. Next base: position 22,409 of record JBBQVL010000009.1, read on the forward strand.
TCCGCCCCGGTGAGCGCGTGCCGGTCGACGGGGTGGTGATGGAAGGGCGGGGCGTTATCGACGAATCGATGGTCACCGGCGAATCGATGCCCGTCACCAGGCAGGCCGGCGACGGCGTGCTCGGCGGGACCATGAACCAGAGCGGCGGGCTCGTCATGCGCGCCGAGAAGGTCGGGCGCGATACGCTGCTGCAGCGCATCGTGCAGCTCGTGTCGGAGGCGCAGCGGAGCCGCGCGCCGATCCAGCGGCTCGCCGACCAGGTGTCCGGCTATTTCGTGCCGGCGGTGATCGCGGCGGCGGTGCTGGCCTTTGCGGCGTGGGCGACCTTCGGCCCGGAGCCACGCTTTTCCTATGGCCTCGTCGCGGCGGTGACCGTGCTCATCATCGCATGCCCCTGCGCGCTCGGTCTCGCCACGCCGATGTCGATCATGGTCGGCGTCGGCCGTGGCGCGCAGGCGGGCGTGCTGATCCGCGACGCCGAGGCGCTGGAGCGGATGGAGAAGGTCGACACGCTGGTCATCGACAAGACCGGGACGCTGACCGAGGGACGCCCGGCGGTAACGGCAATCGTGGCGGCGGCGGGCTATGACGAGAAGCGGGTGCTGCAGCTCGCGGCGAGCGTGGAACGCGCCAGCGAGCATCCGCTGGCAGAGGCCATCGTGCGGGCGGCGGCGGAGCGCGAGCTGAAGCTCGCGCCGGTCTCCGACTTCGAATCGCCGGCCGGCAAGGGCGCCCTCGCAAATGTCGGCGGCGAGCATGTCCGTGTCGGCAATGCCGCGTTCCTTGCTGAGGGCGGGATCGATTCCGCGCCCTTGTCGGAGGCGGCGGAGGCGCTGCGCAAGGAAGGCGCGACGGCGGTCTTCGTCGCCGTCAACGGCCGTCTCGCGGGGACGATCGGCATCGCCGATCCGGTGAAGCCGGCGAGCGCCGGCGTGCTCGCGGCGCTGCGCCGGGAAGGCGTGCGCGTCGTCATGCTGACCGGCGACAACCGCACTACGGCGGAAGCCGTGGCGCGGCGTCTCGGCATCGATGCGGTGGAGGCGGAAATCCTGCCGGAACGCAAGGCCGAGGTGGTGAAGCGGCTGCGCGCCGAGGGCCGCGTGGTGGCGATGGCGGGCGACGGGGTCAACGATGCGCCGGCGCTCGCCTCCGCCGATATCGGCATTGCCATGGGCACCGGAACCGACATCGCGATTGAGAGCGCCGGGGTGACGCTGGTCAGGGGCGACCTGACCGGCATCCTGAAGGCGCGGCGCCTGTCGGCGGCGACGATGCGCAATATCCGCCAGAACCTCTTCTTCGCCTTCCTCTACAACGCCGCCGGCGTGCCGATCGCGGCGGGCGTCCTCTATCCCGTCTTCGGGCTGCTCCTGTCGCCAATCGTGGGCGCGGCGACGATGGCGCTTTCCTCGGTCAGCGTCATCGGGAACGCGCTCCGGCTGCGAAGCGTGGAACTGGGTCAATCAAATCCGGATAAGGAGATCGTTCGATGAAAGTCCTGACACTGCTTGCGACCGCGGCGCTCGTCGCCTTTCCAGCGGCTCTCCATGCGCAAGCCGACGGCGATGCCGGCGCGGCGTCGGCCGCCTTCGCCGCCGCCAATGCGACGATGATGAAGGAGATGATGACGATGCCGTCGTCCGGCGATCCGGACAAGGATTTCGTCCTGATGATGCTGCCGCATCACGAGGGCGCCATCGCGATGGCCCAGGTCGAGCTGCAGTACGGGAACGACCCGGAGGTGCGTGCGCTGGCGCAGGCGGTCGTGGCAGCGCAGGCGAAGGAAGTCGCCTGGATGAAGGAATGGCTGGAGAAGCAGCCGAAGTAGCGGTCTCCCGCTACTTGCTGAGCCAGGCCGATTCGTTGATCGCGGCGTAGATGTCCTCGAATACGCTGCCGATGCCCGAGGCGTCATGCACTTCGTGGTAATCGGCGGGGCTGGAAGCGCAGCCTGAAAGCATGCCGTAGACCGCCGGATCGTCCACGTCGTAGGCGATGGTGAAGAGGCGCACGCCGGTCGCCTTGATGTTGGAGCAGAGTTCGGTGGTCGTCTGGTTGGCGGCGGCGATGGAAGTCGTGCCATCCGGCCCCTGCGCCGGAACCGTCTGCATGCCGTCGGTCAGCAGGATCATGATCTTGCGCAGGTTGGTGTCGGAGAAGTCGCGTGCCGTCTCGAACGGCTTGTTCGGCGAAAGCAGCTGGAAGCCCATCTCGGTCGCGAGCGAGACGTTGGTGAGGTTCTTCGGCTGCATGGAGTTGAGCGCCGTGACGAGCCCGGAAAAGTCGTCGGTCAGGTCGTGCACCACCAGGTGCTGCGCCGCGTAGGCCTGGCAATCGGGATCGGCGGGGTCGAACTGCGGCCAGCGGCTCGCGTCGATCGACGAAGAGGGCGTGTCGTCGGTGGTCGAATAGGGATAGTCGCGGTTCATCAGGCAGGCGCTCATCATCTGCGTCGCCTGGCCGGAATTGGTGCCGCGGATCATCGCGCCCGGCGCCGACGCGTAGACGTATTTCGAGAACGGCACGATGCCGATCTTGGTGCGGTCGGCGCGATCCTGCTGCACCTTGTTGATGAACTCGACGGCGGCGCTCCGCATGCGGATGTATTTGTCGTTCGTCACCATGGAGCCGGAGAAATCCAGAACCATGGCGACCTCGACCAGCACCGGATCGGGCAGATGCACCTGCGACAGCGCCGTCGCCGGCAGCGTGTTCATGCCGATCACGCCGAGGAACGACGTCTTCATGTCGTAGTGCGCCGTGATCACGACGTCTTGGTCGGTAAGGTTGATGTCGAAGTCGGGCGTGCCGCCGGATCCGAGAACCTTGATCGCTGCGAGGAGGAATTTGGTCGCCCTGGCGGTCGCCTCGGCCTTCAGCGCGTCGATGTCGGGGTTGCGCGCCATCTGCCCGTTCTGGATGTAGCGGGCCGCCGAGAGCGCGGCCGTGTCGGCAGCTCCCTGCAACTCACCGCGGATACGGGCGCGCTGCGCGAAATCGACCGCCCCGCCGCCAAGCGCAAGCAGGGGGATGACGGCGAGTCCGAAGATGATCGCCGTATTGCCGCGCTGATCGCGCCAGAAGTTCAACAAACGCCGCACGTGCGTGCCCCGATCTGAAAACCGGGGAAAATCTAGCCGCGGAGAAGCATCGGAAACCTTAAGATCGATGCAAATGTGTCGCGAGAGTTAAGGGTGTGTTTAGGGATCGCGGACAGCGCTGGCGGGCGCTGCCGAACCTCGGCGGTGCGAGAGATTTGCGACCGAACGTTCCGGACACATGGGTGACGGTGTCCCCGCGTTGCCGGTGGTGCTGCCGTGAACGAATGGAGGAACGGCTACGCTTTCGTGCCGCGGATTTTCTCCACGACCGCGCCCTGCGCGACAATGCCTACGGGAGGCCGGCCAGCTTGGCCATGCAATGCTCGAAGGCGGTCTTGACCGAGTCGAGTACTGGAATCGCGAGGTCCTGCTCCATCGGTTCCGCGATGCTGGCTCCCGCAAGATTGGTGCACATGATCACGATGGCGTCGGGACGCGGCCTCGCGACGCGCCGCACCATCTCCGACAGCTCCGCCGGGGTGATCTTCGCGTAAGCGGTATTTTCGGTCAGATCCCGGCGCTCGGCCGCAACCACCTCGATGCCCATGCCGCGGTAGTTTTCGATGATGCGCGACTCGATCGACGCGACATACGGAGTGACCAGCCCGATCTTCCTGGCCTGCACCTTCTCCAGGCGCGCATTGATTGCGCGTACCGCCGTGGTGGCCGGGATCGCCGTGCGCTTCTCGATCGCCGCGATCAGGGCGTCGTCATAGTCGAACCCGAGCCAGCTCGCCGCTGTCCCGTTCCACAGGATGAGGTCCACCCTGGCGTCGGAAAGAAGCTCGGCAGCGCCGACCGGAGCCTCGAGCGCGAACTGATCGGTCGATGTCGCCGCAGCGGAGATTTCCACAACGCGGAAGCGCCCATAGTGAACGGTCACCGATCCATCGTGCGGCAGCAGTCGCGCCGTCTCCGGCTCCACCACGGTGTTGGAGGAGGGGATGATCATGCCGAGACGGCGCGGAACGTGCCGCATCATCGGGAAGCTCCGCGGGCTGTTCCGGTCGGGTCCTAGAATCGCAGGCTTTTCGCCAACGCCAGCGCATCTTCGCCGAGGATGCGGACATGATCCGACATCGCCTTCGCCGCTCCAGACGCGTCGCGGGCGACAATCGCTTCGACGATCGCTTCGTGCTCCCGAAGCGCCGTTTCGGTGCGCCCGGTGCGGAAGGTAATGAAGCGCCGATACGGTGAGAGCCGCTTGTCCAGCGACTCGATCTCGGTCGCGAGCGCTGCGTTCGCGGCGCCGTCGCGGATCGCCCGATGGAAGACGCCGTTCATCGCGTAATAGCGTTCGGGGTCGAACCCCTGCGCCGCCTCGCGGCAGGCGTCGTGCGCTTCCACGATACGCTGCTCGCCGGCGGTATCGATGCGCTCCGCCACAAAGCGGGCGGCAATGCCTTCGAGCTCCGCCACGAGCTCGAAGAGATCCACGACCTCGCCGACCGTGGGGCTTGCGACGATCGCCCCCTGCCGCGGCTGGAACGACACAAGTCCCACGGCAGCGAGGCCGCGCAACGCCTCACGGACGGGCGTGCGCGATACCGAGAAGCGTTCGCTCAACAGGCCCTCGTCGAGCTTCGTGCCGGGCTTCAGCCGGCCATCGACGATTTCCGACTCGATCGCAGCCCTGAGCCGGCTTCCCAGAGTATGGGCATCGGCCGTCGCTGATCCCCCACGCTGCGCAGCGGGGAACGCGAACTCCACAGCTTTGCTCATCTTTTGGCCGCTCAATGAGGAATCTTTCCGCACCGGAATGCTTGACCGCCTTTGTGATCGGCTGCCATGTATACGTCATGTGTACCTAAAGCCCGGCAGCCGTGCAACTGTCGATAGGGCATGGCGAACACGAGGGGAATGCAGACAATGGACCTGAACCTGAAGGGCAAGCGGATACTGATCACCGGTGCCTCGCAGGGTATCGGCGAGGGCGTCGCGCGCGCCTTCGCGGAGGAGGGGGCAGACCTTTGTCTGACGGCGCGCAACGCCGAAAACCTGGACCGGATCGCGACCGAGATTCGCAGCGAGCACGGCGTGCGGGTGTCCGTCCATCCGATGAACCTCACCGACACGGGGGCGGCCGACGCGCTCGTGGAGGCGGCGGGCCACATCGATGTCCTCATCAACAATGCCGGCGTCATCCCGGGCGGAAACCTGCAATCCTTCGACGACGCGTCCTGGCGCGACGGCTGGGACCTCAAGGTGTTCGGCTACATTTCGGTGGCGCGTCTCGTCTACGCGAAGATGAAGGCCCAGGGTCATGGTGTCATCATCAACGACATCGGCAATGCCGGCGAGCGCTACGATTTCGACTATATCGCCGGGACGACCGGCAACGCCGCGCTGATGGCGTTCACGCGTGCCCTCGGCGGCAAGAGCCTCGACGACGGCATTCGCGTCGTTGGCGTCAATCCGGGGCCGGTCGATACCGACCGCATCTACAAGCTCCTGAAGCGACGCGCGGTGGACTGGTTCGGCGACGAGTCGCGCTGGCCCGAACTGCGGGACCGCTATCCGCTGAAGCGGCCGGCGAAGGTGCGCGAGATCGCCGATCTGATGCTGTTTCTCGCCTCCGAGCGATCCGGCTACACGACGGGGGCCATCTTCACGGTGGACGGGGGAATTACCTCCCGCTCCTCGATAATCTGAGCCAGGCATGCTCGCGCAATCCCCGCAACCGCCGAACGGGATATCGCGCTTCCAGCTGCATATCGGCGGAAGCTGGACCAGTTCGGGCTCCGGCGACGTCATTGAAATTTCCAGCCCGGCGACCCGCCGGCTCATCGCGACCGTGCCGGATGGCGACGCGAGCGATGTCGCGAACGCCACCGCCGCCGCGCAGGCGGCCTGGCCCGGCTGGAGGTCCCTCGATCCGGGCGACCGGGGCCGTCTGTTGCGGCGCCTCGGCGACATCCTGCGTGAGAAGATCGGCGAGCTTGCCGTGCTGGAGAGCAGCGTAACCGGCCGGCCGATCCGCGAGATGCGGGCGCAGATGGGCCGCATACCGGAATGGCTCGACTATTTCAGTTCGATCGCGGTCGGCCTGGAGGCGGAAGCCAACCGCGTGCGCGGCGGCTACCTCACTTACACACAGTACGAGCCCTACGGCGTCTGCGCTCTGCTGACGCCGTGGAATCATCCGCTCCTCATCCTGGTGAAGAAGCTGGCGGCGGCGCTCGCCGCCGGCAACGTGGTCGTCGTCAAGCCATCCGAGCTCGCGCCGGTGTCGCCGCTCATCCTGGCTTCGCTCTGCGCCGAGGCGGGAATTCCCCCCGGCGTGGTGAACGTCGTGACCGGCGGCAGCAGGGCGGGAGCGGCGCTGGTAGCCGATCCGCTCGTCGCGCGCATCGATCTGACCGGCGGCACGGCGACCGGCAGGCGCGTCGCGGCGGTCGCAGCCGAGCGGATCGTCCCGTGCACGCTGGAGCTCGGAGGCAAGGCCCCGATCCTGGTCTTCGAGGACACGCCGGTCGAGGAGGCGGTCGCCGGCGCATTGTTTGCGGCGTTCGTCGCTTCCGGACAGACATGCGTCTCAGGCACGCGCCTGCTTGTCGCGGATTTGATCTTCGACGAGTTCGTCAGGCGCTTCGGGGAGCGGGCGGCGGCGCTCAGGGTCGGCAGTCCCGACGATCCGGCAACCGATGTCGGCCCGGTGGTCTCCGCCGCCGCCCGCGATCGGTGCCTTGAGCATATTGCGGCGGCGCGGGCGGCCGGAGCCAGGCTCGTCTGCGGCGGCGATGCGCCGGTCCTCCCAGCAGACCTCGCCGGAGGCTTCTTCGTGACGCCGACCGCGTTCGCGGACGTCACGCCAGCGATGCGGCTGTTCCGCGAGGAGGTCTTCGGTCCGGTCGTCGCGATCACACGTTTCTCGAGCGAGAGCGAAGCGATCGCGCTCGCGAACGATACCGAGTTCGCGCTCGGCGCCGGCGTGTGGACGCGCGATGTGATGCGTGCGCATCGCGTGGCGCAGGCGGTGAAGGCGGGCGTGGTGTGGGTCAACGATCACCACAAGAACGATCCGCGCTCGGTCTGGGGCGGATGGGATTCAAGCGGCTACGGCAAGGAGAACGGCTGGGACGCGCTGCGCAGCTACCTGAAGAAGCGCAGTGTCGTCGTGCGGACGGCAGCGACCTTCGACGACTGGTTCGCCGGCGGAGCGCGCTATGGCTGAAGGCATGCGGCCGTCCTCGCAACCGTCAGGGCCAGGGCCCGAAGCCGCGAGGCCAGTTGTCAGCGGCCGCGCCCTGTCGCTCGTCTATCCGGGCGACGGTCGCTCATCTCCCGTCGTGGCCCTGAAGGACGTCTCGCTCGACGTGCTGCCGGGGAGCTTCGTTTCCCTGATCGGCCCCTCCGGTTGCGGCAAGAGCACGCTGCTTCGGATCATCGCCGACCTGCTTGCCGCCACGTCGGGCACCGTCACGGTGGACGGTAGATCGCCCGCCGCGGCGCGGCTGGATCGGCAGATCGGATTTGTCTTCCAGGAGCCGGCTCTCCTCGAATGGCGGCGGGTCCTCGCCAATGTGGGACTGCCGCTTGAGCTGCGTGGCGCCTCCCGGGCCGAGCGCGACGAACGCGCCAGCGCATTGCTGGCGCTGGTGGGGCTGAAGGGGTTCGAGAAATCGTGGCCGCGCGAGCTTTCCGGCGGCATGCGGCAGCGCGCCGCAATCGCCAGGGCGCTGTCCAGCGAGCCGCGTGTGCTGCTCATGGACGAGCCCTTCGGCGCGCTCGACCAGATCACGCGCGACCGGCTCAACATGGAGCTCGTCCGCATCCATGAGGCGACGCGCGTGACCGTCATCTTCGTCACGCACTCGATCCGCGAAGCCGTGCTGCTTTCCGACAGGGTCGTCGTCATGACGCCGCGCCCCGGCCAGATCTCGCGAATAATCAACGTCCCGCTTGCCCGCCCCCGCAGCCTTTCGACCCGCGCCGACCCGGAATTCCAGAGGCTGGTGAACGAGGGAAGCCTGGAACTCGAACGGGGCTACGCCGATGCCGCGAACTAGCCCCAGCCTGGCTGCCTATTCGCGCTCGCTGTGGCACGTGGCGTGGCCGCCGCTGGTGGCGTTCGTGCTCACGGTTCTGGTGTGGCAAGTCGCGGTCGAAGGATTCGGCATACCGGTCTACGTGTTTCCGTCTCCCCTCCGGATCTGGACTTCCTTCTGGGCCGATCCGACCGGCCTGCTCTTTCATGCCAGCATCACGCTCTACGAGGCGGTCGCGGGCTTCATCATCGGGTCCACATTCGGCGCGGTGCTCGGCACGACGTTTGCGTATTCGTCGCTTATGGCGCGCGGGCTGCTCCCCTACATGATCGCCGCCAACACCATCCCGACCGTCGCCATCGCGCCGATCATCATCATCTGGTTCGGCAGTGGCCTCGAATCGAAGATCGCGGTCACCGCGTTCCTCTCCTTCTTTCCCCTTGCCCTCAACATGATGAAGGGGCTGCAGTCCTACGACCGCACCATCATGGACGTGTTCCACGTCAGCGCCGCGACCGGGGTGCAGAAGTTCCTCAAGATGCGGCTGCCGAGCGCGCTCCCCTATGTCTTCGTCGGCCTCAAGATCAATGTGACCTTCGCGGTCATCGGCGCCATCGTCGCCGAGTTCATCCAGGCGGACCGCGGACTGGGCTTCGTCATCATGACGACCTACCGCACGCTCGCCATGCCGAGGTTGTGGGCGGCGATGATCGTGTCGGCGCTGATCGGCATCCTGTTCTTCGCGGCAGTGGCTCTGATCGAGCGCGTCGCCATTCCCTGGCACGCGTCCATGCGCGAACAAGTTTGATCTGACATGAGAGAGGGAGACTAGAGAGATGAAGACATTGATCAGAAGTCTGCTGGCCGGTGTGGTGGTGGGGGTCTCGGCGGGGGCGGCGCACGCCGCGACGACGATGCGGCTCGAATGGGTGATGCAGGGCCAGTTCGCCGGTCCGATCCTTGCGCTGGAAAAGGGCTACTACAAGGACGCCGGCGTCGACATGCAGCTGCTGCCCGCAGGTCCCGACCTGAAGCCGGCGGTTACCGTCGCGCAGGGCGTCGACACGTTCGGCATCGGCCACCCGCACCAGGTCATCGCCGCCCGCTCGAACGGCGCTCCGCTCGTCCAGGTCGTCCAGTTCGGACAGAAGAGCGCCACCGTCTACATCGCCCGCAAGGACAGCGGCATCACCTCGATCAAGGATATGAAGGGCCACAGTGTCGGCCTGTGGTTCGGCGGCGACGAGCACGAGTTCCTCGCCATGCTGGATGCCGCCGGGATACCGCAGGGCGACGTGAAGATCGTCAGCCAGGGCTATGACATCATCGGCTGGCTGCAGAAGCAGTACGACGTGATGCAGGTGACGCGCTACAACGAGCTGCAGCAGGTCTACCGGAACGGGTTCAAGCCGGAAGACCTCGTCATCATCGACGCCGCCGACCAGGGACTGGCGCTGGTCAACACCGGCCTCTTCACGACGGAAGACGAGATCGCCAACCACCCGGAGATCGTGCAGGGCGTCGTGGACGCCACGCTGAAGGGCTGGAAGGAAGCGCTCGCCGACCCGGCGGCCGCCGCGGCGATCGTCGTGAAGTACAACAGCGAGCTCAAGGTCGACGAGCAGATCGAGCAGATCAAGGCGATGGGAGATCTGTTCTGCGCCGGCCCGACGCTCGACGGCAAGTTCGGCTATTCCAATCCTTCCGACTGGGAGGTCGCGCAGAAGATCCTCGTAGGCGCCAAGCTGATCGAGCAGCCGATCGATCTGTCGAAGGGCTACACCAACGCCTTCTGGGAAAAGGCCCCGGCTGAACTGCACACGATCAACTGCCCATAGTCCGCGGGCGCGCCAGAGGGGATGGATCTATCGGTGGAAGTCTCGATACGTCTCCTCTGGCACAAGCAGGCGCAATTTGCCGGCTACCTCCTTGCCGAGGCGCTCGACCTCGGCAGGGAACGCGGTATTTCGATCGTTTGCGAAGGGCTGGACTTTTCATCGAAGCCTGTCGACGCGGTCCTTTCGGGCAAGGTCGACATGGCTGTGGCAAGCCCGTCGCACGTGCTGGAGAGCGCGCACCCGGGCAGGCTGCAGGTGATCCTCGCCATCCAGCAGACCAGCCCGCTGGTCTATCCGGTTCGCTCGTCTTCCGGCATCCACAGCGTCAGCGATCTTGCCGGCCGCAAGGTCGGCGTCTGGCCCGGCGAAGAGGATCTGGAGCTTCGCTGGATGCTCGCGCGTGCCGGCGTGCCGGACAGTGCGGTCGAGCGCATCCCCATGCCGGACACCGTCGGTCCGTTCCTCGCCGGGGAAATCGACTGCGCGCAGATGACCTCCTACCATGAGCTGCATCAGATCGAAGCGGAGCTCGGGCGGGACCGTCTGACCATACTGTCGGCCGAACCTCTCGGCTGCTCGCTGCTCAAGGACGGACTGGTCGCGTCCAGCGCACGGGTCGCGGCGGAGCCGAAGCTGGTGCAGGCGGTCCTCGACGCCGTTCTCGAAGGGTGGACAATCGCGTTTGACGACCCTGAACGGGCGGTCGATGTCTGCTTCGCGGCGCGACCCGACATGACGAAGGACGAACATCGCGCGCAGCTTGCCGATATCCGTCACCTCTCGCTGCAGGGCGCCACGTTGAGCGAAGGTCTGGGCTTTCCCGATCCACGCCACGCCGCGCGCGCGGCGGAAGCGCTCGCGGCCACGGAGGGAAGCACGCCGACGCACGCGGGTCTCTGCAACACGCATTTCTGGAATGCGGCTCCGCCCGCATTCCGTCGAAGATCCTGGCCGTGACCGACGCGCTGCCGGCCACGAGCGACGTCGTCGTGATCGGGGGCGGCATTGTCGGCGTCGCCATCGCGCGGGCGCTCGCGCGACAGGGGCGTCAGACCCTGCTCGTCGAACAGGGCGCCTTCGGCGGCGCCGTGACGGGCGCGAGCCTTGCCTGCCTCAGCACCTACGTAAACGCCACGGACGAGCTTCCCGCCCTGCTCAGATCGTGCCGGCTCTGGGCGGCGGCGGAGGAGGAGCTCGGCGACAAATTCGAATACCGGCGGCAGGGTGAGATGCGTTTCATCCTGGCCGATGCCGACGTAGAGCATGCCAAGGAGTGGATAATCCGCGAGCGGGCCGCCGGCCTTTCAACGGAGCTCCTCGATCCCGCCGCCGCGCGTGGCATCGAACCGTTGCTGACCGGGCCTATCGTCGCTGCCACCTGGTCGCCCGACGACGCCACGGTGAACCCCTTCCTCGCGGTCCGCGCTTTCCTTACCGATGCCGTCCGCCATGGGCTTCGCGCCATCGCCGGGACGCGCGTCCTCGACATCCGGTCGGACGATGGCGGCGTCAGCGCCGTCGTCACCGACAAGGGAACGATCGCCACGCGCTGCGCGGTCATCGCCGCCGGACCGTGGACGACCCGCGTCGCGGCGATGGCCGGCGTTCTGCTGCCGATCGTGCCGCGGCAGGCGCAATGCCTCGCCTCGACCCGTCAGCCACCGTCGATCAACAGCGTGATCGGCGCGTCGCGGTCGCAGGGCGGCATCGAAGCGGGCTATACGCAGATCCAGCAGGCGGCGAGCGGGCAGATCCTGTTCAACACGGTGGTCGGAGGCTCCGTCGGCAAGGATGGCGACCAGGACCATACGCGGGAAGTGGATGCGCGGTTCGTCCTCGGCTCAATCCGGACGCTGCTCATGCTGTTTCCATGCCTGGCCGGCATCCAGCTCCTGCGCTCCTGGGTGCGCTTCGAGGCGGTGAGCCCGGACGATCGCTTCCTTGCCGGTCGCACCGCCCTGGACGGCTTGCTGGTGGCAGCCGGCGACAATGGCTCCGGCTTCTGCCGCGCGCCCATGCTGGCGGAACTCATCTGCGAATCGATCGATGCGCCGGCCGCCTCTCCCGCGCGCGACCTCTACGACCCGCTGCGCTTCGCGAAAGCCGCATGAGCGGCATCGTCACCATCATCGTTGACGGCGCGGAGGTCGAGGCGCCGGCAGACCAGCCGCTCGGCGCGCTCCTCCACGCGCTCGGCAAGACCTTTCGAAGGAGCCCTCGGCTGCGGCAGCCGCGCGCCCTGTTCTGCGGCATGGGCATCTGCTTCGAATGCGTGGTCACGGTCGACGGCGCGCCGCAGGTGCGTGCCTGCATCACCCCCGCTCGCGACGGGATGCGCGTGGATACCGGGTCGTGACCCTGGAGCGGATCGTCTGCGACATCGCAGTCGCCGGCGCCGGCCCTGCCGGGATGGCGGCCGCCGAGGCCGCAGCCCGGGCCGGCGCGCGGGTCGTGATGGTCGATCTCTTCGCCACGCCCGGCGGCCAGTACCACATGCAGCCGCCGCAGCGGCTCGCCGCGCTCCGCGCCTCGCAGCAGGCGAAGTCCGGCCGCGAGGCAGCGCACCGGTGCGAAGCGGCAGGAGTGCGCATCGTGACGGGCGCGGAAATCTTCTGGGCCGAGCCGGGCTTCAGGCTTCTTGCACACCGGCAAGGTCAAGCGATCCGCATCGACAGCAGCATTCTCATCGCTGCCACCGGGGCCTCGGAGCGCGTTTTGCCCTTCAAGGGTTGGACGCTTCCCGGCGTGATCAGCGCGGGCGCTGCCCAGCGGCTTGTGAAGACCGGCGGCACCGCGCCCGGACGGAGAATCGTGCTGGCGGGAAGCGGGCCGTTTCTCCTCGCCGTCGCTTCCACTTTCGCCGCCGCGGGTATTCGTCTGGCGGCCTATGTGGAAGCGGCAAAGCCACGGCTCGACGCCGCCAGGCTGCTTGCCCGTCATCCGGATCGCGCCGGCGAGGCGCTGAAGCTCGTGACCGGACTGCTGCGGACAAAGCCCCGCAGATTGCAGGGCCACATCGTCATCGAAGCGCTCGGCGAAGACCGTCTCGAAGCCGTCCGCGCCGCGCCGCTTGGTCCGGACGGAGCCGTCCGCGTCTCCAATGCGTTCGTGATCGACGGAATTGATGCGCTCTGCGTCGGCTTCGGGTTCAGGCCATCCGTGGAAATCACCTCCGTCCTCAAGGCGCGGCATTCCTACGATGAAGCGCTGGGCGGCTGGCTCTGCGACGCCAACGCCACGACAGGCGCGACAAGCGTGCCGGGCCTGTATGCGGCGGGAGAAGTGACAGGTCTCGGCGGCGCCGTAGTCGCGCGGCTCGCCGGCCTGCTCGCCGGGAGGCACGCCGCGACTGCGCTGGGCTTCGGCGCCGTGGCCGATTCCGGTGCGCGGAAGTCTGTTCGCGAGCTGCAGAAAGCCCGTCGCTTCGCTGCCGGCCTCGCAGCCCTCTTTCCGTTCCCGACGGGGCTTCTGGACATCGTGAGTTCCGATACGATCGCCTGCCGCTGCGAAGACGTCAGCGTGGGCGACATCCAGTCGGCCGTTGAGCAGGGGGCGAGGGATTTCTTCAGCACGAAGATGTGGACGCGTGCGGGGATGGGGCCGTGTCAGGGGCGAGTGTGCGGTCAGCCGATCGCGGCTCTGCTTTCACGGACGCTGAAAGTGCCGCCCTCGGAGATCGGATTTAACAGTCCCCATCTTCCCCTGCGGCCCGTGCCTCTGGAGATCGCCGCCTCGGCGCTCGAGACGTGACGCCTCTCCGCTTTTTTCGTGGGGTCCGTTCGCCCTGAACGTCAGGTCATCGCGCCGCGCGCGGCGACGGGCCAGACCGACTCTACCCGGCCGTTTCGGACGCCGACGTACCAATCGTGGCGGTCGACGGTCGGGTCGCAGTGGCCGGGCACCAGCCGCAGGCGCTCGCCGACCGCCAGCCGATCAGCCGAGGCTTCGAGCGTAAGCCGGCCGTGCTCATCGGAGGCGCCGGTGTAGGAAATGCCGGGCCGCGCGTGGACGAGAGGCAGGCCGCAATCGACCGCGACGCCCTTGTGGCCGCAATCGACGACCGCGACGCCGCTTCTGGCGGCGCTCATGACGGTCGAGAGCACGAACAGCGACTGGCTGAATGCCGGCGCGGGGTCGTTCTTCCAGTAATCGACGTCCATGAACAGGTAGGAGCCGGCCTGGATCTCGTTGTAGATGCCGCTCGCCGCCTCAAGCGCGAAGGTGCCGGTGCCGGCGCCTCCGACGATTGCGCAGGAAAGCCCGATTGCGGCGAGACCCTCGACGGTGCGCCGCACATCCTCCACGGTCGTCGCGATGTGGGCCTCACGCTCCTCCGGCCGGCGCAGGTGCTGGGCGACGCCGTCATAGGCCTGCAGGCCGCCGAAGACGAGGTGCGGGCTCGCCGCGATCTGTTTCGCGAGCGAGACGGCCTCCGGTCCTGGGGCGACGCCGCAGCGGTTCGTGCCAACGTCGATCTCGACGAGGACAGTGAGCCGGCATCCGCCTGCCTCGGCGGCCGCCGCGATCAGCCCGACCGCGCCGGGGTCGTCGGCGCAGACGGCGACCCGCGCCATCTTTGACAGCGCCACCAGCCGAGCCAGCTTGTTCGGCGAAACGACCTCGTTGGAGACGAGGATATCGGGCACGCCGCCCCAGGCCAGCACCTCCGCCTCGCCGACCTTCTGCACACATTGCCCGACAGCGCCGCGCGCCATCTGCCAATGCGCGATGACCGGCGATTTGTGCGTCTTGGCGTGCGCGCGCAGCTTGACGCCGGCCTTCGCGCAGAAGGCCGCCATGCGGTCGAGGTTGGCTTCCATGGCGTCGAGGTCGACGAGCAGCGCAGGGGTGTCGACCTCGTCCTCGCGCATGCCCGGCTCGGCGGGCGGACGTTGAAGCATCGTTCGGCTCCCTTCGTTTCAGGCGGCGACCGCGGGCCGCGTCGTCTGCGACAGGGTCTGGAAATTGTCGCGGATGTATCCCGCCGCCCGCAGCGCCAGCGCCGAGATCGTCGGCGTCGGGTTTACCACGCCGCCGGTCGCCAGAACGCTGCCGTCCACGATGAAGAGGTTCGGCACGTCCCATGCCTGGTGCCAGCCGTTGACCACCGAGGTCTCCGGGTCGCTCCCCATGCGGCAGGTACCGATCATGTGCCAGGCCGGCGTGCGGTAGACCCCGTCCTTGTCGCGGTAGTCGTTCAGCCGGTAGTCGAAGGCCTTGGCGGCCTTGGCGACATCCTCGATGCGGTCGAGCATGTAGTTCATCATGCGCTTGTCGTTCTCGCCCGGCGCGTAGTGCGTCGATGCGACGGGGATGCCGTCGGAATCGGTCAGGACGGGATCGAGGGTCACGCGGTTGTCCGGATTGGGGAGATCGTCGCCGATCGCGAAGATGCCGATGCTGTGGCCGAAATGCGTCTCGAACCATTGGTGATGGTCGGGGCCCCACGGCGCCCGCCCGGAGGTGAACCAGCCCGCCGCCAATTCACCGGCCGAGGCGGTGCTCGTGATGCAGTTGAAGTTGAAGCCGTTGACGAAGCCGCGGCTGACGTCTGTCTCGGCGAATTCGCGCGAGATGAGCGAGGCAACATACCCGGTGTGGCCGTCGACCGGCTCCTCCACCCACATCTCGCCGTTCACCAGCGTGTGGTGAAGGAGATTGCGCCCCACCTGATCCGACTGGTTGGCCAGGTTGTCGGAGGCGAGCAGCAGGCGCGGCGTGCCGATGCCGTTGGCGGCTACGACGACGATGCGCGCCTTCTGGAAGTGCGTGTGGCCGGTGTTGCGGTCGATGTAGAGCGCGCCGGTCGCGCGGCCGTCCGGTCCCTTCTCGATCTTCAGGACGCGGGCGTTGATGCGAAGCTCGGTGCCCGCCTCCAGCGCTTTCGGCCAGATCGACTGCGAGTATTTGCTCATCGAGCCGCGCGGGCAGCCGTTGCAGGTGCCGCAGCCGTTGCAGGCGGGCCGCCCGTCGTAATCCTCGCTGATCGTGCCCGACTCGACCGGCCACCAATGCCAGCCGAGCCGGTCGAAGGCATCGCCGAGCCGCTTCGAGACCTTCGAGGCAGGCAGTGGGCGCGTCGGGCTGGCCGGTCGCGGCGGCATCGCCGCATCGCCGGAAAGGCCGGAGACGCCGACGAGCGCGTCAGCCGCCTCGTAGAAAGGAGCGATGTCCTCGTAGGTGATCGGCCAGTCGGGCTGCAGGCCGTGCTCCGTTCCCTTGCGGAAGTCGGACGGTCGGTAGCGCGGCCAGATCGCGCCATAGACGTTGGTGGAGCCGCCGACGCCGTTCCACATCAGGATCTGCGAGGAGTCGGATTTCACCGGATAGTCGTCCGCATGGGTGCGCTTGTTGACGTCGGGGTTCCAGTTGGTGCGCCGTTGCCATGACCAGTCCGCATGAAGATGCGGGTGGTCCGCTGCCTCGACCCAGGAGCCCTGCTCGAGGCAGACGACGTCCAGCCCCGCTTTTGCCAGCACCAGCGCGGCGAGCGATCCGGTCGCGCCGGCGCCGATGATGAGAACGTCGCAGGTTCGTGTGGCGGTCATCGTTCAAGCCCCCAGCGTTCGGTTCGAATTTCGTCGAGGTGCAGGCCGGACGTATCGACGGGTCGGACGTCAGCGGTCTTGAGATAGGCGCCACGCCCGTGCCGCGGCGTGTCCTTGGCGAAATCGAAGGGCGTCATCGGATAGCCGGTGACATGCGGCTTGAGCTGGTAGGGCCGCCCGAGACGGCGGATCGCCTCGGCGACATAGGGGCTCTCGTAGTAGGCGAGGAAGGCCGCGGCGCGCAGCCGCTCGAAGAGGTCCGGCTGCGCCGTCTCGAAACGCGCCACGATCTGGACGCGCTCTTCCGCGGTGCGGCCGTCGAACGGGCCGCCGGCATCGATGATCGCGGCCGCGATCTGGCCGAGCTCCAGCTCGCCGGACTGCTCGACGAGGCGCATCGCCACCAGCCCCTGCACCCCGATCGAGGCGGCGGAAGGCCAACCTCCGCCGCCAGGGATGAGGACGTCGACAAGGTCCGCCAGCAGCGCCGCGCCTTCGCTCGGCGGAAGGTCCTCAAGGTTTCTGCGGTCCGTGGCGGTCATTGGATCCCTCCGTCTTCGCTGCGATCGTCTTTCCGGCTCCCCGCGCCGCTATCAGGCCGGATGCCACCAACGTCCGCCGATCACCACACCGGCGGCGAAGAGTCTTTCCTTCGTCGTCAGCATTTCGCCGAGGACGTCTTCGAGATCGAAGGAGCCCTGGCGCAGCTCCAGTATGCTCGCGTCGCCGGCGCTGCCCACCTTGAACGTGCCGAGCTCCGGCCGCCGCAGGATCCTGGCGGCGTTGACGGTGGAGGCGGCGATGACGTCGGGGAGCGACATCCCGAGCGCCAGGAATTTCGAGAGCGTCGTCACCTGATCGTAGACCGGGCCGTCGATGCACAGCACGTGGATGTCGGACGATATCGTGTCGGGAAGAAAGCCCGCTGCGAGCATCGTGCGCCCCGACTTCCAGGAGAACGACCCCTTGCCGTGCCCCACGTCGAAGTAGACTCCGCGCTCGCGGGCGGCGAGCAGCGCCGGCTTTACCTTGCCGTCGGGCGTGCAGGGCGCGTTCGGGAACGGCCGGAAACAATGGGTGAGGACGTCGCCCGGCCTGAGCTGCGACACCACTTCCTCGTAGCTCGGCGGCGGCTCGTCGATATGCGCCATGACCGGCAGGCCGGTTTCCTCGCCGACCTGTAGCGCGACCGTCAGTGGTGCGATGCCGGAGGGGCCGCTGGCGTGGCGCCCGATCCGCACCTTGATGCCGACGATCACGTCGCGGTTGGCGTTCGCCACCTCGACCGCCTCGCGCGCCGCCATCAGGCGGATATCGTGGCTCTCGCCGACCATGATCGTGTGGGAGAAGGCGAAGATGCCGGCGAAGGAGACATGCAGATAGGCAAGGATCCGCGCCGCGCCAGGATCGATGACGTGCTTGCGGAAGCCCGGGAAATTGCCCGGCCCGGCGCTGCCGGTATCGACGGAGGTCGTGACCGCGCTCGCCCGCGCGAAATCGTCGGCGTCGATGCCGAGCGAGGTGCCGCCCCAATAGACGTGGGTATGGAGGTCGATGAGGCCGGGCGTGACGATCCGACCCGATACGTTGCGCGTATCCGCCGCGGTCAGTCCGTCGCCGATCGCGGCCACCTTGCCGTTCGCGAACGCAACGTCGGTCACCTTGTCGATCCCCTGCGAGGGATCGATCACGCGGCCATTCTTCAGAACGAGATCGTATGCCATGGAAATTCGACTTCAGCCTTGTCGCTTGGATTTCAGATGCGCTTGCCGCTCCTGGCGTCGAAGCGGTGAATGGCGTCTTCAGGAGCATGGAGAGTGAGGCGCGCTCCGGTAGAGAGCCCCGACAGATCGGCGCAGGTCGCCCGGACGAGGTGCCCGTCCACCCTGACGTCGAGGAAATGGACGGGGCCGGCGGATTCCACGAGCGCCAGTTCGCCAGTGAGGTGAACGCCGCCGTCCAGACCTGCGCCGGGCTGCAGATCGTGCGGCCGGACACCGACGACCACGTCCTCGGCCGCGCCACCGGCAATACGGGCGGGGAGGAAGTTCATCTGCGGGCTTCCGATGAAGCTCGCAACAAAGAGGTTGGCGGGGTCCTTGTAGACTGCCATCGGCGGCGCGAACTGCTGGACCACGCCGTCCTTCATCACCGCGATCCTGTCGGAAAGCACCATCGCTTCCTCCTGGTCGTGGGTGACAAAGATCACGGTGATCCTGAGCTCACGCTGCAGGCTGCGGATCTCGGTGCGCATCTTCACCCGCAGGCTGGCGTCGAGATTGGAGAGCGGCTCGTCCATGAGCAGCACAGCGGGGTTGCGCACGATCGCACGGCCGACAGCGACGCGCTGGCGCTGGCCGCCGGAAAGGTCCGAGGGAAGGCGGTCGAGCAGGTCGCCGAGGCCGAGAAGCTCCGCCGCCCAGTCCACCTGTTTTCGGATGGTGGCGTTGTCGACCTTCTGCTGCCGCAAGGGGAAGGCGATGTTCTCGCGCACGTTCATGTGCGGATAGAGCGCGTAGTCCTGGAAGACGAGCGCGATGTTTCGCTCGCGCGGGGAAAGATCCGTAATCTCCCGGTCGTTGAAGCGGATCGATCCCTCGTTCACCGCCTCCAGCCCGGCAATGCAATACAGCAGCGTGGACTTTCCGCAGCCCGACGGTCCGAGGAAGGAGATGAACTCCCCATCCCTGATCGACAGGTCGAGGCTCTTGAGCACCTCGGCGTCCTGGTAGCTCTTGCGCAGTCCGGCGATGGTTATGGCGACCATCTGATTCCTCAGCCCTTGACGGCGCCCGACAACGCGCCCTGCACCAGATAGCGCTGGAAGAAGAAGGCAACGAGCACCGGCGGCAGGATGGAAAGCACGCTGGCGGCGAAGAGCGGCCCGTACTCGTAGAACTGCGCCTGGCTGAGGAAGCCGGCGATCACGACCGGGATCGTCTGCGCGTTCGGCGTGGAGGTAAGGATCAGGGCGAACAGAAATTCGTTCCACGACACCAAGAAGCAGAAGATCAGCGCCGCGATGATGCCCGGGCGCACGACCGGCCGCAGCACCTTCCACAGCATGCCGGCGCGCGTGCAACCGTCAATGAGGGCCGCCCGGTCGAGGCTCACCGGAACGCTCTCGAACGTCGATTTCATCATCCAGGTGCAGAGCGGCAGAAGGATCGAGGAATAGGCAATGACCAGCGCCAGCCGCGTGTCGAGCAGCCCGAGATTGCGGAAGATTATGAAGAAGGGCAGCACCAGCGTCAGCGCGGGGATCATGCGCGTCAGAAGCAGCGCCCAAAGGCTGATGTTGAAGAAGCGCATGCGGGTGTAGCGGGCGAAGGCGTAGCCGGCGAGCGTGCCGAGCGCGACGTTGATGACGGAAACGACGATTCCGACGCCGAAACTGTTGATGAGTGCGAGCGGGACACGCTTCGCCTGCACACTCGTCGCGTAGCCCTCCGGAAACAGTACTGCGATGAAATTGTCGAAGGTGATGCGGGAGGGAAAGACGCTCGGCGGGAGGCGGACGAGATCGATCGGCGGCGAGAGGCTCATCAGGATCAGACCCAGCACCGGCAGGGCCGACCAGAGGAAGATGAAGATCGCCGCGATTCCGAGCAGCAGCTTCCCAAGGCGCGCAGCCGTCACGGTCGTCAGCATGCGGCGTGGAAGGTAGGTCGGCAGGTTCGCCATCGTGTGGCGCCGGACACCGACGATCGGAAGCGATTGCTCCTCGACCTCAGGCAGTCCGGGCGGGGCCCGCCGCCCGGAGCGGCGCGGGCCGAGCACGAAGAAATAGAGGATGGCGAGGAGCAGGCTGACGATCGTGAGGATGTAGAGCGTCGCTGCGCCCTGGCCGAAGCGCAGGAACTGGAAAGACTGAAGATAGCCGAGCCACGAGATCGTGGTGGTCGCGCTGCCCGGCCCGCCACGCGTCATGATGAGGACGATGTCGAACGCCATCAGCGCATTGATCGTGGCGATGATGACGACGAAGAGGAGCGTCGGCTTGAGCCACGGCAGGGTGATCGAGAAGAAGCGGCGGAGCGCCCCGGCGCCGTCGAGGATTGCGGCGCGATGCAGGTTTCCGGGGATCGATTGCAGCGCCGCGAGGATCATCAGGGCCGTCAGCGGCGTCTGGTTCCACACATGCGTGAGCGCCACGAGATTGAGCGCGCGAAAACCGTTTCCGAGCCAGGCGGTGGCGAGGAACCCAAGGCCGAGATCGTGGAGGAGGCCATTCAGCAGGCCGAAGCTTCCTGCGTAGACGAACGACCAGAGCACGCCGATGGCGACCGGCGCCATTGCCCAGGGAACCAGGACGACGCTGCGGAGAAGACCGCGTCCGGCGAAGCGCTCGTTCAGGACGAGCGCGATCAGCATGCCGAAGACCGTCGTGCCAACGACGGCAAAAACCGCGAAATAGGCGGTGCGCCCGAAGGACGTCCAGAAATCCGGGCTGGCGAATATGTTCTGGTAGTTGCCGAGGCCGACGAAGACCCAGCGCTTGGTGATCGGATTGGTGCTCTGGAAGGAAAGGTAGAGACTATAGAAGAGCGGCATCCCCGCCACTGCGGCGACGATCGCGAGTGCCGGCGCCGCGGCGGCGTAGGCGAAGCCCGGCGCGCGATCCGTGCGACGCCGAGTGCCGGAGCGGGAATACGCGACGGACTCGGCGGTCGTCGACAAATCCGGACCTCTGCTTCTCGGGATGGATGGGAGGCGCCGACCGGCGCCCCCCGCGCTCGCAACCGAAGCTTACTGGTATTGCTGCTTGAGTTCCGTAGCCTTGCCGGCGAGCGCCGCCACGAGCGCGTCCGTGTCGGAGCCGGACCGGATGAACTCCTGCACCTGCTGCATCATGAAGAGGTCCCATTCCGAGAACCAGATCGTCTTGCCGATCTTGCGGGCGGTGCCGATGTTCAGCTGATCGGAAGCGACCTTGAGGTCCTTCCACTTGGAGTAGGCGGCGACGACGTCCGGGTCGGCCCCCACTTCCTTGT
Source organism: Hyphomicrobiales bacterium (assembly GCA_038211615.1). Classification (GTDB taxonomy): domain Bacteria; phylum Pseudomonadota; class Alphaproteobacteria; order Rhizobiales; family Afifellaceae; genus DASWJZ01. Next base: position 43,878 of record JBBQVL010000009.1, read on the forward strand.
AGCCTGAGCCGAGGCCGAACTCGAGCGCCCAGCGCTTGATGACGTGGTACTCGCCGTCCTTCGACTTGCCGCCGAAGAACTGCAGGAGGTTCCACGTGCGATCCACGTCGATCGGCTCGGCGCCCATGAGGTAGGCGGCGGTCCAGGCCATCGTGGAGTGCGTGGCGCCAGGCATCAGCGCGTTCTTCACCTTGCCGGCGATCTTCGAGACCTCCGGATCGTTGGTGACCTTCTGGTCGTAGTCGTGCAGCACCATGAAGGTGTGGCGGCCGGAGCAGTAGCTCGGAACACCCTCGCCCGGCAGCGTCATGATGTCTTCGGCGACGAGCTTCTCCTGGTAGAGGGCCTTGTGGACGTCGAGGATCTTGCGCAGTGCCGGCTCGTCGACGAAGTCGCCGTTGTCGTCGAACACCTTGGCGCCTTCCGAATACCAGGCCGAGAAGATGCTCCAGGAGAGTTCGGGCCACTTCTGGCCCCAGGCGGAGTGATAGGGCGCGTCGGAGATGCCGTCGGCCTTCAGCTTGCGGCAGGCTTCGAGCAGCGCGTCCCAACTGTCGGGCACTGCGATGCCGGCCTTGGAGAGATGCTCCTCGTTGTAGATGAAGGCGTTGTAGCCCGCGTAGTAGGGCAGACCGGCGAACTTGCCGTCCGGCAGCGAGAGCGACGCCACACTGACCGGGAACATGCCGGCCTTGATGTCGTCAACGCCCGGCAGCCCCTCGAGATCGCGGATCCAGCCGGCGGTGTGCCAGCGGGCAATCCGGTCTTCCTCGGAGTAGAACATGTCCATGTGCTGACCGCCGGTCAGCTTGGTCTCGACGATGGCGTGATAGTCGCCGGTGACAAGCTCGTAGTTGACGTTCTCGTCGTAGAGCTTGCTGAAGATCCCCACGTTCTCCTCGACGATCTGCGGCTGGTATTGCCAGCCGACGAAGTTGAGTGGGTCGGCGGGCTTGCCGAAGGCGGGCCTTCCGAAAAGGGCGGCGGCCGACAGGGCCGAGGCGCCCTGCAGCACGCGGCGACGGTTCAAGAGATAGTTGTCTAGCTTCTGGTTCATGCCGATACCCCCTCTGTTCTCAGGAAAGAAAAGAAACACTTCGCAAATACAGAGCAAAGGAACACCATGGCCGGTCTATAAACAGACCACCGTAGCAACCGCCTTCCCGAGCGGGCCTTCCTGCTGAACTTATGACTATCCCAAGGTGATTATGCTTTGAAATTCGATGTCGGCAAGTGGGATTTTTCTTTTCGCGTCATTTTTTTCCAGAAAGCGCGAATTGAGGACGATTTAGGCACGGTGTTGATGCGGAAAACAAACTTTGCGAGCAGTTTGTGCAGGATCCCGGCCCGTCAATCGCACAGCGGCAGATTCTCCTCGCTCTCGCGAAAGGCCGCGAACTGCTGCTTGATGCGCCGCAGCTTCTCGCGCGCCGCACCCTTCATGCGGATGGCGGCGCCGTAGGCGAGAACGTCGATGGCAACGAGAAAAGCGTAGCGCACGGAGGTGGGGCCGAGGACGTCACCGTCCTCGTCCGCGTTGACCGGTATCAGGAGATCGACCGCCGTCGCGAGCGGCGTGCTGGAAGGGGCGAGAGCAATAGTCGTGGCGCCGTATTCGTGGGCGATGCCGATGGAGCGCACGAGCTCCTGATTGTTGCCGCTGATCGAGCTGGCGATCACCACGTCTCCCTTCTCCATCGTCGTCGCGAGCATCATCTGCATTTGGTGGTCGCTCGAAGGCACCACCCGGATGCCGAGGCGGAAGAAGCGGTTCTGGATTTCGTCCACCAGCCACGACGAGACGCCGCCCCCACCGAAGGCGTAGAGCGTGCGGCAGCGGCTGAGGATATCGATCGCCTGTTCCGCCCGCTTTATGTCGAAGCGGACATGCGCTTCGGAAATCGTGCTCTGCGCCCGCTTCACGACGCGCTCCACCACCTCCTCGATCGCGTCGGGCGGCGTGGACGGCTCGAGATAGCGGATCCCTATCCGCATCGAGCCCATGATCTTCAGCTTGAGGTCGCGGAGCCCCTCGCATCCAAGCGACCGGGCGAAGCGCGTGATGGTCGGCGCCGAGACGTCCAGCCAGTCGATCAGGTCCTCCACCGGCTTCTCGACGAAGACCCGGGGCTCGGTGAGTATGGCGTGCGCAATCTTGCGGTTCGATTTTGAAAGGGCCGGCTCGCGGTCGACGATCAGGCCAAGAATGTCGGTGGAAGTTCTTGGCCTGGGCTTCAGCAACGTCGTTCCGGGCGCACCCCCTCCCGATGAAGTCCGCTTCAACTGGTCCATGCGAGTATCGTTCCTCTGGGACAGGCACTTGATCTGTATTGCCGGCCTTGCGGCTGCTCGCGGCGCTCGTCTGCACGGATGGGCGCGTCAGGGTAGCCGGGTGACACCATTGTCATCAAGGTAGAGCCGTGCGGACCGGAGGAGCCAGGCTCGGATCTTGCCGGCATTCGTTGGGCAGGCCGGCTGCGACCGTCCGTCGGGGTGCGCCGCCGCCATCACAGATGGGTGGCCGGAAGAAAGACGGCGTGGCCGCGCCGGGGGGAGCGCGGGGAGGTCTTCGGGATAGTTTGCGCAAGCAAGCGAAGCTTGTCGCTGCTTCGGAAAATTTGGTGGCTCCTCGGGCTGGACTCGAACCAGCGACCATTCGATTAACAGTCGAATGCTCTACCAACTGAGCTACCGAGGATCAGTGCGGCGGCATATATGCGAGATGGGCTCGGCTTTGCAAGGTGCTCGGCCGCTCCCGCTCGGGGTGGTCTACGCCCGAGCCGCCCATTCGTTTCATGGAAAGGTAAACGTCTTTGGTAAGATTGCGATGATGGCTGAAAATTCACCTCCCGGCGGCTCGGTGAAGCTCGGCGGCTATCGGCTGCCGCTGCCGCGCTCGCGGCTGCTCAGGATCGCGCTCGGCGGCCTGCTGGTGGTCTTCGGCCTCCTGGGTTTCCTGCCGGTCCTTGGTTTCTGGATGATTCCGCTCGGCCTCATCATCCTGTCCGGCGACATTCCGCGCGTGCGGCGCTGGCGGCGGCGTTTCGCGGTCTGGTTCAGCCGCCGCTATCCGAACGTCGCGACGAAGCTCGGCATCCGCAGCAACGGCAACGGCAAAGACAAGAGCGCCAACGGCGCCGGCTAATGGAAGGAGGCCGGATCTCAGCCGTCGTGTGGCGGGACGATCTCGACGCCCTGCAGTTCGATCTCGATGACGAAACGGGCGCGGCCCGGCAGTGCCTCGTGCACCGCCTTGCGTTCCGCTCGCTTCTTTCAGAGCCGGCGACACCGAACTCCTGCCTGGCCTATTTCCACGGCAACCGCGGGGCTTTCGAGGCCGCCGCACGTGCGAAGGTCGAACGCGACGCGCTGCCCGACGGCGCCCGCTTCCACCTCACGAGCCGCGATATCGCCCAGGCCCTGCGGGACCGGCGATGCCCTGAGTGACTAGCGAACGCATGCCCGCGTCGATTGACACGACTCGGCCCCCGCGCTTATCTGGATGCGTGTTGGTTCCTCACGGGCCGAAGCCCAGGGGATTAATAGGGAACACGGTGCGGACGACCCAATCGGGGCCAAAACCGTGACTGCCCCCGCAACTGTGAGCGGCGAGTTTTCGATCGTTCTTGCCACTGGCTTCGGCCGGGAAGGCTGATCGGGAGCGGCGACCCGCAAGTCAGGAGACCTGCCAACACAAGCAGACCGGGGCGGGGCGTCCCGAGAGTGCGTGGGCGGCACAAATTCGCTGGCCCTATGCAGCTCTCCAGTCCCCTCCCGGAAACGGTTCGTCCACTCTTGACCGGGAGGGTCAATATGTCGTCGTCATCCTCGTCCACCGCACCTGCCGCGCCCGTCGCACCTGCCGCGCCCGTCGCGGTCACCCAGACGAGCAGCGCTGCGCAGGCGATTTGCGCCATGCTCCTCGGAGTCTTCATCGTCGGAATGGCCGGCTTCTCGCATCTCGATGCGGTCCATAACGCATCACACGATACGCGCCATTCCAACGCCTTCCCCTGCCATTAGGGGAACGCCATGCACACATTGAGGCCGATCGTCTTCGCTGCGGCGTTGGCGGGGCTGATCGTTGGCGTGGTGGTCACCATCGCGCAGCAATTCGGCACGGTGCCGCTGATCCTTGCGGCCGAGGTTTACGAGAGGGCGGCGGAGCAGGCCGAGGCGACCGCTCCGGCCAGCTCCATGCCGCAGTCGGGCGCGCCGCAGTCGAACGCGCTCCAGTCCACGGCCGCCGCGCCGGCCATGGCGCACGAGCATCACGGCGCGGGCGCGTGGGAGCCGCACGACGGGCTCGAGCGGAACGCGTTCACCGCGCTCTTCAACATTGTCGACTGGGTCGGCTTCGGGTTGCTGATGACCGGCGCGATCGTTCTCCTGCGCCGGCCGATCGACTGGCGCGAGGGCTTCCTCTGGGGGCTCGCGGGTTTCGTGACCTTCGTGTGGGCGCCGAGCCTCGGCCTGCCGCCGGAGCTTCCCGGCATTCCCGCGGCTGAGCTTACGCCGCGACAGGTCTGGTGGGTCGGGACGGCATTCGCGACGGCGGTCAGCCTCGGGCTCATCGCTTTCAACCGCGCGCCCTGGGCGGCGGTGCTGGCCATCGTGATCTTCGCCGTTCCGCACCTGATCGGCGCGCCGGAGCTGGAGCGCATCGAGACGAACGTTCCCGAGGCGCTGTCGCATCGGTTCACGGTCACGGTGCTGATGACGACGCTGCTCTCGTGGTCGCTGCTCGGCGGACTGGTCGGCTATTTCTACAGACGCTTCGCCGCGGCTGAGGGTCTGCCGCGCTTCGCGCATGCATGATCGCCGGCCGGCGGCCGGCTGCGGCTGACGGGGATGGGACGGCTGGTGCTGGTGCTCGGAGGCGCGCGCTCCGGCAAGAGCGCCTACGCCGAGCGGCTGGTCGCCGGAAGCGGGCTGGAGGCGATCTATGTCGCGACCGCGACGCCCGGCGATTCCGAGATGGCAGCGCGCATCGCCGAGCATCGGAAGCGGCGCGGGGCGGAGTGGCGGACGGTCGAGGCGCCGGACGATCTGGAGGGCGCGCTGACGGTCGAGGCTGGGGAGGGCAGGGCGGTGCTGGTCGATTGCCTCACCCTCTGGCTCTCCAACCTGATGCTGGCCGGGGCCGACGTCGAGGCGCGCGGCCCAGCGCTTGCCGGCATGACGCAGCGGCTCTCCGGCCTCTGCGTCTTCGTCTCCAACGAGGTCGGGCTCGGCCTCGTGCCGGATAATCCGCTCGGCCGCCGCTTCCGCGACGCGCAGGGGCGGTTGAACCAGAGCATCGCGGCGGTGGCGGACCATGTCGTGTTCATGGCCGCTGGCCTGCCGCTGGTGCTGAAAGGAACGAATACATGAGCGCCGCAGCCAAGGACACATTGGGCCGCATCCCGGCGACGATCGTCACCGGCTTCCTCGGTGCGGGGAAGACGACGCTGATCCGTCATCTCCTGCAGAACCCCGGCGGGCGCCGGATCGCGCTGATCGTCAACGAGTTCGGCGATGTCGGCTTCGACGGTCAGGTGCTCGCCGATTGCGGCAGCGAGGCGTGCGGCGCGGACGACATCATCGAACTCGCGAACGGCTGCATCTGCTGCACGGTCGCGGACGATTTCCTCCCCGCGATGGAGAAGATTCTCGGCCGCGACGTGCCGCCCGATCACATCGTCATCGAGACCTCCGGCCTGGCGCTGCCGCAGCCGCTGGTGAAGGCCTTCAGCTGGCCGAGCGTCAAGGCGCGGGTGACGGTGGACGGCGTCGTCACCGTCGTCGACGCGTCGGCGGTGGCCGAAGGCCGGGTCGCCTCGGACGAGGCGAAGCTCGCCGAGCAGCGGGCGAAGGACCTTTCGCTCGAACACGACGATCCGGTGGAGGAGCTGTTCGAGGACCAGCTCCGCTGCGCCGACCTGATCGTCATCTCCAAGACCGACCTGGTCGACGCGGCGGGTCTCGCGCGGGTGGACAAGGCAATCGCCGAGGACTCGCGGCCGGAGGCGCGCAGCATCCGGGTGGCGAACGGCATTCTTCCGGCCGACATTCTTCTCGGCCAGTCGGCCGCGGCCGAGAGCGACAGCGCCAACCGCAAGAGTCATCATGAGCTCGCGGGCGAGGATCATGACCACGACGATTTCAACTCGTTCGTGCTCGATGCGAGCGCTGCGGATCGCGCCGCGTTCGAGGAGCGGGTCCGGGCTGCGATGGCAGTGCAAGGCGTGCTCCGCATCAAGGGCCTGGTGGCGATCAACGGACGCGCCGCTCCGCTTGCGGTGCAGGCGGTCGGGCCGCGTGTCGAGACATGGTTCGTCACGGATACCGAGCGTCGCCCCGGTCTCGTGGTGATCGGACTGAAAGGCCTGGATCGAAGCAAGGTCGAGCGGGCGTTGATCGAGCCTTCTCCCCTTGAGGGAGAAGGTGTCCGCGGAGCTGACGGATGAGGGGGAGGCTTCCGATCCGGTCTCGGCGCGAAATCGCAAAGCTCCCCCTCTCCCGGTCGGCTCCACCGACCACCCTCCCCCTCAAGGGGGGAGGGCTGGCGCGCGTTTCATGCACCTCCTGAAGGGCCAGCCGCGCACTCTCACAGGCGACGCCGAGCCGGTCGATCTCGAACAGACACCCGGCGACATCGCTATCCTCTCGGCCGCCGACACGGAGATATCCGGCCTCGCCGCCGCACGCCGCGCACTGGGCGAGCCGTTCCCCTCCGTGCGTCTCGCCAACTGGATGGCGCTGGCGCACCCCTATTCCGTCGACCTCTACGCAGAGAAGATTCTCGCCCGTGCCAGGCTCATCGTGGTGCGCCTTCTCGGCGGCGCTTCCTACTGGAGCTACGGGCTCGACGAGACTGTGCGGCTGGCGCGCGCCAACCGGACAAAGCTTGTCGTCATTGCGGGTGACGCGAGCTGGGACGCGGGGCTTGCGGCGCACGGAACTGTCTCGGAAGCCGAAGCGCGAAAACTCTGGTCCTACCTCGTCGAAGGCGGATCGGAGAATCTCGCCAGCGCCTTGCGCCATGCGGCTCACCTGATCGGCGAGGGACCGGAGCCGGACGAGGCGAGGGAACTGCCGAGCGCTGGCGTGTATTCGCGGCCTTCTCCCGCGCAGGCAAGGGGAGAAAACCTCCAATCTCCGGCGCGACCAAACTCCGTCGCGGCAATCGTCTTCTACCGCGCGCTGATGCAGTCGGGGCAGACCGAGCCGGTGGACGCGCTTTGCGCGGCGCTGGAGGCGCGCGGCCTGACGCCGCTTCCGATCTATGTTTCCAGCTTGAAGGGAAAAGACGATTCCGCCTTCGTCAGGGCGGCTTTCGCGGAGCATCCGCCGGCGGTCATCCTGAATGCTACCGCCTTCGCGCTCTCCAATCCCGGAGGGGCGTTCGCCGGAACCGTCCTCGACGGCGGCGAGCGGCCGGTCCTGCAGGTGACGTTCGCGGGGGTTTCCGAGGAGGCGTGGGCCGGGTCGACGCGCGGGCTTTCGCCGACCGATCTCACCATGAATGTCGTGCTGCCCGAGGTGGATGGCAGGATCATCTCGCGTGCGGTGTCGTTCAAGGAGGCGGGCGAACTCGATCCGCTGACCGAATGCCGGCCGGTCCGCTACCGGCCGAAGGCGGACCGCATCGCCTTCGTCGCCGATCTCGCGGCGCGATGGGCGCGGCTTCGGGTCAAGGCGAATGCCGACAAGCGCGTTGCGATCGTGCTGTCGAATTATCCGAACAAGGACGGGCGGATCGCCAACGGGGTTGGCCTCGATGCGCCGGCCTCCACGGCTAACCTGCTGAAGGCGATGCGGGCAGCGGGATACGCGGCGGAGGGCGCGCCGGAGAGTGGCGCAGCGCTGATGGCCCTGCTGCTTGCCGGGCCCACGAATGCGCTCGACGCAAGAGAGCGAGGCCTTCTCCCCTTGAGGGAGAAGGTGGCTGCGGAGCGGGCGGATGAGGGGGAGGTTTTCGATCGGGTGGAGGGGACGAATCGCAGGCGTCCCCCTCTCCCGAGGTCCGGCCAAGACCGGACCCCACCCTCTCCCTCAAGGGGAGAGGGCGCCGAAACCGTAACCCTCGCGGTTGACGAATATCAACGCCATTTCAGCGGCTTGCCGAAGAGCGTGCGGACGGCGGTTCAATCCCGCTGGGGCGATCCGAACACCGATCCGTTTGTCCGCGACGGCGCGTTCGTGCTTGCGCTGCACCGCTTCGGCAATGTCGTCATCGGTATCCAGCCGGCGCGCGGCTACAACATCGATCCGAAGGCGAGCTATCACGACCCCGACCTCGTCCCGCCGCACGCCTATTTCGCCTTCTACATGTGGCTGCGCGAAAGCTTCGGGGCGGACGCGCTGGTTCACATGGGCAAGCACGGCAATCTGGAATGGCTGCCGGGAAAGGCCCTGGCGCTATCGGCGGATTGCTTTCCGGAAGCGGCGCTCGGTCCACTGCCGGTGATCTATCCCTTCATCGTCAACGATCCCGGCGAGGGCGCGCAGGCGAAGCGGCGCACGGCGGCGGTCGTCGTCGATCATCTGATGCCGCCGATGGCGCGCGCCGAAAGTCACGGGCCGGCGATCGAGATCGAGAAGCTGATCGACGAATACGCCGCCGCCGAAGCCGGCGACCCGCGCCGCGCCAAACGCGTCGCTACGCAGATCGTCGATCTCGTGCGCGCGCACGGCTTCGACAAGGACATCGGCCTCGACGTCAAGGGCGACCTGCAGACGTCGCTCGCGAAGCTCGACGAGCACATCTGCGACCTGAAGGAACTGCAAATCCGCGACGGCCTGCACATCCTGGGCGAAGTGCCGGCCGGCCGCCAGCGGGCGGAGACGCTGGTGGCGCTGGCGCGCGTGCCGCGCGGCGGGAGCAAGGCGGGGGACGCCTCGCTGATCCGCGCGCTGGCGGAGGATCTTGAGCTCGGGTTTGATCCTCTCAACTGCGCCTTCTCGGACGCTTGGGACGGGCCACGGCCAGAGGCGCTGGCGGATGCGCATTCCCTCCCCCCTTGCGGGGGAGGGCCAGGGAGAGGGGAAGGCGGCAGCCCCGACGCTCCTTGGCGGACCACCGGCGATACGGTCGAAAGACTCGAGGCGTTTGCACTCCAGCTCGTCTCTACGCTTCCAGGCTCGAATGGGAGCGCCTCGCCCCACGATCCTTCCCCTCTCCCTGACCCTCCCCCGCAAGGGGGGAGGGAAGCGCCTCCTGGTCCTCTCTCCGCGGCTGTTCTCAACGGCATCGCATCGAGGATCGCCCCCGCGCTCGATTCCTCTGGTGCGCACGAGATCGCCGCCGTGCTTTCGGCGCTCGCCGGAAAGTTCGTCGCTCCCGGCCCCTCCGGAGCGCCGACGCGGGGGCGGGTGGACTGCCTGCCGACCGGGCGGAATTTCTACTCCGTCGACGTGCGCGCGGTGCCAACGCCGGCCGCGTGGGAGCTTGGCCGGCGCTCCGCGGACCTCCTGGCGGAACGCTACTTTCAGGACGAAGGCGAGTGGCCGGGGGCGATGGCGCTCACCGTCTGGGGGACGTCAAATATGCGCACCGGCGGCGACGACATTGCGCAGGCGCTGGCGCTGATCGGCGCGCGGCCGGTGTGGGAGGGCGCTTCTGGTCGGGTGACGGGGGTGGAAGTCATTGCGCTGTCGGACCTGAAGCGGCCGCGCATAGACGTGACGCTCCGCATCTCCGGCTTCTTCCGCGACGCCTTTCCGACGCAGATCGCGCTTTTCCATGACGCGGTGCGGGCGGTGGCGGAGCGCGACGAGCCGGCGGATGCGAACCCGATCGCAACCCGCATCCGCGCCGACGCCGCGCGGCTCTCCGATGCCGGCCTCGGCGCAGAAGAGGCCACGCGCGCCGCATCGTTCCGCGTCTTCGGCTCAAAGCCCGGCGCCTATGGGGCGGGGCTGCAGGCGCTGATCGATGAAGGCATCTGGTCGGAGCGGAAGGATCTCGCGGCGGCCTTCCTGGAATGGTCGGCCTATGCCTATGGCGGCGGGGCGGAGGGGGAGGGCGCGCGCGGTCTGCTCGAAGCGCGCCTCACGGCCACCGACGCGATCGTGCAGAACCAGGACAACCGCGAGCACGACCTCCTCGACTCCGACGATTATTATCAGTTCGAGGGGGGCCTCGCGTCTTCCGTGGAGATGCTGCGCGGCGAGGCTCCGAGGATTTTTCACAACGACCATTCGCGTCCCGAGCGGCCGGTCGTCCGCGCGCTCGACGAGGAGATCGCGCGGGTCGTGCGCGGGCGCGCCGCCAATCCGAAATGGATTTCCGGCGTGATGCGGCACGGCTACAAGGGCGCCTTCGAGATTGCCGCGACCGTCGATTATCTCTTCGCCTTCGCCGCCACGACGAACGCGGTGAAACACCATCATTTCGAGCAGCTCTACGACGCCTATGTGGGAGACGCCGCGGTGCGAGGCTTCATAGCGGAGAACAATCCGCCGGCCTTGCGGGAGATCGCGGCGCGCTTCTGCGAGGCGGTCGACCGTGGCCTCTGGGCGCCGCGCCGCAACAGCGCCTATGAGGAGCTTCAGGCTCTCGCCGGGAGGATTGCCGCATGAAGACGGAGGGAATGAGCGAGGCGGAGATAAACGCCAGGCACGCGGAGAAAATGCGCCGCAAGAAAGAGGCGCGCGACAAGATCATCGCCACCAAGACGGTGGAGAAGGGGCTGCTCATCGTCCACACGGGCAAGGGCAAGGGAAAATCCACTGCCGCCTTCGGCCTCGTCTTCCGCGCGCTCGGCAACGGCATGAAGGTCGCGATCGTGCAGTTCGTGAAGGGCAGGTGGCAGACAGGCGAGCGTGTGGCGCTGGACCGATTCGGCGACCAGGTGACGATCAACACCATGGGCGAGGGGTTTACCTGGGAGACGCAGGACCGCGCCCGCGACATCGCCGCCGCCAGAGCCGCATGGGAAAAGGCGAAGGCGCTCATCGCCGACGACGAGCATCAGATGGTGGTGCTCGACGAACTCAACATCGTGCTTCGCTACGATTATCTCGATGCGGCGGAAGTGGTGGCGACGCTCGCCGCCCGTCCGCCGATGAAGCACGTCGTGGTCACCGGGCGAAACGCCAAGGACGAGCTGATCGAGGCGGCCGACCTCGTCACGGAGATGGAGCAGGTGAAGCACCCGTTCCGCGCCGGGGTGAAGGCGCAAAAGGGCATCGAATTCTGAAACATTTGCTGGATTTCATGCAGCATTGGCAGGAACATTGGGGGATTGGCAACGTTCCCGAACCGACCTACGCTAGAGGCGGTTAGCTGGCGCTCCTCGAAGATCGCCGGCTCACGTGCTTTCGCAGTCGGTCACAACAAGGGGAGCAAACACGAATGGCAAGTCTTTTCTCGATCGCCAGAGCCGGAGTGAACGGTCTCGGAACCTTCATCAGCGGCCCGGCAGCGCGCGAAGTTGGCGATAGCCCCGATTTGAGCCGCAGGCTGGCGATGACGGGCGTGGTTGCGGCCGTTGCAGTTGGCGTGGTCTGCGTGTCGCTTCCGAGCAAGGCCCTCGCCGATCATTCCCGCCGCCGCAGCCGCCGTGATCACCACGATGATTTTGAGGACCACAGCCGGTGGCGCAGCGAGCGCGATCGTCACGACCGCGACCGCAGCCAGCGCAACCGTCACTCGCGGCATCGGAGCGGCAACGGCTGGGATCGGGACGACTGCTTCATGGTCGGACCGCTGATGGTCTGTCCGTAGCTGTTTTCGAAGTTCGTGGACCGGACGCTCGTCCGGTCCACCTTTCCCAGTCCATTCTTCGCGCGCCGAGCCGATGAGGCAGGGTTTCGCCCGACGACTGCCGACCTGGATCGGAATCGGGCCAGCGTGGATTTTTCTGCTTGTCTGGTCCGCCTGCGCCATCGCGGCGAGCCCGTCGGATCTCCCTACCCTCTACACCGACCAGCAATACATCGAGGACGTAGGCAAGCAGTCGAGCCTAGAGATCGGCAACATAAAGTCGGTGCTGGGCTATGTCCTGAGCCAGCTTCCCGACACGGTGAAGGTCTATCCCACCGAGGACTACTATTACTTCTATTTCTACTATGGCGGTATCAAATACGCTGGCAATCTGCGTTTTGACATCGAAACGCGCGATGACGGAAAAGTTGAGTTCATCTATTTCAAGGACTCGACGGACCTGATGCACGACGATCAGGATTTTCACGCCCTGCTGGGCAAGTCCGACGGCGTGGACGTGGAGAAGGTCCAGGATCTCGTCTACAAGCTGACGTTCCAGGGCCGCAGCGTCACCTTCGCGCTGAACGATCTCTCCGATGTCCGCCCGAGCAGCGACGCGCTAGGCCCGGATGAGACGTTCCTCGGACCGATCGCCGACGAATCGGGGATCCGGTTCTTTCTGACGTTCGACGAGAAGCTGAAGATCTTCCACTACGTGCTCGACGACACCGTTGCGGTCAGCGACGAGCTGATCTCAATCGCCAATTTCAAGCACATACAGATCGGCAGGCGAACGAGCTTCGCGTTCTTCATCGACCCGACGCGAAAGCGGAAACTGCTTGTCGGCGTGTTCGGCCCGAATTCCACCGTCAACAGCTATCTCGACGGCCCGTTCGACCAGCTTCCGGACAACTTCCTGAAGGGCGACGAACTCCGGCGCGACCTCCTGCTTGAAGATCCGACCCGCGATAAGTCGATCGACCGGCTGGGCATCAGCCCCGGTGGGGAATTCCGCGAGCTGATCGCGCCCTACATGGAATATTACAAGGTCCGGGATCTGGCGCCGGCGGACAAGTGCGCAGAGGCAGGGGATCGAGGGGCAATCTATCTCTGTCTGAACGCGCTGTCTTCGAAGTAGTTTGGCAAGCGCCGCCGGCGCTATATCTTCGAAGATCGACGCACCCTGGATCGACATGGCCGCACCCGCCGGAACTGCCGAGGATTTTCCCGCTCTCCTGATGCGGGTGGGTGAGCGCGATGCGACGGTCGGAATCATCGGGCTGGGCTATGTCGGGCTGCCGCTGGCGCGCTCGGTGGCGCGGAACGGTATCAAGGTCGTTGGCTTCGACATAGATGCCGCGAAGATCGACCGGTTGAATGCCGGACGCTCCTATTTCGCGCACATACCGGACGAAACCGTGCGCGAGATGCTCGCAGAGGGGTTTGAGGCGACGGCGGACGTCGCCCGCCTGAAGGCCTGCGACGCGATCCTCATCTGCGTACCGACGCCGCTTACCCGCCACCGCGAGCCGGACCTGAGCTACGTCACCTCGACGGCGGAAGCCCTCGTTCCGCATCTCCGCCAGGGCCAGCTCGTCGTCCTCGAATCGACGACCTATCCCGGAACGACCGCCGACGTGCTGAAGCCGATTCTCGAGCGGAGCGGGCTTCGCTCCGAGGAGACGCTGTTCATCGCCTACTCCCCCGAGCGGGAGGATCCCGGCAACGCCGAATACGGCACGGCGCGGATACCGAAGGTCGTGGGCGGCGATGGGCCGAAGGCGGCACGCCTTGTCGCGGCACTCTACGGCCGGTTCATCGAACGCGTGGTGCCTGTCTCGAGCACCGCGACGGCGGAGGCGGTGAAGCTGACGGAGAACATCTTCCGCTCCGTCAATATCGCGCTCGTGAACGAGCTGAAGCTCGTCTACGACGCGATGGGGATCGATGTCTGGGAAGTGATCGAGGCCGCGAAGACCAAGCCGTTCGGCTTCATGCCCTTTTATCCCGGACCCGGGCTCGGCGGGCACTGCATCCCGATCGATCCGTTCTATCTCACCTGGAAGGCGCGCGAGTTCGACGTGCCCGTTCGCTTCGTGGAACTCGCCGGCGAGATCAACACGGCGATGCCGGGGATCGTTGTCGACCGGGTGGCGGCTGCGCTCGACCGCCGATTCGGCAAGGGCATGAACGGCGCATGGGTTCTCGTTATCGGCGTCGCCTACAAGAAGAACGTCGACGACATGCGCGAAAGCCCGGCGCTCAGGATCATCGAGATCATGGAGAAGCGCGGCGCGCGCGCCGACTACCACGATCCCCTCGTTCCGACGATCGGGCGTTCACGCGAGCACAGCGCGCTGGCGGGGCGGAAGTCGGTCCCGCTCGACGCGGCGGTGGCGGGCTACGACGTTGCCGTCATCGTGACGGACCATGACAGCATCGACTGGCAGGCGCTGGTGGATTCGGCGCAACTTGTCGTCGACACGCGCAACGCGACGCGCCACGTGACCTCCAACAGGGACCGGATCGTAAAGGCCTAGTTTGCTCTCCGCGTCGGTGCCGCCCGGATCTATACCGGCTGAAGCGCGGCCCTTTCATATTCGGCGACGGCTTCGTTGACGTCTTCGAACATCCGCAATGTCCCGTTCGCCATGATCGCCCCCATGTCGCAGAGCCTGCTGATCTCGCCGGGGGAATGCGAGACGAGGATCATGGACGCGTCCTTCCGCTTCTCGTCGAAGAGGGCCTGCGCCCGCGCCCGCAACGCTATGTCGCTGACCGAGAGCACCTCGTCCAGAAGGTAGCACTCAAAATCCGCCGCCATGCTGATGGCGAACGTCAGCTTGGAGCGCATACCGGAGGAATATGTCGCGACCGGCATGTCGAAGTATTTCCCGAGCTCGCAGAAATCCGCGACGAAGCGCTCCACGGCCCGCACATCGAGCCCATAGATGCGGGCGACGAACCGGCAGTTCTCCCGGCCGGTAAGCGTTGCCTTGAACCCCACCATGCCGAGCGGGAAGGAGATCCTGACGTTTCTCCTGATTCTGCCGCTGTCCGGGTATTCGGCGCCGGCGATCATGCGGATCAGCGTCGACTTGCCCACGCCGTTGCGGCCGAGAAGGCCGATATTGCGTCCCCGCGGGAACTCGCCCGAATACTTATCCAGGATGATCCGCCTGGCCCGCTTGGAACGGTACTCCTTGGAGACGTTCCAGAATTCGATCATTGCATTCGACATCGAAACCCCTCGGCCCCCGAGATGGATCGCCTGGCGATTTGATCGGACATGCTCGCTGCTCTCTAGCCAGTTGGCGGCTCGCGGTCCAGCCGCCGCGGTTCTACGCTCGGCGCCTCGCCGATTTCCCGCAGGTTCAGGGGCGGGGATCGGCCGGGCCCTGACCGCGCCCTTCGCGATCCTCGCCCGAGTCGCTCGCGACTTCCGTGAGCATCCGCAGAAGGCTCCGGGCAAAATCCTGCCGCGCCTGGCCGTAGTCGACCGGCCGCACCTTCGGATCGGCGTCGCGGTAGCGCTGAAGCAGCCGCGACAGACCGGCGACATCTGTCGGCGAAAAGAAGTCGACGTTGACGGCAAGCTGCTCGCGGTGGACTGCGATGTCGGACGCAAGCACGTGCTTCCCGAGCGCTTTCGCGTCCTCCACGACCCCCGACCATCCCTCGCAGAGCGACGGCTGGATGACCGCGATCGCCGCCGAGACGAGACCAAGCTGATCAGCGCGGGGGAGAAAGCCGAGGAAGTGGGTCTTCTCGTCAATCCCCAGCTCGCCGGCGAGCGCCTTGATCGAGGGTGCATAGGCGCGGTCGCGGTAGTCGTGTTCCTGACCGGTGAAGACGATCGCGGGAGCCTCGCCATCCACGGCACTCTGCGCCAGCGCACGGAGCACCAGCGCGTGGTTCTTGTGAAGCCAGATCTGGTTGTTGCAGATGAAGAAGCGCTGCGGAAGCCGATAGCGCTCTCGCAGCTCCGCCAGACTTGCGCCAGCGCTTTCGGTGTCGGCGAAGGACGCGAACCGCACCACATGGATGCGGTTCCGATTCTTCCCGTAATAGAGTTCGAGGTCGCTCCTGGCATCCTCGCTGGACACCATTACGTGGCGATGCTTCGCGAGAGAGCGGGAGTTCAGGCGGCGGCGCGCGTGGATCTCGCCCGGCCTGAAGAATTCCGGAAAGCGCTCCTCCTGGAAGTCCGGGATCCATTGCACGGCGCGATGTTCGAGGCCGCGAATGGATCCGAGCAGAACGACATCGACGGTGGGATCTTCGGTCCGTTTCGTCCCGGCCAGATAGGCCCGGAGAGCCCCGGGACTGCCCGATGCGCGGGCGAAAGTTCCAGCTTCGACGCGGTGCAGGTCAGGATAGCCGGTCGCCTTGACAAGATATTCCAGACCTTGCGTGTCATCGTCCACGATCACCAGCTTTGGCCGGAATTCGGCCGGCAGGAGTCCGAGGGCGGACACGAGGCTGCGGACATAATAAAGCCCGCCGATCCATTTTTCCTGGTACTTGAACGGCAGCGCCAAGGTCAGCCGCTTCCTGTCGCCCACTCGGTGCACTCGGTCCGGGTCCGCACTGTCCATGGTGACTGAGACGGTCGTCACATTCGATCCAAGCGTTGCTCTCCTGGCAGGCGGCCGTGACCTTCTGACAGGCCCAGGAGGTTGTCTGAAATCCCGCGCGCCTGTATATGCTGGCGCCGACCCCTTTGCCATGCAAACCACCTGCGGTCGGCATCGAGAAAGCAAGAATGGCCGGGCATGAACTGACCGAAGCGCTGCGGGTTCAGGGGCGTGTGCTGCTTGCCCTCATGCTGCGCGAGGCGCGGACGCGCTATGGCCGGATGAAGGGCGGTTACCTCTGGGCCCTCGTCGAGCCCGCCATTCATATCACCGTATTCAGCCTGCTCTTCAGCTCACGCATGCGCATTGTCCCGCTTGGCGACAGCATGGTGGCGTTTCTCGCGACGGGGTTCGCCGTGTTCCTCGGCTTCCGGAACGTGATGTCGCGGACGCAGGGCGGCTACGGATCGAACGAAGCGCTGCTGTCCTTTCCCGTAGTTCGCGTGATGGACGTGTTTCTGGCGCGTGCCCTGCTCGAGCTGGCGACATGGCTGACGGTCACGATCCTGCTGTTTGGCGGCCTCGTGCTCCTCGGCATGGCCCCGATCCCGCACAGCATCCTGGCGATGCTAGAGGCCATCTTCGCGCTGTTCGGAATCGGATTCGGGTTCGGACTGGCCATCGGCATCATCTCGCAATTCTGGGTCTCGGTGCGGAATCTGATCTCCGTTCCGCTGCGACTGCTTTATTGGTGCTCGGCGGTCTTCTACCTGCCCGACAACCTGCCTCCGGCATTTCGCGCGGCTCTCGACTGGAACCCCGTCGTGCATGGCATAACGCTGTTCAGGGAGGGGTACTACGACGGCTACCAAAGCCACATGCTGGATGTGGAGTATCTGTTTGTCTGGTCCGTAGGCTCGGTTCTGTGCGGGCTGGTCCTGGAAAAGGCGGCCCGGAAGCCACTTCGGAATCTGGCAGCGTAGCCGTAGCCCGCAGAAGGCTGCTCGCCGAGTCGAAGTCCAGGCGAGCGGCGGATCGGCCTGACCAAATCTACGATTGGGCCGCTCCCAGGGCCTCGGAGATCTTCTTCGCCAGAGCGCCGGGCGCGAGGCCGACCGCGTCGAGAACCTCTGCCGGCTGACCGCTCGGCGGGACCGCTTGCAGGCCGAGCCGCAGCGTGTTGAGCGACACGCCGGTCGCGGCGAGGGTTGCGAGAATCTTTTCCCCCTGTCCGCCTTCGACATAGTGATCGTCGAGCGTCACAAGCAACCGCCGGCCGGCCACGAGAGCGCGCAGCCATGCTGGATCGACGCGGTTCAGCCATGGGAGATTGACCACCGAAAGCCCGATCCCGGCGTCGGCCAGGATACGCGAGGCGGCCACCGCCTGCGCCAGCATCGTCGGGCCTGACGCGATGAGCACGGCGTCCTTTCCGTCCGTCAGGCTCACGCCGATTCCCGGCTCGGGCCGGTAGCCCGCCGGCAGCTCGTAGTCGATCACGGTCGGGAGCGAGACCATCCGCAGGAACGATGGGCCGTCGTGCTTCTCAAGGCACCACTCGAGCAGCGGTCCGACCTCGGCCGGACAGGACGGCGCGACCATCACGAGATTCGGCACGCCGCCCAATGCGGAAATCTCGCGCACGCTCTGGTGCGAATGGCCAGGCCCGGCGGGGAGCACGCCTGACAGTCCGCCGACGTAGACGACTTTCGTGTGCTCGGTGGCGTTGTTGTAGATCTGCTCGTTCGGCCGCGTCGACAGGAAGCAGGAGAACGAATGCACGAGCGGCAGCATGCCGGCGAGCGCCAGCCCGCCGGCCATCGAGACCATGTCCTGCTCGGCGATGCCGCATTCGAAGAAGCGTTCGGGGTAGCGCTCCGTGAAGGGAATGAGCCCCATGTCCTTGACGAGGTCGGCGTCGAGCACGACGAGATCGGGACGGCGCGCGGCCGCCTTCAGCAGGGCCTCGGTATAGGCCGGGAAGAGCGCCTGCGGCCTGGCCGTCGAGGCCGCCGCCGCGGGCCGGGTGACGCGCTCGACCTCGATGCTTTCCTCTCCGAAGTCTCCGACACGCGCGTTGATGCGATCGAGAATCTCCTGCGCGGCGCGGGTATAGTCCGCGGCCTGCGGGGCGCCGGAATGGAACTGGAACATCTCGACGTCGCTGTCGATCGAGGTGCCCTGCATGAAGGACACGCCCTTGCCCTTTATCGTGTCGGCGATGACCACCTTCGGCTTGTCGGCGATCGCGTTGAGCCGCCGGAAGGTCTCCTCGATCGCCTCGGTGTCGTGTCCGTCGATGCGCTCGACGTGCCAGCCGAAGGCGCGAAACTTCGCCACGAGATCGCCGAGCGAGGACGTGCGCTGCAGAGAGTAGTCGGACTGGATCTTGTTGTGGTCGACGACCACGGTGATCTCGCCCATTTTCCAGTTCACTGCCGAGACCAGGGATTCCCAGATCTGCCCTTCCTGCAGCTCGCCGTCGCCGGTGACGACCGCGACCTTGATGGGCTTGCCCTTCAGCCGCGCCGCGAGCGCGAAGCCCTTGGCCTTCGAGATGCCCATGCCGAGCGAGCCGGTATTTGCGACGATGCCCTTCGTCCCGACGTCGGGATGGCCCGGAAGCCCGCCCAACCGGCGAAGCCTGTGGATCAGCGCCTCGTCGAGCAGCCCGACCGCCATCATGATCGCGTAGAGGCCCGGCGCGTCGTGACCCTTGGAGGAGAAGAAGATGTCGCCGGCGGCGGGGTCGATCTCCGCGAGTTGCAGATGCGCAAAGATCTCCATGCTGGAGAAGGACGAGCCGATGTGACCAGAGCCGGCGGTCGCGATCATGTAGAGCGCGTTCAGCCGAGCCATCTCGGCGACGAGCGCCACCACTTCGTGCCGGGCGATGTTGAGCTTCCGCGCGCGATCGAACGTCGCCTTGCGGATGAAATAGAGCTCGCCGTCGACGGCGGTACCGACAAGATCGCCCATGTCTCGCTTTCATGCTCGGGATCAGGAGGAGGTAGCGATTGATCCGGGAAAAGCCCGCGCGTCAATGGCCGGTCCTCGAGATGACGCCGGCCTGCAACCGGTCCACCTGGTCTTTCGTGAGATCTTACGCTCCGGAATCGCGCCCTCAGGCTCGGGCCAACGGCGCGCGGCCAAGACGGGAGAGGACGGAGTCCAGTCCCTTGGCAACGGTATCGTCAATGCGGGATCCAACGCTCCTCCGCTGCAGCTCCCCGCGCACGTGGAACGCGAACGGCTCGCCCTTCCACATGAACTCCTCCCAGCCGAGACTGCGAAAATCCGGGAAGCCGTGTTCCCTGAAGCCCGTACGCGCGACGTAGCCCCTGCGTTTTGGAATGTAGGAAAGGCGGTCGGGCAGCAGACTTTCCAGAACCGCGTTCCTCTGAAAGCCGGAGATGGCGTCGGGGATGAACGGCTCACGCCGGTCGAGGACGGGGTTCAGCATGTCTGCTTTCAGTCCGTTCCGGCCGTTGGCGAACTCTTCGAACAGGCGGTAGCCGGTGTCCCGGTTGGCGCCGATCGCCCTTCGCTGCTGGCGGTCTTCGGACACGGCGGTCTTCCAGTTCCGGGCGAGGTGAAGCAGCCGGCTCACAAGCCCGGCCTCACGCCGCATCGGGTCCGAGCGCCAGAATTTCGAGACGTATCTCGGTGGGTGGGCGATCAGGTCGGGACTGAAGATTTCCTCA
This sequence comes from Hyphomicrobiales bacterium, assembly GCA_038211615.1. GTDB lineage: Bacteria > Pseudomonadota > Alphaproteobacteria > Rhizobiales > Afifellaceae > DASWJZ01. The sequence continues at coordinate 63,851 of JBBQVL010000009.1, forward strand.
CGCCACGGCACCTGAGTGAGATCGAGAACGAGAAAGTGGGTGCAAGGAAAGTAGCGGAACTTCTGATACCAGCGCGGATTCCAGGGTGCGCCGAATACGGCGACGTTCTCCGTCCGCATGTGTCGCAGAACGTCCGTTATCCAGTCGGGCCTGACGACATAGAAGTCGGGGTCCATCGCGATCGCATAGCGCGTCGTCACACCGGCGAAGGCCACATCCAGGCCGAAAGCGTGGTGGTAGCTTCCGAGCATCTTGTCCACCCGCACCTTCTGCGCGGGCGTCGGGTTGTCGCCCAGCCCGGAGAGCGCCGCGGCCCGCTTCGTAACCTGCTCGATTGTCGGTCCTTCGAGAATCCGCGCGTTCGGCAGATCCGCGTGGAGATTGCGGGAGTCGTAAAAGGCCTGCCTGTAGGCTTCCCGCCCCCGCCGCGCGACTTCGTCATCGTGGACCGCGCGCTTCCGATGGGGCACGGGCAGGAATTGCGCGGTTTTCTTCCTGTCGAGATGGAGATCGCGGTTGTCGGTGACGACCCAGTCGGCGTTGGCGCGCGGGTTGAGGGTCTGGGTCAGAGCGTGGTTGATCGAAAGAAGCGCCGTATGGGCCGGAGTGCTGACCGTGCAGATCGAGACGACGGGAAGAGGCTCGTTCGCCGAGCTCTGCGCCGGTGAAATCAAGGCGAACCTGCGATTGCTGCTCCCGGCGCAACGTAGGCTGGTCGATCCACCGCGGGGAGCGTCGCTTCGCCATTGGCGATCAGGTGCTCCGCGTACCACCAGTCCTGTGGCGCGTTGATGTCGATGCCTTCGTCTCCCGTGGTGAAGAAAGGCACGAGCACCGCACCCGCGATGGAGCGCGTCCGAAGCGCCATCGCCGTCCATGCGATCTCCAGGCTGGCATTCTGCACGAACACTTCCGGGAGCGCCGCCTTCTGCTGGCTGTGCCAGGGCTTGTCTTCTGGCGTGAGCGGCAGCAGCGGCGACATGCGGTTGTTGCGCACGACCCACATTTTCCCCGGGTGCTGTTCGACGCTTTCGATCGCACGAAGCGAGTCGACGCCCTCGGCGCTCACGAAGGTCTGCCAGGCGCGCCGGATCGTGTCCGGCTTGCGGAACGGGCTGGTCGGCCTCAGGATCGCGAACGCGTCGTAGCTGCGCCCGGCGGCCGCCAGCTTCTCCAGCGCGTCGATCACCCACTCAATGTCGGGCGAGGTGGAGGCGGCGATCTCCGCGGCGCGCAGGAAAGGCACGTCCGCGCCGTAGTGGCGCGCGATCCGCGCGTAGTCCTCGGAATCGGTGGAGACGACGATCTCGGCGAAGACGCCGGAATCGCGTGCGGCGGCGATCGTGTAGGCGAGGAGCGGATGGCCCGCGAGCAGCCGGATGTTCTTGTGCTTCACACGCTGCGAACCGGAGCGCGCCGGGACGAGCGCGACGACACGCGGTTCGGCGGTGGCGGGCATTTTCTCAGCGGCTCCTGTCGGAAAAAGTCGGATCGGCACGACCGTCACGTCAGTAGCAAACGGCAAATCGCAGGGAAAGATCGCGCCCGGCTCGCGTGCCACAGACCGATCGGCGGAAGGGTAGGGGGCGGTTCGAAATATGCAACGTTGACGGGTTGAGTGACTGCACGCCAAATGTCCTGAATTGTAGCCAAGGCAAGGAATTTTATATCAAATCTGCGTCAGCCGCCCCTCTTGCGCTAAACTTCTGGTGTAGTAGGACGTTCTCGGCGTCCGGTGGATGACGCCAAACGACTGGAGGTCGGAATGCTGTTACGTAGAGCCCTTCTTACCGTGGTCGCGGCAATCGGTCTCGCCGCGCTCTCCGACGCGCCGGCGTTCGCACAGGCTTCGCGGACCTGGGTTTCCGGCGTCGGAGACGACGCCAATCCGTGCAGCCGCACGGCGCCCTGCAAGACCTATGCGGGCGCCATCTCGAAAACGGCCACCAACGGGGAGATCAACTGCCTCGATCCGGGCGGCTTCGGCGCGGTGACAATCGTCAAATCGATGAGCATCGTCTGTGACTACAGCGAAGGGGGCGTGCTCGCGTCGGGCACGACCGGCTTCATCATCAACGCCGCGGCCGGGAGCATCATCACCCTGAAGGGCCAGGACGTCGAATGCTTCATCGCAGGCGTCAACGGCATCCGTATCCTTGGCACCGGCGTCACCGTCCACATTCACAAGGTTCAGCTCCGCAACTGCCGCGGCGGCGGAAACGGCATCACGGTTGAGCCGTCCGCAGGCACCACAAAAGTGGATGTCGCGGACGCCTATATAACGGACAACGGCAATTCGAACATGACCGGCGGCATCCTTGTGAAGCCAACCGGCTCCGGATCGGTCGTGCTGACGGTGAACCGCGCTCAGGTCGAGTCCAACTCGGCAGGCATCCGCATCGACAGCACGGCAACCACCGGCACCGTGCGCGGCGCTGTACGCGACAGCGTGGTTTCGAACAACGCCAACAATGGGATCACCGCCGTCGGGACGACGACTGTTTCCACGCTGCTCATTGACAATTCGAGCGTCACCGGAAATACGAACGGACTCGCAGTCAACGGCAGTACATCATCGTTGCTCGTGACGCAAACTAGTGTAACCGCAAACAATCTTGGCCTAATCATCAACAATTCTGGATCGCTAATCTCTTATCACACTAACGCTGTGCATCAAAACGTCACTGACGGTGCCTTCACTAGCTTTCTATCGCCCGAATAGTTTTTTGCGACCAGAGACGCGCTCATGCCTAGGTGGCGCTTTGGTGCGCCACCTAGGCGCGCCAAGCAGGCCTTCGCGGATCGGTACGAACGCAAAGAGCGGGCAGCTTCTCGCGAGTTCGGAGGCCGTTACGAGTGCCGCGCGGGTGGTGCCCTCAGTTTGAAATTGCCCTAACTAGGCGGATTGCGCTCCATCTCGGCAAGGTGGTGTGTGAGCTTGTCGAGCACCTCTAGTAATGTCGTAAGCAGGCGCTGGGCAGGTATCGGGTCATGCCCGTCCGCGACGAGCTTCGCAATCAACGCGGTATGGTCTGTGACCCGCTGTTTTGCGTGCTCAACGTGATTGCGAGCTTGCTCAAGTTGCTCTTTAAGGGATGGCATCCAGAACGATAGACTTAGTTAGCCGGTTTAGCGAGGCCGCGAGGCTCTAGAAAAACGCCCCCCCGACGTGATCGGCAACGCGACAATGGGTGGTGGGATCCCGACGAGAGGTTTTCGGCCAGAGCCTTACCGCCCAGCCTTCCGCCTATGGGCCGTTTTGGAAATTTCAGACGGACGCACTAAGGCCGCGCTGCGATACTTGTTGTCCGCCAATCAATCCAGCCCAGCTCAACAACTTCCTGTTAGTCACGCTGTCTTTCACGGGCCTCCACAAGCGCCAGGTCCAATAGGTAGGCGAGCATAGCCAGATCGGCCTTGAGCGCTTCAGCCTTTAGCTTCTCCAGTTCCCTTAGGATTCGTGTCACCGAGAGGTTTGTCGGCTCGGGCATGACCGCCTCTATGTGTCAAGCTCATGATAGGAAAATAATCCCACTTGCAACTTATGCTCGCGTTTGTTTACGTGGTCGCGTCGTATCAAGTTGGGGGACTTCGAGATGGACGATCGGAAGCATGTGGCTGCCATTTTGTCAGAGGAACTTCATGCCATTCGCAACTTTGCGTCTGAGGGTGGATTTCTCTTTTTGGCCTACCTCGTAGAGATGGCGCGGCTGGAAGCCCAAATCACAGCCCAAGCGATCGAACTGGCCGCCTAACCGCTCGTGCTTCGGCAAGGGCTAGTCTGAGGAGGCGGAACATCCTAGGCCGCTTCCCCAGCCTCACTCCTAAGCGCCGTAACTGTCTTACGAATCCGCTGCGCTATCAATAATCTTAATCGCGGCTCGCCTTAAGCGTCGACGCGTCATCGCCGGATAATGCCGCGCTGCCTGAGCCGCCGGGCAACGCTTCCCCAATCGTTGGGTACGATGTTCAACGCTTCCTCGAGGCGATTTTCGACGTCCGCGTAGGGCACCGCATCGAAGCGCGCGACGTATTCTTCGTAGCCTTCCGAGAGAACCCGCGAGGCGGGATCGAGGCCCGTGACGATGGTGAGCCCGCTCCAGGGCGTTGCGACAGTGATGATGTCAAGGTCGGGGCGGCAGTGCTTCAGGCAAAGGACGGTCTTCCAGATATCGCCGGTGTAAAAACTCCTCTGCCGCACGGGTCGCTGCGTCACCTCGTCGAACGGTATGGTGTCGTGGATCAGAATGGCAGAGCGTCTGCCGCAGAAGGCCTTGAGGTGGGAAGCAGCATTTCCCCCCGCGAGCACCAGGCGCTCAGCGCCGGACAAAATCAGAAATCAACTCCCCGTTCGTAAGCCCGGATCGCAAACCCGCGGGCGTAATGTCACAAGACATGGAACCTGCGCCGTTCTTGGTATAATGATCGCAACTCGGATTAACTAGCGCGCACTCCCTCGCTGGTTGAATACCGTTGCGGGTGCATTCGTGAGTGATGTGATCTAGGAAATGATCGACCGTCGAGGGATCAAGTGTTAGCCAATATGAGTCGCATCGGCGGCTATCTTAGAAAGCGGCTCGGTGTTGATGACCTGCAGAAGGAGATTGGACGGCTGCAGGACAACATCCGCGCGCTTGCGGGAACGCAGGCTCAATTGCACGAGCAGTTGGCTGACCGGATAGGGTATAACGAATCTCTGCTTAGCAACGTCGCCAAATGGGAAATTCCCACTCAACTGCGCGATCTCGGTGCCGTCGTTCAGAGCGCGCAGGCCGACGCAGAAGCCGGGGTACAACTAGGCCGAAGACAGCTGGAGTGGGCGCGGGACACCGCTCGAATGCTCGCGGATATGCGTGCCGAATTGCGCTTACTGTTGGAAGCGACGGCACCGCCCGATAAGATGACGGGCGAGGATTCTGGCGATCCCACAATATTGCGTCAGATAATTGACGAGTCTAACATAAGAGAACTCTATCCGACCGAACTCTTCGAACGCCTTGCTGAGATCGAATTGCCTCTTCTATCGATCAACGAAGAGAGCGGACATAGCAATCAGGTTGATCTTCTTTACGTGGCTGCAATAGCTAAGCTGGTTGGTGCGGCAAATATATTTGAGTTTGGCACATATATCGGGCGAACTACCTATGGCCTTAGTCTTGCTTCTACTAACGCTCGCGTGACCACGCTGAATCTTCCGCCGGAGGAGGATCCGCGTATAGCCGAGAGCCTTGGCAGGTTGTACAAGGGCACAGAGCGGGAAGGTCAGATTTCGCAGCTTCTCGGGGACTCTAAAACATTCGACCCAACGCCCTATACCGGCAGCATGGACTTTGTTTTCGTTGATGCAGATCACGGCTATGAATCAGTGAAGAATGATAGTGAGAAAGCACTGGTTATGCTTCGCCCAGGGGGACTTGTGGTATGGCACGACTTTTCCGTTAGGTCCCCTGGAGTGATTCGCTACCTTTCAGAGCTTTCAAGGGAGCGGAGTTTGTTTCGGTTGAAGCATACCTGCCTCGTCGTATATCTCGATGGTGTCGATGCCTCGGCATTTCAGCCGGCCGTGAGGATGTCGGCCAGGTCCATGGTGGGCCTTCCGTGATTAGAGTCCGTCGTGGCCGTTTGAAGCAGGTTTGTCCAATCCAGAGGCCTGCCCGCGATGATATTTAAGATTCGCCCGGTTGGTTTAAACCGTCAGCTTCTGTGTTCTTGAAAAGAGGCATCGTGTTTAGATTCTCTTTTCTCTGTTCTGGATGTTGTTCCATTGCATGGCCGATCCAGTGAAAGGCGACGTTTCTTCCGTAATATCTCAACGGATACGGTTCGGTGTACCCATCCGCCAGCCGCTTGTTTTAATCACGCAGATCCAACGCTCCGGCGGTACAGTTCTTACCCAGCTTCTGGATGGTCACACGAAGCTCCATGTTCACCCTTCGGAGCTTCACATCGGAAAACCTAAGTGGATTTGGCCCGACATCGATCTCAACCGTCCGCCTCTAGAACTGTTCACCCAACTTCGTGAGAAGACCGCAAGTGTGCATGCGGCGAGCGGATACCTGAAGATTAGTCCAGCTGAGAAGAGGTCTAACAAAAATTTTAACAATATGGCATTGCCGTTTATATTCATTGACTCGTTACAAGAGCAAATGTTCTTGAAATTAATGGAAAGCGCTCCCCCTCGCACGACAAGGGATGTTCTAGATCACTATGCTACTTCGTATTTCAATGCGTGGCTTGATTACCGTGGATTATACAGAGAGGTGGAGGCGAAGTATTGGCTGGCGTTTATCGCGAGATTCCTGATTGATGAGAGAAGCGCTGATAGGTTTTTTTCTGACTATCCTGATGGTCATCTCATCATCCCGGTCCGGGACCCTGTCAGCTGGTACGCATCTGCCTACGCGCACTCTGAGGAATATCGCGAGGTCAATCTGGCAATTGACCTCTGGCTACTTTGCAACCGGCACGCGCTCGCGGCGAAGGCGCGCTTTCCAACGCGAGTCGTCTTCGTCCTATTTGAAGATTTGATTGCTCGCCCGCGAGCTACTTTAAGAAGCTTACTCGGTCGGATCGATCTCGATTTTGAGCCGGCGACGATGAAACCCACATTCAACCAAATGCCTATCATGTCGGACTCCTCTTTTGGGTCCAAGCACGGCATTGACCGGTCTGCAATCGATCGGGCATCGCATTTGCCAAGAGAAACAATCTCGACGGTTCGGGCGCGCACGGGAGAAGTTTATCGTTGCCTGAAACAGCATGCGATCAGGCCGAGGCACGTCCTGATGAGTAACGTGATAACTCTGCGCCGAGTGGTCGCGAAGCGCTTGAGGCGCCGAAAGCCCTAGCCGACTCCCAGAAGGCGGCGAGACGATACGGGTCGTCACTGTTGTATGTAGTCGACGGCATCCTCAGACTTCGTCTTGGGCGCGGAGGTGATGGGAGCGATACCCTGTAGATTTAGGATAGTATTCAAGTTTTCTAGAAGCAGGCCTCGATCCACGCCACGGACCCGGGCCCGGTGCACTTCGCCGCGTATATGAAACGCGAAAGGTTCGTCTTTCCAGATGAATTCCTCCCACCCGAGGCCGCGAAAATCGGGATAGCCGCGCTCCTTGAATCCGATCCCCGTAAGATAGTCCTCTTTCAACGGCAGGTACGAACGCTCGTCGCGGACGAATTGCGCCGTCAACCGGTTCTGCTGCAGGGTCGAGACAGTCGGGGGGATGAAAGCGTCCGTCATGGCGAAGACAGGAGCGGCGGTTTCGATCCTCGTCTCAAGCCGTGCCTGGCACGCTTCGAAGAAGCGATAGCCGGAATCCCTCGACTTTCCGATCAGGTGGCGCTGGGCGATATCCTCGCGGATCGCCGTCGGCAGGTTTCCCATGAGGTGGCGAAGGCGATCTCCCCATTTCATCGCGCTAAACGTCCGCCAGAAGGTCGGGTCGAAGCTCGGTATGTGCCCCAGGAGATCCGGGATCAGATTGACGTCCCTCTTCGGAATCTTCCGGAAATCGATCACCATGAAATGCGTCGCTGGAAAATAGCGGTATTTCTGGAAATAGCGCGGATTCCAGGGCACGCCGAAGACGGCGAGCTGCTCCGTCTCCATCCGCGTAAGAATCTCGGGCAGCCAGTTCGGACGAACCACATAGAGGTCGGGGTCGAGAACGATCGCGAAGCGGGTCTTCACTTTGGTCAGCGCGTATTCAAGGTTGTAGGCGTGGTGATAGCTCTGCAGCGTCTTGTCCTTGCGGTAGTCGAATGCGAGCTGGGACTCGCCCTCGACGGGCGAGGTCAGTGGCAGCTTCTTCATCACCTCGGCCGGCGGGATGCCCGAAAGAATCCGCTCCCCCGGAATGTACTCGTGCATCTTCAGGCGGTCGTAGTAGCGGCGCTGCTCCTCATTCAGGGTCCGCCGGTAGGTCTTCGCATTGTGCGGCTTGCCGCTCTGGACAAGGAGCTCGCGCACTCGCTGCCGGCTGATGTGCATCTCTGGGTTGTTTACAATGATCCAGGGCGTCGTATGTCCGGGATTCAGGGCTCTGGTCAGCTGGTAGTTATAGTAGAGCAGGCGCTTGTGAAACGGGGTCGAGACGGTGCAGATCGTCGCCTCGTTTATAAATGCCACGACGCATGATTCCTTGTTGTGGCCGCAAAGCGCCGAGCCTGCTCGTCGAACCAGGCGCGCGGTTTCGCCCTATTTCTTCAGGGTAGAGAAACTGCCGAATTCCATCAATCCCGCGGCTCTGGCGCTTTGTAGCGTTGCTTCCTCCGGTTGCGACATTAGCAGATTTCGCGTTGACCGCTGACTTGTCTCGCACTCGCCCGTGCGGCATGTGTTGGACAAGAAGCAGGCAGAATCCGCTGGCGATGTCCGACACCCCGCGTCTTTCCGTCGTGATCGGCACGTTCAATCGCCTCGAATTGTTGCGCGGCTGCATCGCGAGCATCCTCAAGGAGACCCGCGCGCCGTTCGTGGTTTACGTCACCGATGCCGGCTCGACCGATGGCACCCAGGAATACCTCGCGGCCGCGGCCAGCGAACGGGTGGTTCCGGTGCTGGTCGGGAAGCGCCTTGGCCAGGCGAAAGCCTATAATGACGTCTTCAAGTCCATTGATACGCCCTACGTCGCCTGGTTGAGCGACGACAACGAGGTGGTGAACGGCGGGCTCGACGTCGGCATGCGCATTCTCGATCAGAACGCCGAAATCGCGATGGTCGGGCTGAAGGTGCGCGACATGGGCGGCCGGTTTGCGGACGCGCCCTATATCGGCGGCGTGTCCTCGATAGGAGTGCTCAACGTCAACCAGGGCCTGCTCCGCACCGAAGTGCTGAAGAAGGTCGGCTATTTCAGCGAGACCTTCGGTTTTTACGGCATCGATCCCGACCTGACGGCCATGGTCCTCTATTCCGGCCATGACGTGGTCTACACGAAGGCCGTGGCGGTGCATCATCACCGTGGCTGGGAGACGGATGAAACCAGTCCGCTGTTTGCCGCGCAGAAGCTCCAACAGCAACGCGGCATAGAACTCTACGACCGGAAATACGCGGGCTTCGGCGCCAACGATCAGGGCTGGCAAAGGAAGAAGCGGATCTGGCGGAAGTTGCACAAGGGGTTCGCCAGACTACGGCATCCGCACTCCGCGTCGCCGTTCCTTGGCGGCCTGCATCGCGACTGGAAGAACGCCTTCACGGCCCGTCATGTCGCAATCGTCGATCCCTGGCTTTCGGTGGGGCGGGACTTTCACCTGCGCCAGCATGTGCCGAGACATCACCTTCCGCGCACCCTGCCGCCTGACCCGAGGCCGATGGAAAAGGCCGCTCCGCCCGATGCCTTGTAAGTTGCGCGGGCAGGCCCTAGAGGTCTCGCTCGCGGGCGGTCGTTGGCGAATTCCATCAAGACCACGGATGAAACGTCGGTCGCACAGGGGGGGCGAGGCCGCGAACTGGTTCCCGCGATGAAAAGTCATTTTCCGTGAGGATTTGAGCGTATGAAGCCCTCGTTCAGGATTGGTGACAAGGTTGTCAGCCACGACTCAGGCGCCTTTGTAATCGCCGAGCTCGGCCACAATCACCAGGGCGATATGGAGAAGTGCAAGGCGATGTTCCGCGCGGCGGCGGAATGCGGCGCCGACGCCGTGAAGCTGCAGAAGCGCGACAATCGCGCGCTCTTCACCGGCGAGATGTACGACAGCCTCTACAACAGCGAGAACGCCTACGCGGCAACCTACGGGGAGCATCGCGAGAAGCTGGAGTTTTCGCGGGATCAGTATCTGGAGCTGAAGGCGCTTGCCAAGAGCCTTGGCATCCTGTTCTTTTCCACGGCTTTCGACCGTCCCTCCGCCGACCTTTTGGCGGAGATCGACATGCCCGCCTTCAAGATCGCGTCGGGCGACCTGACCAACACGCCGCTGCTGAAGCACGTCGCGACGTTCGGAAAGCCGATGATCATCTCGACCGGCGGCGCCACGATGGAGGACGTCAGGCGCGCTCACGACGCGATCCTGCCGATCAATCCGAATTTCTGCATCCTGCAATGCACGTCCGGCTATCCCTCGCCGTATGAGGAATTGAACCTCCGTGTGATCGAGACGTTCGCCGAAGCATTTCCGGATGTGGTGATCGGCTTCTCCGGTCACGATGCCGGCATTTCCATGCCGCTCGTCGCCTACATGCTCGGCGCGCGCGTCTTCGAGAAGCACTTCACGCTGAACCGCACCTGGAAGGGCACCGACCAGGCGTTCAGCCTCGAGCCGGCTGGCATGCGCCGCGTCGTCCGCGACCTGCAGCGCACGGTCCAGGCGCTCGGCAACGGCGAGAAGAAGCCCTACGATTCGGAAGTGAAGCCGCTCAACAAGATGACGAAGCGGATGGTCGCGGCGCGCGACCTGCCCGCCGGCCAAGTCCTGACGGAAGCGGACATCGATTTTCGCATACCGGTCGAATCGAAGATCACGGCGAACGCGCTGCAGCCTTTCTGGCTGGATCATTTCGTCGGCAAGCCGTTGAAGGTGGCGGTGAAGACCGACGCGATCATCGGTTTCGCGGAGATCGGCGAAAGCCGGGCCTAGAGCCGATGGCGGCCGGATCGGATCTCGCCAATCGGGTCGTAGTCGTCACCGGCGGCCTCGGGCGGCTCGGCTCCTCGTTCGCGCGCGCCCTGGTTGCCGGCGGCGCGCGGGTGGCGGTGATCGACGCGAAGGTGGACCCGGAGCGGGGCGCGGAACTCTTTCCCGCTATCGGAGAGGACAGGCTCAGAATCTACCAGGCCGACGTCACCTCGCGCGCCGCGCTTGAAGATCTGCGTGAGAAGATCGAGAGCACCTGGGGCGCGGTCTTCGGCCTCGTCAACAATGCCGCGATCGATGCGCCGCCCGATGCGCCGGCGGGTGAGAACGGACCCTTCGAGGACTATCCGGAGGCATCGTTTGACCGGATGATGGACGTCAACGTGAAGGGCGTCTTTCTCTGCTGCCAGGTGTTCGGCGGCGGCATGGCCGCTCTCGGGGCCGGCTCCATCGTCAACATCGGCTCGATCTACGGCATCCTCTCGCCCGACCAGGCGCTCTACCAGTATCGGCGCGACCGCGGCGAGACATTCTTCAAGCCGGTCGCCTATTCGGTCTCGAAGTCGGCGCTGATGAACCTCACGCGCTACCTTGCGGTCTACTGGGGACGCGCTGGCGTGCGGGTCAACACGCTTGTCTTCGCCGGCGTGTTCGCCAACCAGGCTCCGGAATTCCTCAAGGCCTACCTGCCCAAGGTGCCGCTCGGCCGCATGGCCGATCCCGCCGACTACGACGGCCCCGTCGTGTTCCTGATGTCCGACGCGTCGCGCTACATGACCGGCTCCAGCATGGTCGTGGACGGCGGCTTTTCGGCGATGTGAGGCTGGGCATGGCGGCGCTCTATCCGAGTTTCGTCGGCAACCGCATCGCCGGCGCCGAGCGAACGACCGAGTCGGGCGGCACGATCGACGTGCTCGCGCCGCACACGGGCCAGCGGATCGCGCTGCTGGCGCGTTCTGGTGTCGGAGACGTCAATGCGGCGGTCGCCGCGGCGCGCGCCGCGCAGCCGGACTGGGCGGCGACCCCGGGCGTGCGGCGTGGTGATATTCTCCACGCGGTCGCCAATGCATTGGAGAACCGCAAGGACGAGCTCGCGGCAATCGTGGCGCTCGAAGCCGGCAAGCGGAAGAGCGACGCGCTCGGCGAGGCGGGAGCAGCCATTCAATGTGCGCGCTTCTTCGCCGGGGAGGGACAGCGGCTCTTCGGACGCACCATGACGAGCGGTACGCCGCATCGCTGGGCCATGACGCGCCGCTACCCCTGCGGTATCGCGGCGCTGATCATCGCGGCCAACACGCCCGCGCCGAACTTTGCCTGGAAGGTGTTTCCGGCGCTGATCTGCGGCAACGCGGTGGTGCTGAAGCCGGCCGAGCACACACCCGCGTCCGCGGCGTTCATGGCGCGCATCGCGGAGGAGGCGGGGCTGCCGCCGGGGCTCGTCAATGTCGTCCAGGGGCTCGGCGCCGAAGTCGGCCCGCCGCTCGTGGAGCACGAAGGCGTCGACGTGGTCTCTTTCACCGGGTCGACGCGGGTTGGGCGGGAGATCGCCGAGAAAGCCGGCGTGCGCCTGAAGAAGCTGTCGCTCGAGCTTGGCGGCAAGAACGCGCTGGTCGTGTGCGACGACGCCGACCTCGACAACGCGGTGCACTGGGCGCGGCTCGCGTCCTTCTCCAATGCCGGCCAGCGCTGCGCTGCCTCCAGCCGGATCATCATCTTCGATCGTGTCTACGACGCCTTCGTGGAGAAATTCCTGGCGGCGACCGCGGCGCTGAAGCTCGGAGTCGACGAGGATTGCGACCTCGGCCCGGTGATCAGCGCGCGGCAGCTGACGAACATGATCGCCGCCGTCAACGCGGCGGTCTCCGGCGGCGCAAGGCTGCGGGCGGGCGGACGGCGGGCGGACGGGGAGGGCCTCGCCGGGGGCTTCTATATGCAGCCCGCGGTGCTGGAGGATGCGCAGCCCGGCGCAGATATTTCCCGCACCGAGCTCTTTGGACCCGTGGCGGCGCTGTATCGCGTCTCCGGATTCGAAGCGGCGGTCGCACTCGCCAACGATTCGCCCTACGGGCTCACCGCCTCGATCCACACGCGCGACATCGATCGCGCGCTGGTCTTCGCAGACCGCATCCAGACGGGCGTCGTCGTCGTCAACGCCGGGACGCACGGCTCGGAGCCGCACATGCCCTTTGGTGGAACCAGGGCATCCGGAAACGGCAGCCGCGAACCCGGCACCGAGGCGCTCGACGTCTATTCGGATCTGCGCGACGTGTACATCAACGTCCGACCGGGGGAGACCGGTAGATCAATAATCTAATGTGCCACACCTGCGACGGGACTGCCGAAACAGTCAGTCCCCAAGACGAGTAGGGTCCTAAGTCTCCCGATTCCTTGGCGATGCTGCCTGATCAATGGCGACAATCGTCGTCGCCCTCTCTCCGGTTGCGAGAGCCAGCAGAGCATTTTCGCAGACGAACGGCCAATGTCCACGGCCGCGGTGGCGCTCAGATCTTCGGAGGAACGGACCCTTGATGAAACCGCTTCTTGATGGCGGTTCGATAGCGCAGTGGAATGACTTTCTTCACTTTGCGCCAGGACCAACGGCGGATATCCCACGCGTCCTCCAGCGCCCTGGCTGCTCTCATGTTTTCTTGTCGCATTTGAAACAGGGCGCGCCGAGCTGACGCCAACTGATCTAGCGAAGCCTCCATCCGTCGAAGGTTATCAATTCGCTCGCGGTAGAGCTCAAGCGGCGTAATCTGAGGCAATCTCGCTGGAGATTCCAACCGAGTGGCGAACAAGGACCTCGCCCTGTCGTAAAGCTCAATGTCCAGAGCATTGGCCTCGCGCACTATCTCGATCGTCTCCGTTGATGGGATCGATCGAGGCACAGGGTTGTGCCTGCGCCTCGGGGCTCTAAAGGGGAGGCCGATCTGTCCGCCAAGTTGCATAAGCCCATCGTCGAGCCGGTCGGTGAAGGTAACGATCACATTCTCCTGGCAAAGGTTCTGCCACGCCCGCTCCAGAAGCGCGGCGTCTGGAGGCCCTGCGCTGGGCGGTGCTCCTCCAATTTGCCTGACCTGCCCGTTCGAAAGTCCCTTCGTCGCGGGATTCCTGGCCAGCAGCCGATCCACTGGCGTCGCAGACCACAAGCGATTTTGCTTGTGTCCCTTTTGAGCCACCACGTAGTCGTAGAGAGATAAAGCGCGTTCGATCGGATCACGCATGACAACGAAGTACATGTGCTCGCGTTCGAAGGATTCATGCAGCCCCCAATCAAAATGGCCGCTGACGCCGACAGTCGGATTTGCCATCCTTGGGTCCGCTTTGACCTGGGCCACGGATCTGAACTTGACGAAATTTTCCGCCGTGAATTCCCTGCCGAGCATCTTATTGACGGTAGTGCCGCCGGTTCTCGGCACGTGCAGGTGGAATAGGATCATCGATTTACCATTGAATATTACTGCCGCAATAGCCGCTCCGAAGGAGAGCTGCGGGGGTTCTTAGCCACCACGAAGTCTGATCGCTAGCCTGACCTTCAGAAAGGACGCTTTTAGCGCCCCGAAGCTTTGCTGCGTATGGGCGTCAGGTATCTCATTTCCTTCCCTGCCCGATTGCCAGTGCTATCGTGCGGGGCATCCGTCCCACCTCTCAACGGCCACTCGCGGAGCTTGAAATCTGTCCGCACGCGCCTGGTCAAGGTTTGCGCTCACGCATCAAACGGGCAGTTCCGGACTATATCCCAATCGGGAAAATTCGTAGTCGTAGTGTTTCAAGACGAAATCGATGCACTCCTGATCGTAATATTCGCGCAAGTCGTAGATAGGGGAAGCGCCTACCACTTCCAGTTTTCCTGCGTCGATCGGCACATCCCAGCGTGAAAACAGCTCTAACAAATTTGCCCTTAATCCCTCGTAGCGGATGACTTCGTCGACCGCGAGCTTCCCGGCTCCATCGCCCGCGTAGAAGCCAATGCTGCTGCACATGATGTTGTCCGGACGGATGTCGCGAAGAAGGTGGGTCTTGAAATCGCGAGTCCCCGGCGTCCGGGCCAGACGCCAGTGGTAGTACGAGATGAGCCGAGTGAACGGGTTTCGGACGACCGTGAACTTGCGGATCGTATTCCAGTCGATTCCCAGGCGCTCGACGTGTGGCCGCGCCTCGGCTGGCGGAATATGCTTGTAGAAGGGCGTTGCCTCGGTGACTTGATCCTTCCCGACCTCGCGAATGTCACAGTAGCTGAGGATGAGCTGACGGATCGCCCGACTGCCGGTCCTCGGATTCCTGAAGAATGCGAAGCCGAGATCGCGCGACAGGAACACGATCAGCCGGTCTTGCTTGCGAAAAAACGCCCGAAGTGCTTCCGCAAATAGGCGGCAATCACCTCGTCGTCATTCGGAATACTGTCGGGTGCAGTGCGGGGCCAATTGACCGGTTGCAGGGGCGGTACACCGTAGCCGAGGATACGCTTCCCCTTTTCATCAATGTCGTTCAGCCATCCGATATTGACGTAGATCGGTTCGCCGACGCTCGGCCCCTTGTTCACCTGGAAGTGGAACGACTGGCGGGCCTGGCCAGGATTCTCCATGGGACGAGCACGGTGAAGGAGACGGCCATTATAGATGACATACGAACCTTTCGGCATCGGAAAACGTCGAATCGTCTCCGTAGCCACCAGTCTTGCGTCATTCTCCTCCGAGCCTTTGGTGTCCTCGTTCCAAGTCTGCGAGCCTTCGACGACCTCGAACGCCCCGTCGTCCACGTCGCACATGTAGAAGATGAAGCCCAATCCGTCGATGCTCCCGTCGGCCGAGGGCTTCTTGCCGATATCGCTGTGGAACTTCATGTACTGTCCATAGCGAGTCTCGTAGATGCGCTTGCCGACGACGCGGTAGGTATCCCCGAGAAGCGCGTCGCAAATGCTGGTGACCCGCTGGCTGGCCACGAGATTGAAGGCCAAGCGGCTGAGCGCCATGAAATTGTTCTGGTACGTCTGCCGTGCTGCAACCACCGGCCGAAGCTCGTTGGTGTTCACACGGAAATCCAGTCCTCCGATATCCTGAAGGATAAGATCGATCACATCCGATCGCACAGCCCGCTCGCAGGAGTAGATTCCTCGAGTTCGGATTTCGTTCGCTATCTCGGAGGCGGGCGTCGTTAAGAAATGCTCGGAAAAAATATCCATAGTGCGCTTTCCCCCCTCACTTCAGAGTGGGATATTCGACAGGCGGCACGTAGGCAAGACACGTACTGGGGCCGGATGGGTGTTTGGCGGCCGGATTCTGAGGCGCGGCGAACGCCTTCAAACGCCGGCGGCGTCTTGATCCGGTGTCGGACAGGAACCTGCCGCGGGCCTGAAAAACACGCTGCGTCAGACGGTCGTCGTCGTGATTGACGCCGGCACGGGGCTCGGAACCGCACACGTTTCGGTGGAACCAGCGCGTTCGGAAACGGCAGCCCCGAACCCGGCGTCGAGACGCTCGACATCTATTCGGATCTGCGCGGGGTCTACATCAATGTCGCCCGGGGAGACGCAATGGTAGTGGCAGGCGGCTCCCTGCGAAGCCGGCTAGAATTTTCAATGAAGGACAATCAGGGAGCGAGTTTCTTCACTTCTCGCAAGATCTTGCGCGGCCACTGCGCCGCCAACTTGGCGCGCAGCCGGCGGTTGGCTTCCTGTAGCCGCGCGATTTCGTCTGCCCTCTCCTCAATCTCACGGATCCTGGCTACCCGCTCGTCATAAAGCTCGTGCGGCGAAGCATGCGGCAGCCGCGCCGGATTTTCGAGGCGCGTGGCGAAGGCCGCCCTGGCTCGCTCGTAGAGCTCGATGTCGAGCAAATTCCGCGCTCTGATCAGGGCGACAGTCTCCTCCCTCAAGAGGGAGCGGGCAGAGGCATTGTGCGCGCGTCTTATGTAGTCGAAACGGACTCCCGTATGGGCGCCGAGTTGCAGCAGGCCGTCGTTGAGCATGTCGGTGAAGGTGACAATGACGTTATCCTGCGAGAGATTCAGCCACGCCTCCTCCATGCGGGCGG
Organism: Hyphomicrobiales bacterium; assembly: GCA_038211615.1. Classification (GTDB taxonomy): domain Bacteria; phylum Pseudomonadota; class Alphaproteobacteria; order Rhizobiales; family Afifellaceae; genus DASWJZ01. Next base: position 80,455 of record JBBQVL010000009.1, read on the forward strand.
GAGACATCGGCTTGCTCCCGGTCCCGGCGACCTGCCGTGTCTGCCAGTTGGAAAGCTCGGCCGGGCATGACGGTTCTGCAAGAAACTTGTCGAGTGGCGTGCCTGACCAGAGGGCATTCTCTTTGTGGCGCTCGTGGCCGCGCACAAAGTCGTAATGCGATGCGACGCGTTCGACAGGATCGCGCAAGACGATCAGGTAGAGATGGTCGCGGTTGAATCGCTTATGCAGTCCCCACCGAAAGTGGCCGCTGACGATAACATTCTCCTGCGGCAGCTTCGGGTCCTGTTCGACCTGCTCGACTGACTCATAGGCAATGAAACGATCCGCGTGGGCGCCGGCCCTCAGGGCCTTCCGAAGAGAACTTCCACCTGTCCGCGGCACATGAAGATGGAATACGATCATCAGCTTCCTGGCACGCCGTCTCCCTGAACAAAGGGCAGCACGCTTGCCACAAGTACCGCGGCGGCGCAACTGAACTGCGACCGGCTCGCACCGCGCGAACCGGGTGCCTTCTCTCCGTACAGTCGCCGGCGTGATTCGCGTGTCTGCAGGCGGCATGGTTCAGGAAAAGTGCGACGGGGCTCACGTCAGAAGGCGGCAGTAGAATATGACTATCTGCTCGTTCTGCTAATGATCGACCGCGGTTGCGGTTGGCGATTGATTCTCGGTATCAAGCATCGATGATCTACTATCTCTGCACCTATCCGCGTTGCGGGAATTCGTTTCTGCAGCAGATTGTCCTTCAGAATCTGCTCCGCCTGCCAAGCCAGTTCGATGCCGGCGGTACCGTCGCTCAGAACTGGATCGAACAATGGGAATTCCGTTCCGAGCCGACGAAGGGCGAGGGCTGGCCGGACGGATTGCTGTGGAACGACTTCACCGCGACCTACCGGCGCAAGCGGGCGTCAAGCGAGCAGGTAAGGCCGGAGAATCGTTTCCGCGTGCTCTGCCCGCTTGGGCATCATCAGTTCAGCGAGGAAATGCGCGAGGCTCTCTCGCGTGAGCCGGGGCATTTCTTCATAAAAAGCCACCACCCGCCTTATGCGAGATACTTCTCCGGCGAGCACGTCGTCCAGGTGGTACGGCACCCGGGACCCGCGATCTGGTCCTATTACAGATACCTGCATCAGATCAGCCTGCAGAAGAAGAGGAAGGCTCTCGGTGTCGTGCTCGACGACGTCATCGACGGCAATGTGCTGTTTGGCGGATGGGGTGCGTATCACGCGCGATTCGTAAACGTGGAGAAGCAACTAGGCTCCCGCTTCCTCCGGTTCGACTATGAGGATCTATTGCGAGACGAAGCGGCTGCCGGCCGAAAGCTGGCGGATTTTTGCGGGCTGCAATATTACGCGAGCAAGAAGACGGATTTCGCCGCTTACGATCGCAAGATGGCGGGGTTTGGATCGCGCGGCACGAATGAGGGCTACGAGCAATATTTCTCGGCGCGGCAATTGAGCCTGCTCTGGGAGCGGCACGGGGAGCAGGCGTCGACCTTTGGCTACGCCCCACCCGATCTCGGCGCCTCATGCAGCGACGATCAGATAAGGCGGCTTTCCGAGCAGGTGCGCGCACTGTCGTCTTCCGTCGCGGAGGCGGACAAGAAGCCAGTGGCTGCCCTCTCGCCCCCGAAGCAGAACCGCCGGCGATCATTTGCCTCAAGATGGCGAAACTTCTTCGGCCCCCGTGGCATCAAGCCAACGTAAGGCCGGCTTCGGCGCCAGGCAGTCCACTGCCCAGGCCGTCGGGGCAGCTCACATCTGGTTGACAGCGTCGCCGGCGCGCAATGCTGCGGGAGCGGATGCCGCGGCCAGCTCACCCTCGATTGCGGCGATGGTTCGCTCCAGTCCGGCCCTGAGCTTCGTCCGCGGCTCCCATCCGAGCGTCTGGCGCGCGAGCCCGATGTCCGGACAGCGCCGGCGCGGATCGTCGACGGGGAGGGGATTGCGCACCAGCTTCGAGCGTGAGCCGGTGATCTCGATGACGATGTTCGCGAGCTCCGCGATGGTGAATTCATCCGGATTGCCGAGGTTGACCGGTCCAGTGAAATCGCGCGGCGCGTCCATCAGCAGCGCGATGCCGCGGATCAGATCGTCGACGTAGCAGAACGAGCGCGTCTGGCTGCCGTCGCCATAGATGGTGATGTCCTCGTTGCGCAGCGCCTGGACGATGAAGTTGGACACGACGCGCCCATCGGCGGGGTTCATCCGCGGGCCGTAGGTGTTGAATATCCGCGCCACCTTGATGTCCACATCGTGCTGGCGCCGGTAGTCGAAGAACAGCGCCTCGGCGATGCGCTTGCCCTCGTCGTAGCAGGCGCGCGGGCCTATCGGATTGACGTTGCCCCAGTACTGTTCCGTCTGCGGGTGCTCGATCGGGTCGCCGTAGACCTCCGAGGTGGACGCATGGAAAATGCGCGCGCCCATCCGCTTGGCGAGGCCGAGCATGTTGAGCGCACCGAGGAAGCTCACCTTCGCCGTTGCAATCGCGTTGCTCTGGTAGAACGGCGGCGAGGCGGGGCAGGCGAAATGGTAGATGATGTTGAACTCGCCCCAGTAGGGCTGCCGCACGTCGTGGCTGACCATCTCGAAATTCGGGTGCGAGAGCAGGTGCGCGACGTTGGATTTCCGTCCGGTGTAGTAGTTGTCGAGCCCGACCACGTCGTGGCCCTTCGCGATCATCAGGTCACAGAGATGCGATCCAAGAAACCCGGCGGCTCCCGTGACGAGCACACGCGCCCGGGAAGCTGCCTGCGGCGCGCCCTCATTCATTCGGCGGCGGCCCGGAACGGCTGCGCCGGTTCCTGGCGGCCGAGCGGGACGTGCTCGACGCCGCGGCGCGCGAGGTCCTGCGTCTCGTTGATATTGCGCAGATCGATCACCAGCGGTCGCCGCATTGTCGGCGCGACCCTCTCCCAGGAAATCGCGCGGAAGGCGTTCCATTCGGTGAGGATCAC
>JBBQVL010000010.1:0-78961 GCA_038211615.1 Hyphomicrobiales bacterium
GCTGGCGCGCGTGCTGATGCTGGATTTGACCGGCGTGGCGGCGGTGGTGGACCTTGCGGCCATGCGCGACGCCACGGCGCATCTCGGCGCCGACCCGCGGAAGATCAATCCGCTGGTGCCGGTCGACCTCGTGATCGACCATTCAGTGATGGTGGACTTCTTCGGCTCCGCCAATGCCTTCGGCAAGAACGTCGACATGGAATACGAGCGTAACGGCGAGCGTTACACGTTCCTGCGCTGGGGCCAGGCGGCATTCGAGAATTTCCGCGTCGTGCCGCCGGGGACCGGCATCTGCCACCAGGTGAACCTCGAATATCTGGCGCAGACGGTGTGGACGCGCGACGAGCGCGAGGGCGGCAAGGCGGTCACCTACGCCTTCCCCGACACGCTGGTCGGGACGGATTCGCATACGACGATGGTGAACGGGCTCTCGGTGCTCGGCTGGGGCGTCGGCGGCATCGAGGCGGAAGCCGCCATGCTCGGCCAGCCGATCTCCATGCTCATCCCCGAGGTGATCGGCTTCCGCATCGACGGCAGGCTCCCCGAGGGGACGACCGCGACCGATCTCGTTCTGACCGTGACGCAGATGCTCCGGAAGAAGGGCGTCGTCGGGAAATTCGTCGAGTTCTACGGCCCGGGCCTCTCCAACCTTACCGTCGAGGACCGCGCGACGATCGGCAACATGGCGCCGGAATATGGCGCGACTTGCGGCCTCTTCCCGATCGAGCGCGACACCATCAAGTATCTAACCGCGACCGGGCGCGAGCCGGACCGCGTGGCGCTGGTCGAGGCTTATGCCAGGGCGCAGGGCCTGTGGCGCGAGGACGGCTCCGCCGATCCCGTGTTCACCGACACGCTGACGCTCGACCTCGCTTCCGTTGTCCCCTCGCTCGCCGGGCCGAAACGTCCGCAGGACCGCGTGGCGCTCTCCGCCGCCGCGCCGGAATTCGACAAGGCGATGCAGGACATCCGCGCCGGCGAGGCGAAGAAGGCGAGCGTGGAGAACACCAACTACGAAATCGCCGACGGACACGTGGTGATCGCCGCGATCACGTCCTGCACCAACACCTCCAATCCAAGCGTGCTGATCGCTGCGGGACTGCTCGCCAAGAAGGCGCACGAGAAGGGGCTCCGGCCGAAGCCGTGGGTGAAGACTTCGCTCGCCCCCGGCTCGCAGGTGGTGACGGAATATCTGAAGAAGGCGGGGCTGCAGGAGCATCTCGACGCGCTCGGCTTCAACCTCGTCGGCTACGGCTGCACGACCTGCATCGGCAATTCCGGTCCGCTTCCCGAGGCGATCTCGGAGGCGATCAATGCACACGACCTCGTCGCCTGCTCGGTGCTCTCGGGAAACCGCAATTTCGAGGGCCGCGTCAATCCGGACGTGCGGGCCAACTATCTCGCCTCGCCGCCGCTCGTCGTCGCCTACGCGCTCGCCGGCTCGCTGAAAGTCGACATCACCCGCGAGCCGCTCGGCATGGGCGAGGACGGCAAGCCGGTTTACCTGAAGGACATCTGGCCGACCTCCGCCGAAATCTCCGAGCTGATCCGCCAAGTGATTTCGCGTGAGATGTTCCGCGACCGCTACGGTGACGTCTTCAAGGGCGACGAGCACTGGCGCAAGATCCAGGTCGAGGGCGGCCTCACCTACCGCTGGACCGACGGCTCGACCTACGTCCAGAACCCGCCCTACTTCACCGACATGAAGCCGACGCCGGAGCCGCTGACCGATATCGTCGGGGCGCGCGTCCTCGGGCTCTTCCTCGATTCGATCACCACCGACCACATCTCCCCGGCCGGCTCGATCAAGCGCGACGGCCCGGCCGGCGAGTATCTGATGGAGCACCAGGTGCGGCCGGTGGACTTCAACTCCTACGGCGCGCGCCGCGGCAACCACGAAGTGATGATGCGCGGCACGTTCGCGAACATCCGCATCAAGAACCAGATGGTTAAAGGCGTCGAAGGCGGCGTGACCATCCACTACCCCTCCGGCGAGAAGCTGCCGATCTACGACGCCGCGATGCGCTACCAGGCCGAGAAGGTGCCGCTCGTCATTTTCGCCGGCCGCGAATACGGCACCGGCTCGTCGCGCGACTGGGCGGCGAAGGGCACGCGGCTCCTCGGCGTGCGCGCGGTCATCGCGCAGAGCTTCGAGCGCATCAATCGGTCGAACCTCGTCGGCATGGGCGTGCTGCCGCTGGTGCTGCAAGAAGGGACGAGCTGGCAGACGCTTGGGCTGAAGGGCGACGAGAAGGTGACGCTGAAGGGCATCGCCGATCTCAAGCCGCGGCAGGTGGTTGACGCTGAAGTCGTCTTCGCCGACGGGCGCACGATCGCCGTTCCGATGCTGGTCAGGATCGACACGCTCGACGAGCTTGAATATTTCCGCAACGGGGGCATTCTGCACTACGTTCTGAGGAACCTGGTGAAGCAGGCGGCGTAGGCCGCGCGGAGGGGGACCCGCATGAAGCTTCAGAAGGACGGCCGCCGAGCGCGGCCGTCTTCACATGCACGTGTGTCAATCCATTGTGACTGGTCCGTGACGGGATTGAGCGCGTAGCTGAATAGATGAAACATCTCCAGGCATTATCTATTGGCATTCTGGCGTGCGCCATCGCGTCGACTGCTCTCGCCGCCGGTACGGATGCGCGTCCCGCGCCGAAGGCCATAGTCGAGCTTTTCACCAGCCAGGGCTGCTCCTCCTGCGTCGCCGCCGACGCCTACTTCGCCGAACTCGCGAAGCGCCCCGATGTCGTCGCGCTCTCGCTGCACGTCGACTACTGGGATTATCTAGGCTGGCGCGATACCCTCGACGATCCGGCGCATACGGAGCGGCAGCGGAGTTACGCCACGGTGCGCGGCAGCAACCGGGTCTACACGCCGCAGATCGTCGTGAACGGACAAGCCGATTTCGTCGGCAGCGATCGTGGCGCCGTCGACGCCGCGATCGCCAACTCCACCCTGCCGATCCCTGTCACCATGCGCCGCGGCGATGGCACGGTCGAGATCGAGGTGGGCGGCGTGTCCGTGCCGCATCGATGGCCGGCAACCATCCGCCTGGCGCTTATCACGTCGGAAACCGAGGTTGCGATCGCGCGTGGCGAGAACGCCGGCTCGACCATCGAATATTACAACGTCGTGCGCACCATGCGCCCGGTCGGCATGTGGAGCGGCGACGCGGTGAAGATCACGCTGCCCGAGCACGAGCTGATGGCAAACGGCATCGACGGCTGCGCGATCATCGTGCAGGAAGACCTGCCCAACGGACCGGGGGCAATCCTCGGCGCCGCCTGGCTCGGGAACTGGTGAAACAAGTCAGCCTCCCGCGGCGACCGTCGCGAGGAGCTTCTCCACATCCGGCAGCATCGCCGCGACGATCTTCGCCACCCCGGCCTTCGTCGGGTGCATGCCGTCGGCCTGATTGAGCGTCGGGTCAGCGGCAACGCCCTCCAGGAAGAAGGGGTAGAGCGGAACGTGGTACTGGGCTGCGAGGTCGGGATAGATCGGGTTGAAACCCTTCCCGTACAGATCGCCCAGGTTGGGCGGAGCGAGCATCCCGGCAAGAAGCACCTTCTGGCCGCGGCCGGTGAGCTTCGCGAGGATGTCCGACAGCGTCTTCCGCGTGACCACGGGGTAGATGCCGCGAAGCGCGTCGTTGGCGCCAAGCTCGACGATGACGATGTCCGCGTCGGCCGGGACCGACCAGTCGAGGCGCGCCAGCCCGTCTGCTGTCGTATCGCCCGACACTCCGGCGTTGCCGACGGTCACGTCGTGCCCTTTCGCCTTCAGCGCCGCCTCGAGCTGCTCGGGGAAGGATTCGCCGGGGCCGAGACCGAGGCCCGCCGTCAGGCTGTCGCCGAGGGCGACGATGGTGACCGGCTTCGCCTCCGCCAGGGGCGGCATTGCAAACCAGCACGCGGCGAGCGCGACCGCGCCGGCACGGCAGAGCGTTTTGAACTTGTTCATCCCCGACCCATATGCGGAACTTGTGGAGTGAAAAAGGCCGCCGCGTGATCGAACCCCATTCCCTGCCCGCCCCCGTCATCCTCCTCGACAACGTTGATCTCACGCTCGGCAGCGGCCCGGCGCGGGTGCATGTGCTGAGGAGCGTCAATCTCGCCGTCGGCCGCGGCGAGAGCATCGGGCTGGTCGGGCCGTCGGGATCGGGAAAGTCGACGCTTCTCATGGTGATCGCCGGGCTGGAGAAGATCGACGCAGGGCGTGTCGTCGTCGCCGGTCAGGACTTTGCCGGCCTCGACGAAGACCGGATCGCCCGTTTCCGCGGCAAGGAGATCGGCTTCGTCTTCCAGGCTTTCCACCTGATGCAGACGATGACGGCGCTCGAGAACGTCGCGGTGCCACTGGAGCTTGCCGGGCGGGACGACGCCTTTTCGCGCGCCGGGGAGGTGCTCCGCCAGGTGGGGCTTGGCGAACGCCTGTCGCATTATCCGGCGCAGCTTTCCGGCGGCGAGCAGCAGCGGGTCGCAATCGCCCGTGCGCTCGCTGTCGATCCAGCCATCCTTATCGCCGACGAGCCTACCGGCAACCTAGACGGCGAGACGGGACACGAGATCGCCGACCTCCTCTTCGCCTCGGTCGCCGAGCGCGGCACGACGCTGGTCCTCGTCACCCACGACAGTGCGCTCGCGACGCGCTGCGACCGTACCGTGCGGATCGCCGCCGGGCAGATCGAGGCGGACGCCGCGCCGCTCCGCGTCGCCGCCGTCCGCTCATGAGCATCGGCGGACTGCCGGTCTCGCTCAGGCTGGCGCTCCGTGAGCTGCGGGGCGGGCTCTCCGGCTTCTACGTCTTCCTTGCCTGCATCGCGCTCGGCGTCGCGGCAATTGCCGGGGTCAATTCGCTGTCACGCGCGCTGACCGAAGGGATTTCCGACGAGGGCCGCACCATCCTGGGTGGCGACCTCGCCTTCTCGCTGGCGCAGCGCGAGGCCTTGCCGGCGGAGCTGCAATTCTTCCAGTCGAAGGGCGCGGTCGGCACGGTCGCCGCCTCGCGCTCGATGGTGCGGCGCGCCGACGAGAGCAACCAGACGCTGGTCGAGATGAAGGCCGTCGATGCTTCCTATCCGCATGGCGGGACGCTGTCGTTGGAGGACGGCACGAGCGACGCGCAGGGGCTGATGGCTGAGCGCGATGGCATGTTCGGTGCGCTCGCCGCGCCTGAGCTCCTCGACCGGCTCGGCATCAAGGCCGGCGACCAGATCCGCATCGGCACCGCGACGCTGCAGCTGCGTGGTGTCATCCGTTCCGAGCCGGACCTGCTGTCGAGCGGACTGGGCTTCGGGCCGCGTCTCATCGTGCCCATCGCGGCGCTCGAAGCAACCGGCCTCGTGCGACCCGGAAGCCTGATCACCTGGACCTACCGGGTCCGGTTGCCGGAAGGCGCAAACAGCATCGACGACATCGGGCGCGTCCGCGCCGAGGCGAGCAAAGGCTTTCCGGAGGCCGGGTGGAGCATCCGCTCGCGCGACAACGCCGCGCCAAGCCTCAGCAAGAACATCGAGCGCTTTTCGCAATTCCTCACGCTTGTCGGGCTGACCGCCCTCGTCGTCGGCGGCGTCGGAGTGGCGAACGCGGTGTCGAGCTTCGTCGACCTGAAACGCCCGGCAATCGCCACGCTGAAATGTCTCGGCGCCCCGAACGGCGTGGTGTTCCGGGTCTACCTCATCCAGATTCTCCTGATCGCCGGACTCGGCATCGCGATCGGGCTGGCGGTCGGCGCGCTGCTGCCCTTCGCCGCCAAGGCGGCGCTCGCGAACCTCGTGCCCGTGTCCGCGATCCGCATCTACCCGGCCGAACTCGGCTTCGCCGTGATCTACGGGCTTCTGGTTACGCTCGGATTCGCGCTCGGGCCGCTCGGCAGGGCGCGCCAGCTTCCCGCCGCGAGCCTCTTCGCCGACCGCGCGATCCACGCGCCGCTCAAGCCTCCGCTCCGCTATCGGCTCGCGCAGGGGGTAACCCTGCTCGCACTCGCCGTGCTCGCCGTTCGGCTGGCCGGCGACCGGCAGCTCTCGCTCTTCTATATCGGCGCGGTCATCGGCTCGTTCATCGTTCTGCGGCTCGTGGCGATCGCCATCATGGCCCTTGCCGCGCGCTTCCGGACGGTGCGCGGCACGCCCCTCAGGCTGGCGATCCGCAATATCCATCGTCCCGGAGCGCTGACGCCGAGCGTCGTGCTCTCACTCGGGCTCGGGTTGACGCTGCTGGTGAGCCTCGCGCTCATTGACACCAACCTCCGCGACCAGCTTGCCGGCACGATCACCGACAAGGCGCCGGACTTCTTCTTCGTCGACGTGCAGGACAAGGAACGCGACGCCTTCGTCAGCCTGATCGAAAAAACCGTTCCGGGCGGGACTGTGGAGACCGTCCCCATGCTGCGCGGCCGCATCGTCGCGGTGGCGGGCACACCGGTCGCCGATCTCACGGGCAAGCGCAGCGAAAGCTGGGTGCTCCGCGGCGACCGTGGCATCACCTATTCGGATACGGTGCCGGAGAATTCGACGCTCGTCTCGGGAACATGGTGGGCGCCCGGCTATGCGGGCGAGCCGCTCGTCTCGCTCGAGAACGAGACGGCTGAGGCGCTCGGCCTCAAGATCGGCGACACTATCGGCGTGAACGTGCTCGGGCGCACCATCACCGCGAAGATCGCGAATCTGCGCCAGGTCGACTGGGACTCGCTCTCCATCAATTTCGTCATCGTCTTCTCGCCGAATACGCTGAGCGGTGCGCCGCACGCGCATCTCGCAACGCTGCGGCTTCCGCCCGGCGCCGGGCGCGATGCGGAGCGCGCCGTGCTCGCGGCGGTCACGCACGGCTTCCCCGGAATCACCTCGGTCAGCGTCCGGCAGGCGATCGAATCGGTCAACGCCGTCGTGGCCGAATTGGCGCTCGCTGTACGCGTGGCCGCGTCGCTGGCGCTGGTCGTCTCGATGCTGGTGCTGGGCGGCGCCCTCGCCGCCGGGCAGCGGCAGCGGCGGCAGGATGCCGTCATCCTGAAGACGCTGGGCGCCACGCGCCCGGTGCTCCTCTCCGCCTTCTCGCTGGAGTATGGCCTGCTCGGCATCGCCACGGCGGTTTTCGCCCTGGCGGCAGGCTCCGCGGCGGCCTGGTATGTGGTGAAGCACGTCATGGAGCTCGAATTCACCGTGTATCCGAGCGTGGCCGCAACCGCCGCGGCGACCGCGCTCGCGGTGACGCTCGGGCTCGGCCTTGCCGGCACCTGGCGGATTCTCTCCGTGAAACCCGCGCAACTCCTGAAGAACCTCTGACCCGCACTGCTTCGCTCCTGGCGGCGTTTGTTAAAATTCGGCAAGAACGCGGCGGTTTGCCGGGGAAAGGCTTGTGTCCCAGTGAGTGGGTCTCCATATTCGCGGTCGAAGCCCGTTATTCGGATCGGGCATCGTTCTAGGAGGATCTCCAATGGCTGAATTCGATCGGGGGTACACGCCTGCCGCCCGCAGTCGGGCCGGCGCAGGGGTCGAGACCCTCGACCAGGGTCTGCGCGCCTTCATGCTCGGCATCTACAACAACATGGCGATCGGCCTCGCGCTGACCGGCATCGTTGCGTACGGCGCCTTCGTCGCCGCCTTCAACGAGAACGGGCTGACGCCGTTCGGCAGCGCCATCTACAACAGCCCGTTGAAGTGGGTCATCATGCTGGCGCCGCTGGCCTTCGTGTTCGGCCTCTCGGCGACGGTCAACCGCATGCAGCCGGCGACGGCGCGGCTCGTCTTCTTCGCCTTCGCGGCGGTGATGGGCCTTTCGATGTCGTCGATCTTCCTGGTTTTCACCGGGCAGAGCATCGCTCAGACGTTCTTCATCAGCGCCGCCTCGTTCGGTGCACTGAGCCTCTGGGGCTACACGACAAAGCGGGACATCTCCGGCTGGGGCTCGTTCCTGTTCATGGGCATGATCGGCATTGTGATCGCCATGATCGTGAACATCTTCCTCGGCTCCCCGGCCGTCCAGTTCGCGATCTCCACACTCGGCGTGCTGATCTTCGCAGGCCTCACCGCCTACGACACGCAGCGGCTGAAGAACACCTATGACTTCGTTGCGAACGATGCAGTCGCGGCGGGCCGTGCGTCCATCATCGGCGCGCTGCAGCTCTACCTCGACTTCATCAACCTCTTCATGTTCCTGCTGCAGTTCATGGGAAACAACCGCAACTAGGCGGAGCAGCAACGGGCTTCAGAACGCGGCGCTTCGGCGCCGCGTTTGTTTTTTGGGCCGCGCCATCCTCGACGGCGAAGCACCGACGCGATAAGCGGCACGGATGCATGCCAGCTTCCTGATCCGCCCGACCGAGGCGGGCGATATTCCCGCCATCACGGCAATCTACGCCGAGGCCGTCCTCACCGGCACGGCATCCTACGAGATCGAGCCGCCGGACGGGGCGGAGATGACGCGCCGCTGGTGCGAGCTCGTGTCCAAGGGCTTTCCGCATCTCGTGGCGTTCGGCGACAGCGTGCTCGGCTATGCCTATGCGGGGCCCTACCGTCCGCGGCCCGCCTATCGTTTCTCGGTGGAGGACAGCATCTATGTCGCGCCGCAAGCGCAGCGGAGAGGCGTCGGAAAGGCGCTGCTCGGCCGCTTGATCGCGACATGCGAGGAAAAGGGATACCGACAGATGATCGCCGTCATCGGCGGAGGCCTGGAGCATCCCGGCTCCGTGGGGCTGCACGAGAGCCACGGCTTCCGGCGCATCGGGATCATTGAAGGATCGGGCTTCAAGCACGGGCGGTGGCTCGACACCGTGCTGATGCAGAGGCCGCTCGGGGCGGGAAACGCGACGCTGCCCGACTCGCCCTAGCGGACGAGCGAGAGCTTCGGCCGCTCAAGGATGCGCAGGACGACAGCGAGGTCGTGGCCGCGCTTCAGGATCAGTCCGGTCGGCGTAACGACTCGATAGGCGCCCTGCTTGCGGGCTGCGGCCGGGAGTTTCTCCACGCGGTAGATCGGCATTTCGCTGGTGCGGCGGAAGATGGAGAACACGGCACGGTCGGCCAGGTGATCGATGGCGTAATCCCGCCACTCGCCCTCGGCTACCTTGCGACCATAAATCCTGAGAATGGCATCGAGTTCACGCCTGTCGAAGGACACCTGGAGCTGGGCGGTCGGTCGTGTCCCCGGGACAACCCGCCGCCCACCAAGAGACCAGTCCTCGCTCTCGCTCAAGCGCGCCTCCTTTCACAATCCGGCAAGCATAGCGCGAACGATGAAGCTTGCAGCAAGATTCCTGCCGGCCGGGGAACAGCGGATTCCCGGGCTTTTGGGATTCCACAAAGATGCCCCGATTCAGCCTTTCGAGTGCCATCCTGAATTTCGATCCTTCCCTTGTTGCCTCATGTCCGGCCGAGGAAGGCGAAGGAACCCAGCCCCCAGCCCCCGACGTCTTCCGGGCCGGACAGTAAGTATGGTTCAATCCCCAGAGGTAATTCTAGGCCGGCCCTTCGGGGCCGGCCTTTTTCGTGGCGTCGGCCGCCGCGCGCCCTGCACATGCGGACGGAACCCGCTAATATTCCTGCAGTCGTCAAAGCGTGATTCGCGAGGCTGGCATGCCGCGTCTGTTCACCGCCCTGGAAATCCCCGCCCCCCTCGCCTTCTCCCTTTCGCTACTGCGCGGCGGATTGCCGGGCGCGCGCTGGGTCGATCCGGAAAACTACCACATCACGCTCCGCTTCATCGGCGATACCGATCAGCGGACGGCCGCTGAGGTGGGCGCGGCGCTCGAGCGCGTGGACCGCCCGAGCTTCGACCTTTCGCTTTCCGGGCTTGACGCCTTCGGAGGCAACAAGCCGCATTCGATCGTCGCCTGCGTACGAAACTCCCCCGCGCTCCGCGAACTGCAAAGCGAGCACGAACGCATCATCCAGCGCATCGGACTCGAGCCGGAGCGTAGAAAATTCCGTCCGCATGTCACGCTGGCGCGGATCAAGGGGGTGAGCGAGGCCGACGCCGCGACCTACCTGGCGCTGCGCGGTGATTTTCGCACGCCGCTCTTCCCCGTGGGCCGCTTTCTGCTCCTCTCGTCGCGCGATTCGCGCGGTGGTGGGCCGTATGTGATGGAAGAGGCATACCCGCTCGCGGCTTGAAGCGGTTGACGGCATGCGGAGCGGGCAAGGTCAGGCGAAGAGCCCGTGGACATACCAGATCGGGCTTGCCGTTTCGCGGCCGTAGAGGCCTTCGCGGAAGAGCCAGTAGCGGCGGCCCTCAAAATCCTCGACGCGGAAATAGTCGCGCGTGGCGCGATCCATGTCCTCCCGCCGCCACCACTCCGGCGCGATGCGCTCCGGCCCCTCGGCGCGCGCCACCTCGTGCATCACACGCCGCCAGCGGAAGCGTAGCGGCGGGCCTTCCGGCACCTCTGCCATCACTTCGACAGGCTCGGGGCGCGCGAAGAGACGGAGCGGCCGGTCGGGCGGCGTCTCTGCCGCTTCCGGGAAGTCCATGGCCGAAGTGCTGCCACTTAACCTCCCCCTCGAGGGGAGGTCGAAACCGGCGTGCGAAGCAAAGCCGGTTTCGGGAGGGGGGAGCGACCTCGAGGCTTCCGCCCCCCTCCCGAAGCGCTCCAACGCTGCGGACTGGGCAACCGGCTCCGCCAGCACGGCACGCTCGGGGATATGGGTATCGACGGGGATGAAACGGGTGACACGCGCCTCCCCGAGCCGCGCGCCGAGCCGATCGAAGAGACGCGCGAGATCCGCGCCGTCCGCTACCTTACCCGCGAGATCGATCTGCGCCGCGTCCTGCGGCTCGGAGCGGAGAACGGCGAGGCGCACCATGTCGAAGCCGAAGCCGGCCTCCCATTCAGAGCCGAGCGCCGCGAGCCGCTCCGAAAAGAGCATGGCGACGGTCTCCGGCGCGCGGAGCGGCGCTGCCGTGCCGACCTCGGCGCGCGCGACCTCTCCGTCGATGCGATAGAAGCTGGCTTCCAGGAGCCGCGCACCAATGCCATGCCGCTCAAGCGCCGGCACCAGCGTGCGGGCGAGCGAGGCGACCGTCTGCAGGAGCGAGTCCTGATCCACGACCGGCTCGGCGAAACGCCGTTCGGCGGAGAGGCGCGGCGCCGGGCGGCGGGGTGAAAGCACCTCATCGAGCGCTCCGAGCGCCTGGTCGAGGCGCGTGACGAGGCCGACCCCGAAGCGGGCGGCAAGCGGCGCCCGCGGCTTGCCGATCAACTGGCCGATGCGTTTCAGCCCGAGCCGGTCGAGCAATGATTCCTCCGCGGCGGGGATGCGGAGCGCGGCGATAGGCAGGCCGGCGATCGCCTCCGCCTCGTCGCCGGGGGGAATGCACCCGCCCGCGCCGTAATGCGACAGCGCCCAGGCAGTACCGGCGGTGGAAGCGATAGAGCCCCGTGCCGCAAAGCCCTGTCGAGCGAGACGCTGCAGCACATCGGCAAGGAGCGCCGCTTCGCCGTTGCCCTCGCCGCGGGAGAAGAGATGCGCGCAGCCGGAAATGTCCAGGAACAGGCCATGCGGCGCATCGAGCGCGACGAGCGGCGTGTAGCGATCGCACCAGTCGGCGAGCTTTTCGAGAAGCGCCCGGTCGACCGCCTCGTCGGCCTCGGCGACGACAAGCTCGGGAAAGGCGCCGCGCGCATCGGCGAGGCTCGTGCCGAGATGTATCCCGCGCCGCTCGGCCTCCGCATCCATCGCGACGATGCGGAGCGCGCTCTTCAGCTTCGCCACAATGGCGAGCGGCGTCTTTCCCGGCGCGAAGCTTTCAGGAAGCGCGCCTGAGCCCTGCCCCGCCCCCGCTTTCCGCCAGAGGCGGACGAGACGGTCGGTCGGGAGGCGCGGCAGATAGAGGCTGAGGATCCGCGAGGGCGGCCCTCGCTCCCCGCTCGACGAAGCTTCGCTCATGGGCATTCCACTCCACCGTGAAGGCGCCTGTCGGCCCCAGCCGGTTCTTCTCCAGCGTCAGTCGCCAGGCCATGCGGCCCACTCCAGCGGTGAAGCCGCCGATATCGCCGGCCGGCGCCGGAGCGACGCCGAAACGGATCTCCGCCGCGCTCGGCTCGGCCCATTCATTGCCGAGGCGGAGGAGCAGGCCGGTGACGCCTCCCTCGCGCGCACGCAGCGCACAGCGGCGGGTGGCCGAAAGATCGAGCGACGCCTGCCGCAGTTCGCAGACCGCCATCGTGAGGCCATGGCAGTCGAGCGCCGCCTCGAAGGCCCACAGCGCCTCCTTCTCCGTACGCACTGCGACCTCGATGACCCGCGCCGGGTCGAGCCCGAGCGCGGCAAGGCCGGGCGCATAGAGCGCGCCAGTCTCGCGGCGGAGGTCGGCTTCGCCGATCCAGACGAGGGCGGAGAACTTTCCTGCCGCCATCAGCCGTGCAACGAGCGCCAGCGCGAAGCCGCTCGCCGCGCCGCCATCGCGGCTCTGCCCGGCGCGGATTTCGGTCAGCGCCGCGAGAGGCACGCCGCCGTCGAGAACGGCGTCGAGAGCGGCAATGCCGAGCGCGAGCCGTCCGCGCGATTTCCCCCCCGCCCGCGGTTCGCCAGCGGTCCGGAGAACCAGCGGGTCGGGAGGTGAAAACACGGCGTCGGGCAGCCGGTCCTCCTCGGCCAGCCGGCCTTCGATCCGGGCGATATCGCGGCGCAGACGGCAAAGCTCCGCATGCACCACGGCGGGGATAGTCATGGCGGGTCAAATCTTGTGTTCTGCTTTTGTTCCAGTAAAATCCCGAACACCACAGGAGTCAAGGATGTGGCAAATGGTCCGCATATGACGTTGAAGGCAGCATCATATGGTGCTATTTATAGCGCCATGCCAAGACCTGTCTCGAAGACTCGCTCCTTCACGCCGGGGATAGGAAACGCTCTTCCCCAAACCTTCACGGATTCGGCGGAGCGCGCGCGGCTTACGCCAACTGCGCTGAAGGCAATCCGCAACCTTGCCGCCGCATGGAGTCTCACCGGCAACGATGCGGCCGCGCTTGTCGGCGTATCGCCGAGCACCTGGGACCGGATCAGCGCCGACGGCTGGAGGCAGACCTTCTCGCAGGATCAGCTTACCCGCATCTCGGCGCTGGTGGGTATCTTCAAGGGCTTGCACCTCCTCTTTGCCGACGACATGGCCGATCGCTGGCCACGGCTTCAGAACAGCGGCCCGCTCTTCCAGAACCTGACCCCGATCGCAGCGATGCAGCAGGGCGGGATTCCGCTGATGCTCGACATACGCCAGCATGTCGATGCGCTGCGGGGCGGACTCTGATGAACGCCGCCGGGGGCGCCAGCGGAACGCCCCCGATCCCTGCCGACCTCTCCTTCCCTCTCGCGCGCCTCGCTCTTGAGCGGACAGTGCGTCTCGTCTCGACGGCGCGCCTGCGTGATCCCGTCCTGCTCGCGCTCGTCGATGCCGAGGATCTCGATGCGCTGGCGGAGATCGAAGGCGCGACCAGCGCGCGCCTTCGCGCCGAGGTCCATGGTTCGGCGCAGATCCAGTCGAAGGAGCTGGTATTCGGGTTGCCGCATGCGGCCTTCATCAATGCCGCCTTCGCTTACTGGCGGCCGCGGGAACTCAACCGCTTCAACGGACCCGGGCGCGGCGCATGGTATGCGGCGCTCGCGGTGGAGACTTGCATCGCGGAGGTGAGCTTCCACCTCACCCGAGAATTCGTGCGCATCAACGATTTCACCGCCACGGTCGAATGCGCGGAGCTGTTCGCGAGTTTCGCCGGAGATTTCGTCGATCTCCGCGCGGCCCTCCCCGCGCCGACCTGCCTGCATCCCGATCCGGCAATCGGATATCCGGCCGGCAATGCGCTCGCGGATATCGCACGGGCGCGCGGCCACAACGGCGTCGTCTACCCGTCGGCGCGGCACAAGGAAGGCACGTGCCTGGTGGCGCTCTGGCCGCAGGCGGTGCAATCCGTCGTGCAGGGCGGAGTGATCCGCCTCGCCTGGCGGGGTATACGGGAACCGGAAGCAGAGCGTATCTGAGGAGCGGAATGCTGAAGAGCTGGCCCGATAGCGCCAAGCGGCTGGTCGA
The DNA here is from genome assembly GCA_038211615.1 of Hyphomicrobiales bacterium. Lineage (GTDB taxonomy): Bacteria > Pseudomonadota > Alphaproteobacteria > Rhizobiales > Afifellaceae > DASWJZ01. The sequence goes on from JBBQVL010000010.1 coordinate 14,019, forward strand.
TGTCGCCATGGGGCGGAGCGCGGCGGACATGGTGGTCCGCGGCGGACGCTGGGTGAACGTCTATTCCGGCGAGATCATCCCGGGCACCGATGTTGCGATCGCCGACGGGCGCTTCGCCTATGTGGGCGAGGACGCGAGCCATACAATCGGGCCGCAAACGAGGGTGATCGAGGCCGAGGGGCGCTACCTCGTCCCCGGCCTCTGCGACGCCCACATGCATGTCGAAAGCGGCATGGTGACGGTGACCGAGTTCGCCCGCGCCGTGATCCCGCACGGCACGACGTCGATGTTCATCGACCCGCACGAGATCGCCAACGTGCTGGGACTCGCCGGCGTGAAACTGATGCACGACGAGGCGATGGCCCTCCCCGTCAACATCTTCGTGCAGATGCCGAGCTGCGTTCCAAGCGCGCCGGGACTGGAGAACGCCGGCGCGAGCCTCGGGCCCGAAGAGGTGCGCGAGGCGATGGCGTGGCCCAACATCATCGGCCTCGGCGAGATGATGAACTTCCCTGGCGTCGTCGCCGGCGACGCAAAAATGCTGGGCGAGATCGCCGCGACGCAGATGGCGGGCAAAACGGTCGGCGGCCACTACGCCTCCCCCGATCTCGGACGCGCCTTCCATGCCTACGCCGCCGGCGGTCCGGTGGACGATCACGAAGGCACGCGGGCAGAGGATGCGATCGCGCGCGTCCGCCAGGGGATGCGCGCCATGCTGCGGCTCGGCTCCGCCTGGTTCGACGTCGCCGCGCAGATCAAGGCGGTGACCGAGAGCGGGCTCGACCCGCGAAACTTCATCCTCTGCACCGATGACTGCCATCCCGGGACGCTGGTGCATGAAGGACACATGGACCGCGTCGTGCGGCACGCGATCGCGCAGGGCCTGAAGCCGATCACGGCGATCCAGATGGCGACACTCAATACCGCGCAGCATTTCGGGCTGGAGCGCGAGCTCGGCTCGATCACGCCCGGCCGGCGCGGCGACCTTATCCTGACCTCCGATCTTGTCGCGCTGCCGGTCGAAATGGTGATCGCACGCGGCGTGGTGATGGCGGAGAACGGACGTCTCGTCGCGGACCTGCCTCCCTACGCCTATCCGGATTTCTCGCGCGGGACGGTGAAGGTCGGCAGAAGCATCGCGGCCGAGGATTTCGACATCGCCGCGCCAAAGGGCGCGAACGCCGTCACGGCGCGCGTGATCGGCGTGATCGAAAACCAGGCTCCGACGCGCGCGCTCGAACGAACCCTGGCCGTGACCGACGGGCTGGTCGAATCCGACAAGGCGCAGGACGTCTGCCAGATCGCGATCGTCGAACGGCATCGCGGCAGCGGCGCGGTGACAAATGCCTTCGTCTCGGGTTTCGGCTACGTCGCGGATTGCGCCGTCGCGAGCACGGTCGCGCACGACAGCCATCACATCATCGTCGTCGGCACCAGCAAGAGCGACATGGCGCAGGCCGCGAACCGGCTGCAGCAGGTCGGCGGCGGCGTGGTGGTGGTGAGCGGGGGCGAGGAGCTGGCGCTGGTCGAGCTGCCGATTGCCGGACTGATGTCGGACGAGCGCGCCGAGATCGTCGCCGCGAAGGCGACCCGCATGGTTGAGGCGATGCGCGCCTGCGGCTGCTCGCTCAACAACGCCTTCATGCAGCACTCGCTGCTTGCGCTCGTGGTCATCCCGGAGTTGCGCATCTCGGATGTCGGATTGGTCGACGTGCGGACGTTCAAGAAGACGGAGCTGTTCGTCGCTTGAGAACAACGTGAGCGGGTAGGCGTCCGGCAGACATCCTGCGAAGCGCCCGGATTAATGCGCTGGAGGGCGCCCGTATTGATCCACAGCCAGTAGCGAACGAAGCCCGTTGGCCAAGGATTCCGCCCTTGCTTGTTATTTCATAACAGTCGTCATTTGATATATTATAACAGAACGCGAATACCCTACCTTCCGCGACAGCGCAGCGGCGGTTTTTTCACGGCTTTTCCGTTTTGTAACTTGTGCATTCCTGACCGCTGAGAGAAATTCCCGCGGTCTTCGCTCGGAATTCAGACAGGCACCCGCTCAATGATTTACCCATAGGCGACGCGCTGCATCTGGCGGATGTCAGACATCCCCGGGACGGCGTTGCCGAGCATGGTGCCTGTCTTCGGAGCCGGTTTCCCGAGCGCGGGTATGAGGGGGTCACCCTTCCGGGTGGCCTGTGCTTTCTGAAGGAGACGTAAAATGGCAGACGCAAAAGTCAAACTGACCAAGAAGGGCGACAAGGACAAGGTCGACGCGAAGAAGATCGGCAAGGGCACGAAGCCCCAGGTCAGCGATGTCGAGGGTCAGTCCCGGTCGTGGACCGGCGCGGTTTGCTGGAACTGCTGGGCCGTGAACGACGTGGTCGTCGATAGCAGCGTGTATATCGGCTACTATTGCTGGAACTGCGGCGCCTATTTCGAGGTCTGAGGCGCGCTTCTGATCCGGGGGCGGCGAGATTCGCCGCCCCTTCTTCTTGGGCGCCGAAAGGGGATGAAGACCATGCAGGCCGAACTTTCCGCCGATGCGCCCGAAGAGACCCGGCTGGCGATAGCGCGGCGCAACGCGACGCTGCAACGCGAGGCCTTCGGGAATTCCAGGGGACAAGCGGCGCGTGGTCGCCTGATCGACTCGCTCGTGGCGCTCGCCGACGAATGCCTCGCCGTCGGTGACGAGGCCGCTGCCTCGGCTGTACTGGGCGAGGCAGCGGGACTGCTGCCGGAAAAGCTCCCGGCCGATGGCGAATGGCGCGGCCGATCGGTGATGCTGCATCGCTCCACGGCGGGGCTGGCGCAGAAACAGGGCCGGCATGCCGTCGCGGTAACGGCATTCGAGGCGGCGCTTTCCATCCTCCCTGCTGATATCGCGCGCGCCGGGCGTGACGCGAATGCGGCGCGGCTGCAGCTTCTCGTGCATCTGGCGCGCTCGCGCCTGGCGCTCGGGCAGGCGCGGAAGGTCATTGCGGACATGAGCCGCGCGGAGAAGGTCATGGCAGCGCTGGATGGCGCCCTTCCCTCGCGCGCCATCGAGACGGTGCGGGCGGCGGTACTCGCCAATGCCGGCGCGGGATTGGCGGCGCTGGAGCAGATGGACGCCGCGGAAATGAAGTTCGCGGCCAGCATCGCGGCGATCGACACCCTCGCAAATCCGGAACTCGCGGGATTTCGGACACAGGTGTTGAATGGCTGGGCCGGTGCGCTTCGGAGCGCCGGGCGGGAAGCCGACGCAACCGCGATGCTCTCCGCATTCTCCAGTCCTTGGCGCGCCAATCCTTCGCTCCATGTCCACGATGCGAATTGCGGCCACGATCATGGTCAGGGGCACGCGCACGGCCATGTGCATCACGATCACCACGAGCACGACGCCGATTGCGGCTGCGGCTCGCATTGACGCCGGGCGCAATGTCGCGTTCACAGGGCGCGGCTTGATTTGGCGGCCGGTCTAGGCTGAGAACGGCTGCAATTCCGGGGGAGCCGTGAAAGGTCCGATCGCACCGCCTGTCGCGCAGTCGCCGCTCTCGCCGCTCAAGCTGTTCCGCTGGGCGCGGCAGGCGATCTCCGGCATTGCCAAGCCGTTCTACCTGATTACCGCGCTGGCGCTCGTGGCCAACGTGGTCACGCAGTACAACGCGCAGCTGATCGCGAATTTCATCGGCCAGGCTCAGCACGAAACCGTGTCCCAGCCTCCCGCGGCCGCTTCGAGCGGCGCGGAACCGTCGGCCGCAAGTGCGACTGGTGCGCAGACAAGCGCCAAGGGCTTCCGACTTGTCGACTACGTGCTCCCGCCCGACACGAAATGGACGGCGATCCTCTTTGCGCTGACCGCGCTGCTGGTCATCGCGCTCTCCTTCGCCAACCGCGTCGGAACGGTGTGGATCAACACGCTGATGCTGCAGAAGCTGCAGCTCCGCCTGCACGACAAGCTGATCCGGCTAGGGCCGACCTATCACGCCAGGCATGACATGGGCGAGAACAGCGCCGTCATCATGCAGTACACGGCCGGCGCTCAGCCGATGCTCCGGGACGTGCTGACCTTCCCGTTCGTGCGCGGCGTGTCACTCCTCACCGCGGTGCTCTTCCTTTTCTACAATTTGAGCGAGCTGCGCGGGCAGGACGACGTCATCTACGCGCTGCTCGCCGTGCTGCTGGTGGTTCTTCCGGTCGGTGGATGGTGGCTCTCGAGCCGGCTGCGCGGAGCCTATGGCGAGGTGCGCGAGCGGCTCGCCGCGGTCAACAACACGCTGGTCGATTCCCTCACCGCGCCACAGGAAGTGCAGCTCATGGACGCTGCGCCGCGCCGCTCCATAGCTTTCGGGGCGCGCCTGAAGGCGCTCGCCGAGGCGCAGGTGCAGGCGGCGATCCAGGGCGAAAAGGCCAACCAGTTCCAGGCGGCGGTGCCAACCGTCCTGCAGGTCGGCCTCATACTCTGGGCGGTCTTCGCGGTCCGCGGCGACGCCGTGCAGGCGGTCGTCGGCATCTACCTCTTCGTGCCGCGCGTCGTGCAGCCGATCCAGGAGATGATCCAGTTCTATTCGGGCATCAACACCGCCTGGCCGAACATCGAGAAGATCGGGCTGATCCTCGAGGAGCCGCTGGAGGTCGAGGACAAGGGCACGACCGATGTCGCGCATCTCAAGCTCTACGACCTCGCGCTGAAGGACCTCACCTACCGGCCGACGCCGGAGCGCACCGTGCTCGACCAGGTGAGCTTCGCCTTTCCGACGAGCAAGGTGACGGCGCTCGTCGGTCGCTCCGGCTCGGGCAAGACGACGATCCTGCGGCTCGTCGCGCGGCTCTTCGACCCGCAGGGCGGCCGCGTCACCATCGGCGGGATCGATATCCGCGACATCCGCCTGTCGGAGCTTCGCTCGATGATCGCGACCGTGTCGCAGTTTCCGCTCTTCGTGGAAGCCGACGTGCGCGAGAATCTCCGGCTCGGCGTGCCCGACGCCACCGACGCGCGGATGGAGGCGGCCTGTCGCGCCGCCGATCTCTGGCCGGCGCTTGAGCGCATCTCGCCCGACGATCCGCTTGCCGCGCCCGTCCCACGCATGGCGGGGAAGAGCGGACTTGCCGGCGGAGAGCGGCGGCGGCTCGCCATCGCCCGCGCACTCCTCGCCGAGCCGCGCATCCTGCTCCTCGACGAGCCCTCCACCGGCATCGACGCGGTAAGCGTCGGAAAGATCGTCGAGACGATCCGCAAGGCGAAGATGAAGCGTACGGTGCTCCTCGTCGATCACGACATGGAGCTCGTCGGCGCGCTTTCCGATCAGATCATCTGCCTGGAGGATGGCCGCTTCGCCGATATCGGCACGCCGGAGGATCTCGCGGCCAAGCCGACGACGCTCTACGCGAAGCTCGCGCAGGCGAAGAAGGCTTACGCCGACACCGGCGACTTCGAGGTGCATGGCTCGGTGCCGGTCAGGCCGGCGGAGATCGCAGGTGCGCCGAAAAGCGGGCAGATGGGCGCGACGAAGGCGCCGTCACCGGGCGGACCAGCCCGGTCCGCAGGCATGATGAAGAGCGCATAGATGGTCCGGGCCATCGCGCGGGGAGAACGACATGGCTGACGCAAGAAACGTGCAGGCCGAGTTGATGACGCGCTACCTCGGCCTGATGCCGGCGACCGGCGAGGACCAGGTGCTGCGCCTCATCGTGGAGACCGGCGTGCGCGCGGTCGGGGCCGACGAAGGCTCGCTCCTCGTCTATGACCCGGAGCAGAACGACCTGACCTTCGTCATGACCTACGGCAACAAGGAATCGGAGAGCATCCTCGTCGGGCAGCGGGTGCCCTTCGGGCAGGGCCTCGCCGGCCTCGCCGCGGAGACGGGCGAAGTGCAGATCGGCGCGCCGCGCTACAAGGACGTGACGCAGAGCGAGACGATGGGCGGGATCAAGGCGGTGATCTCGGCGCCGATGATACTCGGCGACAGGCTGATCGGGGTGATCACCGCGGTTTCCAACAAGGACGGCAAGCGCTTCACCATGGACGACGGGCAGCTCTATGCCTGCCTTGCCACCATCGCGGCGCTGGTGGTGAACCAGGCGCTGCTGCTCCGCGCCCGCTCAGAGGACGCCGATTCCGCGACGCCGCAACCGGCCGCGCTCGCGCCCAACCCCGAGGCGCAGGAGGTGCTGGATCGCGTCGGTCGCCTGCTGCAGCGCGACAGCGGCACCGTCCGGCAGCTCGCGCGCATGCTGGAGGCGGTCGAGGCGATGGCTCCCGCGCCCGGAGCGGCGCAATGAGCCTGCCGAAGGGGCTGCTGGCGCGCGCCCTTGAGGTCCCGATCGACGAGCTCTCAAAGTGCGAACTGGCGCCGGTCATCGTTGCGGTGCTCGACAGCGGAATCGACGGCTCGCATCCCGACCTCGCGGGAAAGATTCTTCGCGGCACGATCTTCGAGGCCGACGCGGAAGGCGAGGTCACGAACCGCACGAGCGACCCGAGCGCCAACAACGACATTTACGGCCACGGCACCGGCGTCGCCTCGATCATCGCCCGCATCGCGCCGAATGTCCGCTTCGTCGACGTGCGGGTGCTCGGCGGCAATAATCGCGGCAGCGGCGAAGCGATGCTCGCGGGCTTCGAGCACGCCGCGCGGAGCGAGGCGGTGCTCTTCAACATGAGCCTCGCCGCGAGCGACAAATATCTGCAGCGCATGAATGCGCTTGCCGAGCATGCCTATCGCAGGGGCATCGTCATCGTCGCCTCGCGCCGCAATATGCCGCTGCAGGATGAGGGTTACCCGGCAGCGCTGATTCCCTGCGTCGGTGTCGACAACGAAGGCCAAGGGCCGGAGCGGCGCTGGCTCTACCGCAATGACGTGATCGAATATTCGGCGCACGGCGAGAACGTGCCGGTCGCCGCGCATGGCGGCGGCTACACAACGATGACCGGCACGAGCTTCGCCACGCCGATCGTCTGCGGCTGCGTGGCGCTGCTCCTCGGCGCCTATCCCGGCCTCAGACCGTTCGAAGTGAAGGCGGTGCTGAAGGCGATGGCGGTGGAGGGCAGCTAAGCCTCTGCGCGCATCTCGTACATGCGGAACGTCCCGTATCCCTTGGCGAGCGGGACCTGGCCGACATAGGTGCAGGTGAATTCGCCGCGCGTTTCGAGCAGCAGGATCGCGGCGAAGGCTTCCGTGACGTAGACGGTGCCGGGCGGGGTGATCGGCTCGATGCGCGCGGCGCGCGACAGTGCGCGACCGTAATAGGTGTGCTGGCCGACGACCGGATCCCAGTCGGCGAAGACAGGTCCGTAGTGCGCACCGATGCGCATGGTGGGCGCCTCCTCGCGCCCGAGCAGGCTGCCGTCGATCGTCGCGAGCCGCTTCTGGACCGTGAGGCAGATTCCAGCGGCGCTGCGGACATCGGGGACGACGAGGTGGATGGCATCCCCCCATGTGTTCTTGAGGGCGACCGCCTCCCCGCTTTCCGCGACCACGTCGCCGATCGCGCGCATGACGGTGTCCCAGAAGATCGGCAGGAATTTCTCCGGCATCTTCGAGAAGCCAGGAAGGTCGCCGAAGATCACGGCGCAGCACTGGCGGGGTTCTTCACGCTTGCGCTGCGCCGGAGCGGGCGCGTCGCCAAGCGCCAGGATCACCTGCCGGCGCGCCTTGTCCCTGGTCCAGGCAGCCGCAGCGCCGGCATCAACGCCCTCGGCAGCGGAATCGGTGAGGACCAATTGCGCTGCCCCGCCGTCGATATTCTGCGCGCGCTGCAAGGCAAGCCCCATGGCGACGCGCGCGGAATAGTCTCCAAGCGTCGGATCGTCAGAATCCGGATCCTCGGCGATGGTGCCGAGCCTGTGCGCGTTGGCGCAGCAAGCCGCGAAGCGTTCGCGCCACTGCCTGCCCGCGCCTTTCAGGGCGAGCTTCACGAAAGCGGCCGGCGGGAGCGGCAGCATCACGTTGAGCTCGCGCCCCGCCGCCAGCGCAGCTTCCGCCAGGAGGATTTCGCCGGGGGTCCCGAGTGACCCGACCAGCGCGCCGGGATTGAGCTTCTTCAACGCCGCGCCGATGCGCTCGCGTGCCATGGCGGCCGCAGGGCCGTCGCCGTAGCGCTTCCAGAGGCCGGCGGAGTTCGTCGCGCCGAGATAGTGGACCGTCAAGCGCGGCGCGAGCGGCGCAAGAAGCTTCTCGATCTTCGCCGGCGTGTGGCCGGCCTCGCTGAGGACAAGCCGAAGCTGCCGGCGCGTGCTCGAGCCGGCGCCCTCGTCGCCGAATGCGCGCGCCGCATTGAGATCGGCGCGCGCGGCATCGAGGCGGCCAAGCAGGACGTTGGCCTCGGCGCGCGTCGCCAGCGCCCAGAAATCCTTCGCCGCGGCCACTTCCGGATCGGCGAGAACCCGTGCGGCGATCCGCGCCGCTTCCTTCTTCCGGCCGCCGAGGAACGTCAGGCTCGTCCAGTTGATCGCGGGATAATAACCCGGCCTCCGGTCGAAGACGCGCTTGTAGACGGCTGCCGCATCGAGCAGCGCGGCGCGGCGCGGCGCGCCGCTCAGTTTCAGCGCGAGGTCCTTCAGGAGGCGGCCCTCGAGCGCCAGCACATCGGTGTCGTCAGATCGGCCGAGGTTCCAGTCGTGGAAGAGCCGCATGGCGCGCTCAGTGGCGCCGGCGCGCGCCAGCCCGAGGACGGCCCGGTGCCTGAGGCGCTCATCGTCCGGAAAGGTCTTGAGGTGCTGGCTTGCGAGGTCGACCGCCGCAATCCATTCACCCTTCTTCAGCGCCTGCTGCACCTCGGCGATCGCCTCCGACAGACCTTCCTGCATCGCCCCGAACTCCGATTTGGCGCCGATCTTATGCATGGCCCGGAGACCGGCAAGAAGCGCAAAAGAAAACCGCCGCCCGTGGGCGGCGGCAGTTGGGAGGGAGGTCATCCCGGAGCGGGAGGAAGGCGCCCGCATCCGACATCCGCAATATGCCGGGCTCCCCGATCGCGGTTTGTGAGCGGCCTCACAATGCGGGAAGCGCGATGCCGGTAGGTGATGGTCATTCGCAGCGTTCCAACGCGGACGCGGCACCAGAGGAAGGAGCATGACAATGCGCACGAAACTGATCGCAACGGCCGCGATTCTCGTCGCCGCCACCGCAACCGCCGCCAGGGCTGATTCCAGCGACTGGCGACCCGAAGGCCACGACAGCGCCGTCGCGGCCTGCCTCGACTTCAACCAGTACAAGCCCGCAAACCTCGACAGCGCCGCCGAGGACGGAATGGGCGACTGGATCGTCTGGGTGAAGGACAAGGATGGCGACCTGTGGCTCTGCAATGCCGACAAGGATGGCGATGTCTATGCCAACGTCCTCCTGAACGGCGACATGCTCGACGGCGAGGGCTCGCAGCTCGTCACGGACGAGAGCGGGCGTCACCCCGGCCCGGCCGAGAGCGCCGAGCGGCTCTGCGCGGCGGTCGGCAGCACCAAGGAAGAGCTGGAGATCGTCTCGACCGTCGACGACGCGCTCGGCGACTATCTCGTGTGGCTGAAGAACAAGAGCGGGAGCTACTGGATGTGCAACGCCTCCAGCGACGACAAGCTCTATACCTTCGAGCCGGTCGAGTATCCGATCGAGGGGCAGCCCGCCTCGGACGATGCGAATTGCTGCGAGACGAGCCCGGGGCGGCAGAGCTGATGGCCCAGGAGGGTGCGCGTCTCGCGCACCTTCCCCTTGGGCGACGAGACGCCGCTCTTCTATTCAGCGCCCGTCGTCAGCTCGGGTTTGTCTCTTCCGCCGGCAGCTCCACCAGCGCCTCCGGCGTCCAGGCGGCGACTTCCGCCTTGATGCGCTCCTCGTCCGTCGTGCGCACCAGCACGCTATCCGATCTTCGGCGGGCGTCGGCAGCCGCGTCCGGATTGCCGGCCTCGTCGAAGAGCCGTGTGGCGACGAGAAGGTGGAAGAGCCGCTGCTGCGTGTCCTTCGTGAGGTCGGCAAGCGCCACATGCGCTTGCGCCACGCCGAGCGCCGCTGCCTTGCCGGCGTACCAGGCAAGTCCCACCCGATCGCTGTCGGTCTTCGCGTGCGCCAGAAGGTAGGGGTAGAGGACGGGGAACGACTCGATGATCGTGCGCTGGGCCGCCGCGATGTAGGCATCTGGGCTCTTGTCGTCGTCCTTCTGGCTGAGCGCGTAGGCTACCAGCGCAAAGGCTGGCGAGACGCCCGCCGCGGCAGAGGCGCGGGCGATCGGCATATACTCGGCTTCCCGTTTCGTGTCGGCGCTGGTCACCCGCGCAAGCTGATAGCGCGCGCGTTCATCCTCCGGGCTACGCTCGGTTTCTGTCCGGCAGGCTGTCTCCGCCTTCGCCGCGTCGACCTGGTCGAGCACCAGCCCCGGCGCGCGACGCAACGGATCGTAGGGATCCGCGGCGAGGAGATCGCAGTCGGTCACCGTTTGCCCACCCGTCTCGATATTGACGAGGCCGCTCAGGAAACCGATCGGCCAACCATAGGAGCTCATCCGGTACCAGCCAGCGACGAAGCCGGAATCGCCGGTCGCCGCGCCGCTCTGGATCATCGCGGCGTTGAGGTCATCCTTCTTCGCCGCGAGCGACAGTACCTCAAGCACCCAGCCGACGTGCTCCTCGGCGGTGCGCCCGTCGGCAAGATTGGCGAGTTCGTATTCGCGTATGGTCTGGGCGAGGTTCGCAAGGCCGAAGCCGTAGCCCACGCCCACCCGGTTCAGGAGGTTCGGATCGAGCTTCTCCCGGTCACTCCACACCGTCTCGTATTCCTTGATCCCCTCCCGCTCGATTGCCGCGGTGTCGGCGGATGAGGGCTCGGCGAGGCCTACCCAGCGCAGCGCCTCGGCAAAGCGGAAGCGCAATTCCAGGTTCCCGGGATCCGCGCCGACGGCGGCGCGCAGGACCTCGGTGCTCGACTGCAGGACCGGGACGGCTTTCGCGCTGTCGCTGTCATTGACGAGCACGCCCTCCCAGAAGAGCGACATGCCACGCATCCGGTTCCACTTTTGCGCATCGTCGGAGGCGCCGGCGATCGCTTCTTCCAGGTGCGCTAGCGACTGGAGGATCTGCTGCGCCTCCTTGCTTTCCGCCTCGGCTTTCGTTCCGGGCAGCGTGTCGTATTCGTAGGCGGCCAGCGACAGGTCCACCGCATTCATGGCGGTCGCGACGACGTCGCGCGGCGCGGCGGCGACGGTGGCCGCCGCGAGGTCCGCGGCGCGCGTGAAGAGGCCGCTCGCCTCGGTGTCCGAGTGGATCGGAGACCGGAAGGCAGCGCCGATCATCTTCAGCGACTCGGCCGCAAGGCGGAATGCGCTCGCCGGCTCTGAACCGCGCAATGCGTCGGCAAGGCCGAGATATTCGCGCACCAGATCGGGCGACCACTGGGTCTCGCCGCTCCGGCGTCCGAAATCGATCAGCATGTCGGCGGCGGCCTTCGGGTCGGAGTTCCGCAGATCGAAGATGCGCGCGCGCTCCAGCTCCGTGCGAAGCGCATCGAGCAGCGGCGAGTTCGGCAGCCGAGCCGCGAGCGTCTCGGCGTTCTTCATGTCGAGCTCGCGCCGCGCCGCCGCGCTTTCGGGGAGCGCCGGTTGCGAAGCAGCGGGCGCCACGGTCGTGGCTGGCGGCGCGGTCGGCTTCCACGCCTCTGCCTCTGACATCGCGGCAAGCACGCGGTCGTCGGGCAGGAGGCGCGCAAGCTGCGCGCGACGGTGGGCGGCGAACTTCGCCTCGTCCACGCGTCCGCCCGCGCGATAGAGCTTCTCGGCCAGCGAGAATTCGAAGAGCGCGGCGGCAAGCGCGTCGATATCGTCGATCTGCCGCTCTTCCCAGTGCGCGACGAGTTGATGCGCGGCGGGATCGGGGCCGCCCTCGGCCCGCGCCCGTTCGACGAGGTCGGGATCGATCGGCGCGCCCGCGGCGATGGGCGGAAGGACATTCGACGGCAGGTTCGTGCCGAAGCGCATCACGTCCCTGGCGATCGCGTTCTTCTCGAGCGAACCGCGCTCGATGGAGATGCGGGCAAGGGCAGCGCCGAGCATGCGCAGCGCCGTCGCATCTCCCGATGCCGCGCCCTGCAGCACGCGGGAGAACGCGCGGTCATCGACGAGTTCCATGACGCTGGCGCCCGAGCCTCGCTCCGCCAGCGATTCGGCCGCGGCAAGAATGCCCTGCCCTTCCTCCGCGGCGGCGCAGCGGGTCGATTCCTGCGCCACCGATTCCGATACGGTCTCGCCCAGAACCCGGCTCTCGATGCGCGGGACCGTCGAGGTAAGGGCATCGGCGCAGCCATCCGTGGAGCCGCCCGAGGCGGAAGCGGCCGAGTGCTCCATCTTCTGCTCGATGGTGAGCGAATCGAGGCTCGCGTCCGCCTCCACGTCGAGCAGGCTGCGCATCGCCACGAGGCGCGCCGCATCGACCGATGAGGCGGGCGTGATCGAGCGGAAGGCGATCGTCGAAACGGAGTCCGTATCCCATTCGAGCGACATCGCATTGCCATCCGCCCGGAGCGCCACGGCTGACGGGTTCGCCGGCAGGCGGGCGAAGCCGGAAAGCGCGCCGGTTGCCGCGTCAAAGGACAGCATCATGTTGCGGTCGTCCGCGACGGCAATCCCGCCCTTGGCGGCGTAGAGACCCTGGAAGCTGGAGCGAAACACCACGTTGTCGAACTTCACCGCCCACGCCCCGTCGTCGCCCTGGTGGAAGGCCGAAATCTGACCCGCGCCGTAGGTCGCGACGACATCCCCGTCCGGGCTGAAGGCGGCGGCCTTCGGCTCGTTCCAGCGCGACAGCCGCTGCCGGCTCGGCAGGTCAGGCGTAGCGGCGGCGCTGGTGGTCGTCGTGGCCTCGGTAGAGGGCCCGGCGCTCTGCGATTCCGCACGCGTGTCCTTTGCCTCGGGGGCAATCGTCCTGCCGTGCGAGACAATCTCGACGGCGGTGCGGGTGACGATCGCTACGCGGCTCCGCATCGGGTCGCCGGCAATCCAGGAGATCGCATCGGCCAGACGCTCGAGCGGTGCGAATTCACGCGCCGGAGCGCTGCCCGCACTGGCGGCGCCCGCTCCACCCTTCGCGGGGTCGCCGCTCGTTGCATCGACAATGTTCACCCACGCGGCGAGGCCCGTCTTGTCGAGCAGCGCGAATGCGCTGCCCTGCGGATCGGCCGCCGCGATCCTCTCGACCGGAGCGTCGTCCGCCGGGGCGTCGCACTCGGTCGCCGGCGAGGAATCCTCGAGCGCGACGCCGGTCTCGTCGGTCTGGCTCGCCGCCCGCTTCCAACCGATGCTCGCGCCGTTGCCGATCGCCGCGACATACTGGAGCGAGCCGTCAATGTGACGAAGCAGCAGCGACTTTCCGTCACCGCCGAACGCCGCCGCGGCGAGGCAGTTGGACTTGCCGACCGGCAGCGGACGAAACGCGACATCCTCCTCGAACTGGCCGTCCGGCCGGAGGCGATAGACCAGCAGGTCTCCGTCATAGGTGACGCCGGCGATGCGCACGGCGTCGTCGCCCTGGTAGATCGCGACAGAATTGCGCGCGACGTAGAGGCTGAGTTTTTGCCGACTGAGCGGGATGCGGTAATTGGCGAGCAGACCGGCAGCCGCGAGGCCATCATCGGACGTGACGTCCTTCGCCGATTCCACCGTCCGGAAACTGCCGTTTCCGTCGAAGCTCGTCTCTCCGATCCGCGCATGCGTATCGGCCGCGACGCGCTCTATCTTGCCGCCGTCGGTCGGAATGCGAAAGACGATCCCGGCGCCCTTGTGCTGCACCAGCACGCTATATGCCGGCTGCCCGTCGACCTTCGTCATCTCGGACGGCGCCGAGAGATCCATCCCAATCGGGACCCGCTCCACCCAGAGGGGTGCGTTGCGCGCAACATCGAACGCAGTCAGGTGCTGCTCGGCGCACGAACCCGGACAGGTCAGCGTCAGCAGCAGCGCGCCGTCGGGGGTGAGTTCCGCGCCCGTGACCCCCGCGCGCGTCGGCAGCACCTCGAACCTGCCGTCCACGGCATCCACCGCGACGACGCGGCCGCTGCTGTCGTTGACGAGCAGCATCAGGCGGTTGTCGACAAAACCGAGAAGGTTGACCTTGTCGAGGGTCTCGACCCCCGCCCCCGCTGTGATCTCGGCGGCGGTCGCGGTGAACGTAACCGCCTGCGTCGCCGGATCGATGACGATCAGCTCTCCGGGCTTGTCGTCGACCGTCAGGTAGAGCGCGAAGCGGCCGTCGGAATTGACCGGTGCGAGCTGCGCGACGGCGACCTTGCCGCCAAGCTCCGGCAGCGGGACGAGCGTCGGAGCCGGCTGCCCGATGGCCCATACGGCGATCTGAGCCTTGTCGGTGACGATCGCCGCGCGGCTTCCATCCGGCGAAACGAGGTCCAGCTCGCTTCCGAGCTCCTGCCCTGCCGGCAGCTCGAACGACCCGAGCACCGCGCCGCTCATGGCATCGAAGATCGCCATGATCTTGTTGCCCGGCAAGGCCGTGCCGTCAGCCGCCTTGTGGTCGAGCGAGTAGACGCGGAACCGGCCGGACGTGCCGGTCCAGCCGCTATAGCCGCTGTAGGTCAGGAATTCCGGGAAGATCGGATATTCCGCCATGCTCTGGCGCGAGAACGCCCTGACGATCGGGTCGATCAGCCAGCTTTCCTGCCGGTCGCCGCTCGGTCCGATCACGCTCTGCCAGAGCGTGCCGAGGAGATTTGAGGCGATCCCCCACGAGCCCGCCTGCTGCAGCGCCGAGATGCGGTCCGCGACCTGCTCCAGGATCGAGCGCCGGAACGCCTCCTCAGCGCGCTGGCGTTCCAGCGCAATGACCTGCTGCTGCGCCTGCGCTTCGCTGTCGCGCGCAGCTTCCGCGGCCGCGGCCTGCTGCATCGCGTCCTTGCGCGCGGCCTCCGCCGCCGCGGCCTGCTGGACGGCTTCCTGTTGTGCGGCCAGCGCGCGCTGGCGCTCGTCATCGGCGCGCTGCCGCTGCGTCTCCGCCGCCGCTGCCTGCTGCTGCGCTTCCTGTTGCGCCGCGAGCGCGCGCTGGCGTTCCTCGTCGGCGCGCTTGCGTTCCGCCTCAGCCGCCGCCGCCTGCTGCACCGCCTCCTGCTGTGCGGCGAGCGCACGCTGCCGCTCGTCGTCGGCGCGCTGGCGCTGCGTCTCCGCCGCAGCCGCCTGCTCCACCGCCTCGCGCTGTGACTCAAGCGCCTTCGTGCGTTCCTGGTCGGCGCGCTGCCGTTCCGCCTCGGCCGACTGGCGCGCGGCATCCGCCGCATCGGCCTCCTGGTTGGCGCGGATCGCCTCGCGGTTCGCGTGCCAGGCCATGTAGCCGGCGAAACCGGTGAGCGGCGTGATGATGCAGAGGACGACGACGATCGCCAGCGTCACGAGGCGGTTGCGCGACTTCTGCCGGCGGTTCTCGATCTCCGCCTGCTTGCCGGCTTCCTCGGCGCGGCGACTGTCGGCGAGGAACGCGGACGACTGCGCGAAGTCGCCGCCGTAGCGCTTCGCCCAGGCGGCGGTCGGCCGCTCGCTATCCCACCAATTGGCGATCGAAGCGAGCGCCAGCCCGGAAAGCAGATTCGCCTCGCCGCGCTTGAAACGTTCGGCGGCGTCAACGAGCCGCCGCCAGGTCTCCGCGGACGTGATCTCGCGCTGCAGCCAGCCGGCGAACTGATCCCACTGGCGGATCAGGCTCTCGTGACTGATGTCGATGAGCGTGTTGGCGCGGAGCGGCGTCGGCCGTGGCGGCACGAGGAAATTTCGCCCCGGCGCGCGGAACGCCTCGACGATCTCGCGCACCGCAATTTCGTCGCCGCCGGCGATCTCCACCAGCTCGCCGAACTCCGTCGGACGCCGCACCGCCTCCGCGAGGCTCGATCCGGCGGTCAGCGCGCGGAAAACGGCCGACGCCACCTCCTGGTGCTCGGGCAGCAGCTCGTCGAGAATTTCGCGTCCGTGCGCGGCAAGCGCCCCGCGCAGGCCGCCAACCGCATCGTAGTCAGCGAGCTTCAATACGATGGCGCCGCCCTTGCTCCTCGCTTCGGCGATGGACCAGAGCCGGTTCAGCACATGCTGCATCAACGGCAGCTGGTCGGCCCGGCGGACCAGCCGTTCGAGCTGGTGCCCCGTGTCGGCATCCTCCCAGGGCGCGAACGAGGTGAGATCGTTCAGGAGGCGATTGGCGAGCGCCGGCTCGATCGAGAAGCCGCAGACCGCCGCCGGGCCGACGATCGCATCGCGCACCTGGTCGCGGCTCATGCGCGGCGTCAGGTAGAGGCCGTGGTTAATCGCGTCCGCGAGGCCGTCGATCAGCGCCGCGGCTCCGAGATATTCGGAGCGCATCGTGATCACGACGTAGATGCGCGCCTCGGCGAGCGGCGCACGCGCGCTTTCGAGGAGAAGCGCCACGAACGCCTCCGCCTCCTCGCGCTCGGCGTAGGCGCTGTAGCGGAACAGCTCCTCGAACTGATCGACGAGTAGGAGCAGGTTGGCGCCGGGGGGAAGGTTGTCCGCCTCGCACCATTCGACGACCGAACGCGGACCGCGGGCGAGGAAGGCGCGGAGCAGCCGCGCTTCCTCCTCGTCCGGCTGCTCGGCGGGATCCGGCGCGGCGGCGCGGATCAGCCCTTCCGCGAGGTTCTGGATCGGCCGGTCGCCGGGACGGAAATCGGCGATCAGCCAGCGCGACCCGGCCTTGTGCAGCAGGCCGATCTCCAGCGCATCGAGCAGGCCGGTCTTGACCAGCGACGACTTGCCGCTTCCCGACGCGCCGAGCACCGCGAGGAAGCGCGTCGCCGCCAGCCTGTCGACCATGTCGTCGACGCAGCCCTCGCGGCCGAAGAAGAGATCCGTCTCTTCGCGGGTGAAGGAGCGCAGCCCCGGATAGGGCAGGCGCTCCCCGGCTGCACTCATTGCTGCAGGCCCGCCAGGATCTTCCGCACGCTTTCCGAAGCCGCTCCGTCGCGATAATCGATGCGGCGGATTTCCGGCAGGTCCATGCCGATGTCGGGCTTCGTGCCGGGCGGGCCGAGATAGATGGCGAGCGTCTTCAGCGGCTCGCGGCGGCGGTGCTTCAGCTTGGAGTAGAGGCGGAGCTGGCCGCGCACCCAGACCGGCGACGTCTCGCCATAGACCATGACCAGCGCGTCGCACTCCACGATGTTGTCCTCGAGATCGAGGCGCACGTCCTCGGAGGACCCCTCCATGATCGGAACCGCGGCGCTGAACTGCGCGCTGGTGAACTCGCGCCGCAGATCCTCGGCGAGCTTGATGTCGCTGCCATCGGCGTTGATGAAGACGAAACGCTGCTCTGGAGACGGAGGCGGCGGAGGCGGCCTGCCGATGCGCTTCACCACGTCGGCCTTGAACGCCTCAAGCCCGGTGCGCTGCACGTTTTCGCCGGAGAGCAGCTTGACGTGCTCGCGATCGGTCACGGTCGCCGGATCCACGTCGGGGCGTAGCCACTGCAGGATCGGCAGGCCATGTGAGATCGCCCGCTCGAACTGCATGCGGTCGTAGCCGAGCGGCATGTCGGGCGGACGCTTGGAGTGGGTGCGGCCGAGGAGCTGAACGAAGGCGTCGGCGCGGCCAAGATCGGCTTCGAGCGCGTTGGCGAAATCCACGCCGCCCTGCGCATACATGCTTTCGGGGAGCACGGTGACCCCATACTGCTCGACGTAGCGGCGCACCTGCTCGCGCTCCTCGTCGAGGTCGTCGGTCGCCTGCGCCAGGAAGATCGCGCGCCCCTCGCCCGTGCGGCGCACAGGCGCTGGCGGGCGGGAAGGAACGAGGTGCCCGACATCGCCGACAGACGCTGCGGCCTTCAGCTCCTCCTTCATCTTCTTGAGCTGCTTGCGGATCTGCTCGGCAAGGTCGAACAGCGTCTGCAGGTAGATGTCGGAGCCGGTCGCCATCGTGACCGGCATCTCGCGCTCCGGATGCTTCTGCCAGAACGCCATGCGCTTCAGGTCGCGAAGGGTGGTGGGGTATTCGTCGTTGCTGTCGAGCGGCGAATGCTCGATCGCATAGACGCGGCCGGCCTCGCCCATCGCCCTCTGGAAGGCGGCAAGCTCGCGCATCGTCCACGAATCGTCGACCACATAGGCTGGGGAAGTCACCGCGACGAAGATCGCGGACGATGAAGCATTCTCCATCAGCGCCGATTCGAGATTAACTCCCGTCTCGAGGCTCGAATGCCCGGTGAAATAGACCTTCAGCCCCTCGTCCTCGCGCACGCCGAGGCGCATCCGCAGCACCTTCTTCAGATCGCCGGCGAAGGAGGAAACCCAGGGCGGGCTGTTTCCGATGGCGGCGTCGTCAAGATGCGCGAAGCTTACAAAGACATCGCACTTGCAGGTCGGCACGTATGCCATGCTGCTCGCCACCCTCAAGGATTGGAGGCTACCGGAGAGTCTGGAAGATACACATCGGGAAAGGGATTGGCGAGGGGCGTGAACGCCGGATTTCCACTCCCGCACAATGATCTAACGTCAAGTTGATGAAGCGGACAGCCGCCGCTCAAATCCCCGAGCCGCCGATCTCGTCGGCGTCGAAATTGCCCCGTGTGCGCTGGCCGGCGACCTGGGTGGCACGGAGTTTTGGCAGCGGCGAGGGAAGCGGCATCCAATGGGTCAGCTCGACCTCGGCGTAGGCGATGACGCAGGTCGGATCGGAATCCGCCGCGATCCAACCTCTGTCCGCGCCGGGCGCGGGCCGTGCCCAACGCACCACGTCGACCTCGGCCGGCCCCTGCTCGCTCGCGCGGATGGCCGCAAGGATGCGCGTGCCATCCTTCGGCGCGCCGGCCATCGGCCGCCATTCCCCGAAATCCATGCTGCTCTTCGCCTCGACCATCGCAAGGACTCAGCTCGTATCCGCCACCGCGGAAGATGGAACTACCGCGTGCGAAGAGCAACTAGGCTCGCGCAAACGCTATCCGATAGACCGGGAGGCCCGACCTGCGCCGCGCGCGACCCTCCTCCTCGCCGCGTGTTTCCTCGGCGCGGCCGACCGCCCGCACGTCGAGCGCCCCGCCGGCCTCGGCGACCGCCTGCGCCGCGAAGGGGAGCGTCGAGAGCGGATGGCGGCTCGGGAAGCCGGGCATGTCGGAGCCTGCCTTCAGCCGCGCGATCATCTTCTCGTCGGGTCGCATGTCGCCGCCGAGCACCGGTCCGAAATCGCAGATGACGCGCACCGCGCCGCTTGCGTCGGCGCAGGCCTCGGCGAGCCGGAGCGCCGCATCGAGGCTCGGGGCGACGATGGCAGTGCCCTCTCCGCCGACGCGCGAGGCGCGCGGCACAATGGCGAAGTCCCTGGCGCTGGCGCCGAGCGCCTTCGATTTGAGCGCCGACTTCATCGCCGCCTGGTCGGCACGGCTGCCGGCGACGTCCCAGAGGAGCACCACGGGCCTGAACGATGAGCTGCCGCGCGGACGGCCGGCGGGGGCCTTGCGCTTGAAGGGATAAGTGATCGCATCGAGCGCCCGGCCAGCCTCCAGCCAATCGCTGACCGCGCGGCTGGTGCCGGCCAGGTTGACCGCCTCGGCGCCATCGGTGACGGCGATCAGCCGGCATTCCGCTTGCAGCAGGCTGGCGCGGAGCAGCGCCTGGCCGGCCATGAAGCGGAAACCGTAGAAGAAGTGCCCGTCGAGATCGCGGTCGAGCGGCATCTCATCGTCGACGATGGTAAGCGACGCGGCGCGCGCAAGCACATCGTCGAAGCGCTTTCGCCAGCCGCCCTCACCGCCCTCGGGATCGCCGATGTCGACCGAAAGCTCGGCGAAGCGGTCGAGCGGCAACGGAAGCACCGCGTGAAAGGGGATGCCCGCGTCGAGCGCGGCTTCCGCCACGACGATGTCGGTGCCGCACGCGAGCGCTCCGAAGAGATTGCCCACGTTCGTCCGCGCGAAGATCGCTTCCGCCTCGGCGCGGATCGAAGCCGCCGCCTCCGCCTGCTTTCCGGCGTCCATCTCGCTGCCGCGGAAGAGATGCCCCGCCACGAGCGCGACGCACTTCAGGGCAAGCCGGTCGCGGATCTCACGCATGTCCAGGCCAAGGATCGGCGAAAGGCGGCGGAGCTGAAGCATGGTGGAGGCCTTGCCGCTGTCGGTCGCGTCGGCCGCGCCCGCCGCCTGCGCGAGCGCATCGAGCCCGCGTCTGCTGTCGCCGGACAGGAACAGCGCCTCGGCGCGCGTCGCCGCCGCCCAATAGTCCTTCGGCTCGTCCGGAAGCCTTTTCAGCACTTCGCCGGCAAGTTGCTTCGCCGCCTTCGGATCGCCGGCGGCCAGCGCCATGGCGGCGGCGTTGATCCCGGCGTACCAGCTGCCGGCCCAGCGCCAGATCGCCTCGTAGGCGCGTCGGGATTTTTCCGCGACCGCCTTGTCGATCTCTTGCGTCTCGAAGGCTGCGTCCTTCAGGAGCCTTGCCTCAAGCGCTGCAAGATCGGCGGTGAGCCGCTCTACCTGCCGCAACGATGCCTCGGCCGGCATCTCGTCGTCGTCGTCGAATGCCTCGTCATCCCATTCGTCTGCGGCGAGCCGCTCCATCGGCGCAAAGGGATTTTTGAGCGCATTGTGCACGCGGCGCCGAAGACCTCCGAGATCGCCCTCGGGGGTCAGCAGCGCACCCTTCAGGACGGCGACCGCCTCGTCGCGGTCCCCGCTCCGTGCCGCGGCAAGCGCCACCCCATGAAGGAGTTCAGGGCTGGAAGGAAAATAGCGCAGCATGTCGGCCGCGATGTTGCGCGCATGGATGAGGTCGCCGCGGTCGATCTCGGCGGTGACGTCGGCCACGGCGCGGGCAAGCGCGGCACGGTCGCGCCCCGAATGAAGGCCGGCGATCCGCACCAGGCGCGAATAGTCCACCACTTCGAGACCCGCCGCCGAAGAGGTGACGAGGCCGGAGCGCTCCCACTCCTTCAGCCGGCGGCTGACCGTCTCGCGGCTGACGCCGAGCTCATCGGCAATCTCCGTCTGGTTCAGCTTCTTTGGAAAGCGCACGCGGTTGGAGGCGGCGACGCCGAGATCGGCGGCGAACTCCACCAGCCAGTCGGCGAGCACGATGTCGGGGTCCTCGTGGCCATGGCTGTGCTGCGCCGAAACGGCATCGAGCAGCCGCCGCGCCGCGAGCTTCAGGAAACGCGTTCGAATTCCCGGATCGAGATCGAAGAGCGCGGCGAGGTCGCTCCAGCCAAGCCCGATCACGCGCACCGGGGTCAACGCGCGCGCGGTGCTGACGCGCTTCGCTGAACGCGGATCGAGGCCGGCGCTCATCAGCTCGGCCTCCCCGAAAATATCGCCGCGCACGATGCGCGCGAAGCGCAGCCCCCGCTCCGACCCGTCCTCGGCCAGACGAACCTGCACCAGGGGCTCCGGAGCGCCCTCGCCCGCTCCGGGAGGGCCGGCGAGGACGTAGATGCAGTCCGCCTCCTCCCCGGTCTCGAACACCATTTCGCCGCTGCCAAGCGTGCGGGCGCGCGGGCGGATCGCCGCGAGGCGGCGCGCCACGTCGGGATTGCCGGACTGGAAGAGCCGCGCCCGCGTCAGGGCGTCGCTGTCGGGATTCGCCATCGCGGCGAAAAATGCGCCGGGAGCCGGATGTTGTCGATGGGGTCTGCCCAGGCGGCTCAGCAGGTCCAAAGCCGGCGAAGTCAAATCATGGTGCGCCGCATTCTTGCCATTCGCATCTGCGAACGCGCGCTTGACAAACGCACCGCCACACGACAGGAGAATGAACGTTCATTCTCGCGAATGACGATTCATTTTCACTTTGGGCATCTTATGAACGCACCCGTACTGCGCGCGCTTGCCGAGGACCCGGCCTCCGACCGTCGGAGGCTCATCCTTGACGCCGCCGAGCGCAGCTTCACACGCGCCGGGTTCCACCGCACCACCATGCAGGACGTGGCGGCCGAGGCAGGCATGAGCCCCGGCAACCTTTATCGCTATTTCCCGTCAAAGGACGCGCTCGTCGCCGGCCTTTGCGAAAGGGACCGGGCGAGCCTCACGCAGGAGTTCCAGGATATCCGCGAGGCCCCGGATTTCCTGGGAGCTTTCAAGGAACTTGGACGCCGGCACTTCGAGGATGCCGGGCGCGACAAGGCCAAGCTCTGCCTGGAAATCTGGGCGGAAGCCACACGCAATCCGGCCATCGCCGCCCTGCAGACGGAATTCGACCTGGGCTTTGCCGAGCAGATGGCCGCTACCTTCGAAGCCGCCAAGCAGGCCGGCGCCATCCACCCGGAGGTCGATGCGCGCTTCGTGGCCTCCATCATCTCGAAGCTCGCCGACGGCCTGTTCGTGCGGCGCGCGGTCGCCTCCGACTTCGATCCGGAGCGCGAGATCGCGGAAGCTTTCGCCGTCATCGGTGCGCTTCTGCAGGGCACCGTGAAGTTCACCGATCCCACTTCGGCGCCGGAGTGCACATCATGAAGTACAGTCGCATCCTTGCCGTCATCATCGTCGTCGCGGCGACGCTATGGATCGGTTCCGGCGTCTTTGGCCGGACCGAAGCGCCCGATGCGTCGGCGGCGGCAACCGCCGCGGCGCCGACCACGCAGCCGCTGTTCAAGGTCGCGGTGATTCCGGCGAAGGTCGAGGAACACTCGCGCACCCTGGTGCTCTCAGGACGCACCGAGGCGGACGACCGCGCGAGCGCCGTCGCCCGCACCGCCGGCTCGATCCTGCAGCTTAACGTGCGCCGTGGCGACGTCGTGAAAGAGGGCGACGTCATCGCAACGCTCACGGACGAGGCGCGTGAGGCGCAGGTCGCCGAGGCGGAGGCGCTTGTCCAGCAGCGGCAGTCCGATCTCGACGCGAAGTCGCAGCTCATCAAGCGCGGCATCATGGCCGCCAACGACAAGAACCAGCTGCAGGCCGATCTCCGCTCCGCGGAAGCGGCGCTCGCGCTCGCCAAGGCCGAATACGAGCGCGGCCTTGTCCGCGCGCCGATCGCTGGCGTCGTCAGCAACGCGCCGATGCGGACCGGCCAGTCGATGCAGGCGAACGGGATGGTGGCGGAGATCATCGCGCTCGATCCGATGCTGGCGGTCGCCGAGATCGCCGAGCGGCAGCTTGGCGAGGTCAAGGTCGGCGATCCGGCCATCGCGCGTCTGGTCACGGGCCAGGTCGCGAGCGGCACGGTGCGCTACATCTCGCCGACCGCGAGCGAAGGCACGCGCACCTACCGCGTCGAGGTCGTCCTGCCGAACAAGGACCACGCGATCCCGGACGGCGTGAGCGCCGAGGTCGAGTTCGGGCTCGCTCCCGTCGCCTCCGTCCGCATCCCGCGCTCCGCCCTCACCTTCTCCGCCGAAGGCGAGCTCAGCGTCCGCACCGTCGGCGCTGACGGGGTGGTGGTCACGGTCGCCGTCGGCGTGGTCGAGGACGCGCGCGACGAGATCTGGATCAGCGGACCGAAGGACGGCACCAGGATCATCGTCCAGGGCCAGGACTTCGTGAAGGACGGACAGAAGGTCGAGCCGGTCGACGCCGCGAGCCTGCCCGCCCCCGCCCTCATCTCCAGCTCCTAAGCTCCGCAAGGTCGAACGCCGATGCGCAATCCCGTCGACTACGCGATCAACCACGCGCGGCTGACGATCGCGATCCTGATGTTCCTGCTCGCCGCGGGGTTCATCGCCTATGTCTCGATTCCGAAGGAAGCCGAGCCGGACGTCACGATCCCGATCGTCTACGTCAACGTCACGCAGCGCGGCATCAGCCCGGAGGACGCGGAGCGGCTGATCCTGAAGCCGCTCGAGACGAACCTGAAGTCGGTGGAGAACGTCAAGGAGATGCGCTCGTCCGCCTTCGAGGGCGGCGGCTACGTGCTGCTCGAGTTCGAGGCCGGCTTCGATTCCGACTCCGCCATCGCCGATGTGCGCGCCAAGGTGGATGACGCCAAGCACGACCTCCCGACCGATGCCGACGAACCCATCGTGCAGGAGGTCAATCTCTCGCTCTTCCCCGTGCTTGTCGTGGCCCTCGGCGGCGACGTGCCGGAGCGCACGCTGCTGCAGCTCGCGCGGCAGACGGAGACCGCCATCGAGCAGGTGCCCGGCGTGCTCAACGCCGAGCTGAAGGGCGCGCGCGACGAGGCGGTGGAGATCATCACCGAGCCGATGCTGCTGCAGAGCTACAACATTCCCCTCGACCGGCTCATCTCCTCCTTCAACCTTGGCAACAGCCTCGTCGCGGCCGGCGCGATCGAGAGCCAGTCGGGACGCTTCGCGGTCAAGGTCCCGTCGCTGATCGAGACGCCGGACGACATCCTGAACTACCCGATCGCCGTCTCCGGCAACGCCTCGGTGAAGCTCGGCGACGTGGCGCAGGTGCGGCCGACCTTCAAGGATCCGACGTCGATCACGCGCGTCAACGGCAAGCCGGCAATCGCCATCGAGGTGTCGAAGCGCACCGGCGCGAACCTGGTGGAGACGGTCGACGCGACCCGCAAGGTGGTCGAGGACCTGCGCAAGGCCTGGCCTGGAACGGTGGAGGTCACCTACTCGCAGGACAAGTCCAAGGACATCCGGATCATGCTGCACGAGCTGCAGAACAGCGTGATCACCGCTGTCCTGCTGGTCGTCATCATCATGCTGACGGTGCTCGGAGCCCGCGCCTCGCTGTTCATCGGCATCGCCATTCCGGCTTCGTTCCTCACCGGCATCCTGGTGCTCTATCTCTTCGGCCTCACCGTCAACATCGTCGTGCTGTTCTCGCTGATCCTCGCCGTCGGCATGCTGGTCGACGACGCCATCATCGTGTCGGAATTCGCCGAGCGGCGCATGTCGGAGGGCATGGCGCCGCGCGACGCCTATTCGCTCGCGGCGAAGCGCATGGCCGGGCCGGTCATCGCCGCCACCGCCACGCGCGTCGCTGCCTTCTCGCCGCTGCTCTTCTGGCCAGGCATCGTCGGCGAGTTCATGAAATACATGCCGCTCACGCTGATCGCGACGCTCTCCGCCTCGCTTGCTGTGGCGCTGTTCTTCACGCCGACGCTCGGCGCGCTTCTCGGCCGCGCCGGAAAGGCGAAGCAGGAGACGCATCTCGCCGACCGCAGCCTCTACATGCGCCTAGTCAAGCTCGCGCTGCACCACCCGCTCGCGACGCTCGGCCTAGCGGTCGTGATCCTGGTCGGCGTGGTGCAGGTCTACGGCAAATTCGGCAACGGCGTGGAATTCTTCCCCGACATCGAACCCGATTTCGGCCTGGTGCAGGTCAGGGCGCGCGGCAACCTGTCGATCCACGAGAAGGACAATCTCGTCCGCCAGGTCGAGCAACGCATCCTCGGCATGCCGGAGATCGCCACCGTCTACGCGCGCGCCGGCGAAGGCCAGCGCGGCTCCGACGAGGTGACCGAGGACACGGTCGGCACGGTGCAGTTCGAGCTGGTGGACTGGAAGCAGCGCCGCAAGGCGAGCGTCATCCTCGACGAAATCCGCGCAAAGACCAGGGACATCCCCGGCGTCGTCATCGAGGTGACCAAGCCGCAGGGCGGGCCGCCCACCGGCAAGCCCGTCACGCTCGAGATTTCCTCGGCCAATCCCGACCTGCTCTACCCGGCGGCGCGCAAGATTGCCGATGTCGTGCGCAAGAATCCGCAGACCCGCGACGTTGACGACGGCCTGCCGCTTCCGGGCATCGACTGGAAGCTCGACGTCGACAAGGCGGAGGCGGCGAAATACGGGGCGAGCCCGCTGACTGTCGGCACGGCCGTGCAGCTCGTCACGAACGGCGTGAAAGTCTCGGAATACCGGCCGGCGTCGACCGACAAGTCGGTCGATATCCTGCTTCGCTTCCCGGAGAACCGCAGGAGCCTGGACGCGCTCGACGACCTGACGCTGAACACGACAGCGGGGGCGGTGCCGATCGGCAATTTCGTCAAGCGCACGGCGGCGGCGAAGGTCGGGCTGATCAACCGCGTCGACGGACAGCGCGTCGTGACCGTCACCGCCAACGTCGCGGAAGGCGTGCAGTCGGCGAATGTCCAGGCGGAGGTGCTCGACGCGCTGAAGGGCGCCGATCTCGGACAGGGCGTCACCTACAAGATGAAGGGCGAGGATGAGGAGCGCGACAAGGCCGGCGCCTTCCTGATGAAGGCTTTCGGCGCGGCGATCTTCCTGATCTTCGCCATCCTCCTGGCGCAGTTCAACCGCTTCTCCAGCGTGCTGCTGGTGCTTTCGGCGGTGGTCCTCTCCACTATCGGCGTGCTGATCGGCCTGATGGTGATGGGGCAGGCCTTCGGCGTCGTGATGACCGGCGTCGGCATCATCGCCAATGCCGGCGTCATCGTGAACAACAACATCGTGCTGATCGACACCTACGACCGGCTCAGGCACGAGGGCCGCGCCGCCTACGAGGCGATCCTCGAGACCTGCCGCGAGCGGGCGCGGCCGGTGGTGCTGACGGCGGTGACCGCCATGCTCGGCGTGCTCGCCATCGCCTTCGGCGTCAACATCGACTTCGTGACGCGCTCGGTCGCCGTCGGAGCGCCCTCGACGCAATGGTGGATCCACCTCTCCACGGCCATCGTCTTCGGCCTCGGCTTCGCGACGATCCTGACGCTGATCGTCACCCCCGCCTCGCTGATGGCGATCGCCAACCTCGCGGCATGGCGCGACCGGCGAAAAGCGCGAAGGGCGGAGAGAAAGCTCGCGGGGCTATCCGACAAGGGCGAACCGGGCGGCGGCACACGGCCCGCCTATCGCCCCGAGGTCCTTCCAGAAGCCGCCGAGTAAATCCCCGCGACGGGCCGTCGTCACGGAATTGCGTAGACGGCGAGCTCGTTGACGATGCCCTTCAGCGTTGCATTGTGGGACTTCGGTTTCAGCCCCTCTGCCGCAAGCAGTCCGGAAGAAGCTGCGTCCTCCACCACCGCGCCGGTCGCGAAGATTTCGCTCGAGGTGGCGAGCCCCTGCACACGCGCGGCGATGTTGACCGTCTGCCCGAAATAGTCCTGCCGCTCGTTCAGCGTGACGGCGATGCAGGGGCCGACATGGATGCCGATCTTCAGCAGCAGGTCTTCGCGGCTGCGCTCCTCGTTCAGCTTCAGCATCGCGCTCCGCATCCGTAGCGCCGCGGCGATCGCCCGGTCGGGTGTCGGGAACGTCGCCATGACTGCATCGCCGATGGTCTTCACGACGGCCCCCGATTCCGTCGCGACGATCTCGTTCAGGACCTGGAAGTGCGACCGCACCAGGTCGAAGGCGGCGAGATCCCCCACCTGCTCGTAGAGCGCGGTCGAGCCGCGGAGGTCGGTGAACAGGAATGTGAGGCTGGTGATCTTCAGGCGCTGGTCGACGCCGAGCGTGTCGGTGCGGAAGGTGTCGCGGAAAGTCTGGTTGGAGAGAAGCCGCTTGGCCGTCAGGAAGGGCCGGCGCTTCGCCATGATCTCGTGCAGCTCCTGGTCGGCGATGAAGACGGTCGGGATGAGGCGCCGATCGGTGTGGTTCTCGATGCTGAGCCGCAGCGGGCCGGGGCGCATCTCGATCGTTCCGTGCTGCGCCTTGCTTGAATCGAAGATCAGGGTCAGCGCCTGCCGGTCCCTCGTCGGCTCGCCCTTCACGTCGATGAACTGCGCGGTGTGAGTGATCGGCTCGAAGACGATGATGAACTTTTCCGGCAGCTGCAGCGACAGGATCGCCTTCTCGCCGGGAGGCAGGTCCAGCGCTTCGAGCGTCATCACGTCCCACACGGCCTCGAAATCCTCGGGAAGCTCGAGCTCCGTGCTGAAATAAAGCTGCCGGAAATATTCCACCGGCTGCAGCGTCTCGGGATTGTGCGCGGCGATCGGACGCACGCGCGGGCTCACGGTGAAGGTCACCTCGACCATCGCGTCGAGTGTCGGCTCGTAGTTCTGTGCGCAGAGCGTGCACGCGTAGACCTCGCTGTGCACCGTCTTCAGTGTCGAGTTGGCGTCAAGCACGCCGCCGCAGCCTGGGCAGAGCACGTTCCAGGACATCTCGAAGAGACCGATCTTCGCGGCGTGCAGGAAGGCGGCGATGACAGGGTCCTCGCCGAGCCCGTGCTCGGCCGCGAAGGCCAGGGCGTTGATGCGAACGAGCTTGCGGTCGGGCGCCTCCTTCACGAGGCGCTCGATTGCATTCGCGACTCCGGCATCCGCCGATTGCCGCAGGAGATCGAACATGGCCGCAACTTCGCTCATGCCATCCATCCTATGCCCTTTGAAGCGAGGGAGCACGCTCACATGACAACAACACACCGGGAAGGACGTTCGTAAAGAAAAGCCAATGAACCCATAGCGATAGCTCGCTTTG
This sequence comes from Hyphomicrobiales bacterium, assembly GCA_038211615.1. Taxonomy (GTDB): domain Bacteria; phylum Pseudomonadota; class Alphaproteobacteria; order Rhizobiales; family Afifellaceae; genus DASWJZ01. The sequence continues at coordinate 42,252 of JBBQVL010000010.1, forward strand.
ACGACATCCGGGCGCGAGCGCCGGCAGCACGGAGGAGTGTAGTTTGGCTTGCGCGGAGCGTGAAAAAATGCCGATCTCCGCCCGCGGATCATGAGCCTTCGAGGAGGACCCTGTGACCAACCGTCCACCGCGGGTGCTGATCTATAGCCACGATTCCTACGGGCTCGGCCATCTGCGCCGCTGCCGGGCCATCGCGCAGTCGCTCGTCGCCTATCGCGATGACCTGTCGATCCTGATGATTTCCGGCTCTCCTATCGTGGGCGCCTTCAGCTTTTCGGCCAATGTCGACTTCATTCGCGTGCCGGGCGTCGTGAAGATCGCCAACGAAAGCTACCAGCCGCACAGCCCTGGCATCTCCATCGAGGATCTGATGGCGATTCGCTCCGGTATCATCCTGGAGACGGCGCGGGTGTTCGAGCCGGACATCTTCCTCGTCGACAAGGAGCCGCTCGGCCTCAGGGGCGAGGTCGAATCGACGCTGCATTTCCTCAAGGAGAAGGGCAAGCTCCTCGTCCTCGGTCTCCGCGATGTCATGGACGACCCGGTTCGGCTTGCCGGCGAGTGGAACCGCAAGCGTGCGCTGCCGGCGCTCGAAGAACTCTACGATCACATCTGGATCTACGGAATTCCGGAGATCTGCGACCCGCTCGAGGGCATCGCCGTGTCCGATTCCGTGCGCCAGAAGACGCGCTTCACCGGCTATCTCCGCCGCGGGAAGACGCCTTCCGGATTCTATCCCGCACCGCACGAGATCGAGGAGCCCTTCTATCTTGTGACGACGGGAGGCGGCGGCGACGGCGCCATGCTCGTCGACTGGGTGCTGCGGGCCTACGAATTCGACCCGACGCTCGACATGCCGGCGAAGATCGTGCTTGGGCCGTTCATGGGCACCAGCCAGCAGACCGGTTTCATGGAGCGCGTGGCGCGACTGAAGCACATCGAGGCGATTACCTTCGAGGCGAACATGGAAGCGCTGATGCAGCGCGCGCTCGCGGTCGTCGCCATGGGCGGCTACAATACGTTCTGCGAAATTCTCTCGATGGACAAGCGCGCGCTGATCCTGCCGCGCACCGCGCCGCGCGCGGAGCAGTTCATCCGCGCCAAGCGCGCCGAGGAACTGGGCCTCGTCTCGATGCTGGTGCCCGACGACACGACCGATCCGCGGCAGATGGTCGAGGCACTGCGTGCCCTCCCCTACCGCCGGCGTCCCTCCAAGGTGCACATTCCCGGACTTCTCGACGGCCTCTCCGTCATCAACAGCCTGGTCGACCAGTATCTCGGCACCGCCGCTCCGGCCGGCCTGCGGCCGCCACGGCTTTCAGTCGTCGGCGGGGCCATTTGAGGCGGGAGCCTCGGCGGAGCATATGGAGAGAGGAATGACGGCGATGAGGTTTTCCGCGTGAGCCGTCTCGATTTCATGATTTCCCGGCTGACGGCGCAGCGGGCGCTGATGGAGGAGGCCGCGCGGCTGATCGTCGACCAGCCGGGCCCGGTCTTCGAGCTCGGCCTCGGCAGCGGTCGCACCTTCGACCATCTCCGCCAGCTCCTGCCGTCGCGCGAGATCTTTGCCTTCGACCGCGCCATCTCGGCGCATCCGAAATGCATTCCGGACGGCGACCATCTGATCCTCGGCGAGATCCGCGAGACACTGCAATTCTGCGGGCCGCGCATTCCAGGAAAACCCGCCTTCATCCATGTCGATCTCGGGTCCGGCGATCCGACGCAGGACCTGATCACGCGCGCCTGGCTGTCGCCGCTTATCGCCGAGTGGTCGGTGGCTGGGACGATCATCCTCGCCGACCGGCCGCTTGCGGGGGCGTTCCGCGACCTGCCGCGGCCGCCCGGCTGCCCGAAGTCGGGACACGTGCTGCTGCGCGCCGAGTGAAGGCGCGGAACCGGCACCCGTAAGCGGATGCGCATAGCCTTCTACGCGCCGTTGAAGCCGCCCGACCATCCCGTGGCCTCGGGCGACCGCGCGATGGCGCGCGCGCTCATCGCGGCGCTCGAGCGCGCCGGCCATGAGGTCACGCTCGCCGCGCATTTCCGCAGCTACGATTCAGGCGATCCGAGGCGGCAGGCACGGCTCCGCGCCGAGGGGCGGAAGATCGCGCACCGCTACCTGCGAAAGATCGAGCAGGGCGCGCCGCAGCCCGATTTGTGGTTCACCTACCACCTCTATCACAAGGCGCCGGACTGGCTCGGCCCACTCGTCACCGGTCGGCTCGGCATTCCCTACGCGATCGCCGAAGCCTCCTACGCGCCGAAGCAGGAAGGCGGCCCCTTCGATCTTGGGCATCAGAGCGTCGCGGAGGCCATCCGGCAGGCGGCGGTGATCTTCCAGCCGAACCCGGCCGACGCGGAATGCGTGCTGCCGCTGCTTGAGGCGCCGGAGCGGCTGGTGCCGGTCCCGCCGTTCCTCGATACCGCTCCGTTCCGAGCGCCGGACCGCGACGCGAGCCGGGCTGCAATTGGCCGGATGCTCGGCCTCGACCCGAAGGTACCGTGGCTTGCGACCGTCGCCATGATGCGCGACGACCAGAAGCTCCTCTCCTACCGCGTTCTGGCGGAGGCGATGCCGTTGCTCGCAGATCTTCGCTGGCAGCTCATCGTCGCCGGCAAGGGCCCCGCCGAGGCGGCCGTGCGCGAAGCCTTCGCACCGTTCGCGGATAGAGTCCGATGGGCGGGAGAACTCGCACCGGAGGTGCTGAAACAGCTCTACCGGGCCGCCGACCTCTGCCTCTGGCCCGCCGTGAAGGAGGCCTTCGGCGTGGCGCTGCTTGAGGCGCAGGCCGCCGGCCTCCCGGTTGTCGCTGGCCGGAGCGGCGGCGTATCGAGCGTCGTCGCCGACGAGGAGACGGGCCTGCTTGCGCGCGAGGGCGATGCGGCAGCCTTCGCCGACGCGGCCGGTGCGCTGCTCGAGGATCCCGAGCGCCGGGTGCGGATGGGACACGCGGCGATGCAACGGGCGGAGCGCGAGAACGACATCGCGCGCGCCGCCGCCCTCCTCGACGAAAGGCTACGCAGGCTGGCGGACCCTGCATGATCCCGCTTCTCGTCGTCCGCCATGGTCCGACCGACTGGAACGAAGCAAAACTGATCCAGGGACATGCCGACCGCCCGCTCTCCGAGGCCGGCCGCGCGCAAATGCACGCCGCGCGCCTGCCGGCCGGATGGGAGGGCGCGCTCTGCCTCACGAGCCCGCTGCAGCGCGCCATCGAGACGGCGGCGCTTCTCGGCCTCGATCCGCAGACGGAGCCTCGGCTGATCGAGATGTCGTGGGGCGAATGGGAGGGGCAGAGCCTGAAAACATTGCGCGCAGCGCACGGCGCGGCGATGGCGGAGAACGAGGCGCGCGGACTCGACTTTCGCCCGCCCGGCGGCGAGAGCCCGCGCGAGGTCCAGGCGCGGCTGCGCCCGTTGCTCGCGAGCCTCGAAGGCCGGACGATCTTCGTCACGCACAAGGGCGTGCTGCGGGCGCTCTACACGCTGGCGACGCGCTGGGCGATGACCGGCAAGCCGCCGGACAGGCTTCTCGACGGCCGCGCGCATGCGTTCGCCGTCGAGCCGGAAGGGTCGTTGTCGCCGATGCAGCTGAACATTCCCCTCTGGCCTGCGGCATGACACGGCGCGTGCTCTTCCATGTCCAGCATCTCCTCGGCATCGGTCACCTCCGACGTGCGGAGATCCTTGCCGAGGCCATGGCCGCGGAAGGCCTCGAGGTGACGGTCTCCTATGGCGGGCGGCGGATTGCGGAGGTCGCCTTCCGCGGCGTTAGAGTGGCGGAGCTGCCGCCGGCCACGATCGCCGGCGAGGATTTCTCCACACTTCTCGACGCCGACAACCGCCCCGTTGACGATGCATGGCGCGCGGCGCGGCGCGATGCGCTCCTCCGTCTCTGGCGCGATGTCGATCCGGACGTCGTGCTGATCGAACTCTTCCCGTTCGGGCGGCGGCAGTTCGCGTTCGAGCTGATGCCGCTGCTGGAGGCCGTGCACGCCGCGACACCGCGCCCTCTCGTCGCCTGCTCGGTGCGCGACGTGCTCGTCGCTTCGAAGAAGGCCGGGCGCGACGCCGAAATCGTGGAGAGGGTCCGGCGGTTCTTCGATGCGGTGCTCGTGCATGGCGACCCGGCCCTCGTCCCCTTCGGCGCGACCTTCGCCTCGGCCGATCGGATCGCCGACCTCATCCACCACACCGGCTACGTCGCCGCCGATGCCGGCAGCACGGCGCTCGTTGGCGGGGAAGACGAGGTTATCGTCTCGGCCGGCGGGGGGGCGGTCGGTGCGCCGCTCCTCTTCGCGGCCGTCGCGGCCCGGCCGATGACACCGCTCGCGGGGCATGTCTGGCGTTTTTTGGCTGGGCCCAACCTCCCCGCCGCCGACTTTGAGCGCCTCGGCGCAATGGCGGACGCACGGACGATCGTCGAGCGGTTTCGCCCCGATTTCCCGGCGCGATTGCAGACGGCGGCCCTCTCAATCTCGCAGGCCGGCTACAACACGATGATGGATGTCCTCGGCTCCGGCGTGCGCGCCATCGTTGTGCCTTACGAGGCGAAAGGAGAGACCGAGCAGCGGCTTCGCTCCGAGATCCTCGCGTCGAGGCGGCTACTCACCGTAGTGCCAGAAGCCGATCTCTCGGCCGCGCGGCTGGCTGTCGCGGTCACGGAGGCGATTGGCAGGCCCGCGGCTTCCATCAGGATCGACCGATCCGGAGCGGCGACGACCGCCCGGCTCGTTCACGCACTCGCCACAAGGCGAGTGCGATAAAGTCGATGAGGACACATTGCATGGGCAACAATTCCATGGCCCCATAGAGACATGAAACCGCTCGATCATTCGGATGTCGCAGGCGACCTGCTGAACATCCGCGACCTGACCGTCGAATTCCGCACGCTCGCCGGGCGGACGCAGGCGGTCGATAGCCTGTCGCTGCGCATCCGGCCGGGCAGCACGGTGGCGCTGGTCGGAGAATCCGGGTCCGGAAAGTCGGTCACGGCGCAAGCGATCCTCGGGATATTGCCGCGCACCGCGCACATCACCGCCGGTCAGATCCAGTTCAACGAAAAGGGCCGCACGAGCGTCGACCTCGCCAAGCTCTCGCCGCGCTCCAAGGAATTCACCTCGGTCCGCGGCGACCGCATCGGCATGATCTTCCAGGAGCCGATGACCTCCTTTTCGCCGCTCCACACGATCGGATCGCAGATCGGCGAAGCGCTCGCCGTCCACAAGGAAGTGAGCAAGGAGGAGAAGCGGGCGGCCACGATCGAGATGCTGCGGCTGGTGGAATTCCCGCGGCCGGCGGAGACGATCGACTCCTACCCTTTCGAGCTTTCCGGCGGCTTGCGGCAGCGGGCGATGATCGCGATGGCGCTGATGTGCCGGCCCGCTCTGCTCATTGCCGACGAGCCGACCACCGCCCTCGACGTGACCGTGCAGGCGCAGATCCTGAAGCTGATCCGCGACGTGCAGGCCGAGCTCGGAATGGCCGTCCTGCTCATCACCCATGATCTCGGCGTGGTCGCCAATATGGCCGAGGAGGTGGTCGTCGCGCATCACGGGAGGGTGGTGGAATCCGGCACGCTCGACGACATCTTCTCGCATCCGGGGCACCCCTACCTGAAGGCGCTGCTGAAGGCGGTGCCGCATTTCGACATGAAGCCCGGCGAGCGGCTGAAGCCCATTCGCGAGATCCACACGCCGGTCGAGCAGCTCGCCGGCGCGCCGCTGATCGACCGGAGCGGCGGCACGCTGCTCGAAGTCCGCCACATCACCAAGCGCTTCGGCATGCGCAAGAACATGAAATGGCTGTCGAAGGCGCAGGGGGCGACCGTGCTGGCGCTCTCCGACGTGAGCTTTACCGTCGAGCGGGGGGAATGCCTCGGCCTCGTCGGCGAATCAGGCTCGGGCAAGACCACCGTCAGCAAGGCCATCATGCGCGCCGTGCCGATGGACGAAGGCGAGATCATCTTCCACGACCGCGGCAATGCCACCGATCTCCTGCAGCTCGACATGCGGGAGATGGAGCCAATCCGCCGGAAAATTCAGTACATCTTCCAGGACCCCTATTCCTCGCTCAACCCGCGCATGACGGTGGGCAGCATCCTGGCCGAGCCCTTCGTCATACATAACATCGGCACGGACGTGACACGCCGCGCCGCAGCGGTGCGGCTGCTCGAAATGGTCGGCCTCGGCGCCCAGCACCTGAACCGCTTTCCGCACAGCTTCTCCGGCGGCCAACGGCAGCGCATCGGCATAGCGCGCTCGCTGGCGCTGCAGCCCGATCTCGTCATCTGCGACGAGCCGGTGTCCGCCCTCGACGTCTCGATCCAGGCGCAGATCCTGAACCTCTTGAAGGACCTGCAGAAGGAGATCGGCCTTACCTACCTGTTCATCTCGCACAATCTCGCGGTCATCAACTATATCGCCGACCGGATCGCCGTGATGTGCGCCGGCCGTCTGGTGGAACTCGCACCCCGCGCCGAGCTCTTCCGCAATCCGCTGCATCCCTACACGCGGGCCCTGATGTCGGCGGTCCCCTACCCCGATCCCGACCGGCCGCTCGATTTCGCCGCCATCGGCGCCGGACGGCAGTCCAATCCCGCTGCCTGGCCGGAGCCGTTCTGCTGCGGCGCGGGCGGCGATCCGCCGATGCTGCAGGTGGCGGAGGGGCACTTCGTGCGCGCCTCGGCGTTGCCCGAAACGCAGGCGCGGGCCCTCTCGGCGGCAACCGCTTCTTCCTAGGCGGGCCCCTGCGGAAGCCATGAGCCGGCGTTAGACAGCCGAGCCGACCTGCTGTTATAGATTGTTGCGTCGCTTGGCCCCCGGCCGGAGCGAATGCCCGCGCCGACGCCTCGAGGAGACCGGTCCAGACATGGATCTGAATATTTTCCGCTACACGTGGAGGCATTCCAAGCTCGATCAGATCTGGCTGCTGATCATCGTCGTGGTGTCGCTGCCGTTCTATTTCGTCTCCCTCGACCTGCCGAAATCGATCGTCAACGGACCGATCCAGGGCCAGGGGTTCGACAGCCCCTCCTCGACCAAGACAGCGCTGCGGATCGCGTTCGACATACCCAACTGGCTGTTCGGCGGCGGCGAGGTGGTGCTCTTCAACGGCCTGCAGTTCGGCCGCATCACGATGCTCGCCTATCTGTGCATCCTGTTTCTGTTCTTCGTGCTGGTGAACGGCTACTTCAAGCTCTACATCTCGACCTTCAAGGGGCGGCTCGGCGAGCGGATGTTGCGCCGCATGCGCTTCCAGCTCATCGACACGCTGCTGCGCTTCCCGCTGCCGCAGTTCCGGCGCCTCCGATCTTCCGAGATCGCCACCATGGTGAAGGACGAGGTCGAGCCGCTCGGCGGCTTCATCGGCGATGCGTTCGTGCAGCCCGCCTACCTCATCAGCCAGGCCGTCACCGCGATGGTGTTCATCCTGCTGCAGAGCATTACGCTCGGCCTTGTCGCCGGCGTCATCGTCGGTGTGCAGATCATCCTGATACCGCGTCTCCGCCGGCGGCTCCTCGTGCTGGGACGGGCGCGGCAGCTGACTGCCCGCCAGCTCGCGGGCCGCGTCGGTGAGATCGTCGAGGGCATCACCGGCGTGCGGGTGAACGATACCTCCAACTGGGAACGCGCGGAAATCTCCAGCCGGCTGGCGCGCATCTTCTTCATCCGCTTCGACATCTACCAGTGGAAGTTCCTGGTCAAATTCATCAACAACATCCTCGCCCAGGTGACGCCTTTCGTCTTCTATCTGGTCGGCGGCTATCTCGCGATCACGGGACGGCTCGACATCGGGCAGCTTGTCGCGGTCATCGCGGCCTACAAGGAGCTGCCTTCGCCGCTGAAGGACCTGATCGACTGGGACCAGCAGCGCCTCGACGTGCAGGTGAAATACACGCAGGTCGTCGAGGCCTTCACCATCGGCAAGATCCTCGACCCGGCGCTGCAGAAGCTGGAGCCGGGTTCGTCGCCGCGGATCGAACGCGACGTCTCGGCGAGCGGTGTCAGCATCCGCGACGATTCCGGCGCGACGTTGCTGGAATCGTCGACGGTGAAAGTCGTCCGCGGCGAGGCCGTGGCTGCGGTCGGGCCGGTGGGCGCGGGCGGCGAATACCTGGCGGAGGCCTTCGCGCGGCTGATCGAGCCGTCGAGCGGGCGCGTGCTGGTCGACGGCACTCCGATCGAGACGTTGCCGGACGCGGTCACCGGGCGCAGGATCGGCTACGCCGAGGCCAACACCTACTTCCCGCAGTCGAGCCTGCGCGATGCACTTGTCTACGGGCTGCGCCATGCACCGCTGCGCATCATCGAGAAGGAATCGCGCAAGGAAAAGCTGCGGCGCCTCGAGGCGCTCGCGTCGGGCAATCCGGAGACCGACGTCGCCGACGACTGGATCGACTACGAGGCGGCGGGCGCAACCGGCCCCGAGGACCTCATCGACCGCCTGCGCGAAATCCTGGTGCTGGTCGATCTCGAGAACGACGTCTATCGCCTCGGACTGCGGAGCCGGCTCCCCGAGGACCGGCTTGCCGACCTGTCGAGCCGAATTCTCGCTGCGCGCGACGATTTTCGCGAGCGTCTCGTCAAGACGCAGAGCGAACACTACGTCGAGGCGTTCGATCCCGCGAAATACGTTGTGAATGCGGCATTGAAGGAGAACGTGGTGTTCGGCGTCGCCGACACCGAGGCGCTCGGCGGGCGGCTCGAAGATCACCCCTACATGGCCAAAACCATCGCCGAGACCGAGCTGGAGAAGAAGCTCGTGCCGATGGGATTGAAGGTCGCCGAGACGCTGATCGATCTCTTCGGCGACCTCGCCCCGAACAATCCTCTGCTTGAACGCATGGACCTCATGGCGCCGGAGGAGATCGACACCTACCGCGCCATCGTGCGGCGCGCCGGCAATGTGACCTACGAGGCGATGGACCCTGCCGACCGGCAGGCGCTGCTGAGGCTCGCCTACGGCTACATCGAGCCTCGCCACCGCCATGGCCTGCTTGACGCGGAAATGGAGGCGGAAATCGTCGCGGCGCGCAGCGCCTTCCGCGCCAACCTGCCGGATGACCTGAAGGGCGCGGTGGCGTTCTACCAGCCGGGGGTCGTCAACTCCGCGGCAAATGTGCAGGACAACTTGCTCTTTGGCCGCGTGGTCGACACCTATGCGGAGGCCGGCGAGCGGGTGAACGCGCTGCTCCGCGAGACGATGGACGCGCTCGGCCTCACCGGGCTGATCATCGAACTCGGCCTGTCGTTCGACATCGGCAGCGGCGCCAAGCGCCTTTCCCTTGCGCAGCAGCAGAAGCTCGGGCTGGCGCGCGCGCTGGTGAAGCGGCCGGACCTGCTGGTCGTCAACCGGGCGATTGCCGCCCTTGACGGCAACGCCCAGGATGCGACCGTAACCCGCGTGCTCGACTTCGCGCGGGCGAAGGGTGGGCCGGGCTTCGCGATATTCTGGGTGCTCAGCCATCCTGCCGCGGGTCAATGGTTCGACCGCGTTTTGACATTCGAGAACGGCCGGATCGCGAAGTCGGACGTGCGTGCGAAGGACGTGGAAATGGAACCGGCCATGGAGGCGGCCAAGTAGCCGGCCGCTGCGACGCAGGGAAAAGAGGGCGAGGAAACCGTGAGTCTTCTGAATGCCGAAGTCGATCTGCTGCGCCGGGTCCCGCTCTTCGCCGGCATCGAGCCCGCGCGGCTGAAGCTCCTGGCCTATACTTCGGACGTGGTGATGTACCGGGCGACGCAGGTGCTTTTCAAGATGGGTGACGTGGGTGACGCGGCCTACGTGATCATCAAGGGCGACGCCGAGGTCATCATTTCCTCCGACAAGGGCGATTTCCCGATCGCAATGCTGCACGATGGCGATTTCGTCGGCGAGATCGCCATCCTCTGCGACACACCGAGAACGGCGACGGTGCGGGCGAAGAGCGAGCTGAAGGCGCTCCGGATCCGCAAGGAGCCGTTCTTCGAGCTGTTGCACCAGTTCCCAGAGATGGCGGTGGAGATGACCCGGCTCCTGGCCGAGCGCCTCACGCGTACCACCGCGGAGCTGGTGGAGGCGCAAAGCCGGCTGTCGGCCTGAATCGCGCGATGGCCGAGCCGCCGTTTCTGGTCAAGGTCTGGGGTGCGCGGGGCAGCCTTCCCGCGCCGGCCGCGTCGAACCTCGTCTTCGGTAGCGACACGTGCAGCATCGAGATGCGCTGCGGCGAGCATGTGCTGATCTTCGACGTGGGAACCGGCGCGGAGAGCCTCTCGAGCCGGCTGACGCACGGCAACGTGAAGGACTTCGATATCTTCTTCTCGCATTGCCATTACGACCACATCATCGGGCTGCCGTTCTTGAAGCCGCTCTATGACCACACTGTCGCGGCGCGCATCTATGCGGGGCACTTCGAGGATTCCACGACCTGCGAGCAAATGGTCGACGGCTTCATGGCCCCGCCCTACTTTCCGGTGACCAGAAAGTATTTCGAGGCGAAGATCGCCTACCAGAACTTCCGTCCGCCCGACACGCTGACGCCGCACCCGGGCATCGAGGTCCGTACGATACGGCTCAACCATCCGAACGGCTGCGTCGGCTACCGGGTGAACTATCGCGGCAATTCGGTCTGCTACATGACCGATACCGAGCATGACCCTGGGCATAGCGACGAAAAGCTCCTGGCTTTCCTGAGCGGGGCGGACATCCTTTTCTACGACTGCACCTATACGGCCGCCGAGTTCGAGCATTACCGCGGCTACGGCCACTCCACGTGGGAGGAAGGCGTGCGGATATGCGAGGCGGCCGGCGTCAGGCGGCTGGTGATCTTCCACCACCGCCCGGGCCGCGACGATGAAGAGCTCATGAAGATCGAAGCCGAGGCTCAGGCTCGCTTTCCGGGCGCCGTGGTAGGTCGCACGGGTCTTGAACTCGTGCCGTGACGACATAATCTGTGGGTGCTGCAACCGGGGCGATCGATGGCTGAACCGAGCCTCGTTTCTCAAATCACCGACTGGCTGGTCGATCAATCGCTCGGGGAGCCCGACATCGTCGCGCTTTTCGAGGGGGTCTGCACGCGGCTGCACGCGATCGGCATTCCGATCAGCCGGGCGATGTTGATGTGGTCGACCCTCCACCCGCTGTTCCAGGCGGAGAACGTCGTCTGGCACCGGGATCAGGCGGCGGAACTCCGCCAGTTCCCGCACCAGGATAACTCCACCGAACAATGGAAGCGCAGCCCGATGCGCTACATGCTCGAAACGCATGTCAACGTGCTGCGCCGCCGGCTCAAGGGGCCTGGCGCCCTGCTGGATTTCGAGATCCTGAACGACCTCGTAGACGACGGTTACACGGACTACCTCGCGATGAGCACCGAACTCTTCACGCGCGGCAACAATCCCGATGTCTCCCGCCGCGGCATGTTCGTCACCTGGGCGTCCGACAGGCCGGGAGGGTTCATCGACGACGATCTCGCCACCCTGCAACGCATTCAGCGGCGTCTCGCCATCGCCTGCAAGACGGTCATCCAGTCGCAGATTTCCCGCAATATCGCCGAGGCCTATCTCGGCAAGCAGACCGGGCAGCGCGTGCTGGCGGGCTCGATCCGGCTGGGTGACGGGGAGCAGACAAGGGCGCTCGTCTGGTACTCCGACCTCCGGAACTCTACGCGCCTCGCGGAGACCATGCCGAGCGAGGATTTCCTCAACCTCCTGAACGTCTATTTCGAATGCGCGGCGCGCCCCGCCATAGCGGCCGGCGGCGAAGTGCTGGCCTTCGTCGGGGACGCCGTGCTCGCGATCTTCCCGGTCGCCGACGAATCTGAATTGCCGGACCTCACCCGCCGGGTGACTGATGCGCTGAACAAATCGCTGCTGCTCGCCGACGAGATCAACGCACAGCGCGTTGCGGCAGGAAGCGAGCCGATCCGCTACGGGATCGGCCTCAACATCGGGACGGTGATGTATGGCAACATCGGCGTGCCGGAGCGGCTGGCGTTCTCCGCCATCGGCCCGACCGTGATCGAGGTGGCGCGCATCGAGAAGCTGACCAAGACGATCGGGTCGCGCGTTCTCGCCACACGTCAGGTCGCCGCGCTCGAGCCGAGGCTCTGGCGCTCTGTCGGCCTGCACCGGCTCGAGGGCGTTGGCCAGCCGCAGGAGCTGTTCAGCTACCAGGAAGAAGTAGCGACGCGAGAGGCGGCGTGAGGCGTTGAGCGCCGGCTTCCGCTACGATGACCTGCCGGCCTTCGAAGCCTTCGAACGGGTAAGCGATCCTTCGGCTTACACTCCCCTTCCCGACGACTGGATGGTCGGAGTGTCCGATGTCGTCCGCTCGACGGACGCGCTCCGCGAGGGCCGCTACAAGGACGTGAACATGGCGGGGGCGGCGGTGATCGGCGCTGTCCGCAACGCGCTTGGCGGCGTGAATTTCCCTTTCGTCTTCGGCGGAGACGGGGCGGAATTCGCGGTTCCGGGTGAATTCGCGGAACGCACGGGCGACGCCATGGCGAAGACGGCAGTTTTCGTCGCGGAAGAGCTTCAGCTCGATCTCCGCGTCGGCATGCTTTCTGTCTCCGCCATCCGCGCAGCAGGCCATGAGGTGCGCGTGGCGCGCTACGCGGCCTCCCTGGAGGCGGTCTATGCGATGTTCTCCGGCGGCGGGGTAAGCTACGCCGAGGAAGAGTTGAAGGCCGGACGAATCGAGGTTCCACCTGCGCCCCCGGGAACGCGGCCGGACCTGACCGGCCTGTCCTGCCGCTGGTCGCCGATCGCGTCGCGGCACGGCGTGATTCTTACGCTGCTCGTCGCGCCGGCCGCAAACGCATCCGAAGCGGCGTTCCGGAGCGTGGCGTCGAGCGTAATCCGGATAACCGAGTCTGACCCCCGCGCCGGCCATCCGGTGCCACCGCGGGGACCGGAGTTCACCCTGAGCCCGCGCGCCGTCCGCCTGGAAGCAGCGGCAACGCGCGGCACGACCAGCCGGCTTGTCCGCGCTGCCCAGATCGTGACGCAGATGCTGATCGCACTCTACATCGACAAGCGCGGTACCCCAGCGGGCGGGTTCGATCCGAAGCGCTATCGCGGATGGGTCGTCTCGAACTCCGACTACCGCAAATACAACGACGCGCTGCGCATGACTATCGATTGCACCCTCGAGACCGCCGCGCGGCTTGAGGCGCTGCTCACCAAGGCGGAGAGCGATGGCATTGTCGATTTTGGCCTGCATCGCCAGGACGCGGCGCTGATGACCTGTATCGTCCCCTCTTTCATGACCGACGATCACGTCCACTTCCTCGATGGCGCGGGGGGCGGTTACGCACTCGCCGCAAGCTCCCTGAAGGAGAAGCTCGCCGGACGGAAAGCGGCCGCTTGATGCGCGCCCGCCGGCTTCGCTTCGGTCTCTCCACACTGCTCGGGTTCCGCAAGCGCGGGTTCTTCATCCCCTACCGCTACGCCGACCAGGTGCCGCCCCGGCAGGACCGCGCCTCCTACGAGGCGCTCGAGCCGATCTTCGCGGAAGCCGGCGAGACCTTCGCGGCGATGCTCGGGTCGATGACCCCCTACGCCGAGGCGTTTCAAAGGCTCGGCGGCAGGCCGCCGGAGCCGCGCTGGGAGCAGGACTGGTTTCCCCGGCTCGACGCCGCGGCGCTCTACGTCTTCGTGCGGGAAACGAAGCCGGCGCGCATCGTGGAGGTCGGTTCCGGCCATTCAACCCGCTTCATGGCGCGCGCCGTTCGCGACGGCGGGCTCGCGACCGCGATCACCTCGATCGACCCCGCGCCGCGCGCCGACATCGACGGGACCGGCGCCACCCTCATCCGCCAAACAGTGCAGGCAGCGGGACTGACACCGTTCACGCCGCTCGACACGGGCGACATCCTCTTCATCGATTCCAGCCACATCCTGATGCCCGGCACAGACGTGGACATCCTCTTCAACCACGTGCTGCCGGCGCTGGGGCGCGGCGTGCTCGTGCACGTGCACGACATCTTCCTGCCCGACGACTATCCGCCGGAATGGGACTGGCGCGGCTACAACGAGCAGCTCGGCGTCGCGGGACTTTTGCAGGGACGCGGGTTCCGCCTGCTCTGGTCAAGCCACTACGCGGTGACGCGGATGGCGGAAGCGGTGGCGGCGAGCGCCGCGGCCGCGCTGCCGCTGAAGAAAGGTGCGCACGAGGCGAGCCTGTGGATGGTGAAGGTGTGAACGCGGCCTTCTCCCCTTGAGGGAGAAGGTGGCTGCGGAGCAGCCGGATGAGGGGGAGCTGCGAGATTTCGTGCCGCAGCCAATCGCAGGCGTCCCCCTCTCCCGAGGTCCGGCCAAGGCCGGACACCACCCTCTCCCTCAAGGGGAGAGGGCCCGATGTCAGGCGCCGCGCCTACTCGTGCGGGTCGATCGCGTCCCGCAGGCCGTCGCCGAGGAAGGAGAACGCCAGCACCACCAGCATTACCGGCACCATCGGCGCGAGCAGCCACGGATAGAGCGCCACTGCCTCGATGTTCTGCGCCTCCGACAGGAGCACGCCCCACGAGGTGATCGGCGGCCGCAGGCCCAGCCCGAGGAAGGAGAGCGCCGTCTCCGCCAGGATCATCGAGGGGATCGACAGCGAGGCCGAGGCGATCAGATGGCTGGTGAAATTCGGGACGAGATGCCGGCCGATGATGCGCGAGGGCTTTGCGCCCATCATCTCCGCGGCGGAGACGTAATCCTCCTCGCGCAAGGCGAAGAGCTTCGAGCGCACGGCGCGCGCGATCGACGGCCAGTCGAGCAGCGCCAGGATGACGGTGATGCCGAAATAGATGAGGCGGGGATCCCAGGTCACCGGCAGCGCGGCGGAGAGCGCCATCCAGAGCGGCAGCTCAGGAATGGAGCGGAGCACCTCGGTGACACGCTGCACGATGGAATCGAAGAGGCCGCCGTAATAGCCGGCGATGCCGCCGATGATGATGCCGATCGTGTAGCTGAGGGTGACGCCGACGAGCCCGATCGTCAGCGATATGCGCGAACCGAAGACAAGTCGCGAGAACATGTCGCGTCCGAGGCGGTCTGTGCCGAGCAGGAACAGCGTTCCGTCCTCCGGCGGGCATATCAGGTGGAAGTGGCCGGTGAAGAGGCCGAAGTAGTTGTATTCCTCGCCGTAGCAGAAGAACCGGAGCGGTTGCGGCTTCGAGCGGTTCGTCGCGTATTCGCGCTTCAGCGTGTCCATGTTGAGCTTGAAGTCGAGCGGATAGACGAACGGCCCGACCAGCCTGCCCTCGTGGAAGAGATGCACGCGCTGCGGCGGCGAATAGACGAAGCCGCTGTGGCGATGATGCAGGTCGTAGGGAGCGATGATTTCGGGAATGAGGATCGAGAAGTAGCTGATCCCGAGGAACACCAGCGAGATCACGGCCACCTTGTGCCGCAGAAAGCGCCACCAGATGATCTGGCTCTGCGAGGCGTTCAGATAGCGCTCGGACGGCGCGGAGCCGGCCGCGACGGTGGCTTCCGGATCGAACGCCTCTTCGGAGACGTAATGGGCGAGCGGCATGCTCATCGCGCCGACCCCCCGGAGAGCCTGATGCGAGGATCGAGGACCGCAAGCAGGATATCCGACACCAGCATGCCGACGACCGTCAGCACCGCGAGGAACATCAGGAACGAGCCGGCGAGGTACATGTCCTGGCTCTGCAGCGACGACAGCAGCATCGGCCCGGTGGTCGGCAGCGACATGACGGCGGAGACGATGACGGAGCCGGAAACCACCTGCGGCAGCAGGCTGCCGATGTCGGAGATGAACGGGTTGAGCGCCATGCGAAGCGGATAGCGCCGCAGCAGCCGGCCCTCCGTCACCCCCTTGGCGCGCGCCGTGGTGACGTATTGCTTCTGCAGCTCATCGAGCAGGTTGGCGCGGAGCCGCCGTATCATGCCGGCGGTCCCCGACGTGCCGATGACCACCACCGGCACCCAGAGATGCTCGAACACCGAGACGAGCTTCCCCCAGCTCCACGGCTGATCGACATAGGTCGGATCCATCAGTCCGCCGATCGACGTCCCGAACCAGACATTGGCGAAGTAGAGGAGGATCAGCGCCAGCAGGAAATTCGGCGTCGCGAGACCGATGAAACCGAGGAACGACAGCCCATGATCCGCCGCGCTGTACTGGTGCGTGGCCGAGTAGACGCCGATCGGGAACGACACGATGTAGATGAAGGCGACGGTGAAGAAATTCAGCACCAGCGTCAGGAACAGCCGATCGCCGATCACGTTGGCGACCGGCTGATTGTATTCGAAAGAGTAGCCGAGATCGCCGTGCAACAGGCCGGTGACCCAGACGAAGTACTGCTGCCACAGAGGCTTGTCGAGGCCGTACTGCTCGCGCAGAAACGCGATCTTGTCGTCCGCGACCTTCTCGCCCATCGCCTGAATCTCCGCCATGTAGGTGGAGAGGTAGTCCCCCGGGGGGAGCTGGATGATGATGAAGACGAGGACGCTGATGCCGAGCAGCGTCCAGATCATCGTCAGGACACGTCGGACGAGAAAGGCGAGCACGGGACGCCTCTACTCGGCCAGCCAGAAGGTATCCGGGCGATAGACGCCGAAATAGGCGCCCGGCTCGAAATTGTAGACGCCGCGCTCCGGCACGTTCTGCAGCTTGTTCGAGACGACAACGAGCTGTTCGACCCCGGAAACGATGCCGATCGTGAAAACCTGGTCGGCCCAGAGCGAGAGGATCTTGTGCCAGACCTCCTCCTGCGCGGCCGGGTCGGCGGATTTGCCCCAGTCCTCCTTCAGCGCCATCAGCTCCTTTACGGAATCGAGGTCCGGCGCCTGGCCCATCTGGCCGCTCGTCTGCGCCCACAGTCCCCAGGCCGGCCACTCGAACTGGTCGGGGGATTGCGGCGCGAATTCGGCCGGGCTCATGGCGGGCTTAAGCATGGCGTTCTCCAACCCCCACCAGACCGCCATCTGCGTGTCGCCGGAATTCAGGCGGTTGTAGAAGACCTCGCGCTGCGACGCCTTGATGAAGAGCGAGACGCCGACCTTCTTCCAGTGGTCGCGGACGAGCTCCAGAACGTCCGACTGCTCGGTCTCCTCGCCGGCCGTCTCCACCACGATCTGCAGCGGCCTGCCGTCGGCCATGAGACGGATGCCGTCGGGGCCGCGCTTCGTCAGCCCGAGATCGTCCAGCAGCTTGTTGGCGAGGTCGGGATCGTACTGGGTCCACTTCGTCTGGTATTCGTCCTTGAAGAGCGGCGACTCGGGAAGCACGGTGTTGTTGGAGGGCTGCGCCACGCCGTAGAAGATCGTGTTGTTGATGTCGTCGCGGTCGATCCCCACCGAAAGGGCGCGACGGAACTCAGCCTTGCGGAAGAGGTCGCGCAGCCCCGCGTCGGTGGTGTTGAGATCGGGATAGAGCGCGACCCGCGCGCCCTTCGTCGCTAGCCAGCGGCGGACCTGGTAGCCGCTCCGCTCCTCCGCTTCCTTCAGGAAGGTGAAGTTGGAGAACGCCAGGTAGCCGCCCTGCAAATCCGACTCGCCCGAGGCGGCCTTCGCCGGAATGAGGTCGGCGTTGGATATCGGCATGGCCACCTGATCGATATAGGGAAGCTGCAGCCCAGCCTCATCGACCCGGTAGAAATAGGGGTTGCGCTCGAAGACGAAGCGATCGGACGGCGGCTTTGTCTTCAGCACCCAGGGCTGCAAGGTCGGATAGTCGAGGTTGTCGTTGCGGTAGGAGCGGTCCTTGCTGAAGAGGAGCGCCACCCAGTTCTGCTGCCCGGCGTCCTCCGCCATCTTCTTCACGGCGTCGAGACCGGCATATTTCTGGTGAAATTGCTTCAGATAATGCGCGGGACGGAATATCTCGACGGGCTGCGCGGCGGCGAGCGCCGCGAGGAAATAGGCGTTCGGCTTTGTCCAGGTGTAGCGGACCGTCACCGCGTCGGGAAATTCGACCACCGGCTTCTCGCCGTCGACCAGCAGTTCCTTCGGCGGACCGAAACGCGAAACGTCCGGATCGTTCGCCATGTCCTCCCAGTAGAAGCGGAAGTCCTCGGAGGTGAAGGGCTCGCCGTCCGACCATTTGTGGCCGGGGCGGAGATGGAAGGTGAAGACCTTGCTGTCCTGGACGTCCACGCTTTCGGCGATATCGGGGACAATCTCGAAATTCGTGTCGTAGCCGACAAGCCGCGCATAGCCGTAGATGACCATGAGACGCGTGTCCTTGGCGCTGCCACCGATGATGCGCAGCGTGCCGCCGTAGCGCCCGGGCTTCTTTTCCGTGCCCGCGTAGCTGACGATCGAGGGATGCTCGGGAATGCGCTCGCCGACCGGTGGCAAGGTCTTTGCGGCAACGGCGTCAGCGAAGAACGGCGGCTCGACCATTGTCGGCGCCGCCTGCGCGAAGGCCGGGGCCTGCGCCAGTAGCGCGCCAAATGCGAGGAGCGCACCCAGCCCCCACGATACACGAACGCCCATCCCCCAACTCCCTTGTTACTTTTCCCTCGCGACCAGAAGGTAATTGCAATGGGTCTTGTCGGGGAAGAGCTTTTCCACGCAATAGCCGTTCCGATCGACCCACGCCATGAATTCCCCGACGGTCTCGTCCACAACTTCCACGTAGAGGGCGGGATGCTGCGTTGCGATAAGCCCGGCCGCGCCCGAGAGTGCCTGCATCTCCATCCCCTCCACATCGATCTTGATGAGATCGACCGGGCCGGAAAGAAGCTCGTCGAGCGGCGCGACGGGAATTTCCCCGGCGGAATCCGGCACGAAATGCGTGGCCCCGAGGCCGGCGGTTACGGAGAGCACCGGCCGCAGCCTGCCGCGCGCTTCGCCAACCGCGGTGCCGAGGCGGGATAGATCGACATTGGCCAGACCGTTCTCCGCGACCACGGCGCGGATTGCGGCGGCAGAGCGGGGCAGCGGCTCGATCGGGATCACCCGTGCTGCCTGCATAATCGCGGCGAAGAACAACGTGTGGTTACCCGTGTTCGCGCCGACATCGGCGATCCGAAGCCCGCGCGGAAAACGCGCGGCGAGAAAATCGAGCTCCTCCTGCTCGAAAAAGAGCCCGCGCATCTGCTCCCGCTCGATCACCGGGTTCAGCCCCGTATAGGGCAGGCTCAAGAGCCGGTCGCCATGGTGGAGGCGCATGAAGACGGGCTCGGCTTCAAGATAGGCGACGAGGCGGGCGCGGTCGATGTCGGCGAGGAGCGGGAGCGCCCCGTAAAAATACGTCATGCACTGCGCGGTCTTGTAGGCGTTGCCACGCTTCCAGAGGTTCAACATGTAGTCCGCGTACCATGTCGACGTGTCAGCCGCGCGAAGGGCTTCCAGTGCCAGGGCCGGCCGGACGAAGTGCGCCGGTCCGATCCACCAGCGGAGCGCGGCGTGGAAGAAGGTGGGAAAATCCTGCGCCGCAAGCCGCGTGATGCGCTCAAGCTTCGGCGGCGGGCTGCCCGCCGGAGAGGCAAACCCGGCGCCTCCCCAGATCGCGTCGTAGACGCGCAGCGCCGGCTGCAGCTTTGCGAGAACGTCGGGCGCGAGGGTCTCGGCGGCGCTCAGCACGAGGAGCCAGTCGAAGTCTTCAGCGGCGGCCCGTTCCGCTGCGGCGAGAAGGATTTTCCGCGGAGGGCCTGCGAGGCTCGCGACGAGGGGCGTGACGCTTGCAAAGTCGCCGAGGCTGACGGTGGCGGCGAGGTCGAGCGAGGCAATCGCAACATCGACGTTGCCATTGCCCATCGGCAGAACGACGATACCGCCGCGGAGCCCCCCTCCCCCCTGTGGGGAGGGGTTGGGGGCGGGGCCCCTAACATCGAGCTCCACGTTAGACGCCCCTCACCCAACCCTCTCCCCACGAGGGGGAGAGGGCTTTCCTTCAGCATGGTGCGTGAGCGAAGGATCGACCTCCGCGAATGAATGCCCGCGGCTGTAGTTGTCGTGATAGGCGACAATCGGCTTCGGCCCGGCGGGCGACCAGTAGAGGCCGATCTTCAGGTAGGGCCCCTCTTCCTCGTTCTCGTAGGCGAGCGGTCCGCGCCACTCGATGCGCTTCGCCCCGTCGAGCCACATCTCGATCTCCGAGGCAGCGTGGCGCGACCAGAAGACCCGGAAGACGAAATCGTGCCAGACACCGCGCGGAAAATCCGTGACGCTCGCGAACTCGTAGCGGATGTCGGGCTCAGGCGATGCGACCCGCCCGTACGCCCCCGTAACGAACAGCCGGCTGCCGCGGTAGCGGAGCGCGATCGGCGGCTTGCCGGAGGGATCGCCAAGCTTCGCCTGATCGTGCCATTGCGCTAAGACACAGCCGACATTTTCCGGGAGATCGAAATCGTCCGCGAGGCGCGTCGAAAAGCCGTACCAGACCTCCTCGTCCCAGACGACGTTGTAGGGGTCGCGAAGCTCGGCGCGATGACCCTGGGAAACATAGTCGCCGGGGCGAAGCTCGAAGCGGCAGGCGCGGCTGCCCTGGCGCACCACAGCGGACTGGATCACGGCCGAATGGGGAGCCGACAGGCGCTTGACGCTCCAGCCGTCAAGGCCCCCCGTCTCGAAGTCGAGATGCACCGGCTCGAACGGCGCGCGCGATGTCTCGCTTGAGAAAGACACGGTTCTTGCCCCAAATGACGCGCGCCGCCGGATCGAGAGCGTGCAGCCGCTGTGGAGGCGGACCATGAACCGGATCGCCACGATCGTGAAGGGCTATCCCCGCCTCTCCGAAACCTTCATCGCCCAGGAGATTCTGGGGCTGGAGAAGCGCGGCGTCGCCCAGCTCATCGTCTCGCTGCGGCATCCGACCGAAGCCAAGGTGCAGGACCTGAACCGCGAGATAAAGGCTGAGGTGCTCTACCTCCCGGAATATCTCAAGGACGATCCTTCCCGGGTGCGCGCCGCGAAAAAATGGGCAGAGGAGCAGCCCGGCTACCGTCGCGCGGAAAAGGCATTGCGCTCCGACCTGAAGCGCGATCCTTCTGTGAACCGCCGCCGCCGCTTCGGGCAGGCGTGCGTGCTGGCGCACGAGCTGCCGCCCGACGTCAACTGGATCCACACCCACTTCCTGCACACGCCCGCTTCGGTCGCGCGCTACGCGGCGCTCATCCGCGGCATGGGCTGGTCCTTCTCCGCGCACGCCAAGGACATCTGGACGACGCCGGGGTGGGAGCTGCGCGGCAAGCTCGGCGAGGCGGCGTGGGGCGTCACCTGCACGCGCGCCAACCTCGACTACCTGCGCTCGCTGACATCGGATCCGGGGAAGATCCATCTCGTCTATCACGGGCTGGATTTTTCGCGCTTTCCCGCCCCCTCCCCCATCAACGTCGCGGCCGATCTCTCCCGAGGGGGAGGGAAAGGACGCCAGCCTTTCACGATAGTCTCGGTCGGGCGCGCGGTGGAGAAGAAGGGCTATGCCGACCTGCTTCGGGCGCTCGCGCTCCTTGGGGACGACCGCGACTGGCGGTTCGAGCATGCCGGTGGCGGAGCGCTCGCGCAGCGGCTGAAGGAACAGGCCACGAAGCTCGGGATAGCCGATCGCATTATCTGGCGTGGGAGCCAGGATCGCACCTTCGTCTTCGCGCTGCTGCAGCGGGCCGACCTCTTCGTGCTGCCCTCGCGGCTGGCGCAGGACGGCGACCGCGACGGGCTGCCGAACGTGCTGATGGAAGCGCAGGCGTTCGGGGTGCCGGTTCTGGCGACGGACGTCTCCGGCATCCCGGAGCTGGTGACGCACGGCAAGACCGGCTGGCTCGTTCCCGAGCGCGACCCGCAGGCGCTGGCGGAGGCGCTGCGCCTCCTGATCGACGACCGCGATTTGCGCCTGCGGCTCGCTGAGGCGGGGGCCAGGAATGTGCGAAAGGAATTCTCCTCCGAGCCGGGGATCGACTTCGTCGCGGCGAAGCTCAAGGCCTCGCGCGCCAGCCGGAAGGCGGCGTGAGCGCGCCGGAGGTCGCGGGGGACGCCGGGCGGAGCCGGTTCTCCGAGCTTCTGAGCATCGCGGCCGACCGCCCTCGCCCCATCCCCTTCTGGTGGCGCGACGACGACGCGGAGACCGCGACGCCCGCCCTCGACCGGTTGCTGGCACTGGCGCGGCGTCACGATCTGCCGCTCGCCCTCGCGGTCGTGCCGAAGCGCGCGACGCGGGAGCTTGCCGAGCGCCTTGCGCGGGAGCCTGACGTCTCCGTGCTGCAGCACGGCTGGAGCCATCGCAACCATGCTCCGGCCGGCGGAAAGAAGGCCGAGCTCGGCGACCAAAGACCTCTCGACGAAGTGCTCGGCGACCTCGGGCAAGGCTTCGCGCGGCTGACGGCGCTTTTCCCGGGGCACTTCCTGCCGGTGCTCGTGCCGCCCTGGAACCGGATTGCCGACCCCGTCCGCGTGGCGCTCGGCGAGGTCGGGCTCACCGGCCTCTCGACCTTCGGCCCCGCCGCCTCCGGCGACCCGCGCGAGGTCAACACGCATCTCGACATCTTCGCCTGGAAGCCGGCGCGCCGTTCCCTTGAGCGGGCCGAGGCCTATTCCTGGCTGGCAGCGGAGGTGGAGCGAAGGCTGGCGGGCGATCCCGAGCCGATCGGGATCCTGACCCATCACCTCGTGCACGAGGAGGCGAGCTGGACCCTTCTGGAGGAGATTTTCGGGCTGATCGCGAAGCATCCCGGCGTGGCGTGGCCCACCATACGGGAGCTCTTCGCCGCACTTCCCTCTCCCCCTCGTAGGGAGGTCGGGTGAAGGGTGTCTAACGCAGAGTGGGCGGAGCGATTTCGTCCCCCGCAAGGGGAAACGGAAGCACGGCTCACCGCATCTGCTGGTAGCGGCGAAACCACTCCACGAAACGCCTCAGGCCCTCCTCCAGAGAAGTGCGCGGCCGGAAGCCGAAGTCCTCCGTCATCGCGGTAATGTCGGCGTAGGTCGTTGTCATCTCGCCCGGCTGCATCGGCACCGGATCGAGGTGAGCGCGCTTCTTCAACAGGTTCTCCAGGATGGAGACCATGTCCATCAGCGCCACCGGTCGGCTCGACCCGATGTTGTAGACGCGATGCAGCGCGGCGCCCGATCCGGCCGGCGCGTCAGCCGCCGCCAGCACGCCGGCAACCACGTCATCGATATAGGTGAAGTCGCGGTGCATATCGCCGTTGTTGAAGAGCCGGATCGGCTTGTTATGGACGATCGCATCGGTGAACAGCCAGTAGGCCATGTCCGGGCGGCCCCAGGGCCCATAGACGGAAAAGAAGCGAAGCCCGATCTGCGGAATGCCAAAAATCTCCGCATAGACCTCGCTCATCATCTCCTGCGATTTCTTCGTGGCGGCATAGAGCGAGGTGGGACGATCGGTTTCGCCATCCTCGCGAAACGGAATCGCATTGCGCCGGCCATAAACCGAACTCGACGAGGCGTAGACCAGATTGTCGAGACCTTCGGCATGGCGGCAGTGCTCGAGGATGGTGAGGTGCCCGGCTACGTTGGAGGCCACATAGGCCTGCGGGTTCTCCATCGCGTAGCGGACGTTTGCCTGGGCCGCGAGGTGAATCACCGTGCGGACCGGCTCGCCCGCCAGCACCTCCTTCAGAGCGTCCCGGTCGGCCAGATCGACGCGCTGGAACCTGAAATTCGGAAAGGTGGAAAGCTGCACCAGCCGGCGGCGTTTCAGCTCGACGGCGTAGAAATCGTTGAGATTGTCGACGCCGATCACCCGCTCTCCGCGCTCGGCGAGCTTACGCGCGACGTGATAGCCGATGAAGCCTGCCGCTCCGGTGACGAGGATGGTCATGCAATTGCCGGCTGTGGAGAGCGGTTCAGGAGCGCCCGCACCATAACCGTCCGGGCGGAGCGGCTCAACCCGGTGGGTCGGCCAGTCTTGCGTCGAGGATGTCCGCCTGCCGGAGCGCGAGCTGCACGATGGTGAAGGTCGGGTTGGCGTGGCCGGAGGTCGAGAAGACGCTGCTGCCGCCCATGTAGAGATTGTCGAGGCCATGGACCTTGGCCTTCGCGTCCACGACGCCCTTCGCGGGATCGTCGCTCATGCGCGTCGTCCCCATGTGGTGGTTGCCGCCCCAGAGCTCGTCGGCGGTCGGCAGGCGATCGCCGAGGAGCCAGTCGGCGATCTTCATGCGGCCGGCATCGTGCTCGGCGAGATGTCGCGCCACCTCTGCCGCCCCGGTCTTCAGCGTATGGAGATCCATCTCCGAAAGCCGCCAGGCAAGCTTCGCCTTCCGCAGGCCGAACCGGTCGCGCTCGGGCATCAGGCTGACCCGGTTCTCCGGGTTGAGGGATTGTTCGCAGGCGATGAAGACGTCGCCGACATGCGCGGGGCACGGCGTATCCCCGCCCCGCATCTCGGTCGCGAGGAGCGTGTCAAAATTGACGGCGCAGTCCGGCTGCGGCGCAAGCGCGCCGGTAAAATCGGGAGCGTTCCACTGGTCGAAGTCCCCGATCCGCACGCCGAAATTCAAGATTCTGCGGGCGCGTATCTCCTCCGGCGTAGGCGAGTATACGAGCATCCAGGTCAGCGGCTTCCGCATCACCGCCCTCCCCACCGGCGCATGCGGATGCTCAAGAAAGTAGCGGCCGACGAGGTCGTGCCCGTTCCCCAGGCCGCCCGTGACCTGGCTGTCGGCGTTCAGCAGCGCGCGCGCATTCTCGATCCCGCCGAGGCAAAGGACGAAGTGGCGGGCTCTCACGCTGAACGGCTCGGGACGCTGGTAGGAGCGGAACACTGCCTCCGTGATCGTCTGCCCGCTTTGGCTGAGGCGAAGATCGACGAGGTTGGCGTTCACATGGGCGCGGATCGTCCGCGAAGCGTCGAGTTCGGCACGGAATTTCTCTCCGAAGCGCGTGACCGGGCGGCTGAACCGGAAGAGGCGCGGGACAAGATCGCCGGCGGCGTCAGGCATGGCATCGGGCGGCTGCCGGTCCGGCGGGAGATCGAGGATCGCACCGGCTTCCGCCGCGTAAGGATCGAGATCCGTCCTCGCGATGGGCCAGCCGCTCAACGGATGATGCGGCTTCGGCTCGAAATCATACGGGTCGAGCGGCCGCGTCCAGCCACCCCAATGGTTGGAGCTGCCGCCGAAGAACCGCAACCGCGTCGCGTCGAGCGGATAGTAGGGCTGACCCTCGGTCGCGCCTTTGTAAAGCTCCTGCGATTCCGCCTTGAGCTCCAGTCCGCCAGCCTCGAAGAGCCCGACCGACCAGCCGCGGGCGCCGAGACGGCGCGCGAGTGTCACGCCGGCCGGACCCGACCCGACGACGCATACATCGAAGATCCGGTCCCGGAACCAGTCGTCGGCACGCGCCTCCGCGTCGAGGATCATGCGAGCGCGACGCGCTTCAGATCGCCGGCGCGCAGCACCCAGCCTTCACGCATGACGAGGTCGCGTCCCGCCTCCCGCTCGCCGGCTTCGCGAGCGACCAGGCTCGAAAGCAGAGGGACCGCGGCGACGAATCCCAGAAGCGAGCGGCGCGAGATTTGCAAAGCAGAACCTCGGGCTCCGCGGTCGGGCATTTCCGGCTTGTGAGGCGCCATCGTGCTCGGAGGGATAGCGTGGAGAATGGTACGGAAAATTCTCATTGCACTGCAAAATACGGGAAGCTGTCCTGCACACAACGCAGAGCCCCGCGGTTGGATGCGGCCTTAGGTCGCGACCCGTTGCGCGGCCGGCGGGAAGCGCGGCCTTACAGGGAACAAAATGCTGCCTTCGCAGTTGCGACGGCTGCGGCGTGAGTAATTTGCGGCAGTGCAAACAGCGGGGGGCGGTCAGCCCGTCCTGCGCGTGAGTGAGCGACTCGATTGAGTAGACAGGCTGAATGCGGCGGTCTGACGCGGCGCCAGGTCATGGCTGCTGCGGCGTTGGGCGTTGTCGCGCTTTATCTTCCCGAGAGCGCGCTTGCTGCCGATGACGAAGTTGCGGCTGCCATCGCCAAGATCACGGCCGAAGGCCCGTTCAGCAGGGCGACGGTCGTCGAAATCGCAAGGACCCTCGCGAAGGCGGACTTTGTTCCGCCGCCGAGCTACCTGCCTGATCCGATCAAGAACCTGACGTACGAGCAGTACCGGGACATCCGCTCCGACCGGGACAAGAGCATCTGGGCGGACGAGAAGCTTCCGTTCCGCATGCAACTTTTCCATCGCGGCTTCTACTACAAGGAAGACATTCCGATCGCGGTCGTGAGCGATCAGACTTCGCATCACCTCGCCTATTCGCCTGCGCTGTTCGATTTTGGGAAGCTCGTCCCGCAGCCGATGCCGACGGATGACATCGGCTTCGCTGGACTTCGCCTGCTCGGCAGGATCAACAGCCCCGACGTCTTCGATGAAGTCGCGGTGTTCCTTGGCGCCAGTTATTTCCGCTCGCTCGGAGAGGGACAGGTCTACGGGTTGTCGGCGCGCGGACTGGCGCTGAAGACCGCGGACTCGGAAGGCGAGGAATTTCCGCTCTTCCGGGCGTTCTGGGTCGAGAAACCGATGCCCGACGCCGAGACGGTCGTCGTCCACGCGCTGCTCGACAGCGCCAGTGTGTCGGGCGCCTACAGGTTCTCCATCCGGCCGGATCAGTCGACGGTCATCGATGTCGAGGTGACGCTCTTCCCGCGCGTCGACCTCGCCAAGCTCGGTCTCGCACCGGCCTCCTCGATGTTCTTCTTCGGGCCGAACGACCGCAAGAACGTCGACGACTACCGTCCGGAGGTACACGATTCAGACGGCCTTCTGATGGTCAACGGACGCGGCGAGCGGATCTGGCGGCCGATCTCCAACCCGGTGAAATTGCAGATCAGCGCGTTTGAGGATGCGGCGCCGCGCGGCTTCGGTCTGACGCAGCGCGACCGGGATCCGGCCACTTTCCAGGACTTCGAGGCGAGCTACGAAAAGCGACCCACGCTTTGGATCGAACCGGTGGGCGACTGGGGCCAGGGCAGCGTGACGCTGATCGAAATCCCGAGCAATTCGGAGATCAACGATAATATAGTCGCCTATTGGCAGCCGCAGGATGTCATCAAGGCCGGGTCGGAGTTCTCCTTCGCCTACCGGCAATTCTGGGGCAACGCGCCCGCGCCGCCGCCGGGCTCTGCCATCGTCGTGGCGACGCGGGTGGGTCGCGCGACGCTTGAAGACGATTCGCCGATCCGCCGTTTCGTGATCGACTACCTGCTCCCGCCCGCGGCGACCGCCGACGCCGGCGATCCCACGGTCACCGTAACGTCGAATACGGGCGTGGTCAGCGAAACCACCATGCAGCCCAATCCGCTGACGAAAGGATGGCGGCTTTCCTTCAAGCTCGATCCGCAGGATGCCGACCTCGTGGAACTGCGGGCTGTCGTGAGCATTGTCGGCGTGCCTGCCGAAACCTGGCTTTATCGATGGACAGCCTGATCCATAACCGAGCCGGCGGGAGTTCCGAGGGGGCGCATGTGCGCATGCCGGCCCCCGGCATGCCGAAGCAGGCGCGCGTCCCGATGCCTCCGCAGTCGCTGCGCGGCTTCGATCCGGCAACGCAACGGGCCTTCGTCGATCCGGCGCGCTCCAATTCGCGCCTCTGGCCGCGCGTTGTGGTGCTCGGCGGGTCGGTTCTGATAACCGCCGCCGCGGTCTCCGAAATGACCCGTTCGCTGGCGCTCGGGGGGCTGACCCTCATCGAGCTGCTCATCGTCGTTCTCTTCGCGCTGAATATCGGCTGGATTGCGCTGACCTTCATGAACGCGGCGGCCGGCGCTGTCATCATCGCCCGCCGGCGTGGCGAGATCCGCTCGAACGTGCCCCTCAAGGGCCGCACCGCCGTCCTCATGCCCACCTACAACGAGAACCCCGAACGGGTGTTCTCCGGCCTGGAGGCGATGGCTTACGGGGTCCGGGCGCTCGGCGAGAACCACTCCTTCGACTGGTTTGTGCTGAGCGACACTACCAGGCCGGAAAGCGCGCTGGCCGAGGAAGCGGCGCTCGTCGAGATGCGCGCGCGGCTCGGCAACAGCATTCAACTCTATTATCGGCGCCGGCACCGTAACGTTGCACGAAAGGCCGGCAACATCGCCGACTTCTGCAAGCGGTGGGGCGGCGCCTACGATTATCTGCTGGTGCTCGATGCCGACAGTCTGCTGGAGCCGGACGCCATCATCGAGCTTGCGCGTCGCATGGAGGCCGACCCCGACGCCGGGCTTATCCAGACTGTGCCGCGGCTGATCCACGGACGGACGGCCTTCGCCCGGTTGCAGCAGTTTGCAGGCCGGGTCTACGGCCCGGTCATCGCCACCGGCCTCGCCTGGTGGACGGGTTCGGAGGGGAACTACTGGGGGCACAATGCCATCATCCGGCGGCGCGCCTTCACCGAATCCGCCGGCCTTCCCGATCTTCCCGGCCGTCCGCCCTTCGGCGGCCACATCCTCAGCCACGATTTCATCGAGGCGGCGCTCATCCGGCGCGCCGGCTGGACGGTCAGGATCGCTTCCGACATCGCCGGTTCCTATGAGGAATCGCCGCCCTCGATCGTCGATTTCGCAGCGCGTGACCGCCGCTGGTGCCAGGGCAACCTCCAGCACGGACGGATCATCGGGGCACGCGGCCTGAACTGGGTCAGCCGCTTCCACCTCGTGTCCGGCATCTTTTCCTACGCCGCTTCGCCGCTCTGGCTGCTGCTCATGCTCGCCGGCCTGGCGCTTGCCGTCCAGGCGACCTTCATGCCGCCGGACTATTTCGAGGACCCGTACCAGCTTTTCCCGACCTGGCCGCGGATCGATTCCGCGCTGCAGGTCGAGCTTCTGGTTCTGACCGTCGTGCTGCTCCTCGGCCCGAAGATCTTCGGCCTTATCATCGCGCTTTCCAATCGCGACGAGCGCCGCA
The DNA here is from genome assembly GCA_038211615.1 of Hyphomicrobiales bacterium. Classification (GTDB taxonomy): domain Bacteria; phylum Pseudomonadota; class Alphaproteobacteria; order Rhizobiales; family Afifellaceae; genus DASWJZ01. The sequence continues at coordinate 71,040 of JBBQVL010000010.1, forward strand.
AGGTCGGCGGCGGCATTCGGCTTCTCATGAGCTTCTTCGTCGAGCTCATCATCTCGGCGCTGCTCGCGCCGATCATGATGCTCATCCAGTCCGGCGTGATCGTCGCCATCGTGAGCGGTGGGGATGCCGGCTGGAAGCCGCAGCGGCGTGACGACGGAGGCTTTCATCTGGGTGAGGCGTTCGCGGCCCATCGTTGGCATGTCGCCGCAGGGCTGGTGCTTGCTGTCGGGGCGTGGCTCGTTTCGCCCTCGATGTTCGTCTGGCTCGGGCCGGCGATCATCAGCCTTGTCCCCTCGCCGCTGATCTCGGCGCTCACGGCTTCGCCCGACTTCGGCAGGAGCCTCCGGCGTGCCGGTCTCCTCATCACGCCGGAGGAACGCGTCCGCCCGGCGATCGGCCGGGTGACATCGACCCGCAGGTCGCAGCATCGCTCCACGATGTCGTCGCTCCCCGACATGCGGAGCATCGTCGCCGAGGATTGGCGGCGGCGGGTGCACATGGCGCTTGTCGACGGCGTGGAGGACGAGGCCTCGGGCGATGTAGATCCGGTGGAGGCGGTGGCGGAAGCCAAGATCAGCCGGGCGCGCAATCTCGACGAGGCGCTGACCAGGCTGCGCCCCGACGAGCGGGCAATCACGCTGGCGCGGCCGCTGCTCTTCTCACGCCTCTGCGGCCTGCCGCAGGGCGACCTCCCTCCTCCGGCCCCCCCGGCAGGCGTGCAGCCCGAGATCGAGATGGAGCCGAAGCGCGCCGCCTAGCGCGGCCGTCCGAGCACCGCGCGCCAGGCGTCCGGTCCCTCCCGACGCCGCGCCCGTGCCGCCGCGGCTCTCTCCCCCGAGACGAGGAACCGACGAGCATCCCGTTCCAGACAATTTCGGCTGATGACATCGTGAATCGCAATTCGCCGCTGAAGGGGCAATGCGATGCGGCGCGCGACCGAAATTCAGTCCCCTCTCCGCGATGTGGAGCGAGAGGCTTGGTGGGTGTAACAGGGCTCGAACCTGTGACCCGCTGATTAAGAGTCAGCTGCTCTACCAACTGAGCTATACACCCGTCGAAGGCCGGTTTTATAGGGATGCGGCCGGCGCTGCGCAAGGCGTCGGGCGGGTCTTTCGCGATTGCGGGTTTTTCACGGGAGCTGGGCGGTGGCGGCGGCAGGAATTCTCTCTTCGCGCATCGGCGGAAAAGACCGCGCCCCGACGGACGGCGTGCGGTTCGACGATGTCAATCCGGCGACCGGCGAGGCGATCTGCAGCGTCGCGGCGGCTGACGTAGAGCTCGTCGACGAGGCCGTCGCGGCGGCCAGGGCCGCGCAGCTTCAGTGGATGGCGTTTTCCGGGGCGGAGCGCGGGCGCGTGCTCGGGCGCGTTGCGGCGATCCTGCGGGAACGCAAGCAGGAGCTGGCGCGGCTCGAGGTGCTCGACACTGGCAAGCCGATCCAGGAGGCGCCGGAGGCCGACATCGGCTCGGCCGCCGACTGCTTCGAGTTCTTCGCCGGGCTGACGCAAATCCTGCACGGCGAGCACATGCCGTTCGGCGACAATGCCTTCGCCTATACGCGGCGCGAACCGCTCGGGGTGTGCGCCGGGATCGGCGCCTGGAACTATCCGATCCAGATCGCGAGCTGGAAGACGGCGCCGGCACTCGCCGCCGGCAACGCCATGATCTTCAAGCCGAGCGAGCTCACCCCGGTCACGGCAGTGGAGCTGGGGAAGATCGTCGAGGAAGCGGGGGCCCCGGCCGGGCTCTTCAACGTCGTGCTCGGCAAGGGCGATATCGGCGCCGCGCTCGCCACTCATCCCGGGATCGCGAAGATCTCGCTGACCGGCTCGGTCCCGACGGGCAAACGCGTGATGGCCGCCGCCGCCGGAACCCTGAAGCATGTGACCATGGAGCTCGGGGGGAAATCGGCGCTCATCGTCTTCGCCGACGCCGACCTCGACGACGCCGTCGCGGCCGCGCTCCTTGGAAATTTCTATACGCAGGGCGAAATCTGCTCGAACGGCACGCGCGTGTTCGTCGAAGAGCCGGTCCGCATGGCGTTCCTGGAAAAGCTCGTGGCGCGGACGAAGAAGATCCGGGTTGGCGACCCGCTCGACCCCGAGACGCAGATGGGGCCGCTCATCTCGCCGGAGCATCTGGAAAAGGTGCTCGGCTATGTGGCGCGCGGCGAGGCGGAGGGCGCGAAGCTCCTCTGCGGCGGGCGGCGGCTTACGCAGGGCGCGCTGGCGCGCGGCAATTTCATGAGCCCAGCGGTGTTCGATGCCTGCCGCGACGGCATGGCGATCGTCGAGGAAGAGGTGTTCGGGCCGCTCCTCAGCGTGCTCTCCTTCAACGACGAGGCGGAAGTGCTGGCGCGCGCCAACGACACGCAATTCGGCCTCGCCGCCGGCCTGATGACACGCGACCTGTCGCGCGCCCATCGCGTGGCGGCGAAGCTCGAAGCCGGGATCGTGTGGATCAACAGCTACAATCTGACGCCGGTCGCGATGCCGTTCGGCGGATCGAAGCAATCCGGGATCGGCCGCGAGAACGGGCTGGCGGTGCTCGATTTCTACAGCGAGCGGAAGAGCGTCTACGTCAACCTCGGGCGGGTGGAAGCGCCCTACTGATCGCGGCTCTCAACGGACGCGTTTTCGGAGGCAGTCGATGGATCTGAACCTCGCGCAGGCACCGACACAGCTCGGCGTCTTTGCATCGATGGCGTGGGCGTGGAGCCTAGAGTTCCTGCCGCGCTTCGGGGTCGCGGTCCTGATCCTCATCGTCGGCTTCACGGCCGCGGGATGGATCTCGCGACTGGTGCGGGTCGCGATCGAGCGGAGCCGCCACATCGATTCGATGCTCGAGCCGATCGCCGCTACGGCGGTGCGCTACGCCATTCTGATCGTCGTCGTGGTCGCCGCCCTCGGCCAACTCGGCGTACAGACGACGTCCCTCCTAACCGTCCTCGGGGCGGCTGGCCTCGCCATCGGCCTGGCGCTGCAGGGCACGCTCTCCAACATCGCTGCGGGTATCATGCTTCTTTACCTGCGGCCGTTTCGCGCCGGGGAATATATCGAGACCGACAGCGTCGCCGGTATCGTCAGGACTGTCGGGCTTTTCGTGACGGAGCTAGATACGTTTGACGGTCTATACGTGTTTGCGCCGAACTCGGAACTCTGGAACAGGACGCTTAAGAACCACAGCCGCAATCCGCGGCGGATGATGTCGATACCGATCGGCATCAGCTACGACGCCGACCCCGAGGAAGCACGACGGCTCCTGCTGGCTCTCGCCGCTGACGACCCACGCATACTGAAGGACCCGGCTCCAATCGTCTTCGTCGACAAGTACGGTGATAATTCCGTCGACCTTCTGTTCCGTGCCTGGGCCCCCACCCCTGTCTTCTGGGACGCGCAGCGCGCGGCGATCGAGGAGGCGAAGCGGCGACTGGAGGCCGCGGGAATCGAGATCCCCTTCCCGCAGCGCATCGTTCACGTTGTCGGCGCGCCGGCTGAAAAGGGACCCGCCTTGCCGGATCGTGGCCCCTAGGCGCTTGCGAGGCGAAAGGGCGGCGCTCGCTCGCGCCGCCCAAAAAGGAAAGGCGCGCGAACTACATCGCGCCTGCCATGAGGACGTGCCAAGCGCCGTCCCCCTTGCCGTCGCCCATCATGTCGCCGGCCTTCTTGTCCTGTACGAAGAGATAGAGCGGCTTGCCTTTGTAGGCCCACTGCTTGGTTCCGTCGGTGCGATCGATGACCGTCCAGTCACCTTCCGCCATGGCGTCTCCCATTGCGGCGAAGGGCGGCCAGTTGGTGGCGCATTTGTCGTAGCAATTGGACTTGCCCATCTCGTCCTTGTCGTAGGTGTAGAGCGTCATGTCCTTCGAGTCGGTGTAGATCTTGCCCATGCTGGAATCCATTTCCATCGCCGGCTCGGCGGCGAAGGAAAGGCTGGCGGAGAAGGCGAGAATTGCGGCCGAAAGACCAATTGCGATGCGCATAGGAATCCTCCTGAGACGACCTGAAAACGTCCGCCCGCTGCCGCGCGGTTTCGCGGCCGGGCCGGCGCGATCCTTGACCGAAGGACGCCTCGCAGGCGAATCACGCGCGCTGACAAATACGTCACCGGCGCGTGGAAGGACGCGGGCAACCGGCTAAGGGGGCGGCGACGCCGCTTCACACTGGCCGATGAGCGCGGAGTATTCCTGGTTCTGATCGTCGGTAAGCTGTCCGAGAAAGAGCGGGGCGGACAACCCTGCCGCTTCGGCCTTTGGACCCACGCAGTCGCATATTTGCTGGCACTCATCGGAGTCGAGCTCCGATTCCGCGCATTGCGCACCGCACATGTTGGAGAACCAGGGGGCGAATTCGATCGGCGGCGGCGGCGCCACAAGCGTTGCGAGGTAGACCGCGCCGAAGAGGATGGGCTGGTGCAGGAGGTAGATCAGAAGGCTTTGCCGGCCGGTCCAGAGGATCGGCCGGGGCACGCTGGCGTGGAGGATTGGAAGATCCCGCGGCCCGTAGAGCAGCCAAAGCCGCGTCGCCGCGATTCCGGCGAGCACCACCCCGAACCAGGGAAAGAGCGGCACGAAATCATTGGTGCGCGGAAAGACCGGAGCGAGGCCGAGCCAGAGAAGCGCCGGCGTGTCGAATGCCGGGCTCGCGAGAAGCGGGGCGAAGAAGCAGGCGATCGCAGCGCCGATCACGATCAGGATGGGCGTGCGCAGGAAGGCGAGGCCAAGCACGCTGGCGACCGCTATGTGATGCAGCACGCCGAAGAAGATGTAGCTGTCGGGGAAGATGAAGTAGGTGGCGATTGTGATGGCGGCGGAGGCGGCCACGAGCACGCCGAGCCGTCGGAGGAAACGCCTCCGGTCGAAGCCGTTTCGCGTCGAGAGGACAAGGCCAATCCCGACGATGAAAAGGAAGGCCCCGGCGGTCGCGTGGGCAAAGATGCGCCAGGGGAGAGCGCCCTCGACGTCGGAGGCGATGTAACCGAAATACCGAAGGTCCCAGCAGAAATGGTAGATGACCATCGCCGCCACGGTGATGCCGCGCGCCGCATCGATGAGCGGCAGGCGCGCGGAGGGCGAGACGGCGGGGACACTAACTTGCATCAGCCTACCGCGCTCGCCGTTACGTCCCGACTCGGTCCTTCCAGTGTCGTCATGCCATGGCTCGACCATGGCATCCATTCCGAAGCGGTGGATTTATGCTCGACCGTCACGGAATGGATTGCCGGGTCAAGCCCGGCAATGACGACGACAGGGTTGGAAGCCGCCTACGCGCTTTGCGCCGCCTGCGCGTGGATCCGTTCGCGTCGCGCGGAGAGCTTGTTCAGCGCCGAAAGATACGCCTTCGCCGAGGCGACCAGCGTGTCGGTATCCGCCGCCCGGCCGGTAAAGGTCTTCCCGCCCGCCTGCAGGCGGACGGACACCTCGGCCTGCGCGTCGGTGCCCTCGGTGACGGCGCTCACCTGGTAGAGCTCGAGCGTCGCCTCGTGCGGCACCAAAGCCTTGATGCAGTTCAGGATCGCGTCGACCGGGCCGTTGCCGGTCGCCTGGATCGTCTTGTGCTCGCCGTCGATGTCGAGGGTGATGGTGGCCGACTGCGGACCCATCGTGCCGGCAATGATCGTCGCGGAGAGGAGGCGGATGCGGTCGTGCGCGGAGGCGATCTCCTGGTCGATCAGCGCCTCGATGTCCTCGTCGTAGACATGCTTCTTGCGGTCTGCGAGCGCCTTGAAGCGGTTGAAGGCGTCCTCCACCGCATTGTCGCCGAGCTGATAGCCAAGCTCCTTCAGCTTGGACTTGAAGGCGGCGCGGCCCGAGTGCTTGCCCATGATGAGCGAGGTTTTCGACACGCCGACCGATTCCGGCGTCATGATCTCGTAGGTCGAGGCGTTCTTCAGCATTCCGTCCTGGTGGATGCCGCTCTCGTGCGCAAAGGCGTTCCGGCCGACGATCGCCTTGTTGTACTGCACCGGGAACGAGGTGACCGCCGAGACGAGGCGCGAGGCGCGGGTGAGCTGCGTCGCGTCGATGCCGGTCGTGTAGGGCAGCGCGTCGCCGCGCGTCCGGATCGCCATTACCACCTCTTCCAGCGCCGCGTTGCCGGCGCGCTCGCCGAGCCCGTTGATGGTGCATTCGATCTGCCGCGCACCGGCCTCAACGCCGGCGAGCGAGTTGGCGACCGCGAGGCCGAGGTCGTCGTGGCAGTGCACGGAGAACACCGCCTTGTCCGAGTTCGGCACGCGCTCGCGCACCGCGCGGAACATTGCCCCATACTCAGCCGGCGTGGCGTAGCCGACGGTGTCGGGGAGGTTGATGGTGGTGGCTCCGGCGCGGATCGCCTGGTCGACGCAGCGGCAGAGATAATCGATCGGCGTGCGGGTCGCATCCATCGCCGACCACTCGACGTCGTCGACGAGGTTCCGCGCCTGCGCGACGGTCGCCTGGATGATTTCGATCACCTCCTCCTCGCCCTTGCGCATCTGATGCGCGAGGTGGATCGGCGAGGTGGAGACGAAGGTGTGGATGCGCGGGCGCTTCGCCACCTTCACCGCCTCGCCGGCACGAGCGATGTCTCCGGAGATGGCGCGGGCGAGGCCGGCCACGACGGCGTTCTTGACGCGCCGGGCGATCTCGCTCACGGCCTCGAAATCGCCCTGCGAGGCGATCGGGAAGCCGGCCTCGATGATGTCGACGCCCATTTCGTCGAGCAGGTCGGCGACCTCGAGCTTCTCCTCGAAGGTCATGGTCGCGCCGGGGCATTGCTCGCCGTCGCGGAGCGTGGTGTCGAAGATCACCACGCGGTTCGCATCGGACTGCGCTTGTTCGCTCATTGTCGTCAGTTCCTCAGGATCGGTGCGGCGCATTTCGCCGCGTGTCTCGTCTCTCTCGATCATCCCCCTGAGGGCCCGCCCTGCGCGGTTCACGAAGATGAACCCGGGCTGCCGGCGCTCAGGGGCGCCTAAGAAGGAGAGCGAGGGCGAGCGGAAGGCTGCGCGCTTTCGGCGCGTTCAGGTCGAGCAGCGACGTGATGTCGAACCGCATGACAGGCCTTCGATACCTCGAAAAGGCTTCTACCGGCTTTCGCCTGCCCTCGCAATGGCGGGGTCAATCAGCCAGTGGGCCAGATGCAACGACACCGGGCCGGCCAGCCTTTGCAGGTTCGGGGTGCGACGTGCCGCCTGGCGAGGCGACCTCAGAAGCCCGACATCAGCCTAAGCGCAGTCTGAAGAACCGCAGTACACTGTATCTCGTTGCCGTGCTTGGCGGCGCGTTCGGCCTCCCGCAAATGGTCCTGCACCGGCTTGCTGAACGTAGCGCGACCTCTTTCCGTCGGGGTCTTGCTCGTGTCGCCGATCCCCAAGTCCTCATCGCCTTGGAGGGCCGCCAGTTCAATTGCTTCGACATCTTCCAGGCAATCGGCAGCGGCCGGACTATGCATGGCGGCCATCCACACCGCTGCGCAGATAAGCAGAGACACCCGCATCGAATCCCCCCGTTCCCAGCACAGGCAGCAAGAACTGCCACGCAGGGTGGAAGTTCTCACATCCGAAGCGTGCCGTCCATGATTTCCACCGCGTGTCCGCCAATCCGGACAGCGACAAGCGCGCCGCCAGCGACCGCCATCTCCAATCGGATGAGCGAGGGGCGGCCCATCTCAAAGCCCTGCTCGATGATGGCGGTGTGCTCGCCTTCGGGCAGCGCGTCGAAGGTATGCACCGCGCCGGCAAACGCAGCCGCCGCCGAACCAGTCGCCGGATCCTCGACGATGCCATGCTCCGGCGCGAACATGCGAGCGCGGAAGGTATGGTCGTGGCCTTCGGTCTCGCGCGTGTAGAGATAGGCGCCATCCTTCCCGAACGCGGCAGCCCAGGATTCGCCGCGCGGTGCGGCGGTGGCTAGCGCCGCCATGTTCCTGACCGGGACGAGG
>JBBQVL010000011.1:0-77889 GCA_038211615.1 Hyphomicrobiales bacterium
CGAGTTCGACCGGGTCTCGAAGCGCTACAACGATACGATCATCGCCGTCGACGATCTTTCCCTGAAGATCGAGGACGGCGAGTTCATGATCTTCGTCGGGCCTTCCGGCTGCGGCAAGACGACGGCGCTCCGCATGGTGGCGGGGCTGGAGGAAATCAGCTCCGGCGAAATCCGTATCGGCGGCGGGGTCGTCAATCATCTGGAGCCGCAGGATCGCGACATCGCGATGGTGTTCCAGAACTATGCGCTCTATCCGCACAAGTCGGTGCGCGAGAATATCGGCTTTCCCCTCCGCATGCAGCGGGTGAAGAAGGCTGAGATCGACCGGCGCGTCGGCGACGTCGCCGCAATGCTCGGCATCGAGCCGCTGCTTGCGCGCAAGCCGCGCGAGCTTTCCGGCGGCCAGCGGCAGCGCGTGGCGATGGGTCGCGCCATCGTCCGCCATCCGCGCGCCTTCCTGATGGACGAGCCGCTGTCGAACCTCGACGCGAAGCTCCGCATCCAGATGCGGGTGGAGCTGGTGCGCCTGCATCGAAGGCTCGGCGTGACCACCATCTACGTCACCCACGACCAGACAGAGGCGATGACGCTCGGGCAGCGTGTGACGGTCCTGAACCAGGGCCGCATCCAGCAGGTCGCGCCGCCGCGCGAGCTCTATACGCATCCGGTGAACGCCTTCGTCGCCGGCTTCATCGGCAGCCCGCCGATGAATTTCTTCAAGGGCCGGCTGGCGGGCGACGGCATCGACCTCGATGGTACCCGCATTCCCCTGCCGAACTCGGTCATGGCGCGGGTGATCCCGGGCGACCCGGAAATCCTGGTCGGCTTGCGGCCGGAGAGCTTCCTCATCGTGCCGGACGGGAGCGGACAGCTCCGCGGCGAGGTTGAGGTGGTCGAGCAGCTCGGCGCCGAGAGCTTCCTCTATCTCCGTCTGCAGGGCCTGCAGGCGGTCGAGCAGAGCGACCGGCCGAGCGAGCTTTCCGGGTCCGTCTGCGCGCGGCTGAACGAGATGGTGGATCTTGGCCCCGGCGATCGCGTGTCGCTTTCCGTGCAGCCGGAGCTCGTGCGGCTGTTCGATGCGAAGACCGGAGCGAGCCGCCTCGCAATCGGCTGACGCCGGATCACACAGGAGAGGGATCGCCGTGGAACAACGTCTGAAGGACAAGGTCGCACTGGTCACCGGCGGGGGCAGGGGTATCGGCGCGGCGATCGCCACCCGGCTGTCGAAGGAAGGCGCGAAGGTCTGGATCGCCGACATCGACCAGAGTCTGGCGGAATCCGTCGCGGGGACGCTGGAGGCGGCGCGCCACGCGGCTGTCGACATCACCGATGACGCTTCGGTCGCGGCGCTTGCTGCCGCCATCGACCAGCGCCATGGCCGGCTCGACGTCCTGGTCAACAACGCCGCCATTCTCGACATGACGAGCTGGAAGGCGCTGACCATCGAGAGCTTCGCGGCGGTGCACGACGTCAATCTCTTCGGCGCTGTCCGTGTCACGCTGGCCATGGTGCCGCTGATGCGCAAGGCCGGCGGCGGACGCATCCTGAACATCGCCTCGGTGAACGGCCTGAAGGGCAGCCGCGACTCGCTCTCCTATTCGACCGCCAAGGGCGGCATCGTGAACCTGACGCGCTGCCTCGCGAGCGAGCTTTCGCCGGACAACATCACCGTCAACGCGCTCGCGCCGGGCTTCATCTCGACGCGCATGTCGATCCACCCTGACGGCACCGTCGAGCACGAGAGCGACTGGTTCAACTATATCTACGTGAAGCACCGCAAGATTCCGCTCGCCCGCGGCGGCGTGCCGGACGACGTCGCCGGCCCGGCCTTCTTCTTCTGCTCCGACGACAGCCGCTATGTCACCGGCCAGATCCTCCCCGTCGACGGCGGCATGATCGCAACGCTTTGAGGCTTATGAGGGTGCGCGTTCTCGCGCACCCTTTTGCCGCACTCGGCTCTGGAAGAGGACGGCGCGGACGCCGTTCCTCCAGCTACTTCGCGTAGTCCTTCAGCCAGGCCTTGTAGTTCTCCACGTCCGCCGCGTGCACGCTGCGCCATTTGGTGATGACCTCCTGGTAGGTCGCCGCCGCCTGGTCGACGGTCATGTCACCGCCGAGGATGCCCTGGAAGATGACGAAGTTGGCGTTCACGTCGAGGTCGATCGGATAGTAGTTGGCGGAGTAGTAGGTGACCTTCTCGCGCCCCCACTTGGCGAGCTGCACGTCGGTGTCGCGCACCGCCGTGGAGGCGTCCCAGCGCTGGTCGATCGGCAGCGTGCCGATCTCGCTGTAGAGGGCGTCGAGCCGGTCCTTGTTGTGAAGGAACGCCATGAAGTTCCCGGCGAGCGCCTTGTCGGCGGCGAACTGCGTCACCTGGAATCCGGGGGTGTCGACGGTCAGGATATCCTGCAGTTCCGGGTTCTCGGCGAAGGACGGGACCTTCATCACGCCGACCTTCTTGCCCGCCTCGGTCATCGCCTTGATCGTCTGCAGATAGCCGGGCGAGGCGAAGACCATCGCCGCTTCGCCTTCCTGGAAGCGGGCGAGCCCGTCGGCGAGCAGCGTGGAGTTGGTGTCGTCGTTGAAGTAGGGCTTCAGCTCCGCGAGCTTCGTGATCCACGACTTCCATTTGTCGGAGGTGAAATCGCCGTCGATCACCATCTGGATGAATTCCGGGATGGTGTAGACCTGCGACTGCAGCCCGACGCCGGTGATCTCGCCGCCGAAGCCATCTTTCAGGCCGAGCACGATCGGCGTGATGCCGGCCGCCTTGATCTTCTCGCAATCGGCGATGAACTCCGCCCAGGTTTTTGGCCCCTGCGCGGGGTCGAGCCCGACCTTCTCGAAAATCTCCTTGTTGTAGACGACCGGGAAGATGCGGTGCTCGAACGGATAGACCCAGGTCTTGCCGCCCCACTTCGTGCCCTGCACTGACGGCACGGAGGTCAGGTCTTCCGGCGCCAGCACGTCTTCGTTGGCGACCGTGCAGCCGGCCCAAGCCAGCTCGAGCGACCAGGTGCCGCCCCAGTTGTACCAGACGTCGGGGCCGCTGCCGCCCTTGCAGGCGGTCTTCTGCAGGGTGTTGTAGGTGTCGACCGGCTGCAGCACGACGTTCACGGTGATGTTCGGATAGAGCTTCTGGTACTGGGCGACGGATTCCGCCATCCAGTCCTCGATGCCCGGCACTTCCTGGTTTCCGAGCCACCAGACCGTCAATGTCTTGTCGCCGGCCTTGGCCGCGTCGTAGGCGCTGCCCAGGCCCTCGGCGGCGGCCATCCCGGCGGGCGCCCATGTCCAGAGCGCGGCGAGCGCCGCTCCCGCTGCAAATAGGCCGGCTCTTCGCTTCGTCGTCATGATGCTACCCCTCTTCAAGTTTCCCGAGTTTCTCGAACTGAATTCCGCGCGGCTGTCTCTCCCGGTGTCGAAGCGGCTTTCTCCGCTCTTCGTCTCATCCCTTCACGCCGCCCGCCGTCAGGCCGCGAATGAAGAAGCGCTGGCCGGCGAGGTAGAGAAGCACCATCGGCACGGCGGCACAGAGCATGCCGGCCATCACCACCGGCACGTCGTGGCGGTAGCGCGAATTGAACAGCGTCAGGCCGACCATCAGCGTGCGCAGGCCCTGGTCCTGCAGGAAGATCACCGCGATCAGCACCTCGTTCCAGACCCACAGCGATTGCACGATGACGACGGTCATCAGCGCCGGCACGGAAAGCGGCAGCACGATCTCCCAGAAGACGCGCCAGATGCCGGCGCCGTCGATGCGTGCCGCCTCCAGCAGCGGCCGCGAGATGGTCGCGAAGAAGCTCGCCAGCAGGAACGTCGAGAACGGCAGCATGATGCCGGTGTAGATGACGATCACGGTGCGGAAGGTGTTGAGCTGCTTCAGGTCCACCACCAGCTCGAAGATCGGGATGATCAGAACGATCGGCGGCACGACGAGGAGGGCGATCAAGAGCACGTTGATGTATGGGCCGGCGCGCCAGCGCATCAGGCTGAGCGGATAGGCCGCGAGCGCCGCCAGCGCCGTCGAAAGTCCGACTGACGCAATCGTCACGAAGACCGAGTTCAGCAGCCAGACCGAAAGGTTGCCGCCGCCGAGCGCGGTCGAGAAGCTCGAGAGCACCGGGTGCTCCGGGAGCGCGAGGCGGTTGCCGATATATTCCTGCTGCGTCTTGAAGGCGTTGACGAGCATGAAATAGATCGGCAGCAGCGCCAGTGCGCTGAAGCCGAGAAGCAGCGCGTGGCGACCGGCGGCGCCAAGCGCGCGGCGCGAGCGCATACCGGTTAGCGCGACGCTACTCATAGGCATAGTTCGCAAGCTGCCGGCCCATCCAGACGCGCACCGCGATCAGCACCGAGACGATGCCGAGCAGCACCACGCCGGCAGCCGAGCCGACGCCGATGACGTTGTTCGTGAACACCTGCTGGAAAATGTAGTACTCGGTCACAACCGTGCTGTTCTGCGGTCCGCCGAGCGTCATCACGTAAATGTAGGCGAACACCCAGGAGAGCATGTTGATGAGCTCCACCACGGCGTAGAAGGCGAGGGCGGGCGCGAGCTGCGGGATGGTGACGTGCCAGAGGATGCGCCACCAGCGTGCGCCGTCGACGCGGGCGGACTCGAAATACTCCTCGCTGACGCTCATCAGCCGCGCGAGGCAGAGCACGATGCCGAAGCCGAGCTCCTTCCAGACGATGACGAACATGATGGTCGGCATCGCCCAGGCCGGGCTGCCGAGCCAGTCGCGCGCCAGAAAATTCAATCCGACCGAGCGGAGCGCGGTGTTCAGCACGCCGCGATATTCGAAGATATAGCCGAACACCACGCCGACCACCGGGATCGACAGGACGTAGGGAACGAAGAGGATCGTCCGGTAGATCTTCCAGCCGCGCGGCCGGTCGTAGAGCACCGCCGCGATCAGAACGCTCAGCACGACCATGACGGGGACGCAGAGGAAGAGCTTCAGATTGTTCAGGATGGCCCGGATTAACAGCGAGTCGCTGAAGATATAGTGGTAGTTACCGAGCCCGGCGAAGGTCGAGGGCGTCGCGGGCGAGGTGCTGACGTTCTGGAGGCTGTAGCTGAAAAGCGACACGACCGGGAATGCGAAGATCATGCCGATGAAGGCGATCATCGGCAGGGCGTAGATCCAGGGAAGCCAGTACCTGACCTTCACGTCTTGCCGCTGCCTCCTGCGGGTGGCATTTCGGTGTAACGTTAAATATGTTCCGCTATCGGAGACGCGCTGTCAATCATTCCTCGCTGTCGGTTCGCTACCTTGCGGATCGGGGCCCGTGTTCTTGACAACGCTCGCTGAAGTGGTAGCTTTAACGTTAAAGATGCGCGGCGCGCGTCGCTTCCGGGAGAGATCATTGTGACGGTTGTTGTCGCCTCGCTTGCCAGCATGCGCGAGCAGTTCTTCACGGCCCTGCTTTCTGACGCCCTGGACTCGCTCGGCTACATGCACCAGGCGCTGCCGCCGCATATCCGCCCGCTCGACGAGGATCTCGTCATGGTTGGCCGCGCCCGAACCGCGCTGTTCATGGACGTCTACGAGCAGCCGAGCCCCGACAGCAATCCGTACGAGCTGGAGATCGCGCTCGTCGACGGCCTGGGCCCGGAAGATGTCGCGGTGTTCAGTTGCGGCGCGACTGGCCGCATCGCCCCATGGGGCGGGCTACTCTCGACCGCCTCGCAGATGCGCGGCGCCGCCGGCGCGCTCATGGATGGCCTGGTGCGCGACATCCGCGATATTCGCGCCATGAAGTTCCCGGTCTTCCATGGCGGCATAGGCCCGCTCGACAGCAAGGGGCGCGGCAAGATCGTCGCGCTGGACGTGCCGGTCGAATGCGCCGGCGTCCCGATTTCCCCCGGCGACCTGATCTTCGGCGACGCCGACGGGTGCATCGTGGTGCCGCGCGCCATCGAGGCTGATGTGATCGCGGTGGCGAACGAGAAGCTGAAGGGCGAGCGGAATACGGTGGATGCGCTGCGCGCCGGCCGGCTTCTCGGCGAGGTCTACGCGGAGTTCCATATCCTCTGACCGCCATCGGGGGAGGGCGCGTCCGCGCGGGCCTCCGGCCTTGAGGGCGATCCGATAGGCCTGTATCTCTCGCGGCGAGTCGGGGTGGGCGCGAAGCGGACCATGGCATCAGGCAAGGCGACCGGCGGCCGGACCCGTCCTCCCGGGCATGTGACGCTCCGTGATGTGGCCGAGGCCGCCGGCGTTTCGCCGATGACAGTCTCCAACCTGATCAACGCGCGCCACAATACGATGCGGCCGGAGACGCGCGCCCGCATCGAGATGGAGATCGAGCGCCTCGGCTATCGGCCGCACACGACGGCGCGCAACCTTCGCCTCTCGACCCGGCTTTCGATCGGCATGGTGATCGTCGACGAAGCGCCGCTCTATCTCGCCGATCCCTTCACGACCCACATCGTCGCCGGCCTCTCCAACCGGCTGAGCCGCGACGGCTACGGCCTGCAGATCCAGGGCATCGCGGCGGAGGCCTTCATGGTGTCGCCGCTCATCCGCGACATCCGCACCGACGCCATCTGCCTGCTGCTCTCCGGTGCGAGCTCCACCCGCCGCGCAATCGTGGCGCGGCTGCTGGCGCTCGGCCAGCCGCTGCTTGTTTTCCAGGAGACCTACAAGTTCGTCGGCGAGGATCTCTGCGTCATCCGTCAGGCGGATCGCGACGGCGGCCGCATGGTGGCGGAGGAGGCGCTCCGCACCGGCGCGCGACAGTTGGTCATGCTGGTGCCGGAGGCGACCTGGCCAGCGATCGGCGAGCGCGTCGCGGGCGTCCGCGAGGTAGTCGCCAAGGCGCGCAGCAAGCCGAACCTCCGCGTCGTCGTCTGCGGCAATGCCGACATGGCCGACACGCAGGCCGCGCTCGCCCGCGACATAGAAGCGAACGGCTTCCCCGACGCCATCCTCGCCGGCAACGATCAGATGGGAATCGCCGCGATGAAGCTCATCGCCGGCCGCGGCAAGCGCGTGCCGCAGGATGTCGCGATCACCGGCTTCAACGCTTTCGACTTCTGGCAGTACACCGACCCGGTCCTGACCACCGTCAGATCGCCCGCCTACGAGATGGGCGCGCGCGGCGGTGAGGAGATTCTGAAGCGCCTGAGCGCCGGCAGGTTCGAGCGGCGCGAGATCGTCTTCCCCGTCGCCCTGCAGCGCGGCGCCTCGACCTGACTGCAATGCCTGCGGGAGTTCGCATTTGACAGCAGGCAAATTTCGCGGCTAAACTTTAACGTTACACAAGTCACTGGACCGCTGAATAGAGTGGGACGGCGGTCAACCCGGGGGAGAATGGAAATGCGAAGGTCAGCCGTTTTTGCCCTCTTCCTGTCGGCGCTCGGTCTCGGCGGGATCACGACTGCCGCCGCTGAGGACACCACGCTGAACGTCCTCATCATGTCGGACACCGCCTACAGCGACAAGGACGTCTCGTCGATGACGGCGTCCTTCAACGAAACGCATCCCGGCGTCACGGCGAAGGTCGACTTCGTGCCGTATGCGGGCCTGCGCGACCGCATCCTGCTCTCGCAGGGAAGCGACGGCGCGTATGACGTGATCCTGATGGACGTGATCTGGATCGCCGAGTTCGCCAAGCGCAACCTGATCGTCGATGTCACCGACCGCGTCGACGCAGGCCTTCGCAGCCAGGTCTTCGACGGGGCCTGGCAGACCGCCGATTTCGGAGGGAAGCTCTACGGGTTCCCGTGGCTCGTTGACGCCAAGTTCATGTATTACAACACCAAGATGCTGGCCGACGCCGGCTTCTCCGGCCCGCCGAAGACCATCGATGAGCTGGTCGCGCAGGCGAAGGCGATCAAGGACAAGGGCATCGTCAAGTACCCGATCGTCTGGAACTGGGGTCAGAACGAGGAGATCGTCTGCGACTTCGCCTTCCTCTTGGCGGAGGCGGGCGGAAAGTTCTTCGGCGATGACGGAAAGCCGACCTTCCAGGGCGATGTCGGCGTCAAGGTCGCGAACTTCATGCACGACCAGATCACCAGCGGCCTCGGCAATCCGAGTTCTCGCGAATATGGCGCCGAGGACGGCCGCCGTGTGTTCCTGAGCGGCGAGGCGGCCTTCTCCTTCAACTGGCAATATGTCTACGCCCTGTCGAAGAACCCGGAGGAATCGAAGGTTGTCGGCCAGGTCGGCGTCGCGCCGATCCCGGCGGGTGCTGCCGCCCCGGAGGGGACGTCGGTCAACGGCTCCATGGCGCTCGCCGTCACCCAGACGAGCAAGCATCCGGAAGAGGCGTGGCAGTACATCACCTACGTCACCTCCAAGAAGGTTCAGGACAGCTTCGCCAAGGCGGTGCTTCCGGTCTGGTCGGCGTCCTACTCCGATCCGGCGGTGGTCGCAGGCCAGGAGGAGCTCGCCAAGGCGGCGCAGCTCACCTTCAAGAACATGGTGCTCCGCCCGGTGATCGTGGGCTATGCGCCCATGTCGGCGGCGCTGCAGGAAGGCCTGCAGGCGGTGCTCTACGACAAGGGCGACGCGGCGACCGTGCTCGGCGACATCGCCACCTCGACCGGACCGCAATAGTTCTCTACTGCATCGGGGCGTCTCGCGGAGCGCTCGCCCCGATGCAGCTTCTGCCCAAGGCCGGTCCATGAGCGCCTCGCCCGGCGCGGTCGCGCGCTTCGAGACGCTGCGTGGCGCGGTCTTCCTCTCTCCCGCGGTCACGATCCTGCTGATCGCCATTGCCGGCCCTGTCCTCTTCACGCTGGCGATGAGCTTCACCTCGGCATCGTTCCTCGGAACGCTTGCCGATTTTCGCTTCGTCGGCCTCGGCAACTACGCGAAGATCGTCGCCTCGTCGCAGTTTCAGCGCGCCTTCCTCGTCACGATCGAGTTCACGCTCTTCACCGTCAGCCTGGAGATGCTGCTCGGGCTCGGCGCCGGGCTGCTGCTGGCGGAGGAGTTTCGCGGCAGGACGCTGCTCCGCGTCCTGATGGTGGTGCCGTGGGCCATCCCGACGGTGGTGAACGCCATCGCCTGGCGGCTGATCTACGCGCCGGATTTCGGCGCGCTCAACGCGGCCCTCGTGCAGCTCGGGCTGATGAGCGAATACAAGAGCTGGCTCGGCGATCCCGACCTCGCCCTCTACGCCATCGGAATCGCGGATGTGTGGAAGAATTTCCCGATCGTGGCGCTGATCGTGCTCGCGGCCCTGCAGAGCGCGCCGCAGGAGCTCTACGACGCCGCGCACGCCGACGGGGCGGGGGTCTTCAGCCGCTTCCGCGCAGTGACGCTGCCGCACATCGCCGGACCGCTGATGGTGGCGCTGGTGCTCCGCACCATCGATTCGCTGAAAGTGTTCGACATCATCTGGGTGATGACGCGCGGCGGCCCGTTCAGCTCGACCAAGTCGATGAGCATGCTCGTCTACGAGCGTACCTTCTCCAACCTCGAAGCGGGCACTGGCTCCGCGATCGCCTTCATCATCACCCTCATCTGCCTCGTCTTCATCGTCGCCTATACGCGCCTCCTGCGGCGTCAGGCGGTCGGCTAGCGGCGGCGGGGAAGATGCGGCGTGCCCTGATCCATACCGCGGCCGTTCTCCTCGCCGCGATCATCCTCGCTCCGGTCGCATGGCTCCTGATCCTCAGCGTCAGCCCGGCGACCGACATCACGACCGTGCCGCTGCAATGGATTCCTTCGCGCCTCGATTTCTCGCGTTATGTGCGGCTCGTCACGCCGGACCCGACGGGCGCCGTCCCGGTCTATCTCCTGGCGCTCAGGAACAGTGTCATCGTCGGCGTCGGCGGCACCGCGCTGGCGCTTTCCATCTCAATCCTCGCTGCCTGGCGCATCTCGCGCAATCACAAGAAGGACGGCTTTCTGCACCTGATGGTCGCGACCTACATGCTGCCGCAGACGGTGATGGCTCTGCCGCTCTACGTCATGCTCGCCGCAACCGGGCTCCTGAACAATCCGGCGGGGCTGATCGTCGTCTATCTGGGGTTTCTCGTGCCGTTCACCACCTGGCTGCTGAAGACCGGCTTCGACCAGGTGCCGCGCGAGCTCGACGAGGCGGCGCGCATCGACGGGCTCGGCTCCTTCGGCATCATGGTCAAGATCGGCATCCCGCTCGCGCGCGCCAGCATCGCGACCGCGGCGCTCTTCTCGCTGCTCGCCTCATGGGACGAGTTCTTCTACGCTTTGCTCTTCACCTCCAACGCCGCCGCCAAGACCGTGACGGTGGCGATCGTCGATTTCACCAGCGGTCGCATCTCCGACTACGGCCTCGTCGCCGCGGCCGGCGTGCTGGCCGCCGTGCCTCCGGTGATCATCGGCCTGCTGCTGCAGCGAAACCTGATCTCGGGGCTCACGGCCGGCGGCGTGAAGGGGTAGACCGGGGAGGAGGAGGAGGATGGGGATGCTGCGCGACTGCCGCCTCCAGAACGGGAATCGTGTCAGCGCCGTCAGGGACTGGCTTCTGCGTGCGTCGCTTTCAAAGCCGTGGTGCTGGCCCGGAATGCGCCGTCCGTGAGGGCCAGAGCTTCGTCAACGTCGCGCGGTCGCGTGACGATCGACATCAACAGGCCTTCGTGTTCCACGACGAAGTTCCTCTCGCGCAGAAATTCGAGGTCGGGCCCGTCCGGACATTGATCCGGCCGGCGGGGCTTCTCGAGATGCCTCAGCAACTTGTCATGGCTTGCCGAGAGTAGCGTCATGGGTGCGCTCGCGATGCGTCGGGTATCGACAACGATTGCGCCGTTTGGCCGGGAGAGGACCCGGAGGGCTGGGGGCTGCGACACGTTCTTCCAGCACTTTCGCCACCGGGCGATCGCAGTGGCCAGCCGCTCCACCAGGTCCGGTCTCTCCAGAAGCGTCGTGGAATAGGTGCCCTTGAAGTGATAGGCGATGCTCTCGAGCGGCGCTTCGGGCGGATACAGCGCTTCATAGGACGGGTAGGGGCGGACGTTGGTGATACCGAACGTCTCCGGCGTGTTGTGATACGGGCTGTAGCGATCGACGATGATCGGACTGCAGCCGGACGGCGGCTCGAGGTGCTCAAGCTTCGGCAGCAATTCCAGCACCGCCTCGTACTCGGCGGCGTCCTCGCCCGGCAGCCCGTAGAGATAATTCCACGCAACGTGGATGCCGGCCCCCTTGCAATAGCGCAGCAGCGCGATGTTCTGGTGCGCTGAGACGCCTTTGCGCATGAGACGCAGCGTGCTCGACGAGAACGATTCGATGCCCGGCTGGATCGAATCGATTCCGCCCTGCATCATGACGTCGAGCTGATCCGGGCGGAGATTGGCTTTTACCTCGTAGAAGAGCCCAGGATGCCCTTCCCAGTTCGCCAGTCTCGGCAGCAGGCCCTGCAGGTATATCAGCGGCATGATGTTGTCCGCGGCAGCAAATCTTCTTGCGTCCCAGGTGCGCGTGAGATGCTGGATTTCCTCGAAGACACGGTCGGCGCTCTTCTGACGGAACTCCATTCCGACGCCGTTCAAGCCGCAGAATGTGCAATGGTTCTTCTGGCCCCACCAGCACCCGCGCGAGCTTTCGAACGTCACGAACTCCGGCAGATTCGCCGGCAGCGTCCCGTGGTCATGGCAGCTGCGCATCGCGTCGAAATAGTCGTCGAACACCGGCGCATGGACCACGCTCATGTCGCCAATGGGTTCGCATATCGTGACCCGGCCTGAGGGGCGCACGCCCGACCGCAGGTAAGCCTCGCAAAAATCGGGAAAGGCCGTGTCGGCCTCGCCGGCGAAGAAATGGTCGATCCAGGGAAATGTTTCCGCGAGTCCCTCTCCCATCGGTGAGGAGACGTTGGCCCCGCCCATCACGATGTAGATTTCGGGGGCGGCCTGCTTGATGCGACGGGCGAGCGCGGAAGCGGCGAGATTCTGCTGGAAGGTGGACGACAGTCCGACGATCCGCGGGCGCAGCGAAAGCACCTGCTCCGTCAGCGTGTCGAGGAGTCCATCCGCACGGGCCCCGGCGCGCTCGAACAGTGCTGCAGCTTCGTTGGAGAGCGGCAGGGGCTCCGCGAGGCGGGCGACAGTTTCTGGAGGATAGGCGTGGTCGCGAAACACGCGATCGCCAAGCAGCGCGCGAATCGGTGATTCGCAAAGTTCGCGATAATCGGCGTATCCGATCCACGAAGCGAACAGGACACTACCGTAAAGCGTCCGAACCGTGATCCCGCGCGCACGGCATGCGGAAGCGAGCACGGCGGTGCCCAGTGCCGGGAAATTGATCGCGTCGAACGGGGGGACAATCAGGCAGATATCGGGGCCGTTGGCGCTTGCGCTGGCTTTCTTCATCTCCGCCTCCACGCGCGCCGGATGCTAAACTGAAGCTTTGAGAGGCCGCACAGGGCGGTCCAGCCCAGCCTTCTTTCTTGTCCTGTATCCCAGATAGGCGTATTGCACCTTGCGGTATAGATAATTCCCTACGAGGAGGAGAGCCTGATGTCGGATAAGCCGGACTTCTTGCCCGACGCGCCGATTGGGAAGCAGGCGTGGGATCAGCCTCGGTTCAAGGCGTGGGAAAAGCCGACGTTCCAGCGCATTGCGGCGAACGAGGCGGAAACCGGTATCAATTTCGGCCCCGAGATTCTGATTCTTGTATCCTAGGAGTAATTTCCAGGAAGATTCGCCAGCATCCGGATTTCCGTGACCATAGTCCCGTCTTCATCGGTGGTTCGCCACGCCGACGTGGTGGATCTGGAAACCGACGGCGAGATCGTCGCCATGAATATGGATGCCGGGACCTGCTTCGGGCTGAACAAGGTAGGCTCACGAATCTGGAAATTGATCGAATCGCCGGCGCGTGTTGCCGATGTCTGCGCGGTACTGGTCCAGGAATATGATGTCGATGCCGCGACCTGCGAGCAGCAGGTCGTCGAAATGCTCGAGGGCCTGAAGGCCGAGCGGCTCGTCGATGAATGCGAGTCGATCGCGCCGGCCTAGCTGTCTGCCTCGCCCAGTATCATCGGTTGGAACGCGTCGCCTTGCGCAGGAAGTGTCCGACCGAGAGGCCGCGCAGCAAGGCCAGTCGATAGTTCTGGACGACATCCTCCCGATCCCAGCCGGAACTCGGCCAGTCCGTTGTGAGCTGCCGCAAGCGTGCGAGATCGAGCGTTTCGCGCGCCGGGCCGCATCCGTCGAGTCGCTCCAGCTCGTCGCTCGCCGCGTCGCGCGCGAGGTCAAGTCCCTCGTGCCAATCGGCGCCCTGCAGGCCGCGGCGACGTTCGCTCAATACCTGGGCGGGCAGGCGCCCGGCGAAAGCACGCCGCGCAAGCGCGCGCGGCACGCCCCTCGACAGGTATTGGCTGCTTGGAACGGACAGGCAGAATTCGACGAGCTTGCGGTCGGCCATGGGGTCGCGCAGATCGATGCCCCATCCGCCTAGTACACCCTTGTTGTAGTTGCCGAGATCCATGCGCTGGAGAACCCAAAGCCTCACTCCGAAACCATCGCGGCGGGGCCGATAGGAAAAATCCAGACCGCGACGGCGAGCCCGCTGCGCGAGATCCAGCTCCTGGAATCGCGCAACGTTGATCGCAGTGTAGACACGCACGTCTGGCAGCGCCCGGCCCGCAAGGCGTCCTGCGGACTTCCAGACCGCGTCGGGCAAGAACGGACCCACACTCGCCGCCGCCACACCGCGCCAGCGCATTTGGCGATTGCGCACCAGCGCGCGCGCCTCGCGTATCAGAGCAACCCAGCGACCGCCGCCGAACATCTCGGGCAGCGACTGCATGCCGTCGTAGCTGACACTCATGTTCCCCATCTGGGCATTGAGCATCACGGACACGCCATTCGTGCGGGCCGTCTCATTTATCTCGAGCGCCCAGCCGTTGCAGAGATTGAGCATCGGCTGCTCGAAGAGGTGGAAATAGCGGTCGAGCGAATCGAGCGGAGACCTGGCGCTGCCGCCAACCCGCAGATGATCGATATTGGGATGCAGCGCGGCGGTGGCGGCGGCGAGAGGCCCTTCGTCCGCGATCCGGCCTGCTGGAACCGGACCGTCGTAGCCGTCTCGGGGGACGCCGGTGAATGCCGCGAGCCGGCGCCCCTCGGCGGCGAGCTGCATCGCTGCGGATGTCGCAACGATGGCGCTGTCGAGCCCGCCGCTCAGGTGCGCCCCGACGGCGCGCGCGCTCCGCAAACGCACGCGTACCGCCTCGTCGAGATGATGGCGCAGGGCTTCGGCGTAGGCGTCGGCGTTGCGCATCCGGACCGTGGAGCGCGTGGGCTGCCAATAGCGGTGCAGCGTGACGCCCTGCTCGGTGACCAGGGCGAAATGACCTGCCGGAAGCCGCTCGATTCCCGCAAAGAAGCTCCCCGTGCCGGTCTGCGGCATCAGCGTCAGAAACTCGGCGGCATGCACGCTGTCGGGTGCCATTGGCACCTGGGCAAGCGCATGCAGGCCCTTGGGCATCGACGCGAAGGCGAAGAAGCCGTTGCCGCGGTGAAAATGCAGCGGACGATGCCCCATGAAGTCGCGCGCCAGGAGCAGCCTGCGTTTCCCGGCGTCCCACATCGCGAAAGCGAAATCGCCTGAGAGATGGTCGACGACTTCCTCGCCCCAACGTTCGCAGGCGGCGGCGAGAACCGCGGCATCGCAGAGCGCGCGCGCCCGGGACGGCTCGACGTTCAGCGCACGGATCAAATCTTCGCGATTGTCGAGACGCACGTCGGCGGCGAGGACCAGGGTGCCGCCCGCGGCGAACTGGAGATCGTCGTCGTAGCGATCCTCCGGCAGCACTTCGAACAGGCGACGCCCGAGTGCGATGTCGCCCGCGGACCAGCAGGCGACGGCGTCAGGTCCGTAGAGCGCCTGTGCCGTGAGCATGCGCTCGCATTCGATGCGCACGCGCGGCATGGAAGCGAAATTCCAGAGGCCGGCGATCGCAGTCATGCGCACCCTCGCCGTTCGGGGCTGGAAACTGCGCAGCCGGTCGTCGGTCGCGAAACATTCAAGCGCGGCGCCATCCTTCCGCAAACTGCATTCCGTCTATTTGGAGCAGCGACAACTTGCAAATGTAGCGCTCTCGCCCATTCAGTGGGGGATGCACGTCGTTCCTTTCCTGCCCGGCATGCCCGACGTCGTCTTCCGGGAAGTCAGCGAGTTGCCCTCGCACCTGCCGAACAGCAAATCCGCCGGGGTCCAGGCACAGGCGAAAGAGGGGGAGCTGCTGATTGTGGCGCCGGGGGTAGGCAGAATCCTCATCCGCGCCGGCAATTCCAGCGACTTCGTCCGCGAAAAGAATTCCGAGCCCGACCTCTTCGCGCTGCTGCTCAGCGGTGGCGCGCGTGCTGCCATCATCCATCAACGTGGCGAGCTGCCGCTCCACGCGGCCAGCATGGTGCCGCCCGGCGGCGATGCCGCCGTGGCGATTTGCGGAGAATCCGGCGCGGGCAAGTCGACGCTCGCCGCCGAACTCAGCCGTCGCGGATGGACCCTGCTCGCCGACGACATCACCCGCGTCAACTGGAACGGGGATTATCCTCTGGCCTGGCCTAGCTGGGGCAGCATAAAGCTGTGGCGAGACTCATGTGAAAGGCTCGGCATAGATCCGTCCGGCCTGCCCAAAATCTGCGCGCTGATCGAGAAATACCGCTGGACGGTAAGCGCACGCGACAAACCGATCAGGCTCGACGCTGTCTGCGAACTCGTTGTGCGGATGCCGCCGGGTCTCAGTTCCTGTTCCGGCGTCGAAAAGGCATCCAAGCTGTTTCGACACACATTTCGTCCGCGCTACGTGGCGCCGCTGCGACGTCAGGGCGAACATTTCCGGACAGTAAGCCGGATAGCGGGCGCCTGTCGGTTTTTCGATCTGAATGGCGCCAGACATGTCGCTGTCGGCGATTTGGCGGACAGCCTCGAGCAGCTGGTGTGGAGGCGGGCGGTGCAGAGCAGCACGACGCCCGGCGGCGAGGTCCATTCGGCGGTTTGATTGGTGGAGCCGAGGAGGATCGAACTCCTGACCTCCGCATTGCGAACGCGGCGCTCTCCCAGCTGAGCTACGGCCCCAGTCCCGGCCGGTGGGTTCTTCGGCGGGCGAGGCGCATTTACGGTCTGCCCTCCGGAGTGTCAAGCATCGGCACGCGGGGGGAGGGGCGGAAGACCTCCACCGGCTTGCGCCGCGGGCGTCAGACGGTCGCCGCTATTCGACCGGGACGAGCTTGCCCGTATAGACCACAGGTCCGGTGGGTGCGCCGGAGGGTGAGCCGCCTTCCGGCTCCACTGTCACCGCGATGATGCCGTTCACCGGCCCGGCGAGTTCCTTTACTGCCTTCGCGTCGAGCCCCGCCTTCAGCACGCCGAGCGAGAACGGCTTTTCGCCATCGGGGATATGCCAGAGCTCCAGGCTTCGCCCTTCAGGCGTCTTAGCCGTGACGCTCCGCACGCGGATGATCCCGGTCGTGGTGTCGACCTCGGCGATCAGCGCCGGCTCGTGCCCGTCGGAATCCACCACCGCAACGAAACGTCCGCCTTGCGGCGTGGGCGTCACCGAGAGGCGGTCGATCACGACCACTGCGGCGAAGCCGGCAGCCAGCGCGCCGGCGACGAACGTCGCACCGCGCCAGAACGTCACCCGGCGCCGCAGCGCCACCACATTGGAAGGCGACGCCGCGGGCGTGGCCGCGCCGCTCGCAGTCGCCCGCTCAATCGCGCGCCAGACCTCTGGCCCCGGCATCACCGGCGCGGCCGTGTCGTCGAGCGGCGCCAGTCGCTTCTGCAGCCCCTCGACCTCGGCGCGGAGCGCCGGATCGCGCTGCATGCGCTCGACAAAACGCGCGCGCTCGTCGGCGGGGAGGGTGCCCAGCACATATTCGGCGGCGGTGTCGTCGAGCTCTTCGCTCATGTGCTTTCCAGACACGCTTTCAGCAGTTTGACGCTGCGGAACAGCAGCGTCTTGATGGTCCCCACCGGACGCCCGTACTTTTCCGCCAATTCCTCCCGAGAGAAGCCCGAGCAATAGGCGAGGACGACGCAGTTCCGCGATTCCTCGTCGAGCCGCCCAAGGCAGACCCTGAGCGATTCCTGCAGGACTACGTCGCCTGTCCCGGGCGCGGCGAGCCGCCCCAGCACGCTTTCGTCGTCGCCCACCCGGCTCCGTTCGATCCGTTCGGAGCGGATGCGGTCGATCGCCCGATTGCGTGCAATCTGCGAAAGCCATGCCATGGGCTGACCGGCTTCCGGCGAAAAGCGCTCGGCCTTCTGCCAGACCTTGACGTATGTCTCCTGCAGAACCTCCTCCGCCACCGGCCTGTTACGGGTAATACGCAGCACGACGCCAAGGAGTTTTGGCGCGGTCGCCTCATAGAGCGCCCGGAACGCGGCGTGGTTACCGCTCGCAGTTTCGGCGAGCAGATCCTGCAGCGAGCCTCCGGCTGTCGACGGTCGTTGGTTCAAGCGCCTGTTTCCATCCCTGCACGCCAAACTAGCACCGGAAACCGGCTCCAGCCATGCGCTTGTGCGCGTGGCGCGCAGCGTCTACATGGCAACCTGACCTCAGAATGCTGCAACCGGAGCAGAGATGCGGGCGCTCCTCGACGTTTTCATCCTGGTCCTCCACCTTTACTGGTGGGTGATCATCGCAAGCGCGATCTTCTCCTGGCTTTACGCGTTCGGCGTCGTCAATCCCCGCAACCAGTTCGTCGCGATGATCGGGCGCACGCTCTACCAGCTGACCGAGCCGGTGCTCAGACCGATCCGCCGCTACGTGCCGGTCTTCGGCGGGCTGGACATCTCGCCGATCATTCTCCTGCTCATCCTCTTCCTGATCGAGCGGGTCATCTACTACTACATCTACCCCTATGTGCCGTGACGTCCTCCTCGCGCTTCTGGCGTGAGGAGGACGGCGGTGTCACGATTCGCATCCGGCTTACGCCGCGCGGCGGCCGTGATGCGCTGGAGGGCGTGGAGGAACTGGGCGACGGGCAGGCGGTGCTGAAGGCCCGCGTCCGCGCCGCGCCAGAAAAAGGCCTCGCCAACGCCGCGCTGGAAAAGTTCCTCGCCGAGGCGCTGGAACTGCCGAAATCCTCCGTTGCGGTCGTCGCCGGAGGCACAGCGCGGGTGAAGACAGTTCACTTGGCCGGCGTTGCCGCCGACCTGCTGGTCAAGCTGAAGGCGCTGGGCTGAAGGCGCCGGCAGAAGGCGCTGGGCTGAAGGTCAGGCCGGAAGGCGCGCCACGATCTCCGCGGCGAAGGCCATAATCTCTTCCGCGCCTTTCCCGGCGGGATCGGTTTCCATCACCGTGCTGCCTTCGCCCATCGAGGCGGCAAAGGCGAGCCGGTTGCCGATCGTCGCCTCTGCCACGTCGACGCCAAGCGCGGCTATCGCGGCCAGAATCTCCGCCGTGATCAGCCCGCGTGGCGGCACGCGATTGACCACGACGAGGGCGGGGATGCTCTCCTTCGCCACGATCTTGAGCGTTGCCGCGCTCGACCAGAAATCGATCGGCGTCGGCTGGATCGGAACCGCCACCAGCGTCGCCGCCTCGATCGCGGGCTTTGCCTCGAGGTCGGATTTCGGCGGCGTGTCGATCACGACGAAATCATAGTCGCGCTGCAACCGCGTCGCCTCGCGCCGCGCGCCCCAGCCGCTTGCCATGCGGAAGGCGAAGCCGGTCGCATCCTCGCCAAGCCGCCGCTCGCGCGCCTCGAACCATTCGCCGAGGCTCCCCTGCGGGTCGACATCGAGCAGCGCCACGGTCTTGCCATCGAGCCGCGACAGCGCCACCGCGAGATGCGCGGCAACAGTCGTCTTGCCCGAGCCGCCTTTCTGCTGGGCGATCGTGATGATTTTTCCCGCCATCCCCGAATCCGCCGCCATCGCGGGGATTGTTGCACTGCAATATCCGAGGCGCAACAGAATCGGCAGGACGCCCAGTCAAGGCTCGTCGCGAGCGCGAGCAAATGTCGGGGATTCGCCTAGCACTAGTCGCTACGCGGCGCGTCCGTACGTCCGCGCTCGATCGCCTCCCTGATCAGCTTCCGCGCGACATCCGCATCGCCCCACCCGACGATCTTCACCCATTTGCCGGGTTCCAGATCCTTGTAGTGGGCGAAGAAGTGCTCGATCTGCTCGATCGAGATCGCCGGCAGGTCGCGGTAGCTCGTTACCTTGTCGTAGCGCTTGGTGAGCCGTGAACTCGGCACCGCGATGATCTTCTCGTCGGTCCCCGCCTCGTCCTCCATGACCAGGACGCCGATCGGCCGACAATTGATGACGCAGCCGGGCACAAGCGCCCGCGTGTTGGCGCAGAGCACGTCGAGCGGGTCGCCGTCGCCGCAGAGCGTGTGCGGCACGAAGCCGTAATTGCCCGGATAGCGCATCGGCGTATGGAGGAAGCGGTCCACGACCAGCGTGCCGGAATCCTTGTCGAGCTCGTATTTGATCGGCTCCCCGCCGACCGGCACCTCGATGATGACGTTGATGTCCTCGGGCGGGTTCTGGCCGATCGAAATCGCGTTGATGCGCATGGGCACGCGCCCTCCCGGGCTGTCGGAGGTTCAGCCGCGGAACTCATACCAGATGCAGGGGAGATTGCGCCCGCCGAGCGATTCCTCGGTGCGCGCCACAAGCTTTCCGCCATGGCGCACGTAGAAGCCATTGGCGCGGTCGTTGTCGGCGAGCGCGCGCACCAGCACGCGGGCATAGCCGCGCGCCTTGATCCGCTTCAGCACCGCGGTGAAGAGGCGGATGCCGAGACCGATGCCCTGGTATTCTGGCCGAAGATAAAGCTCCTGCACCTCCGCCGCGCCGGCCTGCGCGCGGCCATGCATCGGCGCAAAGCTCGAATAGCCGGCGACGGCGCCGCCGACATCCAGCACCAGCACCGAGCGCCGGGCGAGCACTTCGCGCCACCAGCCGGCGCTCCTCCGCACGATCATGCGCTCCAGCGTCAGCGCCGGGATGATGCCGGAATAGGCCTCCCGCCAGGCGACCGCGTAGACCTCGGCAAGCTGCGCGGCGTCGCCGGGGCGGGCAGGTCTGACATCGATGACGAGCGAGGTCATGTGCGAATGCTATCCGCTCGGCAGGCGCGCGGGAAGACACGATCCGTATCCCCTGGTTCGTGGATCCGTCATGCCATCCTGTTAGCTGGTCGGCCGGAAACGCTTTGCCCGGTCGGGGGATGCGGCGGGAACGAATCTGGCTTGTCTCGGAGCAGCGAACGCGCATCCTGACGGGCGCGGATCGGATGTCGCAAGGATCGAACATGACGCTATCGAAGGTGGAGCTCCTGGAGGGCGGCTCGGTCGCCCGCCTCACATGGAGCGACGGTGCCGCCGCCCGCTTCCACGCCGTCTGGCTGCGCGACAACGCGCTCGACGCCGGGACCCGCAGTCCCGGCAACGGGCAGCGCCTCATCACCATCCTCGACATTCCGCCGAAGACCACGATCGGCGATGCCTTGGTCACGCGGGAAGGGGACCTGCAGGTCACTTTCAGCCCGGAGGGCAAGACGGTGGCGTTCCCGTCCGGCTGGCTCCGCGCGCGCCGCTACGACCGCGACGCGGAGCGCGCCGCCGGATGGCTCCCGGCGGACATCGCGCTGTGGGACAGCGCGTTGCAGGCGCATGTGCCGGTGGGCTCCTGCACGGCGATCAGGGCCGACCGTCAGGCGCTCGGCCGCTGGCTCGGCGAAGTGCAGCGCCATGGCTTCGCGGTCCTCCGCGACGTGCCGCGGCAATCCGGCAGCCTGTGCGAGGTCGCCGCGCTTTTCGGCTTCGTGCGCGAGACCAATTACGGCCGCTGGTTCGAGGTGCGCGCCGAGGTCAACCCGAACAATCTCGCCTACACCAATCTCGGTCTGCAGGCGCACACCGACAACCCCTACCGCGATCCGGTGCCGACGCTGCAGCTCCTCGCCTGCCTGGAAAATACCGTCGATGGCGGCGACTCGATCGTGGTGGACGGGTTCAAGGCTGCGACGCGGCTGAAGGCGGAAAGCCCTGAGAGCTTTGACCTCCTGACACGTCACTGCGCCCGCTTCGAATATGCCGGCAGCAGTGGCGTGCGGCTCCGGGCGCGCAAGCCCTTCATCGAGCTGGCGCCCGACGGGGAGCTCATCGCCATCCGCTTCAACAATCGCTCGGCGGCGCCGATCGTGGATGTTCCCTTCGACGCGATGGCGGAGTTCTACGCCGCCTATCGCCGCTTCGCGGAGATCCTGGAAGACCCGGCGATGGAGGTGACCTTCAAGCTCCGCCCGGCGAACTGTTCATCGTCGACAACACGCGCGTCCTGCACGCCCGGAAGGAATTCTCCAGCTCCGGCACACGCTGGCTGCAGGGATGCTACGCCGACAGGGACGGGCTGCTCTCGACGCTTGCCGCGATCGCGGAAGAGGGGATGCAGGAGGCCGCCGAATGAGCCGCGAAGCTCTCAACCGCGAGACGATCGTCCCGTTCCTCGCCGGCATCTTCGAGCGGCGCGGGGCGGAGGAATACCTCGGCGAGCCGGTGACCATTGCCGAGCATATGCTGCAGGGCGCCTGCCTGGCGGAATCGGACGGCGCCGAGGACGCGCTCGTCGCTGCGGCGCTGCTGCACGACATCGGTCACTTCACCAGCGAGTTCGGCACCTATTCCCCGGACGACACGGTAGACAAGCACCACGACGATGCCGGAGCTGAGGTGCTGGCGCCGTTCTTCCCGCCGCTCGTCACCGAATGCGTCCGCCTGCATGTCGCCGCGAAGCGCTATCTCTGCGCCACCGACCCGGGCTATTTCGGAAAGCTCTCGTCCGCCTCGGTTCACACATTGTCGCTGCAAGGCGGCCCGATGAGCGCCGCGGAAGTGGAGGAATTCAGGAAGAATCCCTTCCATGACGAGGCTGTCCGTGTGCGCATCTGGGACGAGGGCGGCAAGGTGCCGGGGATGAAGACGCGGCGTTTCGCGGAATATGAGCCGCTGCTGCAGCGCGTGGTGAATGGCTTCCTCGGCGGGGCCGCGTGAACAGCGTCGCAGAGAGGGCGATTCCGATGCGCCCGCTCGGCGAGACGATGCGCGTGCTGCGGCCGGCGCCGAACGTGGTCGCCTTCTACGATGGCCGCATCGAGGGCGCGCGGCTGCACTCGGAAAAGCGGAACTGGCTGGACGACGCGGCCTATGGGCTGGGCGTCGCTTCCTACGCCATCGTCGATGGGAGCGAGGCACTGGTCTACGACACCCATATCTCCCTGCCGCATGCGAAGATCGTCCGGCAGACGCTGACCGACATGGGCGTGACGAAGATTCGCGTCGTCCTCAGCCACTGGCATGTCGACCATGTGGCGGGCAACGAGGTCTTCCGCGATTGCGAGATCATCGCCAACGCGTTGACCGCAAAGGCGCTGGCCGAGAACCGGACCAGGCTCGAGCAGGGCGATCCCGCGATCGACCCGCTGATATTCCCGACGCGCGTGTTCGAAGGGGAGCTGAACCTCACCGTCGGCACGATCCCGGTCGAGCTTCGCCACGTGGACATCCACAGCCTCGACGGCACGGTCATGCTGCTGCGATCGGGGCTGCTATTCGCCGGCGATACGCTGGAGGATTCCGTGACCTACGTCGCCGAGCCCGATCGTCTCCAGGCGCACCTCGCCGATCTCGAGCGCATGGCGGGATGGGATATTGGCCGTATCCTGCCGAACCATGGCGCGTTCGAACGGATCGAGAGCGGGGGCTATCCTCCAGCCTTCATCGGGGCGACACGCCTCTATGTCGAGAAGCTGCTCCGCTGCCGGGCAGAGCCGGCGCTCGCGAAGGAGGACCTGAAGACCTTCGCCGCCGACGCCTTTGCCACCGGAGCGGTCGGCTGGTTCGCCCCCTACGAGGCGGTGCACCGCCGCAACGTCGATGCGGTTATCGGAGTGCTTTGAACGATACGGTCTAGTTCGGTGCAGTGAACAGCGCCACGGGGTGGGCTACTCCGCGGAAATCGAAACTGCCGAGCGGCTCGAGCGGCTCCGTCAGCAACGCCCCCACGGCTTCGGTGAGAAGCAGCCGGCGCAGCGTTTCCTTGCAGAGCGGCTCCACGCGGGCCGCGAGATTGACCGCAGGCCCGGTGACCGTGAAATCGAGCCGATCGGCCGCGCCGATATTGCCGTAGAAGACAGGTCCCCGATGCAACGCGATGCCCATCTTCAAGGGACGCCACGATGTATCGATCGCCAACGCGTCGCCTTGCTTTCCGTTCAGTGCATCGACCGCCCTGAACGCGGCCCTTGCCGCGTTGAGGGCGGCCGACGCTGCGGTTGAGGCCGGCATGTTCGGGCCTATCGGGAAGACCGCGAGCATCCCGTCACCGATGAACTTCAGGACTTCGCCGCCATAGCTCTGCACCGCCTCGACGAGGCGCTCGAAATAGGCGTTCAGGAGGCGAATCAGGTCCTCGCCCGCCAGCCGGTCGGAGAGCCCGGTGTAGTCGCGCATGTCGGACACCCACACGATGGCGTCGATCATTTCGCCGGAGCCGCGCTTGATCTCGCCGGCGAGCACGCGCGCCCCGCTCCGCTCGCCAACATAGGCCGTAAGCACATTCTCCGCGATGCGAGTGAGCGCGATGATGTCGAGGTTGAGGGCGAGCATCGGGAGAAGCAGCTGCAAAGCCTGCATCGAACCGGATTCGAGGCCGCCGTCGCGTCGGGTCGCGACCGTCATCGCGCAATGGAAGCTTCGCGCATGGGGGATGGCGAATGCGCAATAGTCGGTCATGCCATCGGCGGAGAGTTCAGCCATCATCGGGTAGCGGCTCGCGGTCTCGGGATTCCTGGGGTCGAGCCGGACCGTCTCGTGCCCCTCGATCACGGGCTTCAGCGGGCTGAGCCTGAAGTCGTCGGTTTCCCGGATATGCGCGTCTACGCGGAATTCGCTGCACGAGCCGCGCGAATGGTCCCAGACAGCGGTGAACCCGAGGACCTGCGGATGGAGCGTGCCGAGATGAATCGTCGCCCGCTCGAACGGCATGCCGGCTGCGAAGAGCCGCGTCATCAATCCGTCGAGGAGTTCCACGGGACCCGCCCTGCTTGCGTCTCCCGAAAGGAGCCATTCCGCCGGCGAGCCCTTGGTGGAGGCCGGGTCCGAGACGGCGATCCGCCGGGCCAGGCGCATGTCCCTCGGATAGCTGGGCTGGGCCAACGGGATGGAGGAGGGAGGCGAGGCGGCCGGCATGTTTGCAGCCCGGTACGGAGCGCGTCCTTGATGGACGCTTTCCACAGGCCGCGCCAGCCCTTTCCCGCGGCGCATTTTTGGCCCAATCTGAGCTGGATTGGTCTGCCAGAAAGGAACGCAACGTGACGGCACCCGAGTTCGATGATCGCTGCATGCGCGGGAGCGCGCCCGGCGGCGGCGATCCCGAGATGGAGGCGCGCGGAAAACGGGATCGGTTCGCGACGTTGGCGCGCAGGGCGCTGGTCGCGAGCCTCTTTGCGATCCTGACGGTCCTGTCGGCCCAGCCGTCCGGGGCGGCGGCTCCCGAACCCGTGAAGATCGCGATCTTCGATTTCGAGCTCAACGACAAGAGTGCCGCGGGCGGCATCATCGCCCAGGACGCGATCGACACCGAGAATCTGAAGCAATCGACCGAGCAGGCGCGGAGCATGTTTTCGGCATCGGGCCGCTACAGCATGGTCGACACCGCCAGCGCTGCGGGTGACGTGGCGTCGGCGGGTGGCGTCCAGCACTGCGACGGATGCGATGCGCCGCTCGCCCAAGGGCTCGGCGCCGATCAGTCGATGGTCGGTGTCGTCACGCGCGTCAGCCGGGCTGAATACACGGTGCAGATCGTCGTCAGAGACGCGCGGACCGGCGCGGTCGTGTCCAACAATTTCTCCGGACTGCGGATGGGCGCGAACTACTCCTGGCCGCGCGGCGTCAAATCGCTGCTCAGGAGCGTCCTGTCGGCGCCGCCTGCGCAGTAAGTCCAGCCGAGGCGCGGGATCGCGCCTTCGCGAGAGGCGCTCAGGCGGCGCTTGCTGCCGCCTTTGCCCGGTCGGCGCGTTTGCGGTCGTTCGGGTCGAGGATCGTCTTCCTGAGGCGGATCGACTTCGGCGTAACCTCGACCAGCTCGTCCTCGGCGATATAGGAAAGGGCACGCTCGAGGCTGAGCCGCATCGGCGGGATCAGCACGGTCGCCTCGTCCTTGCCGGAGGCGCGGATGTTGGTGAGTTGCTTGCCCTTCATCACGTTGATCTCGAGGTCGTTGCCGCGCGTGTGCTCGCCGACGATCATGCCGCGATAGACCTTGGTGCCTGGGTCGATCATCATCGGCCCGCGGTCCTGCAGGTTGAAGATGGCGTAAGCCACCGCCTCGCCCTGCGAATTGGAGAGGAGCACGCCGTTGCGGCGGCCCGGAATCTCGCCGCGGAAAGGCTCCCAGGCGTGGAAGATGCGGTTCATGATCGCCGTGCCGCGCGTGTCGGAAAGAAGCTGCGGCTGGTAGCCGATCAGCCCGCGCGTCGGAATGTTGAAGCGGAGCCGCGTGCGCCCGGCGCCCGACGGGCGCATCTCGGTGAGCTCGCCGCGGCGGCTCGACAGCGTCTCGATCACGATGCCCGTATGCGCATCGTCGACGTCGATGATCACCTCTTCGATCGGCTCGAGCGTCACGCCGTTCTCCTCACGCGTGACGACGCGCGGCTTGCCGATGGTCAGCTCGAAGCCTTCGCGCCGCATCGTCTCGATCAGGATGCCGAGCTGCAATTCGCCGCGCCCGGCGACCTCGAAGGAATCCTTGTCCTCGCCCTCGGTGATCTTGAGCGCGACATTGCCCTCCGCCTCGCGCAGCAGCCGGTCGCGAATGACCCGGCTCTGCACCTTGTCGCCCTCCGTGCCGGCAAGCGGCCCGTCGTTGATCCGGAAGGTCATGGAGAGCGTCGGCGGATCGATCGGCTGCGCCGAGATCGGCTCGGTCACGGACGGATCGCAAAGCGTGTCGGCGACGCTCGCCTCAGAGAGCCCCGAGATGGCGACGATGTCGCCCGCCTCGCCCTGGTCGATGGCGCGGCGCTCAAGGCCGCGGAAGGCGAGCACTTTCGATATGCGGAAGGTTTCGACCGTCTCTCCGGTGCGCGACAGTGCCTTTACGGTCTGCCCGGCCTTGACCGCGCCGGAGCGGATGCGCCCGGTCAGCAGCCGCCCGAGGAACGGATCGGCTTCCAGCGTCGTGGCGAGCATGCGGAACGGCCCGGCCTCGACCACCGGCGGCGGGACGTGGCTCAGCACCATGTCGAGCAACGGACCGATCGAATCCTTCGGGCCGTCCGGCGAGAGCGCCATCCAGCCCTGCTTGGCGGAGCCATAGAGGACCGGGAAATCCAGCTGCTCCTCGTTGGCGTCGAGCGCCGAGAAGAGGTCGAACACGTCGTTCAGCACCACGTCCGGCTGCGCGTCGGAGCGGTCGACCTTGTTGATGACGACGATGGGCTTCAGGCCGATCGCCAGCGCCTTCATCAGCACGAACTTGGTCTGCGGCATCGGCCCCTCGGCCGCGTCGACCAGGATGATCGCGCCGTCCACCATGTTCAGGATGCGCTCCACCTCGCCGCCGAAATCGGCGTGGCCGGGCGTGTCGACGATGTTGATGCGCGTGTCCTTCCAGAGCAGCGAGGTCACCTTGGCGAGAATGGTGATGCCGCGCTCCTGCTCGAGCACGTTGGAATCCATCGCGCGCTCGGCCACTTTCTGGCCGGCGCGGAAGGTGCCTGAGGCGCCAAGCAGCACGTCGATCAGGGTCGTCTTGCCGTGATCAACATGCGCGATGATGGCGACGTTGCGATTGGTCGCGGACATAAAGCTCTGCCGGGTTTTGGAAATTCGCGGCTGCATTAGCCGATTTTCTGCCCGTAAGATAGGTGGGCCGTGTGACGCTTTCACCCGCGGCGTGGTGTTTTTTCGCCGGCGCGAGTGCGTGGTAGGGTCGCCGCGGGCGCGAGGATCGGCGGAGTTTGAGGATGAACCGGGCTTTCGGCGTGGGCTTAACCATTGCCGCGCTTGGCGTTTTAGGCAGCCACGCCGAGGCGCTCGATCGCCGCGTCAGGATAGTCAACGACTCGAAGCATGTGATCGTCGGCTTCTTCGGCACCAATGTCGGCGTGCGCGACTGGCAGGATAGCCTGCTCGGCGGCGACCAGCTTAAGCCGGGAGCCTCGCTGGTGCTCGATTTCGAGGATGGCAGCGGCTATTGCCGCTTCCGCTTTCGCGCCGTGTTCGACGATGGCGTCGAGGTGGTGCGCGAGAGCGTCAACGTCTGCGAGATCGGCACCTACCGCTACGCGGACTGACCGGAGAATCCGGCAGATCGCGGCCGGCCGGGCGATTTTTCATTTGCGGCGAAATCAGGGCAAGAGTATTTCTCGACCTGGAGCCGCTAACCGCCTTGCATTGGAGAACCAGATGATTCTGGCTCAATTGACCCGATCCTCCGCCGCCGCCGCGGCGCTGCTCTTTTTCCTCTCGATGCCCGCTCAGGCGCTCGACCGGCACGTGAAGATCATCAACGATACCGGCTTCGACATCGTCCACTTCTACGGCTCGCAGGTCGACGCCAAGACCTGGGAGGAGGATATCCTCGGGCAGGATCTCCTCGCGGCCGGCGATTCGGTCGATATCAATTTCGACGACGGCACAGGCTATTGCATGTTCGATTTCCGCGCGGTCTTCGAGGATGGCGACGAACTCGTCCGCAAGAACATCAACGTCTGCGAGATCGGCACCTACCGCTATCACGAGTAAAGGGAATGGCCGGGCGGCTACGCTTGTCGTGGCCGCCTGCCGCGCGTTAGCCGACGAGCGCAGGCCTAGCCGGCCATGACGCGAAGCCGTTCCAGTGCTTCCTCCGCCAGCCTGTTTGTGAGTTCGCCAGCCGGAATCTCACGCGCCAGCGGCCCGGCCTGGCCGGTCCAGAGCACGCTGAAATCGTTGGAGCTTGCGGCCTCCGCCTTGGCGCGAAGCGGACCGATTGCGCCGCCGGCAAGTGGAAAGGCCGGCGCGTCGGCGCTGACAGGCCCCACTTCGGTGATGAACCGGGTTCTGATCCCGCGTGCCGGGCGGCCGGTGTAGACGTTGGTCAGGACGCTGTCCTCGTCGCGCGCCGTCCTGAGCGCGTCCCTGTGGATGGCCGAGATCGTTGCCTCCGGCGTGCGGAGGTATGCCGTTCCGATCTGCACACCCGCGGCGCCTAGTGCGAAGGCTGCCGCGATGCCACGACCGTCCGCGATCCCTCCGGCTGCGACGACCGGCACGTCAACCGCGTCGACGATCTGCGGCAGGAGGG
The DNA here is from genome assembly GCA_038211615.1 of Hyphomicrobiales bacterium. Lineage (GTDB taxonomy): Bacteria > Pseudomonadota > Alphaproteobacteria > Rhizobiales > Afifellaceae > DASWJZ01. The sequence goes on from JBBQVL010000011.1 coordinate 28,269, forward strand.
CGAATGTCCCGATCTGCGCAGCGATGTCCGTGGTCAGAAACATGCCGCGATGCCCGCCGGCCTCCGCTCCCTGCGCGATGATCGCGTCGAAGCCTTTATCGGCCAGGAATTTCGCTTCGCGCACAGTGGTCGCGGAGCAGAGCGTCTTGCACCCGGCGCTGCGCACGCGCCGCAGGAGGTCGTCGGATGGCGGGCCGAAGTGGAAGCTCACGGCCTTCGGCCGCACTTCCTCGACGAGTTGGCAGAACGCTTCGTCGAAGGGTACGCGGATGGCGGCGTTCTGTCCTGTCGGGAGCTGCAGGCCAAGTTCCTCATAGTATCCGCGTAGCCGCTCGCGCCAGCGCGTCTCGACCGCCGCATCCGGGACCGGAGGCGCGTGGCAGAAGAAGTTCATGAGGAAGCCGCGGTTCGTCGCCGCACGGATCCGATCGATCTCCAAACGGGCACTCTCGACTGTCAGCATGGCGCAGGGCAGGGAGCCGAGGGCTCCGGCTGCGGAGACCGCGGCCACGAGCGCCGAGCCCTGTGACCCCGCCATCGGCGCCTGGACGATCGGGACATCGATCTCCAGGAGATCGAGCAGCCGTCGAGTCGGCCACCGGGTTTCCGCCATGATCCGCCTCTGCCATCCGGTTCGTCTTTGCGCACTATAGCGGCGGAGCTTCCCATTTTCTCCTCGCGATGAATTGCGAAGGCGGGCGCTACCCCCTTGACGCCGAACGGCCATTTTAGCAAATAGTAAGTCCGCCATACTATATGCTCGCAGGATGAATTCCTCCGCAGACGATTCCATCGCCTTCCTCGTCGGCGATCTCGCACGCGCCTTTCGTCAGCGCTTTGAAGCCGCGCTCGCGGCTGAGGGCCTTGAGATCACCGTCGGTGAGGCGCGGACGCTCTTTCACGCCTCGCGCCGCGGCGCGGTGCGCCAGAATCTTCTGGCGGAGCGGATGGGCATCGAGCCGATGACGCTGGTGAATTTCCTCGACCGGCTGGAGCGGCGCGGCTGGATCGTGCGCGAAACCGATCCGAGCGACCGGCGCGCCAAGATCGTGCGCGTGACGCCGCCGGCGCGCCCGCTTGTGCAGCGTCTTGAAGTGATCGCCGCCGGGGTGCGCAGCAAGGCGGCCGCCGGCCTTTCGGCGCGCGAGATGGAGACGCTGCGGCTCGCGCTGGAGCGGATGCGCGACAACCTCAGCCAGACGGAAGCGGACGCCGCGGCATGACGAAGCCCGCCATGAGCGAGTTCCGCATGTCGGTGATCGGCGGGCTGATGGTCGCGCTCGGGCCGATCTCCCTGTCGCTCTACACGCCGGCAATGCCGGAACTGGTGCAGGTCTTCAGCACCAGCGTCTCCACCATCAAGCTCACGCTGACATGCTACTTCGCGGGGTTCGCGCTGGCGCAGCTCGTCTGCGGGCCGCTGTCTGACGCCTACGGCCGTCGCCGCATCGCGCTGGGCTTCACCTGCATCTATCTCTGCGGCAGCGTGCTCGCGGCTTTTGCCCCAAGCGTCGAATGGCTGCTCGCCGGGCGTCTGGTGCAGGGGATCGGGGCGGCGGCCGGCGTGTCGATTGCGCGGGCCATGGTGCGCGACCTCTACAGCGGCGACCAGTCGATCCGCATCATGAACATGATCGGCGTGCTCCTCGCGATCGGCCCGGCAATGTCGCCGACGCTCGGCGGCATCGCCCTGCATCTCTTCGGGTGGCAGTCGATTTTCGTCTTCATGGTGATCTATGGAATCGTTCTTCTGCTGATCCTCCTCGGAGCGACACGCGAGACCCATGCCAATCCTGACCCGAGCCGGCTCCGGCCGCGCGAGCTTGCGCGGAATTATGGACGCCTGCTGGTCGGACCGGCATTCCTCGGCCCGAGCATCGTCTATGGCTGCGCGGCCGGCAGCATCTACACGATGGCGACGCTGCTCCCCTTCGTGATGATCGAGACGGTTGGCCTTACGCCGACCCAGTTCGGCTTCAGCATGATCATGCAGACCGGCTCCTACCTGATCGGGGCAATCTGCATGCGGAAGCTCCTGAGGAAGTTCGAAGCCCACCGCCTGGTGCCGATCGGGCTCGCGCTTATCGTCGCGGCCGGGCTGCTGCTCGCCATCGGGCTCCGCCTGGTTCCGCCAACCTTCATCGGCGTCATGGGTCCCGTGGCGCTGATCGCTCTCGGCATCGCCTTCATCTCGCCTTCGGCGCAGACGACGGCGCTCGCCTCCTACGCCGACATCGCCGGGTCGGCGGCGGCGATGATGGGCTTCTTCCAGATGGGCGGCGGCTTCCTCGGCTCGGCCATCTCGGCGGCAATCGGCCGTCCGGTGTTTTCGCTTTCCACCATCATCCCCGTGATGATCGTGATTGCCGTCGTCGCGCACTACTGGTGTCGCGCGCTGATCGCCCAGCGTCTCCGCATACTCGACAGCATCGCGGACCGCATCATCGAGCCCCCGGCGCCGGCGGAGTAACGGAGGGACGGCGTCTCGCCGTCCCCTTGCCGCAGGCGCCGCAGCAGTGGGGCGCGCGAGGAACGCGCATTGTCCTTCACCGAAGCGTCGCCAGAAACTCCACATATTCGGCGCGATGGTCGCCGGCGAAGTTCGCCATGCCGGGCTTCGTCAGCAGCCCGCGGCGGGGTGGGACAAAGCTCTTGATCGTCCGCTTCGGTACATCGCGCCAGCCGAGATTGAACGCGGCGAATTTCGGAAAGAACAGCATCGTGGAATAGGGCAGGTGGTCGTGCACCCACCAGCCAAGCGCCTCCCATCGTCCCGTCTGCTCGTAGTAGGGAATGAAGGCGTGCACGATGATCGTCGCCATCGCGCCGCCGATGCCCTCCGGCGTGCGCCGATCCCAGATGTGCTCCGCGTATTCGCTTTCGGGCTTGGCGCAATTGTGCCCCCGCTCGTTGCACACCCGCGCCACCTCGCGGCAGCGATAGGCGGAGCGCACCGAGATGCGTCCGAATTTCTCGCGGAGCGGCTCCAGCAGGTTCTCGCAAAGCCCGCGGCCGGTCTCGATGGCGAGTTCGGGATCATCCGGGATATTCGGAATGCCATAGAGATTGGCGACTTCCGAGTAGAGGAAATCGCGCATGAAGAAATTCTCGGAAAGCCGCACGCGACCGAGGTCTTCAAGCGATCTGACGCTGCCGGGTTTCCTCATGTGCGCACCTAAAGCGCGATCAGCCCCGAAAACCAGAGCCAGGCGAACGTGACGGCGATGCTCGCGACCGTCATCGGGATTCCGGAGCGGGCGAAATCCATGAAGCCGAGCCTGACGCCGGCGAGCTGCGCGCGTTCCGCCACGATGATGTTGCAGAGCGAGCCGGTGAGCAGCAGGTTGCCGGCGAAGGTGGTGAGGAGCGCCAGCCCCGCGAGCGCGCCGTCCGACAGATCGGGGATCAGCTTCAGCACGAGGATCACGGCCGGGACGTTGCCGATCGTGTTGGAGGCCAGCAAGGCGAGCGGGGTCATCACCGAGAGGCGATCGGGGAGGAGCCCCGTGGCGGCGAGCCAGTGCAGGCCGTCCTGCGCGACGCCGGTCTTCGCGAAGGCCGCCGTCACCCCGAAGAGGCAGACGAAGAGCAGCAGCAGGTGCCAGTCAACGCCGCCGATCAGTGCGCGCGACGACATGCGCCGCGAGAGCAGCAGCGCGCCGGCGACGGCGAGCGCGGAGAGCTCGCGCGGCAGCGGGCTCAGGAACAGCGCGACCAGCGCAACCACCGCGGCGCTCGCCTTGGCGAGCTGGAATTTCCGCAGCGGCGCTCCGCTTTCCAGCGGCGGTGTCTCCTGCCTCTCCCCCGCGACGAAGCCGTTCCGCCAGGTCAGCACCACCGCGAAATAGACCGCCGCGAGCGACAGGATAGACGGCGGCAGGGCGAAGAGCACGTAGGGCCAGAAATCGAGCCCGCCCGCCTGTCCGATCAGGATATTCTGCGGATTGCCGATGAGCGTTGCGGCGGAGCCTGCGTTCGCCGCGCCGGCCAGCGCCACGAGATAGGGCCGTGCGTCGAGGCCGTTGGACACGAGCCCGACACAGACGAGCGGGGTCAGCGCCACCGCGATGACATCGTTGGTGAGCACCGCCGACAACAGGCCGGTGACGGCGATCAGCACCGCAAGCACGAGTCTGGGGCTGCTGGCCGCGTGCGTCACGCGTTCCGCGACCCAGCCGTAGAACCCCGACATCTCGAATTGCGCCGAAAGGATCATCAGCGCGAAGAGGAGCGCGATGGTCGGCATGTCGATCGCCGCCCCGGCCTCGCTGAGCGGCAGGTCGCCGCTTGCGAGCAGCACGATCAGCCCAAGCAGCGCCACGCCGGTACGGTCGAGCGCAAAGCCCGGAATCCGCCCAAACGCCATCCCGACATAGACGATGATGAAGACGGCGACGGAAAGGGTGGTCACTTATCGGCGAACCTTCAATCTCCGACGCGTCATGCGATGCATCGACGCCGCGTTGTGGCGCACCTAGTGGCAGAGCGCCTTCCTGTAGGCAACGCAAGGGTTGATCGATTGGAACTGCAAGGCCGTCGAGACTATGGATGCCATCGAGCGGTTTCTGAAGCAGCCTCTACCTCGCGCGTCGACGAGCGCGAGATGATCGTGTCTGCCGGAAGCAGTCTTGAAATTCCAACCGCTTGTGACGTTCAGACTTGGCGGTTTGACGTAAGGTAAGCTATTTCGTTACGTTCGCTGCCGGGACCAGGAGATGGTCTAATTCCGGGGGGATGATGGCATGAACAGATTAATATCGTTGGGTCGGCACACTTTTATTGGTGTCGCTCTCTTGACGGTCCTGGCGCCAGCGGCTCAGGCGGACATAAAAATCTTCAGCGCCGGGGGATGTCTGGTCACGGCCGGCGTGCCGGGAGAAGTCAAGAGCAACGCCTTGGGGATAGTGCAGAACACTAGCTTCGTCACGGATGGATCCATCGCGTGCTTTCTTGTGCGCGATCACCCGACGGCAAAGCCGGCAAAAATAGAAGTATCGGTCGTCGACAACAGCTCTGTGACGGTGGGCACCAAAGACATTTCATGCCGCGCGATTCTCGTCGATCGCTTCGGCAGGTCAACTGCGTCCGGAGGTCCGGTCTCGACATCCGGAACCAATGCTAACGGCACTATCTTGAACTTGCCGGTGCCGGGGGCGGCCGTGCAAAATGGAACAATTGCCGTACAGTGCACCATTCCGCGCCGCGCTGTGGGAAATCCCTCCTCCTCGGTTGCGTCAATCAAGCTGACCGAACCCAATCCGGCGCCCTAGCCTCGGTCGTTCGCTGGGAGGCGGTTGCAGCGCTGCGGCGGTCAGGCGGAATGTGCCTTTGATCGCCGCAGCTCAACGGACATAGCCCTCCGCCCGTCGTTTTAACTACGGCCAGCGTGCTCGGAGCGCGGCTACTTCTCGGCCTTGTCCCGCATCGCCAGCGTTCTTAGCCGGAGCGCGTTCAGCCGGATGAAGCCCTCGGCGTCCTTCTGGTCGTACGCGCCGCGATCATCCTCGAACGTCACCAGCGCATCGGAATAGAGCGAGTTGGAGCTCGCGCGGCCGATCACCGTGACGTTGCCCTTGTAGAGCTTGAGCCGCACCGTGCCCGCCACCTTCGCCTGGCTCTTGTCTGCCAGCGCCTGCAGCATCTCGCGCTCCGGCGAGAACCAGAAGCCGTAATAGACGAGCTCCGCATAGCGCGGCATCAGCGATTCCTTCAGGTGCATCGCCTCGCGGTCGAGCGTCAGCGACTCGATCGCCCGGTGCGCGACGTGCAGGATGGTGCCGCCCGGCGTCTCGTAGATGCCGCGGCTCTTCATGCCGACAAAGCGGTTCTCGACAAGATCGACGCGGCCGATGCCGTTCGGTCCGCCGAGCTCGTTCAGCGCCGTGAGCAGCGCGGCCGGCGAAAGCTTGTTCCCGTCGATGGAAACCGCGTCGCCCTTCTCGAAGCCGATCTCGACGATCGTCGCCTTGTCCGGTGCTTCCTCCGGCGAGACGGTGCGCATGAAGACGTAGGGCGGCGGCTCGTCGTTCGGGTTTTCCAGCACCTTCCCCTCGGAGGAGGAGTGCAGCAGGTTGGCGTCGACCGAGAACGGCGCCTCGCCGCGCTTGTCCTTCGTCACGAGGATCTGGTTCTTCTCGGCGAAGTCGATCAGGTCGGTGCGCGACTTGAATTCCCACTCCCGCCACGGCGCGACGATCTTGATGGAGGGATCGAGCGCATAGGCGGTCAGCTCGAAGCGTACCTGGTCGTTGCCCTTGCCGGTCGCGCCGTGCGCGATCGCGTCGGCGCCGGAAGCGTGCGCGATCTCCACCAGGCGCTTTGCGATGAGCGGCCGCGCGATCGAGGTGCCGAGCAGGTAGACGCCCTCGTAGAGGGCATTCATGCGGAACATCGGGAACACGAAATCGCGGACGAATTCCTCGCGCAGGTCCTCGATGTGGATCTCCTTGATCCCCATCATCTCGGCCTTCTTGCGGGCCGGCGCGAGCTCCTCGCCCTGGCCGAGATCGGCGGTGAAGGTCACCACCTCGCAGCCATAGGTCGTCTGCAGCCATTTCAGGATGATCGAGGTGTCGAGTCCACCCGAATAGGCAAGCACCACCTTTTTGATGTCACGCGCCATGAAAATCCGCCCCAAAAAACGCGCGTGACTATAGGGAAGGCGAGGAGCGGCGCAAGCCGCGCGCCGCGTGCAGCACGTGGTCTGCAATGTTGTTTTGGACGGTGCATTGCGTCATGCTTCAGCGCTCTCGCGCGTTTCGGAGATCTCCATGCCTGCGTTCAACGCCGTGCGCTTTCGGGTGAAGGTCGGGCACGACAGCGCGTTCCTCGACGCCCACAAGCACATCCTGAAGGAATGGCCGGGTCTGCAACGGGCCAGCATCGTCAAGACCGGTGAGCAGGGCTATTGCCTGATCGCCGAATGGGCGGACACGGACGCAATCGCGATCGCGCGTCCGCAGATGATTGCGACCCTCAACACCTTCCGCAACGCACTGGAGGATCTCGGCGGAGGACTCGGCGTCACCGATGCGGTGTCGGGGCCTGTTGTTCTCGACCTGCCATAAGCCTTTTCCGTCGCACGGAGCTGCTGGTGAACTTCCTTCCGACCCTTCCCGTCTTCGCCGCCTATCTCGCGGCGGTGCTCATCATCACCTTCACGCCCGGCCCTGACATGACGCTCTTCCTCGGCAAGGCGGTGCGGCAGGGGACGGCGGCGGGCATGGCGGCAATGCTCGGCGCCTCGACCGGCATCCTGATCCACACGACGCTGGTCGCGCTCGGCCTCTCGGCGCTCCTGGCGGCGAGCGTCACCGCCTTCTCCATCCTCAAGATCGGCGGGGCGCTCTATCTCCTGTGGCTCGCTGTGCAGACCATCCGCCACGGCTCGGCCCTGCGGATCGACGCGCCGCGCGGTCAGGGCGGAAGCGAGCCGCTCTACCGCTCCTGGCTGACGGGCCTCGGCGTGAACCTGATGAACCCGAAGATCATCATGTTCTTCGTGACGTTCCTGCCGCAATTCGTGACGGCCGGCGATCCGCATGCCGCACAGAAGCTTGTCTTCCTGGGCGTGGTGCTTGTCGTCGTTGCGCTGCCCTTCTCGATCGCGATGATCGTCTTCGCGGCGCGGCTGGCGGAACTGCTGAAGCGGAAGCCGCGCGTCATGCGCGCCATCGACTGGCTCTTCGCCGGGATCTTCTCCGCCTTCGCGCTGCGCCTGCTCCTCGCCCGCAGCCACTGACGGCCGGGCGTCAGACCATCGCGCCGCTGGCCGGAAAGAGCGCCGCGCCGTTCGGCGAGCCGAGCCCGGCGCAGGCGTTCCAGCCCGGCCCCGCCGAGTAGCCGATGCCGTCAGCCGATTTGTTGGTGCCGGAGACGATCGGGCGAAAGAAGTGCGGGTTGTCGTAGAGCAGCGGGTGGATCTGGCCCGAGGTCTTTCCGTTCGCGGCGTTGAGGATCGCGACGATCGCCGCCCAGAGCGGCGTCGAGGCGCTGGTTCCCGGCATGATCCTGGTCGCGCCACCGAGAACGATCCTGTAGCCCGGGCTCCTTGCCGCGCTTGCCGCGACATCGGGCAGCCCGCGACGACGCCCCCCGTCGTTCAGCGAAGCGGGCAGCGCTAGCCCGCTCTGATAGTCGGGCACGGCGTAGATATCGCTGATGCCGCCGCCAGTGCCGCTCACGCTGCCGTCGTTCCACACCGCCTCGTCGGCGATGCCGCCGTCAGCCGCGAGCGTCAGTCGCGTCCCGCCGCAGGCGAGCACGTTTGGGCTCGAAGCGGGGTAGAGAACATGCGCGGCGCCGTCGAGCAGCCCCGCCGTCGCGAGTGCGTCGCCGGCCGCCGCCACGATTGTGATGCCGCGATCGACGGCGGCCTGCAGCGCTGCGTCCATTGCAGCACGCGCCGGCGCCATCCAGTTCTTCTCCGGTATTCCCCAGCTTATGGACAGGACGGACGGGCGGTTCACGCCGTCGTTCCCCGCTGCATTGACTGCGTCCGCGAGGCCAAAGCCGGTGCGGCGCGTGAAGTAGACGGCGAGCCGCGCCGTGGGAATGATTCCCGCTAGCACCTGCAGGTCGAGCGCGAGTTCCGCGTCGGCGTCCGCGATGATGCCGAAGCGGTTCCTCGTGCCCTTCACTGACTGCGTGACGAGGCTAGCGGCGACGGGCCGGTTGGCCTGTGCTGCCGCGCTGGCGATGTCGGAGGCGAGGTAGCCGCCTCCAAGCGCCACGATACCCACGCATTGGCCCGAAAGATCGCGGTCGAGCGGGATGTCGTAAAGGCCCGCGATCTCGCCCGGCCAGAGGCCGGGCGCGCCGTCGCTCATCGGCCCGCGCAGCGGGCTATTTCTTCGAGCAGAACCGCGACTTTGTCTGCGGCGGGGTGGCGGTGTCGTTGATGGCGCAGAACGGGATGGACCAGACGAAGTCCGCCGCTTGCGCGATCTGCTGCAGGTTGGGCATGTCCTCGAACATCGGGAAGTAGGGCGGATCGCCGGAGGCCGTGGTCCAGAACCACGACGGGTCGACTGTGCCGATCGGCGCCTGTCCCGAGACCGGGTCGAAGCCGGCGAAGGTCGTCGCCGCGCCTTTGCTGTCGAAGGCCGCCCGCGCGTGGCAGGTCATGCAGGAAGCCTGGTTGACGAATCCCATCTCGGTCACGGAGTTGCCGAGCCGCACCGCGAGGCCCGTCGCTGTCGTGAAATCGACTTGCGAGCCCTTCAGGCAGTAGTTCGCATAGGCCGGATCCCAATTCGCCGCGGCGATCAGCGCCTGCAGCGCCGGGGTCTTGGTACACGCCTGGTATTCCTGTCCCGGCGTCGGCAGCGGGCTCACGAATGCGTCGGTGGCGCCGAAATTGTCCTTGCAGCCCATGACGTCGCAGCGGCCGGGATTGTTCTGATGCTCGAAGGTCGCCCACGTCCAGTTCGGCACGATCTTCGAGATGACGTGCATGGAGACGAGCGCATATTGCTGCCCGTCGCTCGCGGTGTTGACGTGGTAAATCGTGCCGGCCTGCGCCGGGTCTCCCGTATAGCCAGGAATCCCACTCTTCGTCGGGTTGCCGGGATCACGCACCCGGTACCAGTTCGCCTTCACCTCGATCGAATCCACCGGGAAGCTCATCGTCTGGCCGTAGGCCGCCTGCAGTCCCGAGACCTTGAAGAGGTTGTTCTGCACGATGAAGTCGAAATCCGCCTTGTTGCGGCGCGTTTCCTCACCGGCGTTTGCCGGGGAGGTCGGCCCGAACGGCAGGACCTGCGGCATCGGAACGCCGTGCTCCTGCGCAATGGTCGCACCGGCGCTCGGCACGGCCGGGGGCGCAAGGTTTTTTGGGGTCGGCCCGCCCGGCCATTGCGGGCTGAGATTGAAGGTGTCGCCGTCGCTCGCCCAAGTTTCGAACAGGGCATTGTTGTTGCCCGGTGTCGCGGCCTGGGTGTTCGCCTCGATGAACAGCATCCACGCGAGCTGATCGGGAGCGCTCTCGGCAAGGTCGGCGAGGCTCGGCGTCTGTGCGCCTGCGGAAGTGACGCCCAGCGCCAGGAGGCATGCTGCGAAGGTCATTGTCTTCATGGCGATCTCCCTCTTGCCCGACCGCTCACGAACTGAAGCCGTCGGCCATCCATTGCTCGTAGGTTGCGATCCAGCTCTGCGGCCAGGGGCTGGTCCGGTGGCATGTCGCCTGCCGCCAGAGCCGCGTAGACCACGCGCGCATTTCCGTGGTCGGGATAACCGCTCCCCGCCGCCGCGTCGCACATCCAGCTCGCGTCGCCGATCGAATAGCCGCGCGGATTCATGCACGAGATGTCGCCGGGACGAATCTTCGGGCGGATATCGGCGGCGTAGGTGGTCGGCATGGATATCTTCCCGGTGCAATCGTGGTCCGCCCGCGGGTCCGTGAATGAATGCCTTCAACAAGCGACGGATCGGCGCATCATGCCTCAGTATGGGGGGGGCTGTATGCTCTGGTTGTCTTTTTGGTCAATAAAATACAATTGAAACGAGCATTATTCGCGACAATGCGAGTTCATCCCCCTTTCTCCGTGGACGCGTCACCTTGCGGGAGGAATCCGCCAGGTTCCGCAGCGCCGCGGCGATCGCGGATTGCAAATGTCTTTCTGAAGCGGAACCTGGGCTTCTAAGGGGATGTTGAGCCGACCTGAGAGGAACCCGCCGATGTCGATATGCGCCTGACGCTGATCCTGAACCGCAACGCCGGCACGCTCCGCGACATCGATCCGGACAAGGCCGGCGAAGACATCGCCGAGATTTTCCGCGCCCGCGGATATGACGTGACGGTGTGTGTCCTGGAAGGAAAGGAAGCGGCCGCCGCCATCGCGGGTGGGGCGGAGGACGAAACGGTGGACGTGCTTGTGGTCGGCGGAGGCGACGGCACGATATCCGCTGCTGGCGCCGCTGCGGCGCGGGCGAGGAAGACGCTCGGCATCCTGCCGCTCGGCACGATGAACCTCTTTGCCCGCTCGCTCGGAATTCCGCTCGACATGCGTGCCGCGGCTGAGGCGATCGCCGACGGCGAGGCCGTTGCGGTCGACATCGGCGAGGTGAACGGGCGCTTCTTCGTCCACCACGTGACGCTCGGATTGCACGCGCGCATGATCCTGACGCGCGCCCGACTCGGCTATGGCTCGCGGCTCGGCAAGATCCGGGCGAGCTGCCAGGCCTGGTGGACGGCTGTGCGCAATCCCCCGAACCTCAAGGCCAGGATTCGCTTTGACGGGCGGCAGATCGAGCGGCGGACCGCCGCCATTCTCGTTACCAACAACCCCCTCGGCGAAGGGCACATCCCCTATGCCGACGATCCTCGGCAGGGAATGCTCGGGCTTTATGTTGCCAACTCGCTGCGCTGGTCGGACCTGCTGAGCATGGCGGTGCGCATGCTGTTCGGCAGTTTCTCCGCCAACCCGCTTCTCGACAACTGGGTGGCAAGGGAAGTCGATATCACGCTCCCCGCTCCGAGCGTCGAGGCCTCGGTGGACGGCGAGATCGTCGAACTTGCCACCCCGCTGCGCTGCCGTGTGCGCAGAGGCGGGCTGACCGTTCTCCGGCCGCTTCGTTAGGCGTGCAGCCGCGTCAGCGAGATGCGCGTGAGCCGAATGAACGCCTTCCAGGGGGGGCGTTCGATGAGAAGAGGGAAGGCCCCGGCCGACCTGCGAGGGGGAAGGGGGCATGAGGAGGTCGGCCGGGTTATCGGCCGCTGGCCTCTCGTTGCCGAGGTTGGGAGGACCCGGGCAAACGAATGAGAGGGAGCGACGCGCTCTTTGGTATGCCTCGACGAGAACATCCCAAAGCACAGGGAAAACGCGCCGCAGCCAGCCGGGTTCCACCTGGCGTCAAATTTTTCTTGCTTGCTTCCTTACTGAAGCTAAGTGACTGTAGGAAACTGACAAAAATGCGCAAACAAGCCGACGCAGTCTGCAAGAAGCAATTTGAATCAACCGAAACGCGCCTGCCTCGGAACTTCCCCGCGGGGTTCCCCGTTGATCGCTGCCGGAACAGCAGAGGCTGTGTCAGGCGCGGGTCGCCGGGTGGCCAAGAGGGTCGCGGGGGCGGGCGCTTGGAGACGATAAATGGCGAAGGCTACGGGAGTCCCGGCAGGCAAGCCCAAGAAGAAAGGCAAGACCATGCAGACCGGGACCGGGCAGGTCGCCTCAACGGGCACCGGCCCGCAGGTGGATTCGCGCATCCAGAATGAGATCGGGAAGCATCTCCGCGCGCACTACGACGATGTCATGAATGAGCCGGTCCCCGACAAATTCATGGAACTGCTGATGCAGCTCGAGCAATCCGTCACGCGCAAGAAATAGGCATCGCAAATGGCTGTTTCCAAGGCCTTGCGAGATGATCTCCTCGCCTCGATACCGAACTTGCGCGCTTTTGCGGTCTCCTTGACTGGCAGCAGCGAGCGGGCCGACGATCTCGTGCAGGAGACGCTCATGAAGGCGTGGGCGAAGTTCCATACCTTCCAGGAAGGCACCAACCTCCGCGCGTGGCTCTTCACGATTCTCCGCAATGAGTTCTATTCCCAGCTCCGCAAGCGCGGCCGCGAGGTGGAAGATGTCGAGGGCGCTTACACCGCTCGCCTCGCCACCCAGCCGGCCCAGGGCGGTCACATGGACATGAACGATTTCCGCCGTGCGCTAGGCGAACTTCCCGCTGACCAGCGCGAGGCGCTGATCCTCGTCGGCGCGTCGGGATTTTCCTACGAGGAAGCGGCCGAGATCTGCGAATGCGCCGTTGGCACCATCAAGAGCCGCGTAAGCCGCGCGCGCACGCGCCTTGCCGAGATCCTCAAGCTCGAAGAGGGCGAAACATACGGGGGCGACCCGATGTCCGCCAGCGTCATCAGCCGCACTATTGCCTGAAGCGCGCTGCTTGGCGGTACGGCGTTCAGCCGGACGCGACCTTCCCGTCGAATTCTTCTTCGAGGAAGCGCATCAGCGCTGTCTCCGCCTGGTCCAGGCCGGCACGCGTCGGCCCCTGCATGATCGAGCGGCTCAGCCGTTCGTTCGCGAATGCTTCCACCACCATCGGATGAACGTAGCTCGATCGGGTAACCGCCGGCGTGTTGGCAAGCGTCTCGGCCGTCTCCTTCATCACGGATGCGACGATCTTCTTCCGCCCGGACTCGGAGTTCGTTGCCACGACCTGGCACAGCGTCGCGAGCGCGTGTGAGGTGGCGGCGAAGGTGCGGAAGTCCTTCGCCGTCACGCGTTTTCCCGCCGCCTCGCGGAGATAGGCGTTGAGGTCGCTGGCGGTCAGCTTGCAGCGCCGATTGTCGTCGTCGCGAAACGCAAAGAGATGTTTCCGGCCGCGTTGTTTCAGGTTGCGGAGGCGCGTCAGCAGGATCGGGTCGCGAATTGTCTTGCGGATGGTCTTGCCGCTCTTGCCGGTGAAATTCAGAAACACCTTCGTGCCGTTAAGCTGCACGTCGCGGTTCAGGAGCGTGGTCGCGCCGCGCCCGCCTTCGTCGGTTCCACTGTGACCGGACCGCAGCAGCGCTCGGTCGATGAGTCGCCCCGCGACGGCCGCCGCGTAGCGGCGGTCAGTCTTGCGCCGCGCGAGGTCCTTCTCGATGCTGGCGCGGATTTTTGGCAGCGCCCTGCCGAAACGGAGCAGCCGTTCGGCTTTCACTCTGTCCCGGATGGCGGTCCAGTCCTCGTGGTAGCGATATTGCAGGCGCCCCAGGGCGTCTTTTCCGATCGCCTGGATGTGCGATTGCGAATCAGGCGCGATGCATACGTCGGCCCAGGCTGGAGGGATGACCAGTGCACGAATCCGCGCGATGGTCTTGGCGTTGCGGATGGTTCGTCCGTGGGCGTCCTGGTAGACGAAACCTCGACCGCTCCTGCGGCGGACGATGCAGAGCGAATCGGTTTCCACGTAGTGGAGTCCTTGCCGTCGCGCCCTGCGGGCGAGGTCCTCGCTCATGCACCACCCGGAAATCTCGTCGGCAAGGAACGCTCCCCCGCGCCCTCCGTTCCGCTTGCCTGTTGTAGTGTCGGTGCCGGATATGGCAGAAAAAGCCGAATGGCCGCGGCAGGTTGCCCGCGCGTTGATCGCCAGCTACCTAGTGTCCTCTCCCAGCCCCCAGGATTTGCTCCCATGGATGTTTCCACTCCGCCAAAATTCGGAATGGGCGCCTCGCCGCGCCGCATCGAGGACGGATCCCTCATCCGGGGTCTCGGGCGCTACACTGATGATGTGACCCCGGCGGGCGCGCTCACAGCTTACGTGCTTCGCTCCACCGTCGCCCATGCGCGGATCAAGGTCGGCGATCTTTCGGCGGCGCGCGCTGCAGAAGGGGTGCACCTTGTCTGGGTCGCCGCGGATGTAAGCGATCTCGACTTCATGCCCTCGCTGGCGCACGGGCCGGTGCAGGCGGAGTTCTACGTTCCGCCGTTCCCTGTCCTCTGCGGAGATGTCGTGCGGCATGTGGGCGACGCCATTGCCTTCATCGTCGCCGACGATCTCGACAGTGCGAAGTCTGCCGCCGAACTGATCGACGTGGACTACGACGCCCTGCCGGCCAGCGCCGACACCGCGCACGCGCTTGACGCCGATGCACCGCTCGTCTGGCCCGACCGCGGCACCAATCTCGCGCTCGAATACACCGCCGGCGACAAGGCCGCGACCGATGCGGCTTTCTCGAAGGCTGCGAAGGTTGCCACGCTCAGCGTCGTCAACAACCGCATCGTCTGCAACTACATGGAGCCGCGCGCCATCGTCGTGGAGCGCGACAAGGCTACCGGCCGCCACACCGTGACGGTCGGCTCGCAGGGCGTGCACGGCATGCGCGACGCCATGTGCAAGGTCCTGAAGATCGACGCCAAGACGATGCGGGTGATCACGCCCGACGTCGGCGGCGGCTTCGGCACGAAGGCCTTCAATTATCGCGAATATCCGCTGGCCGTGAAGGCGGTGGACGCGCTTGGCAAGCCCGTGAAGTGGGTGTCCGACCGAAGCGAGCATTTCCTCGCCGACGCGCATGGGCGCGACCACGTCTCGATCGGCTCGCTGGCGCTCGACGCGAACGGCCGCATCCAGGCGCTGCGGGTCGAGATCGTCGCGAACATGGGCTCCTACTTCAGCCAGTTCGGCGCGATCATTCCGTGGTTCGCCGTGGTCATGATGACCGGCGTCTACGACATCCAGAATGTGCATGCCGTCTGCAAGGGCGTCTTCACGCACAGCGTGCCGACCGACGCCTATCGTGGCGCCGGCCGCCCCGAGGCGGCCTTCCTGATCGAGCGTCTGATGGACGAAGCGGCCCGCGTGACAGGACTTTCTCCGACCGAGATACGCCGCCGGAACTTCATCCGTCCCGACCAGATGCCCTACACGACGGTCACCGGAAACGTCTACGATTCCGGCGAGTTCGCCGCGCACATGGACCAGTCCCTCGCGCGCGCGGAAGCCGCAAGCTTCGACGCCCGGGTTGCGGAGAGCAAGGCCCGGGGCAAGATCCGCGGGCTCGGGTTCAGCACCTATGTCGAGATCTGCGCCTTCAAGGGCTCGGAGCCGGCGAAGGCGGTGCTGGAGACGGACGGGACTGTCAGCCTCCACATCGGCACGCAGTCGACGGGCCAGGGCCATCGCACGGCCTACGCACAGTTCGTCGCGGGTCCGCTCGGTCTCGACTACGACCGCATACGCGTGGTGCAGGGCGATTCCGATGCGCTTCCGGCAGGCGGCGGCACCGGCGGCTCGCGCTCCATCCCGCTCGGCGCTCCCTCGGTCGACCGCGCGTCGCGCACCCTCGCCGACCAGATCAAGGCGCTCGCCGCCGACGAGCTGGAAGCCGGGGTCGGCGATATCGAGCTCATCAACGGAACGGCGCGGGTCGTCGGCACCGACCGCAGCCTTTCCTACGCGGATGTGGCCGCGCGCGCGAAGGACAAGGCGAAGCTCATCGCCATCGGCGAATTCACCGCGGAGGAGCAGACCTACCCGAACGGCACGCATGTCTGCGAAGTCGAGATCGATCCCGATACGGGCCACACGGATGTAGTGCGCTACACCATGGTCGACGATTTCGGGGCGACGGTGAATCCGAGCCTGCTCGCGGGCCAGGTGCACGGTGGCGTGGCCCAGTCGATCGGTCAGGCGCTGCTCGAGCAGACGTTTTACGATGCCGACGGCCAGCTGGTCAGCGCGACCTTCAACGACTACGCCATGCCGCGTGCCGACGACTTCCCCTATTTCGACTTCCAGACGCGGAACGTCCCGTGCAAGTGGAATGCCCTCGGCATCAAGGGAGCAGGCGAGGCCGGAACGATCGGCGCTACGCCGGCGGTGATGAACGCCGTCGTCGACGCGCTCAACCGGGCTTATGGCATCCGCAATATCGACATGCCGGCGACGCCGCTGCGCATCTGGGACGCTATACGGGCCGCGAAAGCCTGAGGGGCGCGTCGGCGTTCTCCGGGCATCGATCCATGCATTCGGGATTTTCGTAATCGCCGTTTCCCCGCCTGGGGGAAACGGCACGTCAGGCGCGGTAGAAGAATGAACCCCGGCCGCGGCATCGCGCTGAAGATCGCCTCAACCTTCGTCTTCACGCTGATGTCCGTCTGCGTGAAGCTGGTGGCGGATCGCGTACCCGCCGGCGAGATCGTCTTCGCCCGTTCCTTCTTCGCGCTCATCCCCGTCTCCGGGATGCTCCTCTGGCAGGGGCTGCTCCTCAAGTCGCTGGAGACCGACCGGCCGTGGTTGCACGCCAGCCGCGGCGCGATCGGCATTTCCAGCATGGCCTTCGGCTTCATGGCGCTCGGCTATCTGCCGCTGCCGGAGGCGATGATGATCGGCTATGCCGCGCCGCTGATGGTGGTGGCGCTCTCGGCGATCATCCTCTCCGAGATCGTGAGGGTGTACCGCTGGACGGCGACGGCGGTCGGGTTCATCGGCATCGTCATCATCCTGTGGCCGAACCTGACCTTCTTCATGGGCGGCGGCTCGCATGCGCTTCAGCACGCGGCGCTGCTCGGCGCGGTCTTTGCGCTATGCGGCGCCTTCTCGTCGGCGTTCGCCGCAATCACGATTCGCTCGATGACGCGGACGGAATCGACCGGCTCGATCGTGATCTACTTCGCGATCAGCGGCACGGTGATCTCGCTGGTCTCGATTGCCTTCGGCTGGATCGTCCCGAACGCGCACGACGCCTATCTCCTCGTCGCGATCGGGTTGCTCGGCGGGACCGGGCAGATCCTCATGACCTCCGCGTATCGCAATGCCGACGCCGCTACCGTCGCCTCATTCGAGTATGTCTCGATGCTATGGGGCCTGACGTTCAGCTACCTGATCTTCGGCGAAGCGCCGACGGAAACCGTCATCGCCGGCGGCGCGATCGTCATCGGCGCGGGCATCTTCATCATCTTCCGCGAACGGGCGCTCGGAATCGAGCGGCGGCGGGCCGCGATGCCGCCCGCCGGCTGACCGGAGCTGGCGGCTCCCGGGTGGACGGCATCGGCTCCCGCTTTGGCGGAAGCCGGTGCTCGCGAAGCTCATCCCTTGTAGGCGACGACCTTCTGCTTCTGCTTGCCGAGCTTCTCCACGGCGAGCTCCATCACGTCGCCGGCCTTCAGGAAGATCGGCTGCGGCTTCTTGCCCTGGCCGACACCCGGCGGCGTGCCGGTCGTCACTACGTCGCCCGGTTCGAGCACCATCCGGCTCGACAGGAAGGATACCAGCTCCGCCACGCTGAAGATCATGGTGTTGGTATTCCCGGTCTGCATCCGCTGGCCGTTCACGTCGAGGGACATGGCGAGATTCTGCGGATCGCCGATCTCGTCGGCGGTGACCAGCCAGGGCCCGAGCGGGCCGAAGGTCTCGGCGCTCTTGCCCTTGATCCACTGGCCGGTGCCCTCGAGCTGCCAGAAGCGCTCCGACACGTCGTTGCAGATCATGTAGCCGAGCACGTAGCTCAAGGCGTCCGCCTGGCTCACATACGAGGCGCGCTTGCCGATAACGAAGGCGAGCTCCACTTCCCAGTCGAGCTTCTGCGAGCCCTTCGGAACGATCACGTCGTCGTCCGGGCCGCACGCCGAGCTCGGGGCCTTGGAGAAGAGCACGGGCTCCTTCGGCACGGGCATGTTTGATTCCGCCGCGTGGTCGGCGTAGTTCAGGCCGATCGCGATGAAATGGCCGGGCCGCGCGACAGGCGATCCGAAGCGGGGACTTCCCTGCACCGCCGGCAGCTTCGCCGGATCGAGGCCGGAGAGCCGCTGCGTCAGGTCGAGCGTCATGAGATGCGGATGAAAATCCTGCACCTCGGCGGAAAGGTCGCGAAGCTGCCCCGTCTTGTCGATGAGCCCCGGCTTTTCGGCGCCCTTGGCGCCGTAACGAACAAGCTTCATTTGAGCGGATGTCCACGCTGGTCATTGCAAAGGCAACCTGCTTCGCACCGCCGCACCGGCCGATCAAGCGGGGCATTGTTCCGAATTTGTCTCACGGCCTAGGACAGGTGCGCCGCGCGATGGTGCGGTCCCTCCGGGGCGAGGCCTCCGTCGCGCGTTCATATTTCCTTAACCATCCAAATCCGGCGGCGGGCGCTGTCACAAAATTGCTAAGCGAATCAGCCATTAAGAGGGAAAACAGGGGATGTGATGCCCGCAGCGCTCCCGGCGCGCCACGTGCGCACCCTTTTCATTTCTGATGTGCATCTGGGTACGCGTGGCTGTCAGGCGGACCTGCTGCTCGATTTCCTCCGCCACTACGACGCCGAGACGATCTACCTCGTCGGCGACATCGTCGACGGCTGGCGACTGCGGCGTGCCTGGCACTGGCCGCAATCGCACAACGACGTGGCGCAGAAGTTTCTCCGCAAGGCGCGGAAGGGCGCGCGGGTCGTCTATATTCCGGGAAACCACGACGAGTTCCTGCGCAACTACCTCGGCACGCATTTCGGCGGCGTCGAGGTGCGCGACACCGACGTGCACGTGACGGCCGACGGCCGGCGGCTTCTCGTCATCCACGGTGATCAGTTCGACGTCGTCGTCCGCCACGCCCGCTGGCTCGCGCATTTCGGCGACTGGGCCTATTCGACCGCCCTCAACCTCAACACCTTCGTGAACATGGCGCGCCGGAGATTCGGCTTCTCCTACTGGTCGCTCTCGTCGTGGGCGAAGCTCAAGGTGAAGAACGCGGTGAATTTTATCGGCGCCTTCGAGGAGGCGCTGGCGCGCGAGGCGCGTGAGCACGCGATCGATGGCGTCATCTGCGGCCACATCCACTACGCCGCGATGCACAACGATTTCGGCATCGCCTACTACAATTGCGGCGACTGGGTGGAGAGCTGCACGGCGCTGGTCGAGCATCACGACGGGCGCTTCGAGATCATCCGCTGGGCGGACAGGGCGGCCGAGATGCGCCACGAGCCGGCAAGCCCGCGCTCCGAACCCATCGCCGCGTGAGCGACACTCCCATCCGTCTGGCGCTCGTCACCGACGCCTGGTTTCCCCAGGTGAACGGCGTCGTGAACTCGATCGACAAGGTCGTGCGGATCCTGCGGGCGCGGGGCGATGAGATCACCGTCATCGGTCCTGACCGCTTCCGCACCCTGCCGTGCCCGACCTACCCGGAAATTCCCCTCGCGCTGCCTGGCTGGGGCGAGATCGGACGCCTGATCGAGGCCGAGGGGCCGGCGCTCGTCCACATCGCCACCGAAGGCCCGCTCGGCATCCTGGCGCGACGCTATTGCATGGCGCGGAAGCGGCCGTTCACGACCAGCTACCACACGAAGTTCCCCGAATACCTCTCGGCGCGCGTGCCGGTCCCGCAGTCCTGGGGCTACGCCTATATGCGCCGCTTCCACAATGCCGGCTGCGGTTGCATGGTGGCGACCATGTCGCTCCGCGACGACCTCGCGCGGCGTGGCTTCAACAACCTCCTGTTCTGGTCGCGCGGCGTGGACAGCACGCTCTTCCGGCCGCGGCCGGGAGCCGATCTGCATCTGCCGCGACCGGTCTTCCTCTGCGTCGGGCGGGTGGCGGTGGAGAAGAACCTCGAAGCCTTCCTGAAGCTCGATCTCCCCGGCTCGAAGGTGGTGGTGGGCGACGGGCCGGCGCGTGAGGGGCTGTCGCGCGCCTATCCGCGGGCGCACTTCCTCGGCGCGCTCCCGATCGAACTGCTGACGGAGGCGTATGCCGCCGCCGATGTGTTCGTGTTTCCGAGCATGACCGACACCTTCGGCAACGTGATGCTGGAGGCGCTCGCCTCAGGCGTGCCGGTGGCCGCCTTTCCGGTGACCGGTCCAAGGGACGTCATAACCGATCCGCGGGCGGGCGTGCTCGATACCGACCTCCGCAAGGCGGCGCTTGGGGCGCTCAGGCTGTCGCGCGAGGCGGCGCGCGCGTTCGCCCTCGGCTTCAGCTGGGAGGCAAGTGCTTCCGCCTTCCGCGACAACATCCTGATCGGCAATGGCGTGAAGGCCCGCGCCGCCGCTTGACACGGCGCGAGCCCCAGCTCCTCCCACGAGGGGAGGGGAGCCGCTCCAATCACATTGCCCTGCGGCCACCGCCCGGCTATTCGCAAGCGGATCCGTTCAGGTCTCCCATGTCCTCCATACCGCAATTCTCCGACGTCCTCGCCGCGCGGACGCGCATATCCGGTGAGGCGATCCGTACGCCGCTGCTCTTCTCGCCCGTTCTTTCCGAGCGGCTCGCGGCGCGCGTCTACCTGAAGCCCGAGTGCCTCCAGCGCACCGGCTCGTTCAAGTTCCGTGGCGCCTACAATGCGCTCTGGGCGCTCGATCCTGAGCTTCGCAGGAATGGTGTCGTCGCCGTATCCTCCGGCAATCATGCGCAGGGCGTGGCGGAGGCCGCGCGCCTCTTCGACGTGCCCGCGACGATCGTCATGCCCGCCGACGCGCCGGCCCCGAAGCGGCAGCGCACGGAGCGGAGCGGCGCGCGCGTGGTCGCCTATGATCGCGCGACGGAGGACCGCGACGCGGTCGTCGCGCGCGTCCTCAAGGAAGTCGGCGGCACGTTTGTCCATCCTTACGACAACCCGCTCGTCATCGCTGGACAGGGCACGGTCGGCCTGGAAATCGCCGACGATGCTTCGGCGCTCGGGATCGCGCCCGACGTCGCGCTGGCGCCGTGCAGCGGGGGCGGCCTTGTCGCCGGAATTGCGCTGGCGCTGACCGAGAAGTTCCCGAAGGTCGCCGTCTACGCCGCCGAGCCGGAGGGCTTCGACGACTATGCCCGCTCGCTCGCAAGCGGCAAGCTGGAGCGAAACGCCAAGCTCGCCGGGTCGATCTCCGACGCGCTGCTCGCGCCGTCGCCGGGTGCGATCGGCTTCGAGATCAACCGCAAGCGCCTCGCCGGGGCGGTCGCCGCCAGCGACGCGGAGGCGCTGCTGGCAATCGGCCTCGCCTTCGACGAATTGCGCTTGGTGGTGGAGCCCGGCGGCGCCGTCGGGCTGGCGGCGCTCCTTGCGGGCCGGCTGAATATCGCCGGGAAGACCGTGGTGATCGTCCTGTCAGGCGGCAATGTCGGCGACGACATCCTCGCCGCCGGAATTCGCGCCTACCGCGCCTCGGAAGAATCCCCGGTCGGTTGACGAGCGTCGGGCGGGGAGGGTGCAACTTCTCCCCGGAGGCTGTGCGCCAGCGCCTCGAGCTCGTGTCGGGCGCGGTCGCAGAGCGCAAAGCGCCGCGCCATATCGTCTCCATCGGGATCGGCCAATGCGCCCTCGATCGCGATGTCGAGCGTCATGGAGATATGCCGGAGCTCGTCCGCGATCCGCTCGGGCTGCAACTGGTCGCGCACGGCCCCGAGCGTCGCCTCGATCTGCGACAGCGATCCGAGCAGACCGAACGTCTCCGCGGGCTGGCAGCGCCGGCGGTATTCGTCGAGGAACGAGCGGCCCTTGGTCGTGGTCGAAAGCACCTGTAGAAGGCTCTCGAATTCCGGCTCGCTGATCGGTCCGAATTTCTTGCGGCCGGCCATGCCAATATCCCCCGTGACGCGCGTCGCTGCGGCCGTAGAGAACCGCAAAACGCTTTAGAAATGGCTTACGAGTGATGACGCGCGGCCCTGCTCGCATCTACGCCATCCGTGCGGCGGCGTTTTCCGCGTCGATGTTCTTCTGCAACGGCATCTACATGCCGTTCTTCCCGATCTGGCTCGCTTCGAAGAATCTCGGCCCGAGCCAGATCAGCATCATCCTTGCGCTCCCGCTCCTTGTTCGCATCCTGATGGCGCCGGCCATCGTGGGCCTCGCCGACCGGCTGCCGAGCCTGCGGGCGGCGAGCACGCTCTACGCCTTCCTCACCGCCGCGCTCTTTGTCGTGCCGGTATTCCTCCCGGGTTTCTGGACGATCCTCCTCTTCACCGGCGCGGCGCTAATGTTCTGGAGCGCGCTCGGGCCGTTCACCGAGGCCGTGATCCTCTATGGGGGTCGCGAGCACGGGATCGAGTATCCGCGCGTGCGGCTGTTCGGCTCCGCCGGCTTCATGCTGGGAAGCCTCGCCGCCGCGGCCGCCGTGCAGAAGCTTTCCGGGGACGCGGTTCTGGCGGTGCTCGTCGCCGCCTATTTCTTCGCCGGGCTGGTGGCGCTCTTCTCGCCGAGCGTGCCGGCGCCTCCGCCGGCCGCGGAAAAGTTCGGGCTCCGGAAGGCGTTCGCCGACCCGACGCTTCGCCGTGCGCTCATCGCCGGCACGCTTGTCCTCGGCGCGCACGGCGTTTTCTACACCTTCGGCACGCTCTACTGGCAGTCGAACGGCTTCAGCGGAGGGCTGATCGGCACGCTCTGGGCCTACAGCGTCGCCGTCGAGGTCACCGTCTTCGGACTGGTGAAGCGGGTGCTGCCTCGCTGGGGCGCACGCCGATTCATCCTCGCGGGAGGAACCGCCGCCCTGGTCCGCTGGTCGCTCTTTCCCTTCGCGGTCACGCCGCTCACCGCCTTCGCCCTGCAGACGCTGCATGGCGCGACCTTCGGCCTGACGCATCTCGGGATCATGATGGCGATCGGCGCGATCTCGACGCCTGGCCATACGGCGCGGCTGCAGGCGGCCTACCAGTTCTGCCACGGATCCATGCTGGCGGCGGCGACGGCCGCGGCCGGACCCCTGTTCCGCATCTCGCCGACATTCGCCTTCGTCGCCGCGGCAGTGGTGGCTCTTCCGGCGATGGTTCTCGCCAACGGACTTCCGCGCGGGCTTCAGCCCCAGAGTGTGCGCTCGGGCGGGGAGACCAGCGCGCCGGAATAGACGAGCCCCGGCGCACGGTCCCGCGCGAGGAGCAGCGGCCCGTCGAGGTCGACGATGTCGGCCTGCTGGGCGATCAGCATCGCCGGCGCCATGGCGAGCGATGTGGCGACCATGCAGCCGACCATGACGCTGAAATTCCGCCGCCGCGCTTCGCGCACCAGATCGAGCGCCTCGGTCAGCCCGCCCGCCTTGTCGAGCTTGACGTTGATCCCGTCATATTTCCCCGCGAGCGCCTCAAGGTCGGCCGTCACGTGCACGCTCTCGTCGGCGCAGATCGGCACGGTGCGGCGGATATCGCGCAGCATGTCGTCGGAGCCGGCCGGCAGCGGCTGCTCGATCAGCGCGACGTCGACTTCGCCGCAGGCGCGCATGTTGGCGGCGAAGTTCGCGGCGTTCCACGCTTCGTTGGCATCGACGACGAGCGTGGCGCGCGGTGCGGCGGCGCGCACGGCGCGGATGCGCTCCGCGTCGCCGTCGCCGCCGAGCTTCACTTTCAGAATGGGCAATTCCGCGGCGGCGCGGGCAGCCGCGGCCATTGACTCCGGGGTGCCGAGGCTCAGCGTGTAGCAGGTGACGGCCGGCTTCGGCTCGGCAAGTCCGGCAAGCACCCAGGCTGGCTTCCCCGCCCGTTTGGCTTCGAGATCCCACAGCGCGCAGTCGAGCGCATTCCGAGCGGCACCCGGCTTCATCGTGCGCCGCAGCGCCTCCCGGTCTCCCGTGACGTCGGCCGCCGCGATCTCGGCCAGCACACCCTCGATCGTCTCGCCATAACGCGGGTAAGGCACGCACTCGCCGCGCCCCGTGTCGGCCCCGTCGCTGATTTCGGCGACGACCACACGGACCTCCGTCCGCGACCCGCGCGAGATGACGAAGCTTCCGGCGATCGGCCAGGTTTCCGCGGCGGCGCGGACGGTGAGCTTCATGGTGCGCCGAACAGTTCCTGCAGCCGATCGATCAGCGGCGCGACGCCGGTGCGGATCGGATCGACGGCGCGAAGCCCTTGCTCCGTCGCGACCGTCTCAAGGTAACGCTTCGCCTCGTCCTCGCCGAGCGCCGCCGTGTTGATGGCGATTCCGAGCGGGCGGATGTTCGGGTTCGTCAGCCGGCCCATGGATATCGTCGCCTCGATCACCTCGTCGATCGAGGGGAGGGGATGCTGCACTCCGCGCATCGTTTTCCGCGTCGGCTCGTGACAGACGACGAAGAGATCCGGTTGCGCCCCATGCAGCAGCCCGAGCGTTACGCCGGCGAAAGAGGGATGGAAGAGCGAACCCTGCCCCTCGACGATCTGCCAATGGCTTTCAGCGGCGGCCGGCGCGATCCACTCCACCGCGCCCGAGATGAAATCCGCCGCGACCGCGTCGATAGCCGCGCCGCGCCCGGCGATCAGCACGCCGGTCTGCCCCGTCGCGCAGAACTCTGCGTCGAACCCGCGCCGCGTCATCTCGGCCTCCAGCGCCAGGGCCGCGTATTTCTTGCCGACCGAGCAGTCGGTACCAACGGTCAGGATGCGTTTGCCCGGGCGGCGCGTCCCCTTGCCGGTGGCGAAGGCGCGGTCGGCATGTCGCACGTCGTGCAGTTGAGCGCCGTGCTTCTCGGCCGCCGCGCGGATGGCGGGAAACGCGCCGAGCCGGTCATGCAGGCCGCTCGCCACGTCCATTCCCGCCTCGATCGCCGCCACGATCGACGCGATCCAGTGCTCCGGCAGCACGCCGCCGGCGTTGACGGCGCCGACCACGAAGGTCCGCGCGCCCGAGGCTCGCGCCTCGGGGATGGTCATGTCGGGGAGACCGGTATCGGCGCGGCAGCCCGGCAGGCGCAGCTGCCCGACGCACCAGTCGCGCCGCCAGTCGACGACGCCGGAAGCGGTCTTCGCCGCGAGCGCGTCCTGCACGTCGCCGAGGAAGACGAGATAGGGCTTTTCGATCGCCATTCGACTGTGCTCGCCCCGCGCTTGTGGCAGCCGAGCATATTGGACAAACTCGCCGCCGGGCGTCTGCTAGCATGGGATCGGCGCCCCCGTAAGCGGAAAGCCCAGCCGGAAAGCCGGCCGCAACAGCCGGGAAGCGTCTTTGCATGGAAGCCACGCTCGAGCATCATTTCGAGGCCGGCCGGCTGTTCCTGTTTCCCGGCGGGGAATGGGTGATCGCTGAGGCGCGCGGGCTCGATCAACGGCTGCAGGCCGTTTTCAGCGCGCTCGGCGCAACGGATCCGCAACAGCTCGTCATCGACCTGACCGAGCTCGGGGCGCTTGATACGGCGGGCGCGTTCCTCCTCGCCGCTGTGGAGCGGCGCGTCGTCGATGCCGGTGGCCGTGTGGCCTGGCGCGGCGCTGATTCCGGCCGCGCTCGGCTGATCGAGCGCGTGCGGACGGTGGTTGCCGGCGACGAGGCCGCGATGCGGCGGAAGCGCCGCAGCATCCTTGAGGATATCGGCGCGACGGTGCTTTCCGTCGCCCAGGACGGCGAGCGCCTGCTGCGCACGCTTGGCGGTGCGATCCAGGAATTCGGGCGCGCGCTCGTTCCGCCGCTGAGCTTTCGCGGCATGGCGATCGCGCGCCAGATCGAGCTGACCGGCGTTCGCGCGGTGCCGATCATCCTGCTGATGTCGTTCCTGATCGGCTGCATCGTGGCGCAGCAGGGCGCTTTCCAGCTCCGCTTCTTCGGCGCGAGCGTCTTCACGGTCGATCTGGTGGGCATCCTGACCTTGCGCGAGCTTGCGCCGCTCCTGACCGCCATCATGGTCGCCGGCAGGTCCGGCAGCGCCATCACGGCGGAACTCGGCTCGATGCAGATGCGCGAGGAGATCGACGCGCTCCGCGTCATGGGGCTCGATCCGGTCAACGTGCTGGTGCTGCCGCGCGTGCTGGCGCTCATCATTTCGTTGCCGCTGCTAAGCTTCCTCGCTGTGCTCGCAACGCTTTCCGGCGCGATGCTGACGCTCTGGATCTACGTGGACATTCCGCCGGTCGCCTTCCTGCAGCGGCTGCGCGACGCGATCGACTTCTCCTCGTTCTGGAGCGGCCTGATCAAGGCGCCGTTCATGGGGCTGATCATTGCGCTGATCGCCTGCACCGAGGGGATGGCGGTGCGCGGCAGCGCGGAATCGCTCGGCACACACACGACCGCGTCGGTCGTGAAGGCGATCTTCATGGTGATCGTGGTCGACGGCATTTTTGCCGTGTTTTACGGCGCCATTGACTTCTGATGGCCACGAACGGAACCGCCCCCGTCATACGCGTCAGCGGCCTCACCGTCGGCTTCGGCGGAGAGACCGTGCTGGAAAATCTCGACGTCGACGTGCGGCCGGGGGAAATCCTCGCGATCGTCGGCGCTTCCGGCACCGGCAAATCGGTGCTGGTCCGCTCCATTCTCGGCCTGGTGCAGCCGCGCGCGGGGCAGATCGAGGCCTTTGGTGAAGTCATCGGCCCGCATGGGCCGTCGGTGGAGATCGAGAAACGCTGGGGCGTGCTCTTCCAGTTCGGTGCGCTCTTCTCCTCGCTGACGGTCGGCCAGAACGTGGAAATCCCGATGCGGGAATTTCTCGATCTGCCGGGCCGGCTCGTCCGTTCGCTGTCACGGGTGAAGGTGGAACTGGTGGGACTGAAGGGCGAAGACGGCGCCAAATACCCGGCCGAGCTTTCCGGCGGAATGATCAAGCGCGCCGCGCTCGCCCGCGCGCTGGCGCTCGATCCGGCCATTCTTTTCCTGGACGAGCCGACTGCCGGGCTCGATCCGATCGCCGCTTCCGAGTTCGACGCCCTGATCGCCGATCTCAGAAACACTTTGGGCCTCACCGTGGTCATGGTAACCCACGATCTCGACACCCTCCACGCGATCGTGGACCGTATCGCCGTGATCGGCGAGAAGCGGGTCCTCGTCGAGGGCGATCTGGATAGAATGCGGCGCTTCGACCACCCTTGGGTAAAGAGCTATTTCGGCGGCCGGCGCGCCCGCGCCGCTTTCGGGTAAGACGATGGAAACAAAGGCCAATACCGCCCTCATCGGCGCCTTCACGCTCATCGTCCTGGCGTTCGCGTTCGTGTTCGTCTACTGGCTCGCCCGCGGCGCCGGCGAGGACACCAACGCCCACCTGACGGTGATCTTCGAGGATCCGGTGACGGGCCTGAGCGTCGGCAGCCAGGTCGTCTTCAACGGCATCAAGATCGGCGACGTGAAGACGCTCGACCTCGACCCGCAGAATCCGAAGAACGTCATCGCAGGCCTGGCGGTCACGCCGAAGCCGTCGGTGAAGGCCGACACGCAGGTGACGCTCGGCTTCCAGGGCCTGACCGGTGTCGGCTACATCGAGATGGCGGGCGGCTCCCAGGCGCTGCCGCCGATCTGGGAAGCGCAGCCGAGCCCGACGATCATCGCCACGCGCTCCAGCATGCAGGATCTCCTGGCGGGCGCCCGCACCATCCTGGCGCGCGCCGACGAGACGCTGCAGACGCTGGAGAAGACGGTCTCCGACAATTCCGACGACATCGCGCTGGCCGTGCTCGACGTGCGCAAGTTCACCAGCGCGCTCGCGGCGAATTCCGACGATGTCGGCAAGCTGGTCGCCAACGTCTCCACCGCGGCGACGCGCATCGCCGATGCGACGACGCGCCTCGACGGCATCGTCAGCAAGAGCGAGGCGCTGATTGCCGCGATCAATCCGGACGACGTCAGCAAGGCAGTATCCAATATCCGCGCGACCTCCGACAGCGTGGCCGCCCAGGCCGGCAGGCTCGGCGCACTCGTCGATCGCGCCGACGCGGTCGCGGCCGACGCGCAGGCTTTCTCGCAGCATCTGCCCGCGCTTGGCGACAAGGCCGACAGCCTGCTCGCCGCGGTCGATCCGGAAAAGCTCAACCGCACGCTCGACAGCATCGACCGCTTCACCACGACGCTCGGCAAGAATGCGGACGACATCAACCAGATCATCGCGAACGCCAAGGACGTCTCGGCGCGCTTCAAGGACCTCGGCGATCGTGCCCAGTCGCTGCTGACCAAGCTCGACAGCATGGCGGGGCAGGGGCCGGGCGGCATTATCCAGGACGCCAGCGCCACGCTCGCCTCGATCCGCGCCGCGGCCGACAATTTCAACAAGCAGGTCTCGCTGCTCGGCAGCGGCTTCGGCGATTTCAACAATCGCGGCCTGCGCGACCTGCAGAACCTCGTCTCGCAGGGGCAGAGGACGATCGGCCGGCTCGACGGAGTGATCTCCGACCTGCAGAGCAATCCGACCGGCTTTCTGCTCGGCGGAGAGAACGTGCCGGAATATGGCGGCGCACGGCGGCGGTGAGGATTGGATAGGGGTGGGGGCGTGACAATCGCTGGAACTTCATCGGTGTTGAGGCGCGCGCCGCGCACCGCGGGTCTGGCGGCGCTGCTTGCAGCAGCGACGCTCGCCGGCTGCACCAGCCTCATCGCGGGCCGGCCGAGCGCGATCTTCGACCTGACCGCGCCGGGAACGGCCATGGCTGCGCACGGCAGCGCGCAGGTGCTCGTTCCCGAGCCGACGACGGTGCACGCGCTCGACACCGACCGGATCGCGGCCCGTCCGGGGCCGTCGGAATATGCCTATCTGCCGGGCGCTGTGTGGAGCGACCAGCTTCCAAAACTGCTGCAGGCGCGGCTGATCGAGACCCTGCAGAACAGCGGCCGCACTCGCGCGGTCGCGAAGCCCGGGCAGGGGCTCCTGATCGACTATCAGGTCGTGCTCGACGTGCGCGCCTTCGAATACACCTCGGAGGGCGCCGTGGCCGATTTCATCGTGCGGGTCATGGACGACCGCACCGGCCGCGTTATCCGCTCGCGCGGCTTCCGCCATGTGGTGCCGGTCGCATCGCCGGGGAACGGCGGGATCGTTCAGGCGCTCGACCAGGCGATGGACCAGGCCTTCGTCGAAATCGCCAACTGGGCGCTGGGCTGACACGCGACTTCCGTCACGCCCGGATCCGATCCGGGCGCCCGTTCGGTGAGCGCCAGAAGGTCAGTATCGGCAAATGGACTGGGTTGCCGGGTCAGGCCCGGCGATGACGACCTGATTTGAGTTCCGACCGCGTCTCGCCGGGCTGGCGCGAAAGGTGCGCGCGAGACGCGCACCTTTCCTTGTCTATTCCAGCCGCCCGGCTGCGTGGGCGAGCATGGTGTAAACCTTGCCCGTATCCGAGGTCAGGTACATCCGCGACACCGTCGGATCGGAATCGTCCTTCGACACTTGGCTGAGCAGCCGCTCGAAATCGCCGATGTAATTGTCGACGGCCTTCTTGAAGTCGCCGTCGCGCTCGTACTTCTTGCGCAACTCGTCGAAGGTCTTCTGCCCCTGCAGCGTATAGAGCCGCTTGGTGAAGACGTTCCGCTCACCGCGCTTGTAGCGGTCCCAGAGATCGACTGAGGCTTCGTGGTCGATCGCCCGGGCGATGTCGATGGAGAGCGAGTTCAGCGACTCCACGACCTGCGCCGGAGAGCGCTTGCCCGCGGGGCTCGGCGGCGCTTCAGCCACGGCCGCCGTCTCGGGACGCGTGGCCTCGGCGGTTTCGCTGGACGACGCGCGCCGCAACAGGTCGGCGACCCAGCCGCGTGCTTCGCCGTTCTTGCCGCGCGGCTTCACCGCGACCGGCGCGGGGTTCGGCGCGGACATTGCCTCGGCGACACTGTCCACGGCCGCGGCGCCGCTCGGGCGTCCGAACGGCTCGGCGGCCGGCGGGCTCGCGCTCGCCGTCGGCCTCGCCGCTGGCTCCTGCTGCCGCAAGGCCGGCTGGATGGCCGGTCCGGCGGCCGGGGGCATCGCCGGCGCTGCGGCGCGCGGTGCGCTCTCGCCCGTGCTGCGCGCCACGATCTTCGACAGCTCGTTGATGGCGTCGATCTGCTCGGCGATGGCGCGGCGCATGGCAGTACTTGCCTCGATCGCCTCGGCCGGCATCTCCAGCACGCCCTTCTGCAGCTCGTCGCGCGTCTGGCTGAGCTCGGTCTGCATCTGCTGCGCCGCCTTTCGCAGCTCGTCGGCAGTTGTTGCGAAGCGCCGCGTTGCCTCGGCAACAGCCTGTGTCACGTCGCTGACGAGGCTCCCCGTCGCGGCACGCAGCTCGTCGCTCGTACCGCGTGTAGCCTCGCGCACGCGCTCCTCGAGAGCGAGGCGCGCCGCCTGCACGCCTTCCATCGCGCGCTGGCCCTCGCTCACCGCGGCAAGGCGCATCGTCTCGAACTGGCCGATGGCGTTGCGCGCCGCCTCCTCGGCCCGCTCGCCCAGCGCCTCGTTCAGCGCCGAAACCCGCTTCTCGGCGCTGGTCAAAGCTTCCGCCAGCACGCCGGAGGAGCCGCTCGCCGCCTCTTCGGTGACGCGGCTCAGCGCCTCGGCCACTTCGGCGATGCGCTGTTCGGCGACGCGGAGCGTCTCGCCGATGCGGCTCGATGCGCTGCGTGTCGATTCCTCGGTGACGCGACCAAGGCTCTCGCCGAGCCGGAAGAGGTCGGAGGAGAGGGTGGCAATCTGCTCCTGCGCGGAGCCGAGCCGCTCGGTCATCACATCGCCGGCGCGCTTCGTTGTCTCCTCGGCACGCTCGCGCACCACCGTGGCGACGTTGGTAATGCGGGCTTCCGCGGTTCCGAGCGTCTCGGAGAGCAGCGTGGTGAGCCGGTTCAACCGGCCCTCGACGGCTTCCGTCTGCTGCGCAAGGCCGGCGCCGATCGCCTCCAGCGCCTCGCGCCGTTCGGCGAGGCCGGCCTGCATCAGCTCGTTCGTCTCGGTCAGGCGGCTGTTCACGTCGGTCAGCGATTCCGTCTGCGTGCCGAACTGCGAGGCCATCGCCGCGATATCGCGGAGCACGTAGGTGGAGACATCACGGAGCGTCTTCACCTGATCCGACAGCATCGCGTGCGACTGGCCGGTGTCGCGCGCCGCGGAGGAGAGCGCATCGCGGAGCGTGCTAACCTGCACCGTTAGGGTCGACTCGATACTCGCGAGCTGGTTGGCGGTGTGGCCAAGCACCGTCTGCAGTTCCTGGTTGGCGCCCTCGAGGCGTCCGACCATCTGCTGCACGTCGGTACGCACCTGCTCGTTGGTGCCCTCCATCGCGTCCATGATGGAGCGGGTCTGCGAGCCGAGCGTCTCCAGCAGGCTGCGGACGTTGGCGTCGAGCGCGGCGGCGGACTGCTCGCCCTGCCGGCCGATCGTGTCGACCACGTTCTTGCCATGGCCGACCAGCTCTTCCACCAGCCGCTCGCGCCGCTGGTCGAGGTCGTCGAGCAACGCGCGGGTGTTCGTGGCGAAGCCTTCCGAGATCCCCTTCGAACGCCGGTCGACCCCGTCAAGAAGCGCGCTGCTGCGCGTATCGAGCGCGGCGAGGAGGGCGCGGGTGTTGGTGTCGAAGCCGTCGGCCACGCTCTTGGTGCGCGTGTCGACGCCCGCGAGCAGGGAGCTGCTGCGTGTATCGAGGGCGTTGAGCAGGGAGCCTGTCTGCGCGTCGAGCGCGTCGAGGAGCGTGCTGGAGCGCGTGTCGAGCAGGCTGTCGAGGTCGGCATGCCGGGCCTGCAGGGTGGCTTGCAGCACCTCGGTCCGCTCGTTCAGCATGTCGCTCGTGCCCGTGAGAGTCGATTGCAGCGAGTTGGCGCGGTCGCTGAAATCGCTTTCCAGGGTCAGCAGCCTGTCGCCGAAGCCCTGGTTGATCTCCATCATCCGGTTGGCGATCGTCTCGGTCAGGTCATGCGTGCGGATCTGCAGCTGGTCGCCGAGCGTCTGCAGCCGGCTGTCGAGCGCGGCCGACATCTCGCTATGGCCGTCATGGAAGGCCGCCGCCATTTCGCGCGTCCGCGCGACGAGGGTCTCGCTGATCTGGCGGGCGCGGGTGTCGAGCGTGGAGTTGATGCGCTCCAGCCGGTCGTCCAGCGTGTTGGCGAAGCCGTCGGCGCGCTGCGCGAAGTTGTGCGTGACCTCGCCGATGCGGGCGGTGACGCGGTTCTCGAAGCCCGAGAGACGTCCTTCGACGGCGATCTCGATGGTGCTGGCGGAGGCGGCGAGGCGGATGGCGGCGGCCTCGGCGCTCTCGGAAAGCCGGCTCTCGAAGCCGGTCAGGCGTGAATCGAGCGTCTCGCCGATCTGCGCGACGCGCGTATCGATGAGCGAGCCGAGCGCTGCGCTGCGTTCGCTGAGGGTCGAGGCGAGCGCGCCGCCGCGGTTGTCGAGCACTTCGGAGATGCGCTCGATATTCCCCTCGATCTGCTGGCGCAACTCTGCGCCGCGCGAGGAAAGCTCGGCGGAGGCGGCATCGCCGGTCTTGGCGATCACGTCCTTCAAGCCGGCCATCTCCTCGCGGATGCGCGAGGCCGTGTCGCGTCCCGAGCCCTCGAACCGCCCCTGCGCATCCTTCAGCGTCGCTTCCACGACGCCCATCTGCTCGCCGATATGGGCGGCGACCTCGCGGCCGGATGTGCTCAGGCGTTCGTCGGCGAGCGCCAGCGCGGCCTCGATCGAGCCGAGCTGCTGCACCACGTTTCCGGCAATCCGGTCGCCGGAATTGTTGAGCCGGTCGTTGGCGCGCGCCAGCCGGCCTTCGACGCTCTCCACCTTGTCGTCGATGTTGGCGGCGATGCGGTCGCCGGTCGAGGAGAACCGGTCGTTGGCCGATGCCAGCGCGGCGTCGATCGAGCCGATCTGCCGGTTGATGTCGCCCACCAGCTTCTCGGACGAGAGTCCGAGAGTCTGGCTGGCGGAGACCATCGCGCCCTCGATGCGCTCGACCTGCATGCCGACGTCGAGCGACATGTCGACGCCGGTCTTCTGGAAGCGCTGGTTGGCCGATTCCAGGGCCGAATTGACGAGCTCGATCTGCCGCTCGATGTTTCCGGAAATCTTCAGGCCGCCCGCATCGAGCTGCACGCCGGCGGTCGCCAGGGCGCCCTCGACGCGCTGCACCTGGCTGCCGATCTCGACGGTCATCTCGGCGCCAGCGCCGCGGAAGCGCTTGGTAGCCGCCTCAAGCGCGCCGTTGACGGCCACCACCTGCCGCTCGATATCGCCCGAAATCTTCACACCGCCCGCATCGAGCTGCGAGCCGGCACTCGCCAACGCACTCTCGACGCGCTGCACCTGGTTGCCGATGTCGACCGTCATCTCGACCCCGGCCCCGTGGAAGCGCTTCGTGGCGGCTTCGAGAGCGGTATCGACTGCCGCGATCTGCCGCTCGATATCGCTCGAAATCTTTGCTCCGCCCGCGTCGAGCTGCACGCTGGCCGTTGCCATCGCTCCCTCGATGCGCTGCACCTGCGTGCCGATGTCGAGCGTCATCTCGATGCCGGCGCCCTGGAAGCGCTCAGTCGCAGCTTCAAGCGCGGTATTGACCGCCTCGATCTGCCGTCCGATGTCGCCGGCGATCTTGGTGCCGCCCGCGTCGAGCCGTTCGCCGGCAGCCGCGACGGCGCCCTGCACGCGCGTCACCTGATTGCCGAATGCGTCGATCACGGTGTTCGCGGTCTTGCTCATCCGCTCGTTGGAGGAGGAGAGGGCAGCCTCGACCGCGCCGGCATGGCGGTTGATGTCGCCGATGATGCGGCTGCCGGCGGAAGCGAGCGCCCCGTCCACCGCGTCGATCTGGTTGTTGACCTCCACGACGAGCTTTTCGCCGGTCGTGTCGAGGCCCTGCTTCGCCATCTCGACGGAAGTATCGATGAGCGCGATCTGGGCGGCAATTGCGGCGCCCACCTCGTCACCGGTCTGCCGGAACCGCTGGTCGGCGGCGAGCAGCGAGTTGTCCACCGCCGAGAGCTGACGGTTGAGGTCGCTCACGAGCCGATCGCCCGAGGCTCCGAATTTCTGGTTGCCGAATTCCACGGCTGCATCGATGCGTTCGATCTGCCGGCCGATATTGCGCTCCGCGTCCGAGCCGATCGCGTTGAAGCGCTCGCCCGCCGCGGCGAGGTCGCCCTCCGCCACTTCGATCTGGTTGCGCAGCGTATTCTCCACCGCGCGGCCGGTTTCGACGAGCCGGTCGTTGGCCGAAACCAGGATGGACTCGGCTTCGTTGATCTGCCGGTCGAGCGAGTCGACGACGTTGCGTCCGGTGCCGTCGAGCCGGTCGCCGGCCGCGACGAGGGCGCTCTGCGCTTCCTGCAGCTGCGAGCTCATGGCGCGGGCGACGGTCTGCCCGGTCTGGCCGAGATGCTCGATGACTGCCTTCGAACGCGCTTCCAGCGCCGTGTTGACGATCTCCGCCGCCCGCTCGATGCGGCCGGTGGTGCTGTCGGCCTGGTTGGAGACGAGGTCGACGATCTCCTCGGCCCGCTTGCCGAGCCGGCTGACCAGCGCCTCGCCATCGACCGTGACGGCGTTGTAAATCTTGTCGCCAGCGGCCTGGAAGCGCTCGATCACCGTCCCGGCGCGGTCGGTCAGCGTGGTGTCGAGGCGGTCCTGCGCCTGCCGCAGGCGGACGTCGATCTCCTTGGTCTGCGCCGCCATTGCGTCGGCGAAAG
Source organism: Hyphomicrobiales bacterium (assembly GCA_038211615.1). GTDB lineage: Bacteria > Pseudomonadota > Alphaproteobacteria > Rhizobiales > Afifellaceae > DASWJZ01. The sequence continues at coordinate 62,952 of JBBQVL010000011.1, forward strand.
AGCTGCCGGCCTCGCGCATCTGCTGGGTGGCGTCATGACCGCTCGACGCGACGCTGCGTGACAGGGTGTCGCCGGCCTGGTTGATTTCGTCGATGAGATCGACGCCGCGCTGCGAGAACGCGTCGAGCGTCCGGCCGCTCGATGTCTCGAGCCGCGTCAGCAGGTCGTCGCCGCGCGCCAGGAGTGAGTCCGTGAAGCTTTCGCTTGTCACGGTGATGCGCTCGAGCAGGGTTTCGGCGCGCTCCGAGAATCCGTCGGAGAGGCTGCCCGTCGTGCGGCTCAGGCGATCGACGAGGACGTCGCTGTTCTCCAGGAACGTCTCGGAGACGCTGGCGACCGCGTTGTTCAGCCGCTCGACCAGCAGGTCGCCGCGATTGATGATGGTGTCCGAGAGCTTGTCGCCGGCTTCGTTGATGCGGTGGAATAGATTGTCGCTGCGCGTGGCGAGGAGGTTGACCACCTGTTCGCCGGTGTCGCCCAGCGTCTGCGTGATCGCCTGGCTGCGGCCGGAGAGCAGGTCGGAAATGCGCTTCGCGGCGGCGTCGGCGGCGACCGCGATCTGGTCGGTGATGCCGGCGAGATCGGCGGAGAAGGAATCGTGCGAGCCGCGGATCGCCTGGCGGACGCGCTCGGCGTTCTGCACGATCGCTTCGCGCTCGGTGACGAGCTCGTCGATCAGCCGGCGCACGCGGAGTTCGTTGTCGGTGTAGGAGCGTTCGAGCGAGGCGACTTCGTTATGCACCAGCACTTCGAGTTCGCTCGCCCGGGCAAGCGCGCGCTCGATGCCGTCGCCCATGGCCGCCACTTCGCGGCGGATGGCCTGGCTGACGGTGACGACGGATTCCTTGGCGATGTTCTCGGGCTCGGCGAGGCGGAGCGCCACTTCGGTCATCGTGCGCGACACCATGCGCATCTCCTGGCCGCGCCAGACGAGCACCGCAATTCCCCAGAAGAGCAGGATCGGTCCGAGGATGCCGATTGTCAGGCCGAGCAGGTGCGGGGAGGAGCGGAAGCCCTCCGCGCCGATGTTGGCAATCTCGTCGCCATAGACGCTGAAGCCGAAGGAAATTCCGAGGCCGGCCCAGGCGAGCGTTACGAGCAGGGCGACCCAGAACGGCGTGTAGGAGGGGCGGCGCTGCAGCGCGTAGAGCAGATTGCCGACCGAGCGCACGTCGTCATTGGCGGCGCGCCTGGTGCGGGTTCGCTCTTTGCGTTCTGTGGCAGGACGGTTCCGATCCTGGCCCGCTTCGGCGCCTTCCTCGGCCGCCGCGTTGTGCCGCGCCGTTGTCGGCGCACCCGTCCCTATCGCCATCCTCTTGACCTTCTGTGCAACGCCTGCCGCTGGCGGCTTGGAGCCGCCCTTGAAGTCGATTTTCAGCGCCTCTTCCACTGCGTGGACGGCGGAATCTGTCGTATCGGACTTTCGGAACTTACTCATGTACCACTCGCCTCGTCCGTACTCGAAACACATCGGACTCGCTGCCGCGGAGCGGCAGGCGACGGCATTATGAGCGACGTCACGCTCGTACGCGCGCGACTTCGCTCATGGTCTCGTCAGCCGTCTTTCAACCTCGTTTCCGGTCTGGCCCGACCGGAAGAAAGGATGAAAGCCGACCGCCGTTTGGTCCGCCTCCCCGCGCTTGTCCAAGCGTGATTGTAGTGCCACACTGTCACGGTTAAAAGGAAAAAACCTTACCGACTGGGCGTTGTGCAATAGAAATGCGGTTTGCGGTAAAGGCCTGGGGGGGATCACGAAAGTGAAGTCTCAGTTCGAAAATCCAGTCGAATATCGCGAGCGAATCACCTGAATGCCTACGCCTCCCGTCCCGCTGTTCGACACTGCGCAGCTCAATCGACACACGAAGGGCAATGCCCGCCTGCAGGTCGAAGTGCTCTCGCTCTTCGTGGGTGAGGTGGAGCGTCTCATCCGCCAGGTGGAGGACGCCCCCGACCCCCAGGTGCGAGGCGATCGGCTGCGCGCCGTGATCGGCGTGGCGCGCAATATCGGCGCCTCGCGGATCGCGCAGGCGGCGCGCGGGCTGGAGACCCAGATCGCCGACGACACCCCGGATCTGACGCCACTCAAGAGCGCTGTTTCCGAAACGCTCGCCTTCATCCAGCGGACCGGCGGCTGAGGGAATTCGTGCCGCGCGCTTTGCCGCCCTCGAACGGAGGCTCGCACACCTAGCGCCCCCCGCTTGACTCGAACTATCCGCAGTCTACATCCCTTCCCCTTCCTCCCACCTTTGAGCCGCGCAATCGCCCGGCCCCGGAGCAGCATGGCGAAAATCACCTATATCGGAGCCAACGGGACCCGCTACGAGGTTCAGGCTGAAAACGGCTCCACCGTCATGGAGAACGCCATCCGCAATGCCGTGCCGGGCATCGAGGCGGAATGTGGCGGCGCCTGCGCCTGCGCCACCTGCCACGTCTACGTTGACGAGGAATGGCGGGCGCTCACCGGCGAGCCCGAGCCGATGGAAGAGGACATGCTGGATTTCGCCTTCGAGCTGAAGCCGAACTCCCGGCTCTCCTGCCAGATCCACGTCACCGACGAGCTCGACGGGCTGGTCGTGACCGTTCCGCCGCGCCAGGCCTGACCAAAACACCTGAAGAGAGTTCGATTTCGCGATGAGTTCCAACTACGCCGAAACGGATGTCGTGATCGTCGGGGCGGGGCCGTGCGGGCTCTTCGCCGTGTTCGAGCTTGGTCTGCTCGACCTGAAATGCCATCTGATCGACATCCTCGACCGACCCGGCGGCCAATGCGCCGAGCTCTATCCGGAGAAGCCGATTTACGACATTCCGGGCCTTGCGAGTGTCTCCGCACAGGGCCTCGTCGACAATCTCATGGAGCAGATACGGCCCTTCGGCCCGCAGTTCCATTTCGGCGAGATGGTGACCGGGCTGGAACGCACGGACGAGGGTTTCCTGGTCAGCACCGACAACGACACAAAGATCAAGTGCAAGGTTGTCGTGATCGCCGCCGGCGGCGGCTCGTTCCAGCCGAAGCGGCCGCCGATCCCCGGCATCGAGGCCTATGAGGGAAAGAGCGTCTTCTATTCGGTCCGCCGCATGGAGGATTACCGCGACCGCGACATCGTCGTCGTGGGCGGAGGGGATTCGGCGCTCGACTGGACGTTGAACCTGCAGCCGCTCGCCAGGAGCCTGACGCTGGTGCACCGGCGTCCGGAATTCCGCGCCTCGCCGGACAGCGTCAACAAGATGTTCGCGGCGCACGAGGAGAAGAAGCTCGGTTTCCAGGTCGGCCAGGTGATGAGCCTCGAAGGCGCCGACGGGGATCTGTCGGCGGTCATCGTCAAGGGGCCGGAGGGCAACGTCCGTCTGCCCGCCACGCGCCTCCTGCCGTTCTTCGGCCTCACGATGAAGCTCGGCCCGGTGGCGGACTGGGGGCTGAACCTCAACGAGAACCGCATCGACGTGGATACGGTGCGTTTCGAGACATCGCAGCCGGGCATTTTCGCCATCGGCGACATCAACTACTATCCCGGCAAGCTGAAGCTTATCCTCTGCGGCTTCCACGAGGGCGCGCTGATGGCGCAGGCGGCCAAGCGCATCGTCAGCCCGAACGAGCGCATCGTGTTCCAGTACACGACATCTTCGACCAGCCTGCAGAAGAAGCTCGGCGTCGCCTGAGCGACGCCGAGGCGGCCTACATCCGGAGCGTCATTCCGGCGATCGCCACGCGCAGTCGCTCCGGCAGCGCGTAGAAGGCATCGCGCAGCGCCGGGGCGAGGCGCGCCGGAACCACCGCCGCGTAGAGGCGCCCGCGCCAGTTCAGCGGTAGCGCGAAGTCGGCGATCTCCACTTCTCCCGATTGCCATTCGGTCTTGTTGCGCGAACGCGGCGCCAGCATGTCGTATCGCTCAACGCGATTCTCCGCGCACCATTCCAGCATGCTCTGCGTCAGGACGTTGCCAGGTCCGAGATGCGAAAATTCCGGCGCAAATGCCCGGAGGTAAAGCTGGAAAGCGCCGCGATGCAGAAATCCCATCTCGATTGCGGCAGTGCGCCCGTCGAGGCTGAGCTTCGCGACGATCATGCGCGGCGATGCGGCATCGCCTGAACGCACGCGGGCGAGCTCGGTGAGAAAGGTGCGGGTCTCCGCCTTCACGAAGGCGCGGCTGACACGGCCGTTGCTCCGCAGCCAGTCGCGCTTCAAGGTCAGCGCCTCGATCAGCCACGCCTCGGCCTCGGCCGCATCGCTGGCAAGCGCCACGGCCTGCCTGCCTTCCTTGGCGAACCGCTTCACGCGCTTCCTTTGCTTCTTTGCCGTGCAGGACTTCCGCCTGGCGAGCGCTGCGGACAGTCCTTCCGAAAGGTCGACGTAGGGAGCGGCCTCAGCGCCGCCGATGGGTTTCTCTTCGCGCAGGGCTGCGCGGAGCGCGCTGTCGGCGCGCACCTGCTCGAGGTAGACGAGATCGGGGCGCACGGTCTCTCGCAGGACATCGAGCGCGGCGGCAAGGGCGGCACTGGTGTCCGTCTCGGGGTCGACGAGGATCTCGTCATACTGCGTGATCGGCGCCCCGGCGCCGCGCGCGACGCGCACGAAGCCATGCCGTTCGATGGAGAGCGGCCATATCAGGACCGGCCGGCCGCCATGACGTACCACGACGGTCTCCAGCGTACACGCGGAGCCCGACGCGAAGTGTCGTGCCCACGTCGAGAGCAGGGCGGTTGTCTGGAAGAGCGTGGTGCTGCGCTGGAGTTCCGCCAGCCGCTGCCAATCGGGCAGGAGCGTTTCATAAGCCGCGGCGCCGTGCAGCACCTCGGCCGACAGCCTCAGGCGCGGTGCGATGTCCCTTGCGGCAACGGGCGCAAAATCCGACGCGCTGATGCCCGCGACGGCTATCTCGCTCATGTTCCATGGCCTCGTAACGATGCCGTGCATCATTAACGCGAGCCTTCGAACGAGGGGTAAATTGCCGTGCGTTAACCTTTCCGCGTGGTGATCGATTTCTTACCGCACGGAATCGTCGAGAGCGCTCTCGCTCGGCGCTTGTCTCGCCGCCCGCCCGCGCCGTCGCCGGCCTTCGCCATGCGCACCGGACGCGTCGGCATCGCGGCGTGCCGGCAACGCCACCACGGAGGCGAGATTCGGGAAGGCTTCCAGCTTGTTCGGGAATGCCATCGCGCTCACGAAATGATCCTGGAATTTCGGTTCGAGCGCCGTTTCGATCTTCTCGATCCTGCGCACCAGATCCTCGATCTCGCGCCGGTAGCCCTTGTTCAGGAGCGCCATGCGCGCACCGGTGCCGGCGGCATTGCCGACGCCCGCGACCTTGTCGAGCGGGCAATCGGGGATGAGCCCGATCACCATCGCGTATTTTGGATCGATGTAGGTCCCGAAGGCGCCGGCGAGCTTGATGCGGTCGACCCTGTCGATGCCGAGCTTGTCCATGAGAAGCCGCGCGCCGGCGTAGAGCGCCGCCTTGGCAAGCTGGATGGCGCGCACGTCGGTCTGCAGGATGCGAATTTCGGGCATGCCCCGCGTCGGCTCCGCGCGACAGAGGACGTAGCCGAAGGTGCGTCCCGTTTCGACGATGCGATCGCTTCGCGCCGCGAGGCTGCCGTCGATCACGCCGTCCTCGCTGATGATCCCGGCGAGGAACATCTCGCCGATCGCCTCGATGATGCCTGACCCGCAGATGCCGGTGACGCCGACATCGGCGGCGGTCGCGGCGAACTCAGGTTCGTCGGACCAGTGATCGCCGCCGATCACCTTCACCTTCGGCTCGAGCGTCAGCGGGTCGATGCGCACCCGCTCGATGGCGCCGGGCGCAGCGCGCTGGCCGCCTGATATTTCGGCGCCCTCGAAGGCCGGGCCGGTGGGCGAGGAGGCGGCGACCAGTCGGTCCTTGTTGCCAAGCACGATCTCCGCGTTGGTGCCGACATCGACGAGGAGCGTGATCTCCTCGCCGCGATGCGGACCTTCGGCAAGCGTCGCGCCGGCAGCGTCCGCCCCGACATGGCCGGCGATGCAGGGGAGGGTGTAGACGCGCGCGCCTTCGTTGACCGGCAGGCCGATGTCGCGCGCGCGAAAGTTCAGCGCATCGGAGACGGCGAGCGCGAACGGCGCTCCGCCGAGCTCGGTCGGATCGATGCCAAGGAAAAGGTGGTGCATGATCGGGTTGCCGACGAAGACGCACTCGATGATCTCGTCGGACGAGACGCCCGCCTCGGCGCAGACTTTTCCGATCAGCACGCCGATCGCTTCGCGCACCGCCTTCGTCATTCCTTCGCGTCCGTCCGGATTCATCATCACGTAGGAGACGCGGCTCATCAGATCCTCGCCGAAGCGGATCTGCGGATTGGGCAGGCCCGCGGAGGCGAGCGTGCGCCCGGAAAGCAGCGCCGAGAGGTGACAGGCGATGGTCGTCGAGCCGATATCGACGGCGATGCCGCAGGCGAAATTGTGCAGCCCCGGCCAGAGCGCCGTGACCACCGGGCCGCTGCGGTCGTGGTGCACGGCGGCCGTCACCTTCCACGCGCCTTCGCGGAGGATTTTCTGCACCTTCGGCAGCAGATCGAAGTCGATCCGCAGCCCTTCGAAATGCCAGTCGCGGGCGAGCACCCGGAGCAGCCGGTCGGTGTCGCCGAGCGGCTTGTGCATGTCGGGCTCGTCCACCTCGATGTAGCAGAGCTGGGTGATCGGATCGCGCTCGATGACGCGTGTCTCGGCGCGCTTGCGGACGATCTGCCGGTTGATCTGAACATCCTGCGGCACGTCGACGACAAGGTCGCCCTGGATGGTGGCGGAGCAGGAGAGGCGCCGCTGGTTCTCCAGTTCGCCGCGGACGCGGACGTAGCGCGCCTCGGTCTCGGTGAACGGCGACAGATGATCCTGCGAAGAGGTGATCCCGTGCTTCGCGAACTCGCCCTGCTGCACCTCGATCTGGCACCGCCCGCAGATGCCCCGCCCGCCGCAAACGGATTCAATGTATACGCCGAGCGACCGCGCCGCATCGAGCACCGGTGTGCCAACGGCGAAGCGCCCCCGCCGGCCGGATGGCATGAAGAGAACCAGCGGGTCTTTCAGGGGGGCGTTCATCCGCGACGCTTCAACAATTCTCTCAAACCTCGACTCGACCCCTTCGGGCATCTCTTCCGCCGCGCCGGCGTCCTCCGCCTTCCGATGCCGCGGCCTCCGCGTTGGCGTGCGCGGCTTCGCCGCTGACCTCCTTCGGTCCGCTTGTGGTCGTTGGCGTGTAGTCGCGATAGGTCCTGATCCACGTCATGCAGTCGCGGTCTGTCCCCATCAGCACGTTCGCGCCACGTACTGCCTCCATCTCCTGTGGCCGGCAGGGGTTCATGATTGCCGAGGTCATGCCGCTTGCGATCGCCATCGGCAGGAACGCGCCGTTGATGCCGTGCCGGTGCGGCAGGCCGAAGGAGATGTTCGAAGCGCCGCAGCTCGTGTTGACTTTAAGCTCCTCCCGCAGCCGTCGGACGAGCGCGAAGACCTGCAGCCCCGCCGTCCCCATCGCGCCGATCGGCATGACCAGCGGATCGACCACGATGTCCTCCGGCTTGATGCCGTGATCCATCGCTCGCTCGACGATCTTCTTGGCGACTGCGAAGCGCACGTCCGGATCCTCGGAGATGCCGGTCTCGTCGTTTGAGATCGCGATCACCGGCACGTTGTACTTCTTGATGAGCGGCAGGATCAGCTCCAGCCGGTCCTCCTCGCCGGTGACTGAGTTCACCAGCGGACGGCCCTGCGCAACCTCAAGCCCTGCCTTCAGCGCTGCCGGCACGGAGGAATCGATACAGATCGGGCAGGTGACGAGGCTCTGGACGATCTTGATCGTCTCGACCAGCAGCGGCGGTTCCGTCGTGTTGGGATCGACGGCGGTCACGCCGGCATTCACGTCGAGCACCAGCGCGCCCGCCGCAACCTGCTCGAGCGCGTCCTTCCGCACCGTGTCGAAATTGCCGGCCACCATCTCGGCCGCCAGCTTCTTGCGGCCGGTCGGATTGATGCGCTCGCCGATCACGCAAAACGGCTGGTCGAAGCCGATCACCACTTCCTTCGTTGCGGAAGCCAGGATTGTCCGGGTCATGCAGCAGCCTTCTCAAGCATATAAAGAGTTCTTTATGTCGTTATGCGATTGTGTTCAAGGGACGGGAGCTGGTTCCTTGCTGTCGGCAAGGATGTTCCGCAGCCGGTCGGCGACGCGCTGGGTATCGGGGCTCGCCTCGCGCCGCCACGGCTGGCGTCCGGCCAGAACGCCGGATTCCCGCACGATTTCGGCCACCAGTTCCTCCTGCCGGTAAGCCATGACGTGCACGCCGGCGATGCCCACGATCTCGCGGCATTGCTGCATGATCTCGATGCAGATCTTCTTGCCTTCCTGCTTCTGGTTCTCCGCGCCTTCAAGCCGCGCGATGATCGTGTCGGGGATATGGATGCCCGGCACGTTGGCGCGAATCCATTTCGCCGCCCGCGCCGAGGCGAGGGGACCGACGCCGACCAGCACAAAGCACTTCTCGTGCAGACCAAGGTCGCGCACCTGGCGCATGAAGTCGGCGAACATCGGAACATCGAAGCAGTACTGCGTCTGCGCGAACTGCGCCCCGGCGGCGACCTTCTTGGCGAGCCGCAGCGCACGGAACGCGTAGGGTGGGGCAAACGGATTGGCCGCCGCGCCGAGAAAGACGTGCGGCGTCGAGGTTATCTTCCGCCCCGAGAGGAAGCGCGCCTCGTCGCGCATCGTGCGAACGGTTTCGAGCAGCGAGATCGAATCGAGATCGAAGACGGGGAGGGCGCCCGGCTGGTCGCCGGCCTGTACGCCGTCGCCCGTCAGGCAGAGGATGTTCGCGACACCCATCGCGGCGGCGCCGAGCACGTCTCCCTGGATGGCGATGCGGTTGCGGTCGCGGCAGGCGACCTGCAGCACCGGCGCGTAGCCCATGCGCGTCAGGAGCGCGCAAATGCCGACCGACGACATGTGGCAGTTGGCGCCGGAAGCATCGACCGCGTTGATCGCATCGACCCATCCGTCGAACGGGGCGACGCGGTCGTAGACGTCCTCCGGGTCGGCGGAGTCCGGCGGGTTCAGTTCGGCGGTCACGGCGAACTCGCCCCGCCGTAGCACGCGCTCCAGCCGCCCGCGCGAGGAATGCCCGGGCAGCGGGTCGAGCGGCAGATGAACGCCGGCGGGATTTTCGTCGGGCTGCACCATCAGGCGACGCGTGCCTTCCGCGCTTCGGCCGCCTGCGCGGTGACCCGCAGCCACGCGGAGGTCTCGCGCAGGCTGTGATCCACCGGCTTCTGCAGCGCGAGGATCGCATCGCCGCCCTGCATGCGGCGGCTGCCCTCCCACGCCTGCACCCAGACGCACGGCATGTCCGGCTCGACCTCGCAATGGCCGTTGGCGCGAACGCCACCGCACGGCCCGTTGCGGAGCCGCTTCGGGCAGTTCATCGGGCACGACATTCCGGTCGAGGAGAGAATGCACTGCCCGCACATGCGACAGTCAAAGAGAAATCCCTTCACGCGCCGCTCGACGAAGCTGACCGGCGCCTCGGCGCGTCCGTAGCCAACGAAATTCCACAGCGGATGCAGCTTCAGGAACAGGTCGGCGAAGAGACGGTAGATGCGCTCGAGGGAGCGGGAATGACGAACCGACCAGAGGCGGATCGTGTAGGTCTTCCTGAGCCGCCGCGTAACGGAGACATGCTGCGGCTGATAGGCGCCGGGCGGCTTATTCTGCCTGCCGCCCGCCGTTATTGACCAGTTCCCGAAGCCGATCCCTGCCATATTCGCTCTCCAGGCGGGCGAGCGTGGCGTCCGCTTCCGCTTCCAGATCGTCCCCGCAGGGCTCCGGCGCGCCGCGCCGCCATTCGGCGAGATAGGCGTCGGTGTCGCTCGCTCCGACCCGCATCGCGCATGCGTCGATTGCCTGCACGAAGCGTTCCGGGAGTTCGCGCTTGGCTACTGCCCGGCGCCCGGCCTTTACGATGACCTGGGCCGGGATGTCGCGCCAGTAGACGATCACGCGCTCCGCCATGCGCCCTCCGTTTCGTGGCTTATCACAACGCGAGCCCGCCGGCGGTCGCCCCGCCACGACACACGGGGAGCCGATTGCGACAGCGTGGCGCGGCGAGCGCGGATCGCCAAGGCTTGAGCACCGGTTGCAAGGCGGACCGGGACCCGTAATGTGCCCGTGAACATGCCCATTTCCAGCCAGTCATTCATCCGCGCCACAATCCTCCTGCTCGTCGCAGGCTGCGTGAGCGTGCTCGCCATCGTGGTGGCCGCCATCTGGATCGCCGGGCGAAACGACACACAGGCCGACGATCTTGTCGATTCGCTGCTCGCTCGCCGCGAAGCCTTCCAGGTCCTGAACCTCATCCTCGACGCAGAGACCGGGCAGCGTGGCTATCTGCTTACACATGACGAGGCCTATCTCCAGCCCTACACCGAGGCCGTCGCGAAGGTTGATAGTACCATCGCGAAGCTCAGGGAGATCGAGCGGACACAGCCGCGCTATGCCGCCGCTATAGAAACCCTTGCCGCGCGGATCTCGGAGAAACTGGCCGAGCTGGCGCGGACGGTGGAAGTCGCAAAGGCGGGAAGGTTCGACGAGGCGATCGCCGTTGTGCGGACAGGTCGCGGGAAAGCGCTGATGGACGACGTCCGCTCTGCCTCCGATGTGCTCATCGGGGCGACCGACACCCTCGTAAGGACAAACACCGCGGCGCTCCGGGAAAGCGCCAGGCTGCTGGTCTGGGTACTGGCGGCCGGCGGCTTCGTGATCCTCGGCGTCGTCGGCGCGACGAGCTGGACCGCGTGGCGCTACACCCGCGACCTTGAAATGGCGCGCGGAGAATTGATCGCCTTCAATGCGACGCTGGAGGCCCGCGTGCGCGACCGCACAGCGGATGTTGCGCGCGCCAACGAGGAGATTCAGCGGTTCGCCTATATCGTCAGCCACGATCTCCGCTCGCCCCTTGTCAACATCATGGGCTTCACGAGCGAGCTGCAGGCGGGGCTCACCTCGGTTCGGTCGCTGCTCGACCGGGCGCCTGCCTCGGACGACGACCGTGTGGCGGGCGAGGCGCGGGCGGCGGTCGACGCCGAGATGCCGGAAGCGATCCAGTTCATCCGATCCTCGACGTCGAAGATGGACCGGCTGATCAACGCCATCCTGAAGCTTTCGCGCGAGGGCCAGCGGAAGCTCGCGCCGGTCCATGTCCGGATGTCACCGATATTCGAGGCCGCGAGGGATTCCGTCCAGCATCAGCTCGCGGAGGCGGGCGCCGAGCTCACGATCGTCGATCCCATCCCCGACCTCGTCACCGACCGCCTTTCCGTGGAGCAGATTTTCGGAAACATCATTGACAACGCGGTTAAGTATCTCGACCACGGCCGAGCGGGCAGGATCGTGGTTCGGGGCAGGGAAATGCCGCTTGGGATCGAATTCGAGGTCGAAGACAACGGCCGGGGGATCGCGCCGCACGATCTGGACCGGATTTTCGATCTTTTCCGGCGCGCTGGCGCGCAGGACCGGTCCGGTGAGGGCATCGGGTTAAGTCATGTCCGGGCGCTTGTGCGCGGCCTTGGAGGCACCATTTCTGTCCGGTCAGAGCTCAATGTGGGCACGACCTTCAGCGTAAGGCTGCCGAGAATCCTCGTTCCGACATCAGAAGGCGAAGTATCATGAATGCCGCCGGCCGCGCAGTGAAGATCGTGATGATCGAGGACGATGAGGGACACGCGCGCCTGATCGAACGCAATATCCGCCGCGCCGGCGTAAACAACGAGATCGTTCCGTTCGCTGACGGGACGAGTGCGCTCACCTATCTTTTCGGAGAGGACGCCAGCGGTGTCGCGGTGAATGGACGGCCGCTTCTCATACTTCTGGACCTCAATCTCCCCGACATGAGCGGCGTCGATATCCTGACGAAGGTGAAGGCCAATCCGCATACGAAGATGTCGCCGGTTGTAATTCTCACGACGACGGACGACGAGCGCGAGATCCAGCGCTGCTACGATCTCGGGGCCAATGTCTACATAACCAAGCCGGTGGAGTACGAGAACTTCGCCAACGCCATCCGCCAGCTCGGGCTGTTTCTCTCCGTCATGCAGGTCGCGGAGGCGCCTTGATGCCCGGCAATGGCGTTCGGGTCCTCTACGTCGACGACGATCCGGGCATAGCGCGGCTCGTCGAGAAGGCGCTTGGCCGTCGCGGCTACCACGTCGAGCATGTCAGCAACTACCAGGCCGCGCTCGAACGGCTCGAAAGCGGCGGCATCGATGCCATCGGGCTCGACCATTTCATGCCGGGCGGGACCGGCCTCGACCTCCTGAATGCGCTTCAAGGTCGCGTCGACGCCCCGCCAATTGTCTACGTGACAAGCTCGGGCGACACGGCCCTTGCTGTCGCGGCGCTGAAGGCGGGGGCGGCCGACTATGTCCCGAAGGATGTCGCCGGCGAGTTCCTCGAGCTGCTCGGCTCGGCAATCGACGGCGCGATCGAGCAGAAGCGGCTCGTTCGCGAGAAGGCGGCAGCGGAGGAGGCTGTCCGCGAGCAGCGCGACCGGGCCGAGATGCTGCTCCGCGAGGTCAACCACCGCGTCGGAAATTCACTGGCGCTCGTCGGTGCGCTGGTGCGCATGCAATCCCTGGTGCTGCAGGATCCGGCGGCCGTGGCGGCGCTGAAGGAGTCGCAGGCCCGCATCAACGCGATCGCGCGCCTGCACAAGCAGCTCTACACCTCCGACGATGTCCGCTTCGTCGCCATCGGATCGTTCGTCGGCAGCCTCGCCGACGATCTCCAGACGACGATGCGCGCCGAGGGCAGCCCGCACAATGTTCGCCTGGAGACCGACGATTTTTCCGTTCCGACCGACAAGGCCGTTTCGGTCGGCGTGCTGGTCACGGAGCTTCTGACCAACGCCTACAAATATGCCTATCGGAACGGCGCCGCCGGCGAAATCCGCGTCTCCATCACCCGCGCCGACGACAGGGCGAAGGTGGTCGTCGAGGACGATGGCGTCGGCTGGGACGGGACAGGGGTGCCCATCGGCACCGGTCTTGGGTCGAAGATCGTCAGCGCCATGGCGACGAACCTGCGCGCCGACATGAGCTTCGATCCGCAGCACAAGGGCACGCGGATCGCGCTCAACTTCCCGATCTGACGGCGGGCGTTTCGGTCGGCGGCCTGCCGGGGAGCCTGTTCAGGAATCCTGCGAGATCGCCCATGCCGGTCGTGCGCATCTCGAAGGCCAGCCCCAGCTGCTCCGCCGCCGCGCGGGCCTTCGTCTCGAGCTCGGCATCGTCGCTCTGCGCCAGGTAGATGAGCCGGCGGTAATTGCCGAAATACATGTCGCGCAACTCGGGATGCCGGTCGAGCCCGAGCGGTTCGATGACGAAAGTTTCGAACTGGCGCGCAAGGAAGTCGGTCAGGAAGAAAGCGTCGATGTCGTCGTCGGCCCGCGCCGCGAACGCCTCGTTCCCCCAATAGAAGGAATAGCAGTGCGGGCCGGCGATGCGCTCCACGCCTTCTTCCGCGCACACCTTGTCAAGCTCGCCCTGCGTTCCGCATTCGGCATATCCGATGACGATCCGCGCATAACGCCCGCGGTTCTCCTGAACCAGTTTTCGCACGCCCGGAGCGATCTTCTCAGGCCGGTTGTGCCATTGGGCGGGGAGGCAGGTCAGCTCGACATGGTCGAGCCGGTTGGCCTCGACGATCGCGCCAATCTCGCGCGCCAGCGCCCCGCAGGCGATGACGAGAAGCTTTTCGGGACTGTCGGGTGCGCGCTCGGCCATTCCATTCCGCATATGGCATTTCCCGCTGTCGTCGGCCACCCTGCAATGAGGGCGAGCGAGTCCGGGAGGCGGGGTCGATGGCGACAGGGCAGGACCTTCGGAAATGTGCGCTCGCGCTGGAAGGCACCGCCGAGCAGCCGCACTTCGACCGCCAGGCCTTCAAGGCGAGACGCATTTTCGCGACGCTTGCTGCCGATCAGCTTACCGCCAACATCAGGCTCCCGCCCGAAGAGCAGGAGTTTCGCTGTGCGGCGCATCCCGACGCGTACAGGCCTCTTCCCAACAAGTGGGGCGCGCAAGGCTGGACGACCGTCTTTCTCTCCGTCCTGACCAGCGAGGAGCTTTCGGTGGTGCTCGCCAGCGCCTGGCGTCACCAGCAGAACGTCGTGCGCGGCCGGCGCTGACTTCAAGCGTCTGCCGGCGGCCTGTTGTGCTTGCGGCGGATCAGATCCTTTGCCGTCTCCACCGCCACCGCCGCGTCGCGGCAGTAGGCGTCGGCGCCGACCGCCTTGCCGAATTCCTCGTTCAGCGGCGCGCCGCCGACCAGCACGATGTAGTTGTCGCGGATGCCCTTCGCCTTCAGCGTGTCGATGACCACCTTCATGTAGGGCATGGTGGTGGTGAGCAGCGCCGACATGCCGATGATGTCCGGCTGGTGCTCCTCGATCGCGGCGAGATAGTTCTCGACCGGGTTGTTGATGCCGATGTTGATGACCTCGAACCCGGCGCCCTCCATCATCATGGCGACGAGGTTCTTGCCGATGTCGTGGATGTCACCCTTTACCGTGCCGATCACCATCTTGCCGATTTTCGGCGCGCCGGTCTCGGCCAGCAGCGGACGGAGGATGAACATCCCCGCCTTCATGGCGTTCGCCGAAAGCAGCACCTCCGGCACGAACAGGATGCCGTCGCGGAAATCCTCGCCGACGATGCGCATGCCCTCGACCAGCGCCTTGGTCAGCACGTCATAGGGCGTCCAGTTGCGCCCGAGCAGGAATGTTCACCCCCTGCTCGATCTCCTCCTTCAGCCCGTCATAGAGGTCGTCATGCATCTGGGCGACGAGGTCCTCGTCGGAAAGTGCGCCAAGATCGATGTCGTCGTCGGCCATCCGGGAACCCCGTCACGAAAACGCCCGC
>JBBQVL010000012.1:0-75340 GCA_038211615.1 Hyphomicrobiales bacterium
GCCTTCGACGCGCCAAGACCGCACAGCCTTGACCATTTTCGCCCTCGCCGCGGGCGTTCAGCCGTGGACCGCCGATGCCCAAACGCCCGAGCCAGAACCGCGAAATCGTCATCCGCGGCGCCAAGGAACATAACCTCAAGAACATCGACGTGCGGTTGCCGCGCGACAGCCTGATCGTGATGACCGGGCTTTCGGGCTCGGGCAAGTCGTCGCTGGCGTTCGATACGATCTATGCCGAGGGGCAGCGGCGCTATGTGGAATCGCTGAGCGCCTATGCGCGCCAGTTCCTCGAGATGATGCAGAAGCCGGACGTCGAGCAGATCGACGGGCTGTCGCCGGCGATCTCGATCGAGCAGAAGACGACGAGCCGCAACCCGCGCTCCACAGTCGGCACGGTGACGGAAATCTACGATTACATGCGGCTGCTCTTCGCCCGCGTAGGCATCCCCTATTCGCCGGCGACCGGCCTGCCGATCGAGAGCCAGACGGTGAGCCAGATGGTCGACCGGGTGCTTTCGCTGCCCGAAGGCACGCGGCTTTATCTGCTCGCCCCGGTCGTGCGCGGCCGCAAGGGCGAATACCGCAAGGACCTCGCCGAGTTCCTGAAGAAGGGGTTTCAGCGCGCCAAGATCGACGGCGTCTTCGTGGAGATTGCCGAGGCCCCCGCCCTCGACAAGAAGCTGAAGCACGACATCGATATCGTGGTCGACCGCCTGGTGGTGAAGGCGGACGTCGCGACGCGGCTGGCGGATTCCTTCGAGACGGCGCTCAAAATCGCCGACGGCCTCGCCATCGCCGAATATGCCGACAAGCCGCTGCGGCCGGAGCAGATGACCGGCGGCTCCGCCAACAAGTCGAAGAACGAGACGCACGAGCGGATCGTGTTCTCCGAAAAATTCGCCTGCCCGGTCTCCGGCTTCACGATCGCCGAGATCGAGCCGCGGCTCTTCTCCTTCAACAACCCGTTCGGCGCCTGCCCCGAATGCGACGGGCTCGGCACCAAGCAGCAGATCGACCCGGAGCTGATCGTTCCCGACGAGGCGATGACGCTGAAGGCCGGCGCGATCGCGCCCTGGTCGAAGACCTCGTCGCCCTATTATCTGCAGACGCTCGACGGGCTCGCCCGGCACTTCGGCTTCAAGCTCGGCGACCGCTGGTCGGAGCTTTCCGAGCGGGCGAAGAAGGCCGTGCTCTACGGCACCGACGAGAAGGTCGCCTTCACCTATGACGACGGGCTGCGCTCCTACGAGACGAAGAAGGTGTTCGAGGGCGTCATCCCGAACCTGGAACGCCGCTGGAAGGAGACCGACTCCGCCTGGGTCAAGGAGGAGATCGGGCGCTACTTCTCGGCAAAGCCCTGCGAGGTCTGCCACGGCGCGCGGCTGAAGCCGGAGGCGCTGGCGGTGAAGATCGCCGGGCTGCACATTTCGCAGGTGGCGGATTTCTCGATCCGCGCCGCCGGAAAATGGTTCGCCGACCTTCCGGAGAAGCTCAATCCGCAGCAGAACGAGATCGCCGGCCGCATTTTGAAGGAGATCCGCGAGCGGCTGGATTTCCTCAACGACGTCGGCCTCGATTACCTCACCCTCGCGCGAAATTCCGGCACGCTCTCAGGCGGCGAGAGCCAGAGAATCCGCCTCGCCAGCCAGATCGGCTCCGGCCTGACCGGCGTGCTCTATGTGCTGGACGAGCCCTCGATCGGCCTGCACCAGCGCGACAACGCGCGGCTGCTGGAGACGCTCAAACACCTGCGCGACCTCGGCAACACCGTGATCGTGGTGGAGCACGACGAGGAGGCGATCCTCGCCGCCGATTATGTGGTCGACATCGGCCCGGCCGCCGGCATCCACGGCGGCGAGGTGGTGGCGGAAGGCACGCCCGCCGAAATCTTGAGGAACCCGCGCTCGCTCACCGGCCGCTATCTCTCCGGCGACCTCGCGATCGACGTGCCCGAGCACCGCCGCGAAATCTCAAAGACCCGCAAGCTCACCGTGACCGGCGCGACCGGCAACAATCTGAAGAACGTCAGCGCCTCGATCCCGCTCGCCGCCTTCACCGCCGTCACCGGGGTCTCCGGCGGCGGCAAGTCCACGCTCCTGATCGACACGGTCTACAACGCCGTCGCCCGCCGGCTGAACGGCGCGCGCGAGCACCCTGCCCCGCATGAATCGCTGACGGGGCTCGAATTTTTGGACAAGGTCATCGACATCGACCAGTCGCCGATCGGCCGCACGCCGCGCAGCAACCCCGCCACCTACACCGGCGCCTTCACGCCGATGCGCGAATGGTTCGCCGGCCTGCCGGAGGCGAAGGCGCGCGGCTACGCGCCGGGCCGCTTCTCCTTCAACGTCAAGGGCGGCCGCTGCGAGGCCTGCCAGGGCGACGGCGTGATCAAGATCGAGATGCACTTTTTGCCCGACGTCTACGTGACCTGCACCGTGTGCAAGGGCAAGCGCTACAACCGCGAGACGCTCGACGTCACCTTCAAGGGCAAGTCGATCGCCGACGTGCTCGACATGACGGTGGAGGAAGGAAAAGTCTTCTTCCAGGCGGTGCCGGCGATCCGCGAAAAGCTCGAGACGCTCGACCGCGTCGGCCTCGGCTACATCCACATCGGCCAGCAGGCGAATACGCTCTCCGGCGGCGAGGCGCAGCGCATCAAGCTCGCCAAGGAACTAAGCCGCCGCGCCACCGGCCGCACCCTCTACATCCTCGACGAGCCGACCACCGGCCTGCACTTCCACGACGTGGCAAAGCTGCTCGAAGTGCTGCACGAGCTGGTCGACCAGGGGAACACAGTCGTGGTGATCGAGCACAACCTCGAGGTCATCAAGACGGCCGACTGGATCATCGACCTCGGGCCGGAGGGGGGTGACGGCGGGGGAGAGATCGTTGCGGTCGGGCGGCCGGAAGATGTGGCGCGCGAGAAGCGGAGCTATACGGGGGCGTTCTTGAAGGAGCTGCTGCAACGGCGGCCGGTGAGGCGCAGGGTGGAGGCGGCGGAGTGAGAATAGCGTCTAGTATGCGTTTGCTGTCAATCTTTCGACGAGCTTAATACAATGTATGTTCCCAGGCTCGATAGATAGTCCTTCACGCGACAGTTCCAATGCTCGCCCCGTCTCTCGCGGGAGGTATAGCCAAGCTAATCTCGACAGGTCAGTTGCTGACGCCTCCTGCACCCTTCGCTCCATAGCTCGAACGAACCTTTGCAGAAGCCGCTCGCGTTCGTCCGCGGCATGCTCAATTAGCTCTATTCTATGATTATTTAGCCAATTCGCTGTGTTGCTAATAGACGAGAAGGGAGTGGTAGAAAACTCCGCCGCCCGAACGAAAGCATCAGCCGCACTAGGGATATCACGCAGCCGTATATACATCCGAGCTAATCGTTCCCAGGCTCGCGATGCGGCCTCTGCATCAGGTTGGCTCTCAAGATACCGGCGGACGCTTTCTGCCGCTCCCGAGAGTCCATCTAGACCACCATGCTCCTCATACATGTCGGCCATAAGGAGCCATCCGGTTGGATAACTTCGAGAAACGAACTCAAGTACGGGTTGCACGTCCTCAATGGTTGCCTTCTTCTCTTCGATCCTCGCTGCCATGCTTTCGAACAAGTTCAGGATCCGCGGCGCAATCCCCTCTTTCAACTTCGTTTCGCTCGTCGGTCCGATATCCTGCAACATCCGAACATCCGCCTCGATCGATGCCTTGTTTGCATTTGCGCTCAACTTTCTATTTCCGAAGATCGCCGCCACCAGCGGAACACTAAGAAAGTCGTTCCCGTCCGTGGCCTTACTCCGCTCGACCAAGGACATCCGAATCAACTCATCGACGGCATTTCCAACATCCATGCGATCGTTGTCGGGACGGAGCAGAATCGCCTCAAGAGCCAGTTGAGGCACATAAGAGCGCCATGCGCAAAGAGTTAGGAAAACGCGTCGCCCGGCAGGTGACAGATTGGCATAGGTTCGCTCGAAAAGCGCATCCAGTATGTCCTCACTGCGAGCCATTATCCTTTGGGGCCGGCCAGTCGATTTCGTATCGGCAACTTCGCCTAGAATGATCTTAATGACATAGGGATGCCCATCCGATTCATCGAAGATCCTATCCCGATACTCTGTTGTTAGTATTTCGCTTATCCCCAATCGCTGAGCAGTCTGGTCTATCAATTTATCGGCCTCGCTCCGCTCCATTCCTCCGATCTCAATTGGAAAGTCCGCTCGGAACTCACGGAAGCGGCTGGTGATTAGAACCTTATTTGGGAGCCGAATATTGGTGTCGATCCAGACAAAGAGGTCCACTGGGCTCCTTGCAGTCTCAAAATTATCGAACACAAAGATGCTTTTGCCGCCCAATTGAGTGGTCGACATGCAAGAGGCCAGATAGCTAATTAGTTTGGGCTTCTTCTCCCCCGGTGGGGGTTGAGGCGGCCCAACCAGCTCCGCAAACTGGTCTGCAATGTCAAATTCTGTAAGAATTCCGGGGCGGACGATCTTAGGGCCACCTTGAAGGAGATCAATATCCCTCGCGCTAAACCAAAAGATAAACTCAAACTGATCAGCGTCTTCAGCGATAGTATGAAGTACCTTTAGCGCCAGCGATGTTTTTCCGATACCCCCCCGTCCCACCAGCGTTATAACGGCGTGGCGGTCATTTCTAATCTCCTTCGCAAGTTCGAACTCCAAGAGAGGTCTAGCAACATAATCTGTGGGCAACTTCGGAATATTGCTGAGAAGGTTTCCAACTATATCGAGTTCCCGCTTCCCCTCAGTCTCGCTTCGTGGCCGCTCCCCCGCTGGCATTAGGTACGCAGCGGAGTCGCCCTCCTTTCTGCTGTCAGTTATAAGTGAGTGCAGCTCAAATCCCCGGTCGGAGAATGCGCCGTTAGGAAAGAAGAAATCCGTAGCATCGACATTTGTCTTGACTAAATCGACAACAGAAAATTGGTCAAAGAACACATATATTCCGTCGGGGAGATTTAGGTGATTGATGTGCTTCCCGGCTGTAGTCTTAAGTGGATTAAATACGGACAGATCAGAATTTACGAGGGGCACAACCCGATACTTTCCCGACAAATTTCGATGGAGATACGCCCATGGTCTCTGAAGGATCCTCAGGTTTTGGGGAGCAGGCGCAAAGACGATTCTAGATCTGGAGCCACCGATGAACACAACGCGGCAGTAGGAGCCCCATGCCCGCGGGTCTTGTTCCTGAGCACCGGGAAGAGCGTGAACCAAGTTCTTAACTGAGATTTCGCGGCTAGTGGTTCTAAATCTGGAATTAGATTTGCGAGCGCGCTGTGAAGCAGCGCCACCGCTTCAAACTGCCAAGTGCCTTCCCCAAGGCGATCAATGAGGTCGCGACGGTCTTCTCTCGCGGACGGGGCAAGGTGTTGTGAGGCCGGGCCCGTCAGGGCGTCATCTAATGCTTGGCTCCAGTCACCCAGACCGTCTACACTAACCAATCGGTGACAGAGGCGATATTGGTTGCGCTCTCGGTCGTCCTGAACCGCCGCGACGAATGCGGCGGTCACCAACCGCAGTATCATCTCCCCGGTGTACAAGAGATCCAAAAAGAATGCGGTGTCTGAGTCCTGGCGCCCGCGTTCCACCCGTTCCCAAATCAGCTGCAACGGACGGAGCATCAAATTTCCTCGGCTTCTCAGGAAAGAGCAAACAACAACTTCGACGAGTTGTGAAGTGCGACTGGAGTTCACTCCTCCAGCGTCGCCGCCACAAACTCCTTCGGCCCGCTCCAGAACTCCCGCATCAGCCGAAAATGGTCCGTCTCCTCGACGCTGACCGGCTCCAGCCCGCCCTTCGTCAGCCGCAGCAGCCGCGCGCCGGGATAGGCCATCAGCATCGGCGCGTGGGTCGCCATGATCACCTGGATGATGCCGGAGTTTTCCATCCGCCGCAGCAGCTTCAGGAACTCGATCTGGCGCGAGGGCGAGAGCGCCGGTTCCGGCTCGTCGAAGATGAACAACCGCCGCCGGCAGCGGCGTCATCGAGAAGCGGAGGAGGCTCTTGCGTGCGCGCGGGCGCGTCGCCTCAGGGCCGGCCTCGTCCGCGGCGGCGAGGCGCTTCAGCGTCTCGGGGGGACGACGGCGCGGCTGAAGGCTGCCATGTGGAACTGCACCTGCGCCGGCGGATAGCGCCAGCCCGTGCCCACCGGGCAGGCGCTGCGCGCGTGGCAGCCGAGCGTGCCGCAGGTCGCCTGGTCGCTTGCGAGATGCGTGGCGCAAGCCGGCACGTCGTAGGCCGAGCCGGTGAACGCCCCGACCGGGCAGGCGGAGAGGCACGGCTTCCCGTCGCAGGTCTCGCACGGATGCGGCGCGCCGGATCGCGGCGGGAGCTCGATCCGCGCGGCAAACAGCAGGGCGGCGCGGTAGGCGTGCCAGAGCCCGTATTCGGGATGGATCAGGATGCCGAGCGGCGAGGCGTGCACCGGCTCGGCGCGGAGCGCCCAGCGCTGGAACGGCGGAACCTCCCGGTCGAAGGGATAGACGGCGCGCGCTCCGAATTCCTGGGCGATCGGCTCGACGACACTCCGGGTCCACCGGTCGAGCGGATGCCGCTCGCCGTCGATATGCGGCGAAAACGCCTCCCACATCGCCGGGCCGGCATTGCCGAGGAGCAAGACAGTGGCGATGCCCTCCAGCCCCGCCTCGCCGGGCTCGGGATGGAACCCGCCGCGCAGGATCAGGCCGCAGGGCGCAAGCGAATCGGCGATCCGCAGCGCGCTTCCTCCCCCGTCGCCGGCGAGGGCTGGCGCGGGGGTGGCGTCGCCGCTCATCTTCGGCAACCCGGCCGCCCCTCCCCCTGTCCCTTCCCCGCTGGCGGGAGGGGAGGCCGGAGCGTCACGCTCACGCAAACGCGTCGGGCATCGAGGCCTTCTTCTTCGCGATGAATTCCTTCAGCGCCTCGTCGATGCCCTCGTCGAGCGGCGGCGCCTCGTATTCGGCGAGCCACTTCTTCCAGATCGGATTGGCGCGCTGCTCGGCGGTCTTTTCGCCCTCCGCCAGCCACTGCTCGAAGGAATTGTTGTCGGCAATCGTGGAACGGTAGAAGGCCGTCTCGAAATTGTCCTGCGTGTGCTGGCAGCCGAGATAGTGCGAGCCCGGCCCGACCTCGCGGATGGCGGAGAGCGCCTGCCCGTTCTCCGTCAGGTCCACGCCTTCGGCGAACCGCTGCAGCATCGCGAGCTGGTCGCAGTCCATGACGAATTTTTCGTAGCCGGAGGCGAGGCCGCCTTCCAGCCAGCCGGCGGCGTGCAGGACAAAGTTCGTGCCGGCGAGGAGCGTGGTGTTCAGCGTGTTGGCGCTCTCGTACGCCGCCTGCGCGTCGGAAACCTTGGAGGCGCAGAGCCCGCCGCCGGTGCGGAAGGGGATGCCGAGCCGCCGCGCAAGCTGCGCCGCGCCGTAGGAGACAAGGGAAGGTTCAGGAGTGCCGAAGGTCGGCGCGCCCGACTGCATGGAGATCGACGCGGCGAAGCAGCCGAACACGACCGGCGCGCCCGGCCGGCAGAGCTGCGTCAGCGCCGCGCCGGCAAGCACCTCGGCCAGCACCTGCGTCAGCGTGCCGGCAACGGTGACCGGCGACATCGCGCCGGCGAGGATGAAGGGCGTGACGATCGTCCCCTGCCCCGCGCGCGCATAGACTTTCAGCGCCCCGAGCATGGTGGCGTCGAAGACCATCGGCGAATTGGCGTTGATGAGCGAGATCATCACGCAATTGTCGGCGACGAACTCCTTGCCGAAGGTCATCTCCGCCATGGTGACGGAATCCGCCGCGCGCTCCGGGTGCGTGACCGAGCCCATGAAGGGTTTGTCGGAGTAGCGGATGTGCGAATAGACCATGTCGAGGTGCCGCTTGTTGACGGGCACGTCGACCGGCTCGCACACCGTCCCCCCGGAATGGTGGATGGCGGGCGCCTGGTAGGCGAGCTTCACGAAATTGCGAAAGTCCTCGATCGTGCCGTAGCGGCGGCCGTTGTCGAGGTCGCGCACGAAGGGCGGGCCGTAGACCGGCGCGAAGACGGTGGCGTTGCCGCCGATCTCGACCGAGCGTTCCGGATTGCGCGCGTGCTGCGTGAAGGTCCCTGGCGCGGTCGCGATGAGGCTGCGGCAGAGCCCTCTCGGAAAATGCACCCGCGCGCCCTTAACGTCGGCGCCGGCCGCCTTCCACATCGCGAGAGCTTCCTCGTCCTCGCGAAACTCGATCCCGATCTCTTCGAGGATGAGGTCGGTGTTCGCCTCGATCAGCGACAGCCCCTCCTCGTCGAGCACCTCGTAGCTCTTCAGCTTGCGTCGGATGAAGGGAAGCTGCAGCCGGCCGCCCGCCTGACGGCGCGCACGGCGCGCCTCCGGCCCGCCGCTCGCGCGGCGACGACGCCCCTCGCCAGCGCCCGCCTGATCCACGTCGGAAAGCGTCATGCCCGCTCCAGAGATGAACTTGGAGGCGCATGCCTCCGAATTGGCGCGAAGCGTAGGGAGGCCATCTCTCCGCCGCGCGCCCGCAAACGGCAGGGTGTGGCGCATGCTGGACAAACCCGAGCCCCGCGCGGCCCTTCCGCCGGACCGGCGCTGCGTATCACCCAAGGCGCGTGCGCCCGTTCAGCAATTCTTATCCAACTGCGCAAGAACCCTGTCCAAGGGGTAGCACCCGTTGGGATCGACGGCGTTACCATCGCTCGTCCGGGAAAATCGCCAGGAAGGGACATGACGAGCAAGGAACAGGAGCCGGGCCTGCAGGGGCTGGCGGCGCTCGGGAGAACGGGCTCGGACGGCGACACGGTGAAGCGGGCGCTGCAGGCAGTCCGCTCGCATCTCGGCATGGAAGTCGCCTACGTTTCTGAGTTCGTCGGCAGGCGATCCGTTTTCCGCGAAGTCGACGCGCCGGGCAAAGAGGCGCTGATCAAGGCCGGCGACTCGCACTCGCTGGACGACGTCTACTGCCAGCATATCCTCGAGGGCCGGCTGCCTGAGCTTATCCCGGACACCGCGCTGCAACCGTTCGCGATGGCGATGCCCATCACGCAGGCCATTCCGATCGGCGCGCACATGAGTGTGCCTCTTCGGCGCCCCGACGGTAGCGCCTTTGGCATGTTCTGCTGTCTCAGCTCGCAGCCCAACAGGTCGCTCAACGAGCGTGACCTCAACATGATGAAGGCGTTCGCCGACCTCGCCGCTTTCGAGATCAATCGCGACTTCGAAGCCGAACAGGCGGTCGAAGAGAAGCGGGCACGCATCGCCAGGGTGCTGGAGGCGAACCAGCTGTCGATCGTCTATCAGCCGATCTGGAATGTCGAACTCCAGCGGCCCGTCGGCGTCGAGTGCCTGGCGCGCTTCTCCGCAGCGCCCGTGCGCTCACCAGACGTCTGGTTTTCCGAGGCCGCCGACGCCGGTCTCGCCAGTCAGCTCGAAATCGCGGCCATACGCATGGCGCTCGCCGCCTGGCGATCATTTCCAGACGACATCTATCTCGCGGTGAATGCGTCACCGGAGACGATCCTCAGCGAAGCCTTCCATGACGCCCTGGAGGGATTTCCGATCGGGCGGATCGTTCTCGAGGTGACGGAGCACGCCCCGGTCAGCGACTATGATGGCCTTTTCGCAGCGCTACGGCCGCTGCGCCAGGCCGGAATCCGCCTCGCGGTAGATGACGCCGGCGCCGGCTATTCCAGCCTCCAGCACATCCTCTACCTTCGCCCCGATCTGATAAAGCTCGACATGTCGCTGACGCGTAATGTCGACAGCGATCCGGCGCGCCGGGCGCTGGCCGCGGCACTCATCGGATTCGCGCGCGACACGGGTTGCCGCATCATCGCCGAAGGCGTGGAGACGGCGTCCGAGCTAGCGGCCTTGAAGGCGCTCGGCGTTCAGAAGGCCCAGGGTTATTTTCTCGGCCGGCCGATGCCCCTCAACAGCGCCAAGAACCTCTTCGAAACCGGCGAGGCGGCGCTGCGCGTCGCATAGTCCCGTGCCTTCGGCCGCAGCACGACGCTGCTAGCGGTCGTAGCCGAAGCGCTCGACCCATTTGTGCAGCTTGGCGCCGTGCGGGGTGTCGAAGACGAAGCGGTAGTTCTTCCAGGAGGACTGGACGCCCAGGGCGAGACCGCCGCGCACCTTCGCGTAGCTCGGGGTGGCAACCTTGCGGCCCTCGGAGAACTCCGCGAACCGCAGCACGTCGTCGCTCCAGCCCACGCCGAGGAAGTCGAGAGCCCGCCGCGCTTCGTTCTCGAAGTCCCCTGCCAGCGCCTCGTACCGGACATAGAGCACACGCTCGATCTCACCCGGGAAAGCATCGAACCAGATCGTCATCACGCGGTCGTAGAAATCGCAGGCGTCCTCCAACGTGCGGAAATTCTCCATGGCCGCATTCGGCGTGAAGGATTGCCTGAAGCAGCTCAGCACCACGTCATAGGGATGGCGGATCGAGAAGATGTAGCGTTGCTCGGGGAAGAATTTCTCCATTAGTCTCGCCCATGCCGTGCGGATCGGCAGCTTGTCGACGAAGACCCGCGCGCCGGGCTTTGATTTCCGGCGCTCGATTTCCCCGTAATAGCGCTGCCTCGCCTCCTCAAACGCTGCCCGCCGATCCTCCTCGCCTGCGATCCTGTCTTCAAGAATCTGCTCGACGCGAAGGACCATGCGGGTGAGCGACGGTATCTCCTCGAACGTCTCGACCTCGGGATGGGCGGCGAGCGCATGCTCCAGCAGCGTCGTTCCGGAACGTGGAAACCCCAGCATCATCACGTGATCGCGATGCGGATCGGCGGAAAGCGGCGGATAGCTCGCGCGTCCCAGGCGCTCGATCGTCGCAAGGTAGGAGCGCTTGTCGAGATCCGGCGGAACGCCCTGCTTGTTGAATTCCTGGTACCACTTCAGCGCATCGCGATATTGTCCGAGGGCCTCATGTGCGGCCGCCCTGATCTGGCAGAGCCTTGCCCTGATCGGAGCCGCGCTTTTCATCTCCGACAGGCGAAGCCTCGCAACCGACTGCAAGGCGCCGCGCGGATCCTTCGCGTGCAGGAGAAGAGCGCCTCTGATCACACTCGCCAGATCGGGAAACACGCGCCCCTTGTCGAAGATATCCAGGACCGCTTCGATCGCCTCGAACTGGTTCGCGGTCTCCAGCGTGCGAAGCAGGCGGTAGGCACCCCCCGGGGCGGTCGGCTGCAGCACCGTGGCGCGGGCGAGCCAGACGACCGCCTCGCGCCATCCGGAAGCCGTCTCGGCCTGGTCCGCCGCCAGCATCAGATGCTCGACCCTGCCGTCACTCAGGAATTGCCGGGCCTCAACCGCGACGAGGTGGTGGGCGTCTCTTTGCAATGCTGCGCGCATTCCCTCTGCCGCGCCCGGTCTCTCGAGCGGCTCGAAGACGTCCAAGACCTTCTCCGCCAGCCCGTATTCGAAATTCGCCATGAAGAACCGGTAGGCGCTCGAGGCCACTACGCCGTGCCGGGATTCCCGCACCACATCGCCCCATCGCCCGCGCGGCGCGGCGCCGAGGTCAAGCAGCGCGGAAACGCCGGCCAGGTGGACATATTGATCCGGACTTTCGGCCAGCCGCTGGCTGTACTCGATCTGGGTCGTCAGCGGACGGCTCAGGATGGACAGCATCCGAAGGACTTCGGGATCCAATTCATTCTCCGAATTGTCGCGGCGCGCGGCTGAGGTCGTGGCGCACCCATACACACTTGGCTTCGCGCCGTCGCCATGCTGTAGCGGCGTCGCTCGACGCTTGCGCGCGCATGAATGCCCGGGGATTTTAGATGCGACTGACCGATTTCAAAGTTCTGACCTTCGACTGCTACGGCACCCTCATCGATTGGGAGAGCGGCATGTTCGACGCGCTCCGGCCGCTCGTCGCCAGGACCGGCCTGCCGCTGTCGCGCGACGAAGTCCTCGCCGCGCATGCGCGGCATGAATCGACGCAGCAACTCACCACGCCTGGAAAGCTCTACAGCCAGCTTCTGGCGGTCGTTTACAAGCGCCTCGCGGAGGACTGGGGCGTGCCGGTCGACTGGGACGAATGTCTTGCCTACGGCCGATCGATCCGCGACTGGCCGGCGTTCGCCGATACCGCCGCGGCGCTGCGCTATCTGAAGCAGCACTTCAAGCTCGCGATCCTCTCGAACGTCGACAACGACTCGTTCTCGTTCTCCAACCGCAGGCTCGAAGTCGCCTTCGACGCGGTCTTCACCGCCGAGGACATCGGTTCATACAAGCCCGCGGGTCGGAACTTCGAATACATGCTCGACAAGCTCGCGCTCCGCGGCGTCGCGAAGTCGGACATCCTGCATACGGCGGAGAGCCTCTTTCACGACCACGCGCCCGCCAACGATTTCGGCCTCGCCACCTGCTGGATCCACCGCCGCCACGAGCAGGGCGGCTTCGGCGCGACGATGCAGCCCGGCAAGACCCCGCACACGGATTTCCGCTTCACCAGCATGGCCGCGCTTGCCGACGCGCACCGCGAGGCGATGGCCGCCTGACCAATAACGTCCGCCCCCTTGATGCACTGTTGGTCTTCCCTACCCCGCCGCTTCGCAGCCGCAGTTTCGACCGATTGGATGCGTAGCCGGCAAAGCCGAAAATCTCGGGAATAGCCGGATGACTTCCCTGCCACTGGCGCTCGCTCTCCTGACCGCCCTCTCCCCCCTCCTCTCCTCGGTGGCCGTCTCGGAAACTGTCCGCGCCGAATACGCTGTCACCATCAGGAGCTTTCCGGTCGGAAGTGCGAAGCTCTCGGCGGAGATCGCCAAGGGGGCCTATACGATCGCGTTTTCCGGCGGCGTCCGCGGACTCGCCCGCCTCTTCTCCGACGCCCAGACGACAGCCAGCGCCAGCGGGCGGATCGGCGGCGATCGCCTTGAGCCGCAAAGCTATTCGCACGTCTGGACCGAGGACAATGAGGTGGAGACCGTCGCCATGCGCTTCGCCGGGCGGGGCGTCACGAAGATTGCGCTGGATCCGCCGCACAAGCCCCCGGAGCGCTACGTCCCGCTGACGGCGGAGACAAACGCCGACGCTCTCGACCCGGTAAGTGCGTTCCTGTGGCCGGTGGCGGATTTCGGTCCGGGCCTCTGCGAGCGCACGCTTCCGCTCGTGGACGGGAAACGCCGCTTCGACATTGCGTTCGCGTTCGCGCGCACCGAGCCCTTCGCCACGCGCGAAGGTGCGTTCTCGGCAAAGGCGGTGGTCTGCACATTCCGCTATCGCGCCGTCGCCGGTCAGCGCATCGGCGGAAAGCGCGACGAGTCCGTCACCGACAGCAATGACGCGGAAGTGTGGATGGCGCCGGTCGGAGGCGGGCTCGCCGCGCCGGTCCGCATCCAGTTCCGCACCCGTGCCGGCCGGATCGTCCTGAGGGCAACCACCGTCAGCGTGGAATAGGTCGCGACGACTATCTCTACTCCGGCAGGCGACGGCGCGGCATTGGCGGCGCCGGATAATGCCCTGCGACCAGATTCCAATAGGCCCACGACCGTTCGTCGAGAATGCCCGGCGGCGCGTTCTCGATGGCTTCGCGAAAATCTCCCGCGGAGAAATGGCGGCGCGCGACCGTCACGTCCGCGGCGGTGCCATAGGTCATGAGATAGGCGAGGAACCGCACGCGATCTGCCAGTGCGTCCGCCGGTGGTTCAAACCAGACGATACGCCGCGCGAGATCGAGAAGCTCACCGGCATATGGCGATGCGCTCATCGTTGATCTCCATGCCTGCGGATAGGCTCGAATGCGGGAAGCCGCGACAGATCGACGGCCTTCACAGCCGAGGCGAGATCACGTCGCAAGCCCTTCGGAAGCCGGAGGAGAGCAGGCTCCTCGTGATACGCGAGCGCCTTGAGTGCAATAAGCGGGCTGAACGTGTCACCGTAAATGACAAGTGCAGCACCGAGCATCTCGGAAAGCGAAATCCCGGCGGCAATCAGCGCATGCACATCGATGTAATCTCTCGCCTCCACCCGTTGCGTGACGACGGCGACCTTGGTCCCGCCAAGGTCGATCGGCATGGCGACCTGGATTTCCGGCCCCGAAACGGGCTCGGGAGACGCGACCTGCCCAAGCGAAACGCCAAAATATGAAAGCTGCACCGGGCCATCTCGATCGACGCGGCAGGTCAGCGTATTGGGCGCTGATTGCAGCACGGCAGCGTCCCGCAGGTATGGAACCATACCCTGCAGCGATTGGGGGACGAAGCGATTGAAGCTGAAGAAGTCGAAGTCCACGGAGGTCCTGTGACCGAGGCGCAGGGCGATTGCGGTTCCGCCATAAAGGATGAATTCGGCCGGCGTTGCCGAAAGCTCCGGCCACAAGAGCCGTTGTGGCTCCGGTAGAATTTCAAGGCGCGGGCGAAGCATTCTGCTCCTTTAGCAGATTCATCGATGCGTGGAGGCTTCGGGCTCCGTCGCGATGCGAGGGGCAGCGAGATTTCGGGAAGCTTACGGAGGCGTGAAATCGGTTGTCCAAAACGCGGAAATCTCCCGGTCTTCCAGATTCGCGGAAAACCGGGCGAGTCGCCGATTCGGCCCGTGTTTGTTCGGGGCACGTTCCGGCGATAAACCCTACCGCCCGCTTCATGGATTGCACCGGAAGCGACCGGCGCGGGCGAGGTTTTTTTCACAATTCGGGCGACAAGGCGTGGTAATCAGCACCATCTTCCCAATTCCTGCAGCGTCGGACGCCGTCCCGATCACATCATGAATCCTTCCCCTCGCCCGCGGCGCTGGAGCGCCCGGAACGTCACGGCCGTGCTCGGGCCGACGAATACCGGCAAGACCCACCTCGCGATCGAACGGATGCTCGGCCACGAGAGCGGCGTCATTGGCCTGCCTCTGCGTCTGCTGGCGCGCGAAGTTTACGGGCGCGTCGCCGCGCGTGTCGGCGCCGAGCAGGTGGCGCTCGTCACCGGCGAGGAGAAAATCCTGCCGGCCCATCCGCGCTACTGGGTCTCCACCGTTGAAGCGATGCCGCGCGAGACCGATGCCGCCTTCGTCGCGATCGATGAGGTGCAGATTGCCGGCGATCTTGAGCGCGGCCATGTATTTACCGACCGTATCCTCAACCTGCGTGGCAGCCAGGAGACGCTCCTCCTCGGCGCCGCGACGATGCGCGGCATCATCGAGCAACTCTTGCCCGGAGTGCACGTCGTCACGCGCCCGCGGATGTCGGTGCTTTCCTATGCGGGGCAGAAGAAGCTGACGCGGCTGCCACAGCGCTCGGCGATCGTCGCGTTCTCGGCGGACGAAGTCTATGCGGTGGGCGAGCTGATCCGCCGCCAGCGCGGCGGGGCCGCCGTCGTGCTTGGCGCGCTCAGTCCCCGAACCCGCAACAAGCAGGTGGAGCTTTATCAGAACGGCGACGTTGATTTCCTTGTCGCGACCGACGCGATCGGCATGGGGCTCAACTTGGATCTCGATCACGTCGCGTTCGCCGCCAACCGGAAATATGACGGCTACCAGTACCGCGAGCTGACGGCGGCCGAGCTCGGGCAGATCGCCGGCCGCGCCGGGCGCCACATGAAGGACGGTACGTTCGGCGTGACCGCCCGCGTCGATCCGTTTCCCGATGCGCTGGTCGAGGCGCTTGAGACGCACCGGTTCGAGCCCGTCCGCACGATGCTGTGGCGGAACGACGCGCTCGACTATGCGAGCATCGCCGCGCTGAAGGCGAGCCTCGATGAACCTGCCAGCATCGAGGGGCTGACCAAGGCACCGCCGGCCGACGACCAGATGGCGCTGGAAGCCCTGGCGCGCGACGAGGAGATCGTCGAGCGCGCCCGGCGTCCGGAGGAAGTGCGGCGTCTCTGGGACGTGTGCCGCCTGCCGGACTACCGCAAGATCGCCCCCGCGCAGCACGCCGAGCTGGTCAGTCAGATTTTCGGCTTCATCGCCGATGGAGGCACAGTGCCGGAGGACTGGATCGACGCGCAGATTCGCTCCTCCAACTCCACGGAAGGCGATATCGACACGCTGTCGGCCCGCATCGCGCAGATTCGCACCTGGACATTTGTCGCCAACCAGCCGGACTGGCTTGCCGAACCGGCCAAGTGGCGCGATGAAACGCGCGCTGTCGAGGATAGCCTGTCCGATGCGCTGCACGAGCGGCTGATCAAGCGTTTTGTAGACCGCCGCACGAGCGTGCTCATGCGGCGCCTGAGGGAGAATACGATGCTGGAGGCGGATATTACGCCGACGGGAGACGTGGTGGTGGAGGGCCATCATGTCGGCGTGCTGCAGGGCTTCCGCTTCACGCCGGACCCGCAGGCGGAGGGCGCCGAGGCGCAGGCTCTGCGCGGCGCGGCGCAGCGGGCGCTGGCAAGCGCCATCGCCGACCGCGCCGAACGGCTGTCACGCGCCGGCGAGCGCGATATCGTGCTGTCGATTGACGGCTCGCTGCGCTGGCAGGGCGAGCCGGTCGCCCGGCTCGTCGCCGGCGACGACATGCTGTAGCCGCGCTTCGTGATCCTCGCCGACGAGCAGCTCTCTGGCCCACCGCGCGACGTTGTGGAGAGCCGCCTCGCCGCATGGCTCACGACCCACATCGCGACGCTGCTGAAGCCGCTCATCGACCTCTCCGCCGACCAGGCGCTGACTGGCATGGCCCGCGGCATTGCCTTCCAGCTGGTGGAGAACCTCGGGATCCTTGAGCGCCGCGCGGTGCTGGAGGAAGTGCGCGGCCTGAGCCAGGACGAGCGCGCCGGTCTTCGCCGCCACGGCGTGCGCTTCGGCGCCTACCATATCTACATCCCCACCCTGCTGAAGCCCGCGCCGAGCACGCTCGCGGCGCAGCTCTGGGCGCTGAAGCACAAGGATCTCGACCTGCCGGGGCTCGCCGAGCTTCCCGCCATTTCCGGGTCGGGCCGCACTTCGGTTTCCGTCGATCCGGCGCTCTCGCCGGACATCTACCGGCGCTTCGGCTTTCGCATTTACGGAAACCGCGCCGTCCGCATCGACATCCTGGAGCGCCTCGCCGATCTGATCCGTCCGGCGCTTTCGTGGAACCCGGGCAGCACCGGCGAGCGGCCCCCCGGGGCGATCCCCGAAGGGAGGGCCTTCACCGTCACCCCGGCGATGTCCTCGCTGCTTGGAGCCTCGGGAGAGGATTTCGGCGTCATCCTGAAGGCTCTCGGCTACCGGATGGAGCGTCGGCCGAAGCCGCCCGAGCCGGCGCCCATCGTAGCGCCAGAGCTGGAGACGCCGGCGCCGAGTGCCACATCCGAACCGGGCGGAGAGCCGGCGCCCGAGCAGCCGCCGTCCGAAGAGCCTCCGGTGCAGGAACCGACGGTCGAGCCTCCCGCCCGCGAGCCGCCGGCGGAAGAACCGCCCGTGGAAGAGCCAACGATCGAGCCGCCGGCTGAGGAGCCTCCCGCCGAACAGCCTCCGGTCGAGGAGCCGCCCGTCACTGAGCCCACCGCGGCAGAATCTCCCCGGGAAGCGGCGGTCGTTGAGGCGGCCGTTCCTTCAGACGTGGGAGCGCCTTCGGCAAGCGCCGAGGCCGCCGTCCCCGGCGAGAGCGCCGAGCCCGAGATGATCGAAGTCTGGCGGCTCGGCTCGATGCACCAGCGGCGCGAACCAAAACCGCCGCGTGACCCGGCCCAGCCGCCTCGTCCCCGCCGCGGGGAGCGAACAGCCGACGGTGAGGCACGCACACGCCAGTCTGCGCAGCCACGGCCGGAAGGCGGCGAGCGGCGGCCGAGGCGGCCGGAGCGCGATGGCCCCCGCCCGGAGCGTGACGGAGGGCGTCCGGAGCCCGCGCGGCACGAGGCGGCGCCGCGCGCCGAGCGCAAAGAGCGGCCGCGCGATCGGCCGGTCGATCCGGACAATCCGTTCGCGGCGCTGGCGGCCCTCAAGCAGGAACTGGAGAAAAGCCGGCGGGAATGAGCGGGCTTGCGGCGCAGCGGATCGACAAATGGCTATGGCATGCCCGCTTCGCGCGCACCCGCGGGGCGGCGCAGCAGCTTGCAAAATCCGGGCACGTGCGGGTCAACCGGGACAAGGTGAGGGATACCGCCCGGCCGGTGCGCCCCGGCGACGTGCTGACGCTGGGGCTCCCCGGCGGGGTCCGGGTGATCCGGGTCCTCGCCATCGCGGACCGGCGCGGCAGCTTCCAGGACGCGCAGCTCCTCTACGAGGACGGGGCCTCCCAGGCATCCCGCGACCCCGACGCGGCGGCCGAAAGAGAATGACATTCCCCTGACCGCACCCGGCGTGGCTTGCGGGACCTTGCAGGATTCCGCCAAAGCCGATACGCCGCAGCGGGTTGAGACATTCGGAGCGTGACGAATGACCTACGTGGTCACCGAGAAGTGCATCCGCTGCAAGTTCATGGATTGCGTGGAAGTTTGCCCCGTCGATTGCTTCTACGAGGGCGACAACATGCTCGTCATCCATCCGGACGAATGCATCGATTGCGGTGTCTGCGAGCCCGAATGTCCGGTTGACGCAATCCGCCCCGATACCGAGCCCGGTCTCGACAAGTGGTTGTCGCTCAACGCGGAATACGCGAATTCCTGGCCGAACATCACGATCAAGCGCGATCCGCCGGCCGACGCGAAGGAGTTCGAGACAGTGGAGGCGAAGTTCGACAAGTTCTTCTCGCCCAGCCCCGGCCAGGGCGACTAGGAGCGATTCGCCGACTTGCTGCGAGGCCGCTCGAATCCTTAATCGGCTGACGACTGACGCCCTCGTGGCTTGAGCAACGCCGCCCGAATGGACTGCGAAACCTTGCCCGCAGGCCGATTTCCTTCGTGAATTCTCAACCGCATCATGTGGGCGGCGCAACAATTCCTTGATTTCCGGTCGTTTTTCGGCTATATACAGACCTTCGGAACGATACCCGCTACCGGGACCCATCGAAAACGTGGAAGTTGGGGCCACTGCTGTCGAATACGGCGGTGAAGTAGCGGTTCGTGATATTTTTTGCTCGAGAAGCACCGATTTTCGGTCGGAGCTGCTGGAAGAACGTTACCGGCAGGGCTTATCGGAACGGAGTGGGAGTTCTGCGCGTCATGTCGAAGAAAACAGTCCAGCGTCACGGCTTTCGGACGGGTGAGAGCATCGTGTATCCGGCGCATGGCGTCGGCAAGATCATTGATATCGAAGAGCAGGTCGTCGCCGGCATGAAGCTGGAGCTTTTCGTCATCAATTTTCAGAAGGACAAGATGACGCTGCGGGTCCCGGTGGCGAAAGCGGCTGCGGTCGGCATGCGCAAGCTCGCGGACGAGGATACCGTCGCCAAGGCCTTCACCACCGTGCGCGGTCGCGCCCGGGTGAAGCGCACGATGTGGAGCCGCCGCGCGCAGGAATACGAGGCGAAGATCAATTCCGGCGACCTGATCGCCATCTCCGAGGTGGTGCGCGATCTCTACCGCTCGCAGGCGCAGCCGGAGCCGTCCTACTCGGAGCGCCAGCTCTACGAGCAGGCGATCGATCGCATGTCGCGCGAGGTGGCGGTGGTGGAGAAGTCCACCGAGGCCGAGGCGGTGACCAAGATCGAGAAGGCCATCGAGGCGAGCCCGCGCCGGAAGCGCGCGGCGCAGCTCGAGGAAGAGGCGCAGAACAAGGCCGCCGCCTAGCTCCCTAGGCCTTTCAGAAACACGAAAACGCCGTCCGGACCGCCGGGCGGCGTTTTTCATTTTGAGTGATCGCTGCTGGGCAGCCTAACAAGAAAACGGCCCCCTTCGCTGGAGGCCGTCTCCAATCCCTGGAACTGAGCGCCGCTCAGTTCGTCATCGCCGTTACGGTGGCAGCTTCGGAGACCGAGAGGCTGTCACCGAGGCGAGCGAACTTCAGCTCCATCGGAGTTTGGTCGGCCGCTTGCGGCACGGACACGAGCATGCTCTGCCCATCGGCAAGCGTCGTGACGAAGCGCATCGGGGCGCCACCCTCGCCGGCTGCAAGCGTCGCGACGACCTGGAAGCCGTCCTCCGCGACGGTGTAATAGGCGATGCCGGTAACATCACCCAGCGCGATGCTGGTCGCCTGCATCGGGCGCATCTCGGCGGCGGAGGCAGAGCCGGAAAGGGCGCCAGAAAGCGTGCCCGAAAGCGCGAAGGTCGCCAGCAGGGCGGCGGCCGCGAACTTGATCATGGTGAGTAACTCCCCAATGACGACGATCATCGTCGTGCGTTGGGGCGGGTCGTAAGCAGGCCGCGTTTCGTTATTGTTTCGTTTGCGAGCCCGATTGGTTTCGCCGGCTTTGGATTGCCGGCGGCTTCGCGATCAGGCCGGGATGATCCACCGCTGCACGTCCCGCAGTTCGCTGAGCTTGCCTTCGGCAAGCCGGCGGCGGAGCGGATCCTCGCCCGCATCGGCAAGGTCTTCCTCGGCGTTCTTCACTTCCTGCGCCAGCGCCGCGGCATCGAGATCGGCGAGCGGAATCGCCTGGTCGGCAAGGATGGTGAGCCCGATCGGCGTGACATCGGCGAAGCCGCCGCGCACGTAGAATTTCTGCACCGCGCCGGCGAGTTCCTTCACTTCGATCTGGCCGGGCTTCAGCGTGCTCATGAAGGGCGCATGGCGCGCGAGCACCGTGAAATAGCCCTCGGCGCCCGGAACCACCACCGACTCGACCTCCTCCGAAACGAGCAACCGCTCCGGCGAGACGAGATCGAACTTCAGAGGCTCAGCCATCCCTGTCTCTCTCGCCCTTACGCCGCTTCGGCGAGCTTCTGCGCCTTCTCGACCGCCGCCTCGATGGTGCCGACCATGTAGAAGGCCTGCTCAGGAAGGTGATCGTATTCGCCGGCCACCAGGCCCTTGAAGCCCTTGATCGTGTCCGCGAGCTCGACGAACACGCCCGGCGTGCCGGTGAACACCTCGGCGACGTGGAACGGCTGCGACAGGAAGCGCTCGATCTTGCGGGCGCGCGCGACCGTGAGCTTGTCCTCTTCGCTGAGCTCGTCCATGCCGAGAATGGCGATGATGTCCTGCAGCGACTTGTAGCGCTGCAGCGTCGACTGCACGGCGCGGGCGACGTCGTAGTGCTCCTCGCCGACGATCAGCGCGGAGAGCATGCGCGACGTGGAGTCGAGCGGATCGACGGCCGGGTAGATGCCCTTCTCCGAGATGGCGCGGTTCAGCGTGGTCGTCGCGTCAAGGTGCGCGAAGGAGGTCGCCGGCGCCGGGTCGGTCAGATCGTCGGCCGGCACGTAGATGGCCTGCACCGAGGTGATCGAGCCCTTATTGGTGGTGGTGATGCGTTCCTGCAGCGCGCCCATGTCGGTGGAGAGCGTCGGCTGATAACCCACGGCGCTCGGAATGCGGCCGAGGAGCGCGGAGAGCTCCGAGCCCGCCTGCGTGAAGCGGAAGATGTTGTCGATGAAGAAGAGCACATCCTGGCCCTGGTCGCGGAAATGCTCCGCGACGGTGAGGCCCGAGAGCGCCACGCGGGCGCGCGCCCCCGGCGGCTCGTTCATCTGGCCGAACACCAGCGCGCACTTCGAGCCGGCGGTCGAGCCGTTGTTCTCGTGCGGGTCCTTGTTCACGCCCGACTCGATCATCTCGTGATAGAGATCGTTGCCCTCGCGCGTGCGCTCGCCGACGCCGGCGAACACCGAGTAGCCGCCATGCGCCTTGGCGACGTTGTTGATCAGCTCCTGGATCAGCACCGTCTTGCCGACGCCGGCGCCACCGAACAGGCCGATCTTGCCGCCACGCGCGTAGGGCGCGAGCAGATCCACCACCTTGATGCCGGTGACGAGGATCTGCGCCTCAGACGACTGGTCGACGAACGAGGGCGCTTCCTGGTGGATCGCGCGCCGCTCGGCGGTCTTGACCGGGCCGGCCTCGTCGACCGGCTCGCCGATGACGTTCATGATGCGGCCGAGCGTCTCGTCGCCGACCGGCACGGTGATCGGCTGGCCGGTGTCCCGCACGCCCTGCCCGCGCACGAGGCCCTCGCTCGTGTCCATGGCGACGGTGCGCACGGTGTTCTCGCCGAGATGCTGCGCCACCTCCAGCACGAGGCGGCTGCCATTGTTGTCGGTCTCCAGCGCGTTCAGGATCGCCGGCAGCGTGCCTTCGAACTGCACGTCCACCACGGCGCCCATCACCTGCGTGACCTTGCCGGTCAGATTGCTCACGTGCTCCATGTCGTCCTCGTTCCCATTGTCAGCCGCCGGCTCAAACCGCTTCGGCGCCCGAGATAATTTCGATCAGTTCCTTGGTGATCTGCGCCTGGCGCTGGCGATTGTAGGAAAGCGTCAGGCGGTCGATCATGTCACCGGCGTTGCGCGTCGCGTTGTCCATGGCGCTCATCTGCGCGCCATAGAAGGAAGCGGCGTTTTCGAGCTGCGCCTTGAATATCTGGAT
Source organism: Hyphomicrobiales bacterium (assembly GCA_038211615.1). GTDB lineage: Bacteria > Pseudomonadota > Alphaproteobacteria > Rhizobiales > Afifellaceae > DASWJZ01. The sequence goes on from JBBQVL010000012.1 coordinate 22,316, forward strand.
CGCGACGTTGCGCGGCAGGAGTTCGGCGAGGATCTCCTCCTCGTCCGGCTCGTATTCGTAGATGGCGCCGCCGAGATCGACCCGCGCCGCGCCGGTCGGCACCTCCGCCGGGATGATCCGCTGCGCCGTCGGCACCTGGCTGATGACTGAACGGAAGCTCGAATAATAGAGCGTCGCGACGTCGAACTCCCCGGCGTTGAACATCGCGAGCAGCCGGTCGGCAACCTGCTTCGCCTCGACGAAGGAAATCTGCTTCACGCTCCGAAAGGTCTGGTACTCGACGATCTTGTCGGCGTACTGGCGGCGCAGGATATCGTTGCCCTTGCGGCCGACGACGAAGAACTTGACGGTCTTGCCCTCCGCCAGCAATCGCCGCGCATCGTCGCGCGCCATGCGCGCGATGGCGCTGTTGAAAGCGCCCGCCAGGCCGCGCTCGCCGGTCGCGACGAGCAGGAGATGCGTGTCCTCCCTCCCCGTCCCGGCGATCAGCGCCGGTGCGCCCGGCTGGCCGGCGGTCGCCGCCGCGATGTTGGCGAGCACGCTGGTCATCCGCTCGGCATAGGGGCGCGCGGCCTCCGCCGATTCCTGCGCGCGCCGAAGCTTCGCCGCGGCCACCATCTGCATGGCCTTGGTGATCTTCTGCGTCGCCTTCACCGAGGCGATACGGTTGCGGAGCGCCTTCAGGCTCGGCATCGGCCGTTATCCTTCGTCCGGAATCGGTTAGGCGAAGTTCTTGGTGTAGCGCTCGAGGATCGTCTTCAGGTTCGCCGTGATGTCGGCGGTCATCTCGGCCTTGTCGCGGATGGCATCGAGGACGTCCTTGTGCTCGCTCCGCATCAGCGCGAGCAGCCCATTCTCGAACTCCTTGACCCGATCGAGCGGCAGCGGATCGAGCAGGCCCGATGTGCCGGCGTAGATCACCACCACCTGCTCCTCGACCTTGAGCGGCGAGAACTGCGCCTGCTTCAGAAGCTCGGTCAGCTTCGAGCCGCGGTTCAGCAGCCGCTGCGTGGCCTGGTCGAGGTCGGAGCCGAACTGCGCGAAGGACGCCATCTCGCGGTACTGCGCGAGCTCGCCCTTGATCTTGCCGGCAACCTGCTTCATCGCCTTGATCTGCGCCGCCGATCCCACGCGCGACACTGAGAGGCCGACGTTCACCGCCGGACGGATGCCCTGGTAGAAGAGGTCCGTCTCAAGAAAGATCTGGCCGTCGGTGATCGAGATGACGTTGGTCGGGATATAGGCGGACACGTCGTTCGCCTGCGTCTCGATGACCGGGAGAGCGGTCAGCGAGCCGTTGCCGTTCGCGTCGTTCATCTTGGCGGCGCGCTCGAGCAGACGGGAGTGCAGGTAGAACACGTCGCCGGGATACGCCTCGCGGCCGGGCGGGCGACGCAGCAGGAGAGACATCTGCCGGTAGGCGACCGCCTGCTTGGAAAGGTCGTCATAGGCGATCACGGCGTGCATGCCGTTGTCGCGGAAATACTCGCCCATGGCGCAGCCGGAGAACGGCGCCAGGAACTGTAGAGGTGCCGGTTCGGAAGCGGTCGCCGCGACGATGATCGAATATTCGAGCGCGCCGCGCTCCTCGAGCGTCTTGGCGAACTGCGCCACCGTCGAGCGCTTCTGGCCGATCGCGACGTAGATGCAATAGAGCTTCTTGCTCTCGTCGTTGGCGTCGAAGGCCGGCTTCTGGTTCAGGATGGTGTCGAGGATGATCGCCGACTTGCCGGTCTGGCGGTCGCCGATGATCAGCTCGCGCTGGCCGCGGCCGACCGGGATGAGGGCGTCGATGGCCTTCAGGCCCGTCGCCATCGGCTCGTGCACGGATTTCCGCGGGATAATGCCGGGCGCCTTCACGTCGACCCGCCGTCGCTCGGTCGCCTCGATCGGGCCCTTGCCGTCGATCGGGTTGCCGAGGCCGTCGACGACCCGACCGAGCAGGCCCTTGCCCACCGGCACCTCGACGATGGCGCCGGTGCGCCTGACGGTGTCGCCTTCCTTGATCTCGCGGTCGGAGCCGAAAATCACGATGCCGACATTGTCGACCTCGAGGTTCAGCGCCATGCCCTTGATGCCGTTCTCGAAGGCGACCATCTCGCCGGACTGGACGTTGTCCAGCCCGTAGACGCGCGCGATGCCGTCACCGACGGAGAGCACCTGCCCGACCTCGGAGACCTCCGCTTCCTGCCCAAAATTCTTGATCTGCTCGCGCAGGATCGAAGAAATTTCCGCGGCGCGAATTTCCATCAGCCAACCTCTTTGAGCTGGGTTTTAACGTTCATGAGTCTGGTGCGTAGCGACGTGTCGATCATGCGCGAACCGACCTTGACGACGAGGCCGCCGAGCAGCGCCGGATTGACCCGCGCCTGCAGCGTCACGTCCTTGCCGAGCCTGCCCTTCAGCGCGCTCTTCAGCGCGTTCACCTGATCGCCGCTCAAGGGATGCGCCGATGTCACCTCGGCGGTTACTTCGCCGCGGTATTTCGCGGCCATGTCGTGGAAGGCCCGGATGATGCCGGGCATGGCAAAGAGCCGGCGATTGCGGGCGATGAGGCGGAGGAAATTGCCGGTCAGGCCACCGATCCCCGCCTTGTCGGCGACGGCTCCGACCGCCTTCTCCTGATCCTCGGCGGAAAACACCGGGCTCTCGACGAGCCGGCGGAAATCCGGGCTCCCGTCGAGCATGCCCGAAACGTTCGCCAGCTCCCCCACGATCTTCTCAATGGAAGAATCGTCGCGGGCAAGATCGAAAAGGGCGGACGCGTAGCGCTCGGCAACGCCGGAAACCGAGGAACTTCGATCCGTCACGCGCGGGTCTCTTCCCTGTCAAAGCCCGGATATGGGCACGAGACTTAAGGCAAAGGCTCAGCGGGCGCGGTCGAGCGCTCCCAAGCCAAGCCGCGGCTCGTCTAGCATGAGCGTTTTGGCGGCGCAACACGGCCCGAGCAAGCGGATTTGGCTTTGCCAAGGGAGACGATTCCGCTCGTGGCGCGGGTAGCGCGTTTCCACCGCGCGGGGCGATCGGCGCGATCCAGGCGCCGTTCTGCGCAGCCGACTAAACACTTGTTTGTTAAGCGGTATTTGGTCCGGGCCGGAACCTGCCCGCCCGCACCACGTTCGAGCTTCGATTGGCGCCGGTCTTCGGGGTGACGGGCCGTGCGCTGAAAGAAGCCCAATGACAGGAGATGAGATATGAGAAAATTCCTGACCACGGCGGTCACCTGCATCGCACTCGGCGCGAGCGCGATCGCCCCCGTTTCCGCGGCGCCGCGGCACCACAACAATGGCGGCGACCGCCAGCAGTTCATGCAGAACTACTGCAGCAGCCACAACGATTCGGATTGCCGCGACTGGAACAACCACCGCGACCGCTGGGACGATGCGCGCTATCACAGCTGGTATCAGCGGCACCGGCACGACCGCGATTTCGGCGATAACGGCGTTGCGGCGCTGTTCGGCTTCGCGGCGGGTGCAGCGGCAAGCATCATCACCGGCGGCGCCAGCAATGGCCCGGCCTGCATGAGCTTCCGTACCTACGATCGGTCGACCAATACCTACATCGGTAACGATCGTCGCCGGCACACCTGCCGCTAGGACCTGAATTCGCACTCGCGAAAATAGCCGAGAGGAAGCCGCCACTGGGCGGCTTCCTTTTTTTGGCGCCTTGCCAGCACCGATCGCGCCATAGTCCCCTGAGGACACGCGATTCTCGAGGCGCGCGATTTGCTCAAGGAAACGAGACACCTTCCCGGCAGGGTTCCGGTGATCGCACGTGCCGGCTTCGTTGCCGCGGCCGCCGCTTTTCTGACGGTCAGCCCCGCAACCGCACAGGAATCGCCCCCGGCCGCGGGAGCCCGCCTCTCCGACATCGCCAGCGCCACCTTCGGTGCGCGCTACTGGTTCAGCACCGGGCGGACCGCGAAGGACCTCTACGATTTCGACGGCGTCAGCCGCATCTCGCGCCTCACCTATGACGGGCTCGACTCGGCTTCCGCGGAAGCCTTCGGCGAGATCGATCTCTTCCGGGCATTCGCAAAGGGGAACGCCGGGCTCGGAGGGATCTTCGACGGCAAGCTGCAGGACGAGGATTTCGAGCCCTACACCTTCCCCTACTCAAGCACGAACAGCGAGCAGCGCAACGGCGATCTCTCTTACGCGACGATCGATCTCGGCCTCTACCTCTTCGACATCGAAAAGCTGAAGCTCGGCGGCTTTGCGGGCTACAACTGGCTGCACCAGAAGGTCAACGCCTTCGGCTGCCAGCAGACCGCAACGTCCTTCATCTGCGATCCGGCCGTCGACACCTCTGTCGCCGTCATCACGCAGGAGAACGACTGGCGCTCGGTCCGCCTCGGCATCAACACGCAGGTGGCGCTCGGCGCGCACTGGGAGGTGAGCGCGGAGGGCGCCTGGCTTCCGCGCGTTTCTCTCGACGGCGCGGACTCGCATCTGTTGAGGATCTGCCAGTTTTTCGGCTGCTTCACCGGACCTCTGCCGGAAGACGGAACCGGAACCGGCTACCAGTTCGAAGGCTTGCTCGAATACCGTCCGACCGCCCACATCAGTCTCGGCCTCGGCGGCCGCTACTGGCACATGGAAACCTCCGGCGACACGCACTTCGAGGATCGCGTCATCGGCTTCAACACCGCCGCACAGCCCGTCGACTGGTCGGTCGACATCTACGGGGTGCTGGCGCAGGCCAAGATCAGGTTCTGACGATTCCGGACCGGGCGCCGACGCCTGATCCGTTTGGCAGAGGCCCGGCGACCGGCTAGACTTCCTGTATGGCGACAGCGCTCCGCACGAAGCCGATGACGGTCGAGCAGTTCCTGGATTGGGCTGAAGGCCAGTCCGGGAGCTTCGAGCTGTTCGACGGCATCCCTGTGGCGATGTCACCCGAGCGCGTCGTCCACGGGCGGACGAAATTTCGGGTCGCACAAGCCTTCGCCGAGTCTATCAGAAATGCGGGCCTGCCCTGCGAGGCTGTCCTAGACAGCGCCGCCGTCAGGATCGATGCACGCAGCAGCTACCAGCCCGACCTGATGGTCTATTGCGGAGACCCCGCCCCGGGCAGCGCGGTGCTGATCGAAAATCCGCTGATCGTCGTGGAGGTATTGTCGCCCGGCAACGCGATGAAAGACCTTCGCGACAAGTTGCAGGGCTATTTCCGCGTGGCGAGCATCGAACATTATCTGATCGTCGATCCGGACAAGCGGATTGTGATCCATCACGCACGCAGCGACAGCGAGGCGGTCACCACCCGCATCGTGACGAGCGGGAGCCTCAAGCTCGATCCTCCGGGCCTGACAGTGGAGGCTCAGGAGCTCTTCGCGCGCGGCTAAGCCAAGGCGGCTCTTGCCCGCTCAGAGAAAGCTCATCGGGTCGACGTCGACCGCGACGCTGACGCTGCCGCGCTCCTTCGGTGCTTTCGCCAGCCACGCGCGCAGCCAGTCGTGCAGCCGCCCGACGGTCTGCGATTGCGCCAGCAGCCGGAAGCGGTGCCGTCCGCGGAGCACCGCGAAGGGCGCTTCGGCCGGCCCCAGCAGCCGCACGCCCTCCTCCAGCGGCGCGGCCATCGCCATGGCGCGCGCATGCGCTTCCGCCGTGTGGCGGTCGGCGGCGCTGACGATGATCGAGGCGAGCCGTCCGAAGGGCGGCAGCCCGGCGCGCCGGCGCGTCTCGATCTCCGCCGCGTAGAAGGCCTCGCGGTCGCCGGAGACGAGCGCCTGCACCACCGGGTGGTCGGGCGCGTAGGTCTGGATCAGCCCGCGGCTCTTCTGCCCCACGCGTCCGGCGCGGCCCGTAACCTGCGTCAGGAGCTGCCACGTGCGCTCGGCCGCGCGCGGATCGCCGTGGCTCAGGCCAAGGTCCGCGTCCACCACACCGACCAGCGACAGGCCCGGAAAGTTATGGCCCTTGGCGACGAGCTGCGTGCCCACCACGATGTCCACCTCGCCGCGCGCGATGGCCTCGAGCTCGGCGCGGATTCGCTGCGTGCCGCCCAGCATGTCGCTCGACATGATCAGCGTGCGCGCGTTCGGGAAGCGTTCCAGCACCTCCTCCTGCAAGCGCTCGACGCCGGGGCCAATCGCAACCAGCGTCTCCTCGGCCCCGCAGGAGGGGCAGGAACCTGGCCGCCTCTCCTCGTGGCCGCAATGATGGCACACGAGGATTTTTCGGAAGCGGTGCTCGACCAGCCACGCCGAGCAGTTCGGGCAGGCCATGCGGTGCCCGCAATGGCGGCATAGCGTCAGCGGCGCATAGCCGCGGCGGTTCAGGAACAGCAGCGCCTGCTCGCGCTGGGCGATCGTCTCGTTCACCGCGTCGACCAGCGGCGGCGACAGCCAGCGCCCGTGCTCCGGCGGATGAGCCTTCAGGTCGATCGCGCTGACCACCGGGTGAAACGCCACCCCGAAGCGCGCCGGAAGCCGCAGATGCGCATAGCGCCCCCGGTCGGCGTTGACGCGGCTCTCGACGGAAGGCGTGGCGGAAGAGAGGATTGCCGGGAAGCCGGAGAGACTGGCCCGCACCACCGCCATGTCGCGGGCATGGTAGGCGACCCCTTCCTCCTGCTTGTAGGCCTGGTCGTGCTCCTCATCGACGACGATCAGGCCGAGGTCCGGGAACGGCAGGAAGAGCGCCGAGCGCGCCCCGACCAGCGCCCGCACCTCGCCGCGTGCCACCGCGCGCCAAACCCGCTCGCGCTGCCGCGTGCCCACCTCCGAATGCCACTCCGCCGGGCGCGAGCCGAAGCGCGCGGCGAAGCGGTCGAGGAATGCGCCGGTCAGCGCGATCTCTGGAAGCAGGACCAGCGCCTGCTTCCCGCGCCGCAGCGTCTCGGCGATCGCCTCGAAATAGACCTCGGTCTTGCCGGAGCCGGTGACGCCGTCGAGCAGCGACACGGAGAACGCGTCGCCCGCGGCGGCGCGCATCGCCGCCGCGGCCCGCTCCTGCTCCGCTGAAAGCTCCGGCCGCGCGTAGTCGGGATCAAGGTCGGCGGCGATCGGGCGGGATGGAATTTCCACCAGTTCAAGCGTTCCGCCGGCGAGCAATCCGTCGACCACCCCCTGCGAGACGCCGGCCGCCGCCGCGAGACCCGATTTCGACCAGGAAAGCCCATCGGCCACCGCGTCGAGCACGCGCCGCCGCGCCGCCGTCATCCGCTCCGGCTCCGGTCCGGCGAGGCGCACGCCGACCATCGGCTTTTCCGGTTCCAGCGCCTGCGGCGACCGCAGGACCATGCGGAGAACCATGCCGCGCGGCGTGAGCGTATAGTCGGCGACCCAGTCGACGAAGCGGACCAGCGCCTCGGGGAGCGGCGGCGCATCGAAAATCCGCTCGATTTCGCGCAGTTTCCTTGGAGCTACCTCGTCCGGTACGGCGTTCCATACCGCGCCGATCACCAGCCGCGTCCCGAGCGGCACGGCGACGATAGTGCCGGGCGGGAGTTCCCGGTCCGAACCATAGGTGTAGGGTCGGTCGACGGCGACCGGCACGAGCACCGAGACGAGATGTGCGCTCACGGCGATCGTCGACTATATGTGGGAAGGACTTGCCGGGCGCGGCTCATCTGGACCGGAAGAAAGCGAGAACGATTTTCACGCCGCTATGCGGCCTTGCTGCAGGACATGCCAATGAAATTCTTCGTCGACACGGCGGACGTCGCCGAAATCCGCGAGCTGAACGAGACCGGTCTGCTCGACGGCGTGACGACCAACCCCTCGCTCATCATGAAGGCCGGGCGGCCGATGCAGCAGGTCATCAAGGAAATCTGCGAAATCGTCGAGGGCGAGGTCTCGGCCGAGGTCGCGGCGATCGACTTCGACGGAATGATGAACGAGGGCAAGAAGCTCGCCGCGATCGCGCCGAACGTGGCGGTCAAGGTGCCCCTCACCTGGGACGGGCTGAAGGCCTGCCGCGCGCTTCGCCAGCTCGGTCACAAGGTCAACGTCACCCTCTGCTTCAGCGCCAATCAGGCCCTGCTCGCCGCGAAGGCCGGGGCCACCTTCATTTCGCCCTTCATCGGTCGGCTGGACGACATCAACGTCGAAGGCATGGAGCTGATCGAGGACATCCGCACGATCTACGACAATTACGAATTCGACACGCAGATCCTCGCCGCCTCGATCCGCACGCCGAACCACGTGAAACAGGCGGCGCTCGCCGGCGCCGACGTGGCGACCGTGCCGGCCGCGGTGCTGAAGTCGCTCGTGAAGCACCCGCTGACGGACAAGGGCCTGGAGCAGTTCCTCGCCGACTGGAAAAAGACCGGGCAGACGATCGTCTAGCGATCCCAAAGAACATTGGGGTCAGCCACCGGCGGTCACGGAAAATAAAGCTCGGGCCGGTGAGTATCGCCGGATGAATTCGGCCAGCGCCAAAGAGCACCTGCTGATCACCGCCGCGCCCGGGCTGCGCCAGGCGGCGCTCGACTGGGCGGCGCATCTCGGGCGCGAGCGGCGGCTCGCGGCGAATACGCTGGAGGCCTATCAGCGCGATCTGGAGCAATTCTTCCGCTTCGTGACCGGCCACCTCGCCGCACCGCCCTCCCCCGCCGACATCGCCGCGCTCACCCCGGCGGACGTGCGCGCCTTCATGGCGCATCGGCGGAGCGACGGCGTCGGCGCGCGCACGCTCGGCCGGCAGGTTGCGGCGCTCCGGTCCTTCGCGCGTTTTTGCGAAAAGCAGGGCATCGCGGCGACCACCGCCTTCGCCAGCGTCCGGCCGCCGAAGCAGCCGAAGAGCCTGCCGAAGGCGCTCTCGATCGCTGACAGCGCCAGCCTCATGCAGACGGTCGAGAGCCTCTCCGAGGAGCCATGGATCGCGGCGCGTGACGCGGCGGTGCTGATGCTCCTTTACGGCTGCGGCCTGCGCATCTCCGAGGCGCTGGCGCTCAAGGCCGCCGATGCGCCGCTCCGCGGCAAGGATGCGATGCGCGTCATCGGCAAGGGTGGACGCGAGCGCGTCGTGCCGGTGCTGCCGGCGGTCAGCCGCGCGCTGGAAACCTATCTCGAGCTGGTTCCGTTTCCGCTCGTGTCGGACGAGCCGCTTTTCCGCGGCGCCAGGGGCGGCCCGCTCTCGCCCCGGATCATCCAGCTTGCCATCGCGCGGCTCCGCGGTGCGCTGGGGTTGGAGGAAACCGTCACGCCGCACGCGCTGCGCCATTCCTTCGCGACGCATCTCCTCGGTCGCGGGGGCGATCTCCGCACCATTCAGGAGCTGCTCGGCCACGCCAGCCTGTCCACCACGCAGATCTACACCAACGTCGATTCGGCGCGGCTGCTGGAGGCTTACCGCAACGCCCACCCAAGGGCCTGACACGCCCAGGTGAAGGGAAGCCAACCATGATGCGCATCTTCACAAGCGTGTTCGCCTTTTCCCTGGCCGTTCCAACGCTCGTCCTTCCGGAGTCGGCCTTTGCTGTTTGCGCCGGCCACTCGATCCTTGATGAGATCGCCACGCAGCGGCCGGAGGTTTGGGCGAAAGCGCTCGCCGACTTCGACGCCCAGCCGAACAGCGCCGGGCTCTTCTGGAAGATCGAAAAGGAGGACGCCCCGCCGTCCTGGCTGCTCGGCACGATGCACGTGGCGGACCCGGATATCACGAGCTTCAGGCCGGCAGTCGCCGCGGCGCTGGATCGCGCGGACACACTCGTCCTCGAGCTCACGGGTCTTTCCGGCAGCGGAAAATTCGCGCTTGCGGCAAAGATGGCGCCGCTTGCCATGCTGCCCGAAGGCGAGACCGTCGATGCCGATTTCAGCAAGGAGCAGAAGGAGGCGCTGGGCGGGATGACCGCCGCGGTGGGGATGCCGTATTTTTCGGCCCGCCGGATGAAGCCATGGTTCCTGGTGATGAACCTCAGCATGCCCGTCTGCGAACAGGCGGCGATGCTTCGCGGGGAATACACCGTCGACGCCAAGCTCGAACATCTCGCGACACAAGCCGGCAAGCGCGTCGTCGGGCTCGAAACGGTCGAGGAGCAGCTCGCGGTGATCGGCAGCCTGGAAAACGCGCTGGGACCTACCGATCTGCTGCAGCTGATAGCGCTCGGCCCGGACAGGATTGCAGACCTGTTCGCCACCGACATTCAGGTCTACCGGGACGAAAGGCCGACCCTCTCCATGACGCTCATGGCGAACACGCCGGAATATGCGCGCAACGCGGAAGCGTTTCGCGTCATGCAGGGCCCACTGATCCACGACCGCAATCTGCGCATGCACGAACGACTTCTGCCCATCCTTGCGCAAGGCAACGCGTTCATCGGCGTGGGCGCACTGCATCTCCCGGGTGATGACGGGCTGGTCGAGCTCCTTCGGGCCAGCGGATACAAGGTCACGCGCGTCCAATAGCTGGAGCCGTTCAATAGCTGGAGCCGTTCACCGGTTCTTGACCGCAAGAGGACTTGCTGCCTCCCGTTCGATGAGTAAGCTCGGGGACGTTGATACGGGAATCGACGGAGGCACCGATGCAGAAGCTTCTCACGTCCCTGGCAGCGAGTGCGGCGCTGGCGCTTGGAATTTCCTCGGCGAGCGCCTGCGCCTTTCACAACATGAACACGACGGCGAGCGCCCCGGCCGAGACGGTGGTGGCCATGAGTACCGCCGCGAGCCCGGCGCCGGCAACGCCCTCGGCAACCGTGTGCCCGGCAGGCGCGACCTGCGCTCCCGCCAAATAGTTCTCCTCCCCTGAACTGCCGATCGAATCGAGCGCCGGCCGAAAGCCGGCGCTCGATTTTTCTGGCGCACTGGTCCCGAAGCCCGATCGCTGCTAACAGCACGCCTATGACTGCAAGCCGCCCCCTTCCCTGGCTGATTATTCTCGGCGCCAAGCGCGATCCGGGCGGCTTCTGATTTCTGCCAACCGGACGCGTCTGCGACGCGGTCCGGCCTTCCCTGTCCCGGTCGCCTCGCTCGTCCTGCCGAAAGCGACCGAATCCCATGACGACCCGTAGCGAAACGATCTCAGACCCGACCTCCCCGACGCCGTCGCAGGCCAACATGCGGCGCAGCCTCTGGGTCGGCTATGCCTTTGCCGCGACCGGCGCGGTGCTCTTCTCCACCAAGGCGATCTTCATCAAGCTCGCCTACGCGGAGGGCATCAATGCGGAGACGCTGCTTGCGCTCCGCATGCTCCTGTCGCTTCCCTTCTACGCCGCGATCGGGCTGGCTTCGGTGGCGGAGAGACGCCGGAGCGGAAGACCGCTTCCGGAGCGCGGGCTCGTTCTTCGCGCAGCCCTCATCGGCATGCTCGGATACTGGTTCGCGAGCTACACGGACTTCCTCGGCCTCGTTTACATCTCCGCCCAGTTCGAGCGGCTGATCCTCTTCACCTATCCGGCCTTCGTCGTGCTCTTCGGCGCGCTGTTCTTCGCGCAGCCGATACGCGCGCGCACGGTGGTCGGCATCGCTATCAGTTATTCCGGCCTGGTGCTGATCTTCGCCACCGACCGCAGCGCCGCGAGCGGCGATCTCGCGAGAGGTTCCGCGCTGGTGCTCTCCGCGGCAATCGCCTTCGCGCTCTACCAGCTCCTCGCAAAAGACCTGATCGGAAAAATCGGACCGCGGCTCTTCACCTGCATCGCCATGAGCGGCGCGGCGGCGGCGGCGCTCCTGCAATTCGCACTCCGGGAACCGCTCGCGAACATGATCGTCAGCCCGAAACTCTTCGGCTACGGCCTGCTGCTGGCGATCGGCGCGACGGTGCTCCCGTCGTTCCTGCTGAACTTCGCCCTGCAGCGGATCTCGGCGCAGGCCAACGCGACCATCGGAACGCTGAGCCCCGTCGTCACCATCCTGCTCGCGGTCCTCATCCTCGGTGAGCACTTCAGCGTGCTCGATGCGATCGGCACGGCGCTGGTCATCGCCGGCGTCGGGTGGTTCACGCTCGCCGAGCGGCGTTCGGCATAGGCAGGGGCGATGGCACGAAAGCCCGGCAAACGCGGCGCCATCCGGATCGCGACGTTCAACATCAACAACGTCAACCGCCGGCTCCCCAATCTCCTCGCCTGGCTCGCCGCGGCGCAGCCCGACATCGTTGCGCTGCAGGAGCTGAAGGCGCCGCAGAACTTCTTCCCGGCCTCCGCGCTGCGCGATGCCGGCTACGGCGCCGTGTGGCTCGGCGAGAAGACCTGGAACGGCGTCGCCATCCTGGCGCGCGGAAGCGAGCCGGTGTTGACCCGCACCGCGCTCCCCGGCGACCCCGGCGACAAGCAGAGCCGCTATATCGAGGCGGCGGTCAGCGGCATGGTCGTGACGTCGATCTACCTGCCGAACGGCAACCCGCAGCCCGGCCCGAAGTTTGATTACAAGCTCGCCTGGTTCGAACGGCTGATCGCCCATGCTGCCGGGCTTCTGGCGGCCGGCGTGCCCGTCATCCTCGCCGGCGACTACAACGTCGTGCCGACCCCCTTCGACATCTACCCTTCGAAATCCTGGGACAAGGACGCGCTGGTGCAGCCGCGGAGCCGCGCCGCTTTCGCCCGGCTCCTGCAGCAGGGCTGGACGGACTCGCTGCGGACCATCCATCCCTCCGAGCCGATGTTCACCTTCTGGGACTACAAGCGCGACCGCTGGCGGCGCGATGCCGGCCTGCGGCTCGATCATCTTCTCCTCAGCCCCGACCTCGCGGAGCGACTCTCGGACGCCGGGGTCGATCGCGACGTGCGCGGCGAAGACGGGGCCAGCGACCACGCCCCGGCCTGGATCACGCTGCGCCCGCGCTGACGGAAGCTCCCGACTAGATGGGCGGAACGCCCACGGCCACGCCGAGCACGCTTTCAAGCGCCGCCCGCGTCGCGACCTGCACCGCCGCGAGCCGCGCCTCCAGGTCTTCGAACGAGGCGATTCCGGAGCGCTCCTTGCCGACGCCGGAGTTCCTGAGCGCGCCGTCGGCGATCCCGACCATCAGCCGCCTCAGTGCCTCGGGCGCGGTATCCGGCGAGAATGCCTTCGGGTCGGCCACCCGCTCGATCTGCAGCAGCGCGCCCTGCAGCGCGGCCGAGAGCACCAGCCGCTCGCCATCGGCCGGATCGAGCCGGCCCTGGTCGGCGGCGCGCTCGAGCGACTGAAGCGTCGTCTCGCCGGCAATCCTGCCGAGCCCGCCGAGCACGAGGAACTGCGCGGCGAACTCGCAATCCATCAGCCCGCCGCGAACAAGCTTCACGTCGAACGGCCCGGCAGTCGCCTTCTCGCGCTCGATGCGGGCGCGCATCGATGCGACGTCCGCGGCGAGCGTCGCCGGATCGCGCTTCTTGGCGACGAGCGCATCCAGCACGCCGGAGACGCGCCGCATCAGCTCGGCGTCGCCGGCGATCGCCCGGCCGCGCGACATCGCCATGTGCTCCCAGGTCCAGGCTTCGTTCAGCTGATAGGCCGCGAACGCCTCGACATGCGTGGCGAGAGGCCCCGCGCGCCCCGATGGCCGCAGCCGAAGGTCCACCTCGTAGGCGACCCCCTCCGCCGTCGGCGCCGCGAGCGCCGCGGTCAGCCGCTGCGTCAGGCGCGCGTAATATTGCGAGGGCGGAAGCGGCCGTGCGCCGTCGGAGAGCGTATCGGGCGCGTGGTCATAGACGACGATCAGATCGAGATCGGAGCTCGCGGTCATCTCGCGGCAGCCAAGCCTCCCGAACGCCACGATCGCGGTGCGTCCGTCCGGCAGCCGCCCGTGGCGGCGGGCGAACTCCTCCTCTGTCCGCCTGAGCAGCGCGCGCACGACCGTCTCGGCGAGATCGGAGAACGCCCGGCCTGCGGCGCTCGGAGCGAGCGTTCCGTTCAGCAGCCCGACCGAGATGAGGAAGCGCCGCTCAGCGACGAAGAGCCGCGCGCGGTCGAGCACGTCCTCGTAGCGCCGCGCCTCGTTCAGCCCATGCTCCAGCGCCTCGGCCAGCTCGCCCGCACCGGCCGCTTCGCCGGACGCGCGCGGCGCAAGCAGCGCGTCGGCGACATGCGGCCGGCGCGCGAATATCTCGGCGAGCCGTGGCGCGGCGCTGAGGATCGTGGCGAGGAGATCGAGGAGACCGGGATTGTTGCGGAGCAGCGCGAAGAGCTGTGCGCCTGCCGGTAGCGCCTTCAGCAGGCTGTCGAAGGCGCGCACCGCGGCGTCCGGATTGCCGGCGCGCGAGAAGGCCTTCAGCAGCGCCGGAGTGATCTCCGTCAGGCTTTCCCGCGCGGCGGTCGATCGCATCGCGGCGAAGCGGCCGAAGTGCCATCCGCGCACCGTCTCCGTCACGCTTTCGGGCGTTGCGAAGCCGAGCTTGCGCAGCGTCTCCAGCGTCTCCGGGTCGTCCTCGCCGCCGGTGAAGACAAGGCTGCCGCCGGCGGTCGAAAGGTCCTCGGCGCTTTCGAACAGCTCCGAATAGCGGCGCGCGACAGTCTCCAGGATTGCTCTGAGATCCGCCTGGAAGGCGTCCGCATCGGGATAGCGCATGAGGCGCGCGATCCGCGCCAGCTCCGCGGGTTCGGACGGCATCGTATGCGTCTGCTCGTCGCGCACCATCTGCAGCCGGTGCTCGACGTTGCGCAGCACGCGATAGGCCGCGTCGAGCTCCTCGCGCGCCGCCGCGTCGATCCATCCCTTCTCGGTGAGCTTCGCCAGCATGTCGCCCGTGCGCGTGCCGCGCAGCGTGGGGTCGCGGCCGCCGGCGATGAGCTGCTGCGTCTGCACGAAGAATTCGATCTCGCGGATGCCGCCGCGCCCGCGCTTGATATCGTGTCCGAGCACGCGGACGGTCGCGTGGCCGCGATGTACATGCACCTGGCGCTTGATCGAGTGGATGTCGGCGATCGCCGCGAAGTCGAGGTACTTGCGCCAGATGAACGGCGCCAGCTCGCCGATGAACGCCGCACCGGCGGCGATGTCGCCGGCCACCGCGCGCGCCTTGATGAGGGCCGCCCGCTCCCAGTTCTGCCCCATGCTCTCGTAGTAGAGCAGCGCCGCTTCCGAGGAGAGCGCTACGCGCGTTGCGCCCGGATCGGGGCGAAGCCGGAGATCGACGCGGAACACATAGCCGTCGGCGGTCCGCTCCTGCAGCAGCGTGACGAGCTGGCGCACGATCCGCACCCAGAAGGCGGAGGGCTCGCTCGCATCGGCAAGCCCCGGCGCATGCGGATCGAACAGCGCGATGATGTCGATGTCGCTCGAATAGTTGAGCTCACCCGCGCCGTATTTCCCCATGCCGAGGATGAAGAAGCCCTTCGCCTCCCTGCCCCCGAGCCACCGCCCGGCATGCGCCGCGTCGGCGAGCGCGAAGCGGAGCGCCGCCGCCAGCGCCGCGTCGGCAAAGGAGGTAAGGAGCGCGGTGACCGAATCCAGGTCGAGCGCCCCGGCGAGATCGGCGAGGCCGAGCGTCAGCGCCACGTCCTGCTTGGCCTGCCGCAGCGCCGCCATCGCATCGGTGCGCGCCGGCCACTCCCTCGCCGCCAGCCCGTCGACGATCCCCGCCACACGCGCTTCGGGCGCCGCGCTTAGGATCGCAGCAAGGCGGGGGAGGTCCTTCGCGGCAAGATCGAGGAGGTAGGGACAGTCTCCGAGGGCGTTGCCGAGGAACGCCGCGACACGCGGATCGCCGAGCGCGGCGTCAAGGCTCGTCGGCGCGTCCTGTCTTGCAGCCGCCTCCCGGAGGCGTTCGAGCGCGGCGGCGGAAGCAGGCGAGTCGGGGAGCGCCGCGATGCGGCGCGCGAGCGCCTCAGCCGGCACGGCCGGAAGCCGCTCCCGGCACGGTGAGGATGGCGGCGAGGCCGGGCGCGTTGTCGCTCAGCTCGAGCTTGCCGCCGTGCAATTGCGCCACCGCCGAGACGAGGCTCAGGCCGAGCCCCGCGCCGGGCTTCGAGCGGCTCTCCTCCAGCCGCACGAACCGCTCCGTCACGCGCGGCCGGTCGGCCTCCGCGATGCCGGCGCCGTTGTCGGCGACGCGGAATGTCGCCACGCCTTTGTCCTCGCTGACCGAGATGGTCACCTCCGGCTTCTCGTTGCCCTCGTCGGCATATTTGATCGCGTTGTCAACGAGGTTGGCGAGCGCCTGGCTGACCAGCTCGCGATTGGCGCGGACCATGATCGGCCCGGCGCTTTCGATGCGGAGCGTGACGCCGGCTTCCTCGGCGACCGGCTCGTAGAGCTCCAGCACGTCGCGGGCGACCCGCGCCGCGTCGAAGTCGGCGAACTCGGTCGCCGGAGCGCCGGCCTCTGCGCGTGCGATGAGCAGCAGCGCGTTGAAGGTGCGGATCAACTGATCCGCCTCCTCGATCGTCGCGTGCAGCGCATCGCGATATTCGGGCTCGCTCCGCCCCTGCGCCAGGGCGCGCTCGACGCGGTTCCGCATGCGCGTCAGCGGCGTCTTCAGATCGTGGGCGATGTTGTCGGAGACCTGCTTCAGCCCGAGCATCAGGCGCTCGATGCGCGCCAGCATGGTGTTGAGGCTTTCGGCGAGCCGATCGAACTCGTCGCCCGTCCCGGTCACTTCTAGCCGGCCGGCAAGATCGCCCGCCACAAACCGCTGGCTCGTCTCGGCAATGGAATCGATTCTTTTCAATACCCGCCGCGAGACGAAGATCCAGGCTATGACGCCGAGTATCAGCATCAGGGCGACGGTGAGGATCAGCGAGCGCTGCACGACGCGGATGAGCGCGTCACGCTCCGACACGTCGCGACCGACCAGCACCCGCACGCCATCGGGAAACTGCACCACGCGGACGAGGGCTGTATGCGATCGCTGCGATCCCTGTTCGTCGCGCCACATATAGGGCACGACCTGCGCATCCGAACCGGCCTGGTCGAGGATGGCGACCGGCACTGTCTCCACGTTGCCGGCGATCCGCTTGCCGGCGGAATCGGTTGCGAAGTAGAGGCTCGCGCCCGGCTGGCGGCTTCTGAACTCGATGACGCGGGTCAGGAGCGGCATGCCGCCGGCCTGATACTGGAGCGTCATGGCGCGCAGCTCCGAATCGACGGCCGCGCCCATCTGCGTTTCCAGGATGGCGTTCATGTTGCTCGCGATCGTGCCGATCAGGAAGACGGCGAAGATCGTGAAGACCGCGAGAAAAATGCCGGTGAGCTTGAAGGCGGTGGTGCGGAACAGCCGGAATGAACGCGGGCTAGGCATCGTCCCGCATCACGTAACCGGAGCCCCGCACCGTATGCAGCAGCGCCCGGTCGAAGCCCTTGTCGATCTTGGCCCGCAGCCGCGACATGTGCACGTCGATGACGTTGGTCTGCGGGTCGAAATGATAATCCCAGACCTTCTCCAGCAGCATGGTGCGCGTCACCACCGTGCCGGCATTCTTCATCAGGTATTCGAGCAGACGGAATTCGCGCGGCTGCAGGATGATCGGGTCGCCGCCGCGATGCACCTTGCGCGCCAGCCGGTCGAGTTCCAGGTCGGCGACGCGATAGACCGTCTCCGCCTCCTTCGGTGCGCTTCGCCGCCCGAGCACCTCGACGCGCGCGAGAAGCTCGGAGAAGGCGTAGGGCTTGGGCAGATAGTCGTCGCCGCCGGCGCGGAGACCCGTCACCCGGTCGTCGACCTGGCCGAGCGCCGAGAGGATCAGCACCGGGACCCGGTTGCCGGATGACCTGAGTTCGGTGATCAGCGACAGCCCGTCCCGCTTCGGCAGCATCCGGTCCACGACGAGCACGTCGTAGCCCTCTCCCGCCGCGAGTTCGAAGCCGCTCTCCCCGTCATAGGCGCTGTCGGCGACATGGCCGGCCTCGCCCAGCGCCTTCACCAGGTAGTTCGCGGTTTCGCGATCGTCTTCGATGACGAGGATTCGCATGGTGTTGGGATAACCGGCTTCCATGGGTTTCGCCAGTTCCGGCCTCCTGGGCCTGATCCCGAAAAGTGGGAACCGCTTTTCGGATAGGGTCATGCCCGAACAAACGAATAGAGCCGATCCGATCAATCGGAGGAGAGGCTCTATGACAAGGCGGGCCGCTTGCGCGGCCCGCCTGCTGAGATCCGGACGGAGTTGGGGGGCGACGTTCCGTCCGGTTCAGGTCTTGTCCGCCGGTGTCAGCCGCGCTCGAAGGGCACGCCGACGAAGCGGCTGCCATTCTGGCCCTGCACCCGGAAGAGCACTGCGTCGCGGCCTTGATCCTGCGCCGAGGCAACACCCGCCTCGACGTCGGCCACGCTGTTCACCGGCTTCGAGCCGACGGCGACGATGACGTCGCCCTTCTGCAGGCCCTTGTCGGCAGCCGGGCTTTCCTCGTCGACGCTCGCGACGCGGACGCCTTCGCCGTCAGGGTTCTGCTCGAGCGTGACGCCGAGTGCGGCCAGCGAACCGTGCTGGTCGGGAGTCGCGCTCTGGTCGTTGCTGTCGGCGCTCGCCACCTGGCTCTTGTCGAAGTCGTTCAGGTTGCCGAGCGTGACGTCGAGGCTCTGCTCATGCCCCTCGCGCATCACCGTCAGCTTGATCTTGGCGCCCGGCTCAAGCTTGGCGATCGTCTCCGAAAGCTCCTTCGGACCCGCCACGTCGGTGCCGTTCACCTTGGTGATGATGTCGCCGGTCTTCACCCCGGCGCCTTCGGCCGGACCATGCGAGGTCGCGTCCGCCACGATGGCGCCGTGCGTGTTTTCGATGCCGAGGCTCTTCGCGATATCATCGGTGACCGGCTGGATCTGGACACCGAGCCAGCCACGCGTGACAACGCCGCGATCCTTCAGGTCGCCGACGATCTCGGACACCGTGCTCGCCGGGATCGCGAAGGCGATGCCGACATTGCCGCCGGAGGGCGAGAAGATCGCGGTGTTCACGCCGACGACCTCGCCGTGGATGTTGAAGGTCGGGCCGCCGGAATTACCGCGGTTCACCGGCGCATCGATCTGCAGGAAGTTGTCGTAGGGGCCCGAGCCGATGTCGCGGCCTTCGGCCGAGATGATGCCGGCGGTGACCGTGCCGCCAAGGCCGAACGGGTTGCCGACCGCCAGCACCCACTGTCCCACCTTGGGCTGGTCGGTAGCGAACTTCACGTATTTGAAGTCGTGGCCTTCGACCTTCAGAAGCGCGAGGTCGGTGCGCACGTCCTTGCCGATCAGCTTGGCGTCGAGCTCGCGCCCGTCATCCATCAGCACCGTGTAGCCCGTGCCGTCCTCGACCACATGCGCGTTGGTGACGAGGTAGCCGTTGTCGGTGATGAAGAAGCCGGAACCCTGGCTCATGCCGTGGCGCGGATGGAACGGCTCGCGGTTGTCGCCCGGATTGTCACCCTGGCCCTGGTCGCCGGGCATCTGGAAGCGGCGGAAGAATTCCTGCAGGCCGGGGGGAAGGTCCTCCATGCCCTGCGGCGCGCTGCGGTCCGATACCGCCGCGACCTCGGTCTTGACCTGCACGCTCACGACGGCCGGCGCGACCTGCTCGACGATCGCCGAGAAGTCCGCCGGCGCGACAGCGTCGACCCTGACCGGATCGGCAAACGCCATGTGGCTGTTGGAGAGGAGAGCACCGCCGGCGGCGCCAGCGACGCCGAGGGTGAAGACGCTGGCGAGCAGCGCATTGCGGATGCGCCGGGCTCGCGTGGTCGGATGGGCGACGTTCGTCATGACTTTTCGAAACTCCCTTGGATTAAAGGGGTCCGCCCCTTTCTCAGGGGCGGACCGGAGGTCTGCGCCGGCGGCCTTGGGGGGCAACAACCGCCTGCGCAGTTCTCTATCTAGGGAGTGTCGCCTTACGACGCGGTGTCCGTCGCGTTAATTGTTGGTAAGGTTCAGGCAAAACCCGGGGGCGGGTTCAGCGCTGCTCCTCCCTAAGGATGCGCGCGAGGTTCTCCTCCTCCGATCCCGAGAGATTCGGCGCGGTGGCAAGCGGTCGCCGGAATCGCATCAGGGCAATGAACGCCCCCGCAACGAGCACGAGGGCCGGCGTCAGCCACAGCAACAGCGTCCCCACCTCGAACGGCGGCTTGAGCAAAATGAAGTCGCCATAGCGCGCGACGAGATAGGACCGCACCGCATCGTCGCTGTCGCCATCCTTCAACCGCTCGCGCACCAGGAGCCGCAGGTCGCGCGCCAGCGGCGCATCGGAATCGTCGATCGACTGATTCTGGCAGACGAGGCAGCGCAGCCCCTCCGATATGTCTCGCGCCCGCGCCTCGAGAACGGGATCGGCGAGCTGCTCGTCGGGCTGCACCGCAAAGGCGGGCGAGCAGAGGAGAAGAAGAAGCAGCGCGAGACGGATCACGCCGAAGCGGCTTTCGCAGCAGGAACGATCTTTCGGCGCGGCGCGCCGATCCGGAGCCGCCGGTCGGAGAGCGACAGCCCGCCGCCGAACGCCATGACGAGCGGCCCAAGCCAGATCAGCGTGACGAGCGGCTTGTAGGACGCGCGCACCGCCTGCGCGCCGCTGTCGAGGCGGTCGCCAAGGCTCACATAGAGCTGCGAGAAGCCGAGCGTCTTGATCGCCGCCTCGGTCGTCTGCATCTGCCGCGCCGTATAGAAGCGCTTCGCCGGCGACATCTGGAACGGAGCGCCGCCGTCGCGCGACACGTTGAAGAGCATGCGCTCCTCGGTGTAGTTCGGTCCGGTCGCCGGCGCGGTGCCCTGGAAGAGGAGCGTGTAGGCGCCGGCCTGCAGCGTCTCGCCCGGCTTCAATGCCGCGATCGTCTCGGTGGAATAGGCGCTCGCCGAGACCAGGCCGATGACGCAGAGCCCCATGCCGCAATGCGCGACGATCGTGCCAAGCGCCGAGCGCGGCAGGCCGAGGAATCGCGCCACGCTCGTTCCGAGGCGCACTCTGAAGAGCATCACCCGCTCGGCGAAGTCGACGAGACTGCCGGCGACCATCCACACCCCGAGCGCCAGCCCAAGCGGCGCGAGCACGCCCTTCCCGCCCGCCATCACATACGTGATGACGGCTGCCACCAGCGCCGCGATCATCGCGACGCCGAGCCGCTGCGCCGCGCCGTAGAGGTCGCCGCGCTTCCAGCCGAGCATCGGCCCGAAGGGCAGCGCCAGCAGCAGCGGGATCATCAGCGGCACGAAGGTCAGGTGGAAGAACGGCGCGCCAACGGAGATCTTCTGACCGGTCACCGCTTCGAGGGCCAGCGGGTAGAGCGTGCCGACCAGCACCGTTGCGCACGCCGCGACGAGGAAGAGGTTGTTGAAGACGAGCGCCCCTTCGCGGCTCAGCGGCGCGAACAATCCTCCCTGCTTCATCTCCGGCGCGCGCCAGGCGAAGAGCGCCAGCGCCCCCCCGATGAAGAGCGTCAGGATGCCGAGGATGAACACGCCGCGCGTCGGGTCGGAGGCGAAGCTGTGCACCGATGTGAGCACGCCTGAGCGCACGAGGAACGTGCCGAGCAGCGACAGTGAAAAGGTGAGGATCGCGAGCAGCACCGTCCAGACTTTGAGCGCGCCGCGCTTCTCCATCACGACGGCGGAATGCAGCAGCGCCGTCCCGGCGAGCCACGGCATGAACGAGGCGTTCTCGACCGGGTCCCAGAACCAGAATCCGCCCCAGCCGAGCTCGTAATAGGCCCAGTAGGAGCCCATCGCGATGCCGGCGGTCAGAAACATCCAGGCGACCAGCGTCCACGGCCGCACCCAGCGCGCCCATGCCGCGTCGGTGCGGCCCTCCATCAGCGCCGCCACCGCGAACGAGAAGGCGATCGAGAAGCCGACATAGCCGAGGTAGAGGAACGGCGGATGGATCGCGAGGCCGATGTCCTGAAGAATCGGGTTGAGGTCCTGGCCTTCGAGCGGAGCCGGGTCGAGCCGCGCGAAGGGATTGGAGGTGAAGAGGATGAAGAGCAGGAAGGCGGAGCCGATCCATCCCTGCACCGCCAGCACGCGAGCGCGCAGTCCGCTCGGGAGGTTCGAGCCGAACGCCGCGACCAGCGCGCCGAAGAGGCTGAGGATCAGCACCCAGAGCAGCATCGAGCCTTCGTGGTTGCCCCAGACGCCGGTCACCTTGAAGAGCAGCTCCTTGGAGGAGTGGCTGTTCTCGAAGACGTTGCGGACCGAGAAGTCCGAGGTCACGTAGGCGGCGATGAGCGCGGCGAAGGCGAACGCGATCAGCGCGAAACCCATGATCGGCGTGGAGGAAGACACAGCGACGAGCCGCTCGTCGCGCCAGCGGAGCCCGACCAGCGGCACGCTCGACTGGATCAGCATCATGGCGAGCGCCAGCACCAGAGCGTAGTGCCCGAGCTCCGCGACCGAGAGCGTACCCATCATGCCGGCCATCGCGCATCCATCCTCATTGGGCCATCCTCACTGGGCCATCTTCTTCATTGGGAAGTTCCCTCACCTTCCTGCCAGCGCCCCTGCGCCTTCAGCGCGTCCACCACTTCCTTCGGCATGTATTTCTCGTCGTGCTTGGCGAGCACGGTGTCGGCCGTGACGACGCCCGGCGACGCTAGCACGCCCTCGGCCACGATGCCCTGTCCTTCCCGGAAGAGATCCGGAAGGACGCCGCGGAAATCCACCTTCGTCGTCTTCGCCGTATCGGTGACGGAAAAGCTGACGCTGCCGTCGTCGGCGCGCACCACCGACCCGTCCACGACGAGCCCGCCAAGGCGGACGCGGGTTCCGGGCGGCAGCGCCTTTTCGGCGAGCTCTGTCGGCGAATAGAAGAACACGATCTGGTCGCGGAGCGCGAAGAGCACCAGCGCGGCGGCGATCGCCAGCACGACGCCTGCGCCCCCAATCATCGTGAGCCGGCGTTGTTTCCGCGTCATGGCGTGTCGGCTCCGGAGGGTGTCACGCGAAGGTCGGCAAGCAGCGCCTCGACCCGCTGCCGCGCACCGTTGTCGCGCACGCCGGCGAGCGCGGAACGGCCGGCGTCGGAAGCGGAATCCATCCGCCCCAGAACCACGTAGGAACGGATCAGCCGCAGCCAGCCCTCGACATCGTCGGGCTCGTCCTTGAGCCGCGCGGCGAGCCGCGTCACCATGGAATCGATCATGGCGGTCTGGTCGCCAGCCGGCATGCCCTGTGCCGCGGCGACATCTTCGGCGGTCGGCCCCGGCTCGCTGCCGCCGGGCTTGGGCGCGTTCGGATCGACGCGCGCCAGCGCCATCTCGATCGCCGGACGCCATGACTCATCGGCCGGCGCTTCGGCAAGGAGCGCCCTGAGTTCCTTCGCGGCGTCCTCCGGCTTGCCCTCCTGCTCCGCCGCGACGGCGAGGTAGAAGCGCGGGCCGGGAGCACTCGGATCGAGCGCCCGCGCGGCTTCGAAGGCGGTCCGCGCGTCGGCGGTCACGATGCCGCCCTCGGAAGCGAAGATCGCCTCGCCGAGCGCGCCCTGCCGGGGGGCCGTGGCGCCGAGGAGGCGGATGGCGTTGCGGTAGGCCTGCGCCGCCTCGGTGGTTCGGCCGACGCGCAGATAGACCGGCGCGATCACGTCCCACCCGCGCCCGTCCTCGGGATTTTCCGTAAGATGCTCCTCGACCTTTGCGATGAGGAGCTGAATGTCGTCGGGAGCGACCGGGGCAGCGAGGCGCGCCGCCAGCGGCTCGCCCGGAAGCTGCGGCGCGCCGAGGCCGAGATAGAGGCCGAGCGACAGCATCGGGATTCCGAGGAGCGCGACAAGCGCCACGGCGCGCCGGGCGTTCGGATTGTCGGCGGGGGCGGACGCCGCGGAAGGCACGCCATCCTCGCGCGCTTCCGCGTCGATCGCGATCAGCCGGCGGGCGATCTCGGCGCGCGCCGTTTCCGCTTCGGCCGCGCTGATGCGGCCCTCCGCCTTGTCGCGCGCGAGTTCGTCAAGCTGGTCGCGATAGACGCGCGCCGCATGCGCGGCGGCTCCTCTGCGCTTCGGCGTGCGCGATAGCGGCGCGAGCACCGCGAGTATCGCCGCGGCGGTCAGAAGCGCGATGAGGATCCAGAGCAGCAATTCGGCCCAAAGTCCCTTGGTTGAGCCGATTTAGTGCCCGCCGAACGCGGCGGCAATGCGTTGCATCACCGCGCGGCGGCGAAAGAAGGCGGCGACCACCCTATCCGACGATCCGCCACACCCCGTCCGGCTCGCGGCAGGCGGTGCCCTTTACGACCCGGAGCCGTCCGCCGATCCAGACATTGTGGGTATATTCCCGGCAGTCGAGCCGGTTCACCTGGTAGCTTGAGCCAACGGTGATCTGGCCGTGATTGTCGCCGGATTTGCTCTGCCACACGGTCGGATTGCCGACGCGGCCGTATTCCAGCGCCTCGTACTCCGCCTTCAGCGCCGTCGCGCGGTCCGCGTCGTCCAGCGAACGGCCCACCTCGGCGCCCATCAGGCCGCCCTCGACCGGCCCGACCGGCGCCTCGCCGGCGCCAACCGCGATCGGGCTGCCCACGACCGTTCCGGGATTGGCGCCGGGGATCGCACCGGTCTGGATATCAGGTTTTTCCCCGCAGCCCGCCAGCAGCAGCGTCGAAACCGCCACCGCAATCGCCCACTTCATGACTTCTCCCGAACGCACTTCCGAGGCTGAGGTCGACCGCCGACTCCCGTCTTCGATCAAGCGATGGCGGAATTGCCGCCGCTTTGCAATCGTCGGCGCGCCGCTCGCGCTACTCGCCGGCCGCGGGGAGCCTGAGCCGCGCGCTGAGCCCGCCAAGCTCCGAGGCCTCCAGCGTCAGCCCCCCGCCGTAGACCCGCGCCAGTTCCACCACGATTGAAAGCCCGAGACCGGAGCCCGGCTTCGTCTCATCGAGGCGGGCGCCGCGTTCCAGCGCCGCCGCGCGGTCCTCGGGCGGCAGGCCCGGCCCGTCATCGTCGATCGCAAGGACGATGAACGGCCGCCGGCCGCTCTCCTCGCGCCGCACCACAATACGGACGCGCGCCTTCGCCCATTTGCAGGCGTTATCGAGGAGGTTGCCGGCCATCTCCTCAAAATCCTGCTTCTCGCCGCGGAAGCGCAGGCCCGCCGGCGCGTCGAGGCCGATTGCAAGATTGCGCTCCTGGTGCACCTTCCCCATCACGCGCGCCAGCGCGGCAAGCGCCGGCTCGATCGCAGTCACCGCGCCAAGCACATTCGCCTGCGCCGCTATCCTCGCGCGGTTCAGGTGATGCTCGACCTGGCTGCGCATGATTCCGGTCTGCTCCGCCACCTTGGCGGCGAGCGGGTCATGCGAGCGCTCCGTCTCGTTCTGCAGCACGGCGAGCGGCGTCTTCAGCGCATGCGCGAGGTTGCCGACATGCGTGCGGGCGCGCTCGACGATTTCACGGTTGGAATCGATCAGCGCGTTCAGATCCTGCACCAGCGGCTCGATCTCGCTCGGATAGTCGCCTTCGAGGTGGGCGATGTCGCCCTCGCGGATCTTTCGAAGATCGTCGCGCACCTGCCGCAGCGGGCGCAGCCCCCAGCGCATGAGGAGCGCGATGCCGATGGCGAGGAGCACAGCAAGCCCGCCGAGCCACCAGGCGACGGAATTCCTGAAGGCGTCGATGTCGCCGACCATCGGATCGGTATCGCCGGCGACAAGCAGCGCGAATGTGTGGCCGGGGGAGAACGTGACCAGCTGTTCGAGCGCGCGGAGTTCGCGTCCTCCGCTCGCCTTTATGGTGAAGGCGCGCGAGGGATTTTCGGGGGTGGGAAAATCCTTGACCGGCAGGATGTCGAAGGCGAGCGACGGTGACCAGTCGATGACGCCGCCCGTCGCCGGGTTGCGGGTCTGCCAGTACCAGCCGGAGAGCGGACGCGAGAAGCTGCCTCCGCTCCTCCCCTCGACGGCGTTCTCGTCGACCGCGCCATTCTCGTCGGTGTTGGCGATCAGCGTCAGGAGCAGCGTATCGAGGCGCGCGTCGAAATTGCGCTCCACCGTGCTGGAAAACTGCACGATGAACACGGCGCCCGCAACGATGAGGGCGAGAGCGCTTCCACCCGCTGCGATCAGCGCGACGCGAAGGGAGAGGGACCTCGTCCACATGCGCGTGGGAATCCGGTCCGCCCGAACCCGGTCAGCCGGTGCCGGTTTCGGTCGGCCCGATCCGGTAACCCATGCCGCGCACCGTCTCGATCAGGTCGATGCCGAGCTTCTTCCGCAGGCGCCCGACGAACACCTCGATGGTGTTCGAGTCGCGGTCGAAATCCTGGTCGTAGAGATGCTCGGTCAGCTCGGTGCGCGAGATCACCTTGCCCGGATGGTGCATCAGATATTCGAGCAGCTTGTATTCGTGCGCCGTGAGCTTGACCGGCGCGCCGTCCACCGTCACCCGGCTTGCCTTGAGGTCGAGGCGCACGGGGCCGATCGAGAGCGTGTTGGAGGCGTGGCCCGCGGCGCGCCGCACCAGCGCCCGCACGCGCGCCAGCACTTCCTCGATATGGAAGGGCTTCGCCACATAGTCGTCGGCGCCGGTGTCGATCCCCTGCACCTTGTCCGACCAGCGGTCGCGCGCCGTCAGCAGCAGCACCGGCATGGTCCGCCCGTCGCGCCGCCATTGCTCGAGCACGGAGAGGCCATCGAGCCTTGGCAGGCCGATGTCGAGCACCACGGCGTCGTAGGGCTCGGTATCGCCGAGGAAGTGCCCCTCCTCGCCGTTGAAGGCATAGTCGACCACGTAGCCGGCCTCGCGCAGCGCCTGGCTTAGCTGCTTGTTCAGGTCCCGGTCGTCTTCAACGACGAGTACGCGCATCCCCTGCCCTTCAGCGTCTTCTCAGTTTGCCGGGATTTCCTGCGTGCCGCCCTGCCGCAGCTTGACCCGATAGACATAGCCGCCACCCGCCTCGCAGAGCTGCACCGCGGCGACCTGGTTGGCGGGAATCCCGGCGCGGCTCGCCGCCGCCGGAAACGGCACCACCTGGTTCTGCTCCAGCAATTGCATCACCCGCGCGTCCTGGCCGGACATGCAGGCCGCCGCCGCTCCACCCCACGGCAGCGCCGTGGCGATGAGGAGTGCGAGTGCCGCTATGGTGGACGACTTTACCATGCGGGCTCGATACACGCCCCCGCATGAACCGCTGGTGAATGACATCAACCGCCCCCGGTGCGCGGCGGAACGTAGAGCCTCCACCGGCCGCCGTCCACCGGGCCCGTCCGGAACACGGTAAGGGCGGAGCCGCGCTCCGCCCCTTGCGCCTATGTCTTCTGCCCGACCGGGGTGGTGGTGATCGAGCGGAGCACCATGTTGGCGACCCCGACGCCGGTGACCACCCAGCCGGCAGTGCTGCTCGATCCGAGCACATCGGTCCAGTTCGTCGCCTGCGCCACGCCGAGCAGTGCCACCGCCGCGTTCACGCCAAGCGTTCTCCAACCTTTCATGGTCTTCTCCTTTTTCAGCGTCATGCTTCATTCGTCGAGAGCGATCCCGCGCCCGATGCCTGCGTGGCGCCGCCAGCGGGCTTCGGCGCGCTCGCCGGCCAGCGGGCTCCGAGGAGCCGCGTCCGCGCCACGCGGGCGATCGAGACGGAATCCGACTGGTTGCCGCCGAGGACATGGAAGGCCGCCGCGTCCTCGCCGGCGTAGAAGCCGACATGCCCCTGTGCGCCCTGGCGCGAGCCGCGCCAGAACACCAGCACCGCGCCGAGCGTCGGCTGCGACGCCACGCCGAAGCGGAGCCAGTTGCGTGCGCCGAGCGGGTTGGCCGGCAGCGGCTCGTCCGGTAGGGCGGCAGCGATGCAGTGCGCCGTGAAGAGCCCGCACCAGGCGATCGAATCGTGTGCGTAAGCGAGGCCCAGACGCTGCGCCCATTTCAGGAGCATCGGGTTGTCGCCGGAGCCGGCCGCTTCCTTCAAGCCTTTGAGTCTGAGCGCCTCGTCGTACCAGGGGCGGATCGAGCCGGCCGTTGCGGGGTTCGGCCCGCTTGCGGCCGCACTGTGTCCCGGGCGGGCCGGAAGAAGCGCGGCGAGTGTCTGCGGTCCGGCAATACCGTCGGCAGGAAGGCCGCGCGCCTGCTGGAAGGCCTTGATCGCGCGGATGGTCAGTCTACCGCGCACGCCGTCGAGCGGACCCGGGTCGAACCCCTGAGCCTTCAGCGCCCGCTGGGTCGCCTCGATTGGATCTGCGATCTCCAGTGCCATGGGTGCCTCTCAGACGTGAAAAGGCCCGCGGGAGCGGGCCTTGGTTGAGCGGGTGGAAGAAGTCGCGCCGCGAAGCGTCAGCCGGCTCCGCCTCGCGGAGATGCCGGCGCGAGCCGCAACGCGTCGCCGTCGGCGCGCGTCAGTACGCCACGCTCGACCAGTCCGGGCGCCTCCGCCGCGAAGCGGGCGACCACGTCCGGCGTGTGCTCCGCCTCCGCCGTCGCTCCGGTCGCCGCCCATTGCGCTTCGTCCGGCGATCGTTCGGCGCCGAGCTTCGTCTCGAAGGCCTCGCGTTCCGCCGTCAGGTCCGCGCCCGGAAGAAGCCGCAACAGCGACGCGTCGCTGTTGGCGACCGGCTCTGGCTCGAGCCCGGCCAAAATCTGCACCGGCCTTGCAAGGATGAGGGCGTCGATCCTGTCCGGCGGGCAGCCGGGCGTCGTGTGGAAGATGCTCGTCTGGTTGAAAACGACCGCGCCATCGAGGGTCGCGTCGGGGTCTTCGCCCATTTCGAGCTTCCGGGCGCGCTCCGTGAAGGCCTCCGCCGCGGCCTTGTCGTGCACCCGCGCGCAAGTGCGGAGCACGTGCTCCCATTCCTCGCGCGCGAGCGTTCCGAGCCGCATCGCAGCGAGATGCTCGGAGACCGCCGCAAGGCGCTCCTCGGCGTCTTCCAGCGGGGAGATCGAGGTGCGATGGCCTCCCCAGCGCACCGTGCCGTCCGCCAGGATCGCGAGCTTCTTCATGCGCACGCCGACGAGGCCGCCGCGGAAGATGTCGATCTGGTCGACCATGACGCAACGTTCGATTGCTGTGATGGACATGCTCCTAGGCTCCATAGGTCCCGGCGACGTTGAAGACAGATGTGTTGGTGAGCATCGCGACGGTCAGGTTGCTGTTGGCGCCGGCCGCGAACACGTTGAGATTCACCGTGGAATTGCCGTTGTTGATGTTCGCGTTCGTCATGGTCGCCGCGGTCGCCCCCATGTTGTTGGCATTGAAGGCCTGGGCGGCGATGCGGTTGGCGCTGGATTCGGCGGCGAACGGCAGCCCGGCCAGGTTGGCGCTGCCTGCGGCAAGCGTGCTGAGGTTGGACAGCACGACGCGCGCCTCGTAGCAGACCCGGTTTCCCACCTTCGTGTAGAAGCCCGTCTGTTGTGAGTAGGTCGGCGTTCCGCCGCCGGAGCTGGTGAGCGTCGGCGTGAAGGTGCCTTCCTCGTAGTCGTCGAGCGTGTTGGCGCCGGCCGACGCGACCTGCGAGGCCGGAAACACGATCTGCCCGTTCGAAAGCGTCAGCGCCGTCATCGTGGGAGAATCGCCGGTTCCGACGCCGGCGGAGGTTGCGAGCGCCGCGGCGCTGGTAGAGGCCAGAAGCCCCCGGCCAAACGAGGTCGTGGAGAGCGCCGCGATCGAAGTGAGGTCGCTGTCGAGCGGCTGGTAGTTCGCGGCGATGCCGAGGTCGGAGAGGAGCTGCGCGATCGTGCGGTTGGTCCACGCGCCGGCCTTCCGCTGCAGCACGTCGTCGTTCGAGGGCGACAGGCCCGCGATCGTCGTCAGGTCGGCATCGTGCGCCTCGACGTCCGTTCCGATCACCACGCCGGCTGCCGTCCTGACCGCCGCCGCATTGGCCGCGGTGAGGACGCTTCGCCCGGTCGTCGTCGAGTCGGATATGTCGGTCGAGGCCGGTCCGATGAGCGCCTTGCCTGAAGCCTTCGCAAGCCAGAGGCAGCGCCAGTTGCCGGAGCCTTCCGACTTGAAGAGCCCGCAATCGCCTGCGACCGTCGCGATATTCGCCGCGCCCGGCAGGATCAGGCTCGCGGCGTTGTGGGTCAGCGTCAGCGCACCCGCGAAGCGGACGAAGCGCCATGCCGTGGCCGCCACAGTGCCAAGCCCCGTGATCGTGGTCGTTCCCGTCACACGAACGAAGTTGGACGCGATCGATCCGAGGTCCGTCGTGACGGCCGAAGCGATGTCGGTCCAGTCGACAAGCGCCAGCGCCCCGCTCGCCACGATGTCGGAAAGGTTCGGCGTGGCGCTGCCTGAGAGCGCGGCGCCGTTGGCCTTCTGGTAGAGCAGCACCCGCCAGTTGCCCGAGCTGTCCGAGGCCGCCAGCATCGCGTCGCCGGCGGCAGTCGTGATGTTCGATCCGCCGTTCGGCAGGATCAGGCTCGTCGCGTTGTGCGTGAGGGTGAGCGCGCCCGCGAAGCGGACCGCCTTGATGGCGTTCGCCACGCTGCCGAGCGAGGTGATGGTCGTGGTGCCCGTGATCCGCACCTTCAGGCCGGCCGCCGCACCGACATCGCAGGTCGACGCGGAAGCGACATCCGCCTCGTTGGCGAGGAAGCGCACCCCGCCCGTCGTCTTGTCCGCCACCAGGCCGATATTCCACGTCGACCCGTCGGCGCTGACCTTGAAGGAGAGGTTGTCGTCGCCGATCAGGCCGATCTCGGCACGGCCGGAGAAGCCGGTCTGCAGGAGCAGCGACAGCACATCGGACGCCGTCTCCTTGTTCATCGTGCTGCGGAGGTCGCCGTCGCCACCCTCCGCCGCGGTCTTCGCCGTCCACAGCGCCTTGTTGAGCTTCGCCGAGAACGGATTGGTGGCGTCGGTCGTCGTGCCGATGCCGAGCAGCGCAAGGTTCTGCAGCGCGCCGAGCGCAGCGCCCCAGTCGACCCAGGCGCTGCCGTTGAAGATCAGGAAGACGTTCTCGTCCTCCACCCAGCAGCGCCATCCCTCGCGCGGAGTGTGGAAATCCCATGCGCCGTCCTGCCACACCGCCACGTCGGCAGCATGTCCGGCCCAAATTCCGGTCGGACTCGCCGCCACGATGTAGCGGTCGCCCTCCGCGGGGGACCCGGGCGGCGCGGCGAGGTCGCGGTCCTTGACTGCAAGCTGCGCCAGTGCATCGAGCGCGCGCAGCGCCTCGTTGTGGGTCACATGCTTCTGGGCCTGCTCCGCGACAAGCAGCGGCAGACCCAGGGAAACGGTGTTGGGCATTCACAGCCTCTTTTCCTTGCAGGACATGCGCCCTTCCCTCCCCCTTGCGGGGTAGGGTCAGGGAGAGGGGAAAGATGAAGATCGCGACGAGGCTCCCCTCCCCCTTGCGGGGAGGGGCTGGGGGAGGGGTAGCGCGACGCTGGAGGCTAAAGCTGGACCAGCGTCTCCAACACACGTCCCGGTCCAATCACCGAACCAAGCTGCGCGATGCGAATTCCGAAATTCATCGGTGGCGCCCCGAAGTCCGCGATCTGGTCCGCCGCCGCGTAGACGTGGGACGGTGCGCTCGTCTCCACCGTTCGCACAACTGTTACGCCGTCGAGCACCTCGACCCGATACGCCTCGCGCTCCTCGTTCAGCGGCGCTTCGGCAAGTTCCAGCCCTACGCCTCCGAACCGCGTCCGGCGGATCCACGAGAGCGCGATGTCGCCCGAGCCGCCATCCCGATGCGCCTGAAGCTGCACCGGCGCGAACGGCACGAGCCCTTCGCCTTCCGCCGCGATGGTCGCTTCGACGAAGGTCGGCGCTGCATGGTCGTCGCGCGCCGGGCCGAAGCGGTAGCGAAGCGGCAGGCCGAGCTGGTCGGCGCGCACCGGCAGCGTTGCCACGGCGCGGTCGAGCAGGACGAAGTCGGCGCCCGCCGCCGCACCGGTCACCATCGCCTGCTCGCTGCCGCATTGACCGCGCAGTAGCCGCGTCAGCCGGTAGCGCCGCGTTCCGATCAGCTCCGCCCCGGCAAACTGCAGCACCTCCCATTGCCCGCCGTTCGTCTTCACCGCCGCGGCGTTGGCGCCGCCGAGCACGTCGATGTCGGGCAGCCCCGCGAGCGCGCCGCCGAGAAGCTCCACCGCGATCGCGTTGGCGCGGTCGAAAAGCCCGAGCGGCCCGGGCGGGAGCGGTGCCAGAAGCTTTCCGATCGTGGCGCGCGCCGTCAGCGTCGTCGCGAGGCGGAAGCCGCCGCCCTCGGTCGCGCGATAGACCGCCACCGTGCCGGGCCAGGGGTCCGCGAAGACCGCGAGGCGCGGAGCCTGCGCCTCCAACCCGTCGGGCGGCGCGAGATCGACGATGCGGATCGCCGCCTTGCCGAAGGGCGCAACCGGCACCGGCGCATCGCGGTTGCCCGGGCGCAGCACGCCCGGCCCGCGGCCGTCGACCCGCCGCAGCGCCAGGCCGCGGCTGGCGGAATCCTCGATCCGTTCGGCGAGGAAGAGTTCCGCCTGCCCAGCGCCCGGCAGCGTCAGGAGATCGCCCGCCTCCACCGCAAGTGCGCTCGGCGGCAGCTCGATGTCGGCGCGCTCCCGCCCCGCCCAGATATCGCGGAGCAGCGCATCGGTCAGCCGCTCCGCCTCGCCGGACTCGATGATCGCCGCAAGCTCGATGCTCGTGCTCCGCCGGCTTTGTCCCACGAGCCGCCGCGACGACGCGGCGCTGAGGCGATAGTCCTTGCCAAGGTCGATGAAGCGCAGCACCAGCTCGGAGGCGAGCTCCGTTTCCTGCGAACGTCGCCGCGCGACGAGCGGCTCGTCGGCGCGCTCCACCAGCGCATCGGCATCGAGCGCCGCGTCCCGCGGCCGCGCGAGCCCGCGGAAGAGGACACGGTCGCCCGCGTCGGCGGCCGTCACGCGGAACACCTCGAGCAGCGATTCCAGCGTGGCGCGCGCCGAAAGAACATCGTCGACGATGACGCCGCCGAGCAGCGCATGCACGTCGGCGATCGCATATTCGGTGAAGCCATGATCGGCGAGCACCGCCTCGATCAGCCCGGCGAGGCTCGCCTGCCCGAGCCGTCCGTTCAGCCAGTGCCCGCGCTCCCAGTTCGCGCCGTCCGACCACACGTCGGTCAAGTCCGGAAAATACGGGAACGGCCGCGCGTCCCAGGCCCAGAGGTGCATGTGGGCCGGCGCGATCATCCGCTCGCCATACACCGACGACACCGGGTTCGACCCGTCGAAATCGGGATGGTCGACATCGAAGAAGCGCTGATAAGCCTCGACATAGGCGCGCTGCTGGAAATCGTCGCGCGCGCCGCTGGAGAAATACGGCACCGCCGATTGCGCCGACTTGGGATCGAAGAACACGTTCGGCTGGTTCGCGCCCTTGTCGATCGCCGGGCAGCCGAGTTCCGTCAGCCAGATGGGCTTGCCCTGCGGGACCCAGTCGGTATGCGACGCTGACTCCGTCCCGCCCGGGCGGTCATGGTGGAGGTTCCCCCACCATGCTTCGATGTCCTTGAAACGGAACACCCAGGGCTTGCCGGCGCCGCCATCGGTGATCGGCGTCCGCACCTGCGCGGTGCGATCCTCCGCGCTTTGATAGTACCAGTCGAACCCCTCCCCGCCGCGCACGTTCGCGCGAAGGTAGGAGAGATCGCAGGGCGAGCGCCCGCTTGCCTCGTCGAGATGCCCCGGCGCGTCGCGCCAGTCGGTCAGCGGGTGGTAGAGGTCGATCCCGACGAAATCGACCTCGGAGTCCGCCCACAGCGGATCGAGATGGAAGTGCACGTCGCCGGAACCGTCGGCCGGCTGGTGCCCGAAATATTCGCTCCAGTCCGCCGCATACCCGATCCAGTTGGTCGGCGTCGCGGTCTTCGCGCCGATGATGGACCGCACGTCGGCGGCGAGAGTCCGGAGCGCCGCCACGAACGGATAGCCGCTCGCCGAGGACCGGAGCGTCGTCAGCCCGACGAGCTCCGACCCGATCAGGATTGCGTGGACGCCGCCAGCCATCGCCGCGAGCTGTGCGTAGTGGAGCACCATGCGGCGATAGCTCCACTCGTCCGGCCCCGCATAGAGCACCTCGCCGTCGCCGGCGGAGAAATCGCCCGGCTCCGCGGCGCCCAGGAACAGCGCCGCCTGCACGCTCGCCGCCGCGCTCTTGTCCGGCGATCCCGGACGGCCGGGCGCCGGCGAGCACGTGATGCGTCCGCGCCAGGGATAGGCGGGCTGGCCCGTCCCGCCCGTCTCCGGGTTCGGCAGCGCATTGCCGGCCGCAATATCCATGAGCACGAAAGGCGCGAGCAGCACTTTGAGCCCGCGCGCCTTCAGATCCTGAATGGCGCGGATCACGGAGAGATCGCTCGGACTGCCGCCATAGGCCGCCCGTCCTTCAACCTGGCTCACCTCCTCCGCCGTCTCGCGCGTCAGCCCGCTCACCTGCCACGTCGCGCCGCTCGTCGCCTTCGTCGCGTCATCAACCTTGGGGCGGATGGTGCAGGTGCCGGCGCGAAGATCGTCGCCGAACCAGGCGACCACCAGCGTCACCCATTCGAGGTTCGGACAGAGCGCCTGCAGCTCGTCGATCGAGACGCTCCAGTCGGAGACGTCGCGCCGCGCGTGCGCGTTCTCGGCAAGCGTCACGCCCTCCCCGCCGCTCCGCGTCACCACTGCGGTGTCGTAGCCGAACTCGGTCGAGGCCGGGATCACGCAGACCGCGCGCACGTGTTCCTCTATTCCCGGAATGGCGCGGAACACTTCGAACGAAAGCTGCGGGATGCGGTTGCCGAACTCGGCGAGCGGCATCCGCTCGAAGACGATGTAGGCCGTGCCGCGATAGCCCGGCACCTCGCCTCCCTGCTTCGCCGTGATCAGCGCGTCCGCTTCCTGAGCGTCGTCCCCACGATAGAGGCGGAAGGTGTATGCTGCCTGGTCGAGCGGCTTGCCGTCCGCCCAGATCCGGCCGATCCGCGTGATCGTCCCCTCGCAAAGCCCGACCGCGAAGTTGGCGAAGTAGCTGAACGTCGTGGTCGAGACCTGCGGACCGCCCTTGCCACCCTGGTCCTCGGTCTCCCGCACCTCCTCGAATTTCGTCGCCCAGATGATCTCGCCGGAGAGCCGCGCGCGACCATAGACGCGCGGGATTGCCGCGCCTTCGGTCGAGGCCTGCACCTCAAGCTCCGAGAGCCGCGGCCCCTCGATCCGCCGCCGCGTACCGAACAGCGCCTGGTCGAGCGCATAGCCCGCCAGCGCCCCCGCCGCCCGCCCCAGGATCGCCCCCGCCGGCCCGAACGCCGACCCGAGCGCTCCGCCGGCGGCGCCAAGAACAAGTGTTGCCATCAGCGCACCATCGGCCCTCTCCCCTTGAGGGAGAGGGTGGTCGGCGGAGCCGACCGGGAGAGGGGGAGTTCTGCGATTTGCCGCTGCGGCTGACCGTAGATCTCCCCCCCATCTGGCTGCTCCGCAGCCACCTTCCCCCTCAAGGGGGGAAGGCTCTTGCCGCCGAACTGAAACGCATACGCCATCCGCCGCCTCCACCAATCGCTGACCGCCACCTACGCCACCGCCGCCCCCTCCTGCGCGTGCACCATGCGACCCGGCGCCGTCAGGATCGCCGCGTGCTTCGCCGGCAGATGCGCGCGCCAGCGGAACAGCACGAGGTCCCCTTCCCGCGCCGCGCTCACCTCGATCTCCTCAAGGTGCGCGCGCAGCCCCTCCGCGAAAGTCTCGCGCGCCATCGCTTCGGCCCAGTCCGGCGTATAGGGCGGCAGCAGGATCGTTCGCCCTGGAAGGACGGCGTCCCGCCGTCCATTCGCCTCGCCGCCGAACTCCCGCCACACCCCGACGAGCAGCCCCAGGCAGTCGCAACCCACGCCCTTGAGCGCCGCCTGATGCCGATACGGCGTGCCGATCCACCCACGCGCCGCCGCGACGATCCTCTCCCTCTCCCCTTGCGGCAGAGGGAGGCCCCCGACCTCGGCCGGGGGTCGGGTGAGGGACACCGGGGGAATCGTCAATCGCCAATCCTCCCGCCGTCATTCGCGCCGCCCGGCGCGGGATAGGACAGCGCAAAGTCGTTCCCCGGCATGTGGGGAAAGCCGCGAAAATTCGCCGCGTTCTCGAAGCGGTCGCGGCAGGTCGTGAAGCGCTTGTCGCAGCCCGCGGAAACCGTGAAGCCGTCTCCGGCCGCGATCGGCGAGGTCATCGCCTGCCAAAGCTCGACATGGTCGCCGTCCTCGTCGCGCACATGCCGGAGCACTTCGCTCTTCCGCCCCGCGTTCGCGCCGCTCGTAAAGGTCAGCGCCCCCTGGTCGAAGAAGCCGGTCGGCCGCGTGCCGGGCACCGATGCCGTCAGCCGCGCGGACCCGTCCGTCGCCGTCACCGTCGCGCTCGCGGTCCAGTCGGCGCTCGCGACATTGACGGTGCAGCGCGCATCGCCGAGATCGGCGTCGCAAGTCGGGCGGAAAGTGCGTCCGTTCGCCTGGTCAAGCGCATGGCTCAGACTGCGGATCTCCGCGGTGAACGACTGCCCCGCCCGCCGAACCTCGCCGATCGATCCGACGCGCATCAGATGCCGCTCGGCTGGATCGGCCCAGTTCACCAGCCACGCCTCGACCCGTGCATTGTCGTAGAGCCCGGCCTCCAGGTCGCTCTCGCTGACCTTCTCCGAAGAGAACGCGCCCGTCACATCGAGCCCGCCCACCTGCAGCCCGGCGTTCGCAATAGCCGCGCTCGCGTCGAGCCCGCTCTCAGGCTCGTGGTTCACATCGTCGAAGGCGATCGCGCGGTCGTGGTCGGTGAAGCCGAGCACGGCCCCGTCGCTCCGGACAATCCGCCAGCACGTGCAAAGCGTCGTCGCCCCGCCGGCAAGATGCGCGGCGAGCGCAGGTGAGAACGATTTCATTGGAACGCCCTTCTGCGAAGTGGGCAGAGCGGTGATGGATAGGAGAGGGGCAGTAAGGGAATAAGGGAGTAAGACAGCGGCGGACCAAGCGGATGCCCTACTGCCCTACTCCCTACTCCCTACTTCCTACTCGCTCACTCTGATCTCCACGACCGGCACGCTCGGCACATCCCCCGCCGCGAACGACGCCAGGTTGATGTCGAGCCGGTCCGTGTCGAAGCGCACCGGAACCTCGAATTCGAAACCCGCCGTGACGATCGCAGCCGCGGCAGGAATATGCCCCGCGAGAAAGGTCACCACCCCGGTCGCGAGATTCACGGAGAAGTCGGTCCCCGCCGTCTTCTCCGCGCCGTTGACCGCGACGCGCACCGCCGCGCTGACGGGCTTCACGATCTTCCGCTCATAGGGCGCGATCGCGCCGCCATAGGTCTTCACGAGCTGGAACGTGGCCGTCGAACCGTTACCGGTCCCGATCGGCTGGTCGCCGGGCGTCGGCGTCGTATCGGGCGCGCAGGATTTCCAGTCGGTCCGGTCGCGCCAGCGAAAGCCATAGAGCCTGCCGCGCCGTTCCTCGAAGAAGGCGATCAGCGCATGCAGGTCGGCAAGCGAATGCACGCCGGTGCCGGCATTATAGCGGCGGCGCGAATCCGCCCAGCGCGAATTCCGCTCCTCGTGGCCGGAAGCCAGCAGCACGACATCCGTCCGCCGCTCCGGCCCCCCACTCGATCCGAACCCGATCGACAGCGGAAACAGGACTTCATGAAAGGCAATGCTCAAGTGCTTCTCCGAAATGCCAAGCGAACTGAGAATAAGGGAGTGGGGAATAAGGCAATAGGGAATAGGGGAAATAGAAACAGAGGCTCAAACGCTGCCTTATTGCCTTATTGCCTTATTACCTTATTCCCCTACTCCCTCTCTTCTCACATCCCCCGCTGACCTCTTGCCACCGCACGCGCCAGCATCGCTCCAATGTCCGCCTCCGCGCGGCGGAAGCTTCCCGCGTCCGGCGTCGTCACGTTGAACGTCACGTTGACCGCCGCGCCGCCCTGGCTGCGCACGCCGAGCCGCCCGTCGCTTCCGCGCGCCAGCGGCAGGATCGCCTCTGGCCCCGCTTCGCCCGCCAGCCCCAATCCGCCACGCGTCGGAAAGAAGCTCGGCGTCGCCACCACGCCGCCCGCCGCGAACGGCGTGATCCCCCCGACGACCCCGCCCTTCGCGAATTTCCCGCCGCCGAAAAGATTGCCGATCAGTCCCGAAAACAGGCTGCCGATCCCCTGCCCGATCGGCGCCAGCGCCTGGTTCAGCGCACGGCTCGCGAGGCTGAGCGCCACCGACTTCAGCACGTCGTCGAGCTTCTTGCCGTCGACCACCGAGCGGCGGAACGCCGTCGTCATCGCCCGCCCAAAACCCTCCGCCAGCCCCTGCAATTCCTGCAGCTGCGCCCGGACAGGCTCAGCCTCGGCCGCCGCCGTTTCAAATTCCGAGGCCATGAAAAAATCTCCTTCCCTCCCCCCGTGCGGGGGAGGGTCAGGGAGGGGGGAAAGATGAAGTCCGCAACGATCTCCCCTCCCCCTTGCGGGGAGGGGCCGGGGGCGGGGTCTCTCGGCGCCTTTACCGGCTATCCGGATACCGCCGCATCAGCGCAGCAAATCCTTCACGCCCCAAACCATCCCGCTCCGGCGCACTCCCCCGCACCACCGCGGCCATTTCCTTCAACGTCATCCCCCAGAACGCGTCCGGCGAAAGCCGCAGCACCCCCATCCCGAACGCCATCAGGGCGTCCCAGGCGAGCGGCTCGCCGCGGGAGGGTTTCCGCCCTCCCTCTCCTCCCCGCCAGCATCGCCGCCGAAGGTGACGCGGATCAGCTCCGCCGCGATCCGCGCGAAGCCCGCCGCGCCGCCCTCCGCCCGCATCGCGGAAACCTCCTCGTCGCGCACATCGGCACCCGCGCCGCGCAATCCGCACCCGATGATCTTCGCGATATCCCGCGCCGAAAGTTTCCCGCTCTCGAAGCGTCCGGCAAGCGCCACCAGATCCTCCGCCCCAAAACTCGCCTCGAGCTCCGCCAGCGCGCCAAGCGTCAGCACAAGCGTCCGCTCGCGCCCGTCGAGCAAAGCAGAAATCTCCCCGCGATGCCGGTTCGCCATTCCGTGACCCCCACTTTCTCCTGTTGTCATCCCGGAAGCCGCGAAGCGGCTGTCCGGGACCCATAATCCCCGCGCTCGTCCGTCGCACGGGACAGTTGCTGCCCTATGAGAACTGTCGTCATGGCAGGGCTTGACCCTGCCATCCATTCCGTGACGGGCGAGATCCCGACCCCAACGGAATGGATCCCATGGTCAAGCCATGGGATGACGAAGGCGAAGGCTCTGTCATTCGGTTTGCAGCTCAAACCGCTGCGAACGAAAGCTGCCCCGCCGACTCCAGCGCCATCTCGTAGGAAACCTCGCCGTCGTGCTCGCCGGCATATTCGAGCCCCGTCACCTGGAACGGGCCGGAGATCGTCCCGAAATCCGGCACGATCACCTGCCACGAGCGGATCGCCCCGTCGAAGAACAGCGAGCGCACGCTGGCATCCGAGTCCGCGTCCTTGAACACACCGGATCCCGACACCGCGGCGCGCCGCACGCCCGCGCCTTCGAGCAGCTCGCGCCAGCGCCCGGCGCTGTCGGCATTCGTGATGTCGATCGCCTCGGCATTGAACGCGATCCGCCGCGACCGCATCCCGGCCACCGTCTCGAACACCGTGTCCTGGTTGAAGTCGAGCTTCAACAGCAGGTCCTTGCCCTTCTGCGCACCCATCTAGTTCTCCATTGAGATGAGAGAACCCTCCCCCCTTGCGGGGGAGGGCAGGGAGGGGGGAAGGACGCTGCCGCGGCCTTCATCTTTCCCCCCTCTCCGTCTCTCCCCCGCAAGGGGGAGAGTGCCCCATGTCATTCCGGCTCCGCCACCGCCCTGAACCGCGCCACTGTCCGCCGTCCCTCCGGCTTCTCCACCCGCGCCGTCTCCGTCGCGAGATGCCGCAGATTCACCAGCCGCCATCCGTCGAGCGTCAGCGCCGCATCGTGCAGCAGCGCCACGACGCGCTCGGCGATCGCCAGCCCTTCCGAGCGCCCCGGCAATCGCGACCAGGCGACGACGGCGAAGTTCACCTCCGCCCCCGCCTCCGTCGCGGTCGACCAGTCGCGCGCCACCATCTCGCCGAGATGCACGTAAGGCGCGGCGGCATTCCGCGGCGCGCCGTCGTAAACCTTCGCGCCGCCAAGCAGCGTCGTTAGAGTCGTATCGGCGACAAGCGCCGAAAACACCGCCTCCTGCAGCGCCCTGCCCGCGCTCATGGCCGCCCCTCCTCTTCGCAGAGGCAGACGAGGTAGCGCCCGTCCTCGGCCGGATCGCTGACGCTGCCGATGCGGAACACCCGCTCGCCGAGCCGAAAGCGGTCGCCGGCGAAGACATCGCCACGCCTGCGGATCACGATCCTCTGCAGCGTCAGGTCGGCGAGCCCCTCACCTGCTCCGCGCTCGTCCGCCCGCACCGGAATCATGTCGGCCGCCACGGTGGCGACCTCGCTCCACGCAACCGTCGCGCCGCCTGCGTCGTCCGGAGTCGGCGCCGCCGTCTCCAGCACCAGCCGCAGCCGCAGCCGCCCCGCGTCGCTCTCGCCCCGCCGGCTCAGCACAGCGCCATCCGCCGGTAGGGCGCGACGAGCTCGCGGTAGCCGAGCGGCGTCGCCGCCGCGTTGTCGCCAAGCACCACCGCCGAGCGGTTCTCGTACCAGTGCGTCACAAGCAGCCGGATCGCCTGGCGAAGCGGCTGTGGCACGTCCACGCCCGACGAGCCGTAACCCGCCGTGAAGTCGATCTCGTAGCGCACCGCGCTCGGCACCGGGTCGAGCGTCACGGAGTAATCCGCCGCGTCGAATTCATAGTCGCCGGGGTCCAGCACCGTTGCGGACCCGGAAGCATCGACCGCGCGCACTTCGTCCACCGAGAGCGCCGGGGCCACCGGCAGCGTCACCCCGCCAGGAGGCCAGTCCTCCACGATGGCGCGCCAGCTCTGCGCGATCAGCACGCGGCGGATCTCCGTCTCCACCGCCACGCGCGCGGCGGCGATCAGCGCGCCGAGGAGATCGTCCTCGGCGTCGCCGTCAAGCCTCAGATGCGCCTTCGCCTCGGCGAGAAGCACCGGCTCCACCGTCGGGCCTTCGAGCAGGATGCGTTTCATGAAAATCTCCGGGGTGTTGGGGATTTGGGTTTGAGGAGTGGGGAAGTAGTCCCGGGGCGCGCGGCCCGTTCCCCAACCCCCAATCCCCAATCCCAGTCCCCATCCCGAGTCCCTCTCACGGGCGCGGCGAGGCCGCGCCCGTGAGCTCCAGCACGGCTCCGGGGAGGAGCGGGGATCAGGCCGTGCCGAACTTGATGAGCTTGATCGCGTCGAAGTCCTGCACGCCGCCGCCCACGCGCTTCGTCGTGTAGAAGAGCACGTAGGGCTTCTGGCTGTAGGGATCGCGCAGCACCCGCACGCCGAGCCGGTCGACGATCAGGTAACCGCGCGCGAAGTCGCCGAAGGCGATCGAGTAGGAGTTCGCCGCGATGTCCGGCATGTCCTCCGCT
Source organism: Hyphomicrobiales bacterium (assembly GCA_038211615.1). Taxonomy (GTDB): domain Bacteria; phylum Pseudomonadota; class Alphaproteobacteria; order Rhizobiales; family Afifellaceae; genus DASWJZ01. The sequence continues at coordinate 63,468 of JBBQVL010000012.1, forward strand.
TCAGCCACCGGAAAATTCATGATGGTGGCGTGGCCGTCGGCGGTCGCCGGCGGCGACCAGATGTAGTTGCCGTCGGCGTCCTTCAGCTTGCGCACCGCCGCCTGCGTCTTGCGGTTCATGACGAAGTGCGCGTTCTGCCGGTAGCCCGCCTTCAGCGCGTAGACCGTATCGATCAGGACGTCGGACTTGTTCGACGCGGCCCAGTCGGCGGAGACACCGGTGATGACGTAGCCGATCTTGTCCCAGGCCCAGCTTGCCTCGGCGATCTTCGTGTACTGGAGGAAGCCCTTCGGCTTCTTGTCGGCGTCACCATTGACGAAGGCGGCGCTCTCCTGCGTCGCGAACGCCATCTCCACTTCGCTCGCGATCCACTGGTCGATGTCGATCGCGGTGTCGTCGAGGAGCGTCGAGGTCGCCGCCGGCATCGCATAGAGTTCCGCCACCGGATATTCGAGCTCCACCAGCGTCGGCGTATCAGTCTCGTCGCGCGCGTCGGTCTCGCCGACCCAGCCGGTCTCGAACCCGTTCGTCGCGAAAGGCCGCCGGTAGACGTTGGAGGAGACGGTCCGCACCCCGGCGATCGACCGGATCGGCGAGACGATCGCGAGACGCCGGCCGATCTCCGCTTCCGTCTCGGGCGGCACCAGGTAGCCGCTGTCCGGCGAGGTGACGGTCGAGACCGCCTTCGCCTCGAGCCGCTTCAGGCCGCTCATCTCGCCGGAGCGGACATAGGCGTCGAATGCCGCCTTGTGCTCGCTCGCCTCGAGCGCCCGTCCCGCCCCGGCAGACGGGCCGAGTTCCGGCCGGCGTCCCTTCAGCACCAGGCGGTCGAGCAGGCGCTTCTGCCCGTCCAGCGCATCGGAGATTCGCGCGACCTTCTCCTCCGTCACGACATCGGCGGAGAGCTTCTTCTCGACCTCCGCCAGGCGCTCGTCGTTCGCCTCGCGAAACGCGCCGAACGCTCCGAGAAAATCATCGAACGCATCCTTCAGACCAACGTCGGAGGCCGCCTTCGTCTCCGGGGCAACCTTCAGCCGCGCGTCATCGCGGCCCAACACCTGAGCTTCCATTCTCATCTCCATTTTTTTCGATGAATCACTGACCGCGCCGCAGCCGCGACGCGTCCCCCTCCCCCTAGGGGCGGGGTAGCGCCGACATTCGCCGACGTTGGGCTACCCCCTCCCCAACCTTTCCCCGCAGATTGAGAGCGAGAGAGCGCGCATTGTCCGTGCCGCGCCCCGTATCGTCCGCGCCAGCTCGCCGTTCCGCTGGACTCCCTTCACCGACGACACCCGAGCCGCCGGGAGCATCGGGAATATCACCACCGACACCTCCCAGAGATCCACCTCGATCAGGTTGCGCACGCCGCTTTTCGCGTCGGTCCGCCCGCGCACGGTGCGAAAGCCGATCGACAGCCCGTCGATCGCGCCGGCGCGCATCAGCGCCAGCACCTCGCGCGCCTTGGCGACCTCGCTCATCAGCCGGCCGCTGACGAAGAGGCCGCGCGCATCCTCGCGAACCGTCCGCCACACGCCGATCGGCGCCGCCGGATCGTGCTGGAAAAGCATGCGGATGCCCGCCGCCCCACGCTTGGCGATCGACTTCTGGAACGCGCCCGGCAGCACCAGATCGCGGTTCAGGTCGGTCTCGCCGAAAAGGCTCGCATACCCCGAGAAGCTCCCGTCCGCCTCGACATCGCTCAGCGTCGCGGCTGCGAACTTCGTCTCCCGATGCAGCCCCCCTGCCTCACCGAAGTATCGCGAGAGCCCTCCCCCCTTGCGGGGGAGGGTTGGGAGGGGGGAAGCGCCTCGCACTATCATCGCACCACCCTCAATCTCGCTTTGCCCTTCCGCGCTGCGACGTGCTCGGCGCGGAGAAAGATCATCACCAGCGCAAACTCCGCGAACACCTCGCGATGATCCTCCGGCGTGCGCCGGAGCGATTTGAAGAAATCGAGCATGAAGGGCTCCACGGTGCTCCCCTTTGCAGGGAGGGGTTGGGGGCGGGGTTTCGCAGCGTCACGAATGATCGCGAAACAGCTTGTTCAGCCGCGCGATCTCGGAGACGAAATCGTTGAACCGCTTGTTCGACGCCGCGAGCTCGCGCAGCGCCCAGATCAGCAGGCCCGACGCACCCGACGCCCACAGGAACAGCGCCAGGTGCGCAAGGTCCCCGCGCTCCGCGAACTGTCTCGTCACGTCCGGCATGGGTGCCTATCCGCGCGTTGTTACCGCTTTCGCGAAAATGGTAATAACAGTGCTATCCGCCTCGGAGATCGAAGCGCTACGGTCCCTTCGCGGGTCAGGACTTACGAGCGGCAAGTTCCTTGAGCGACCGCGCGATTGGCGCGGCCCATCCGGATTTGCCCCGGGCCGATGCGTCGTCGAGCGCATCTTTCCAGGCCCAGGGATCCCTCTCGGCCAGCGCCTCCATGAGCGAGCGCGCCTGCGTCAGATCCTTTTGCCGCTTCACGTTTTGCGCATCGCGCTTCTGCGCGATGATGAGTTTATGCACGCCATAACGCGCCGGCGCAGGGACCGTGACTGGAATCCCGGCGCCGTGCAGCGCAACGGCCTGCACCGGAATCTCGATAAGCCAGGCGAGGTGCTGCAGCGGCGCCGCCCCCGCTCCGAGCTGCTTCAGCGGCATCGGGGTCCTGTCGTTCCGACGGAGCTTTGGCGTCAGCAGATCGACCATGAACCCTGAAGCGCTTCTGAACCGCCATGGAAGCGCCTTCCGATCGAGACCCGGAAGGGATGTGAACGTCTTGTCCGCTCTCCTGAGAATCGTCTCGAGCGTCTCCTCGCTTTCGTCGGCCGCCAGCGCCAGGGAAGCCGTCGCAAGGTCCGCGTCTTGAGTCATCAACGCCCCCGCGGGGAGCCTTGTCCCGACGATCGGCGAATAGCATTGATAGGCCGCGGTTCCGACGAGCACCGCAGTCTTGAATAGACCCGCATCGGCGCATGCGTCGAGAACGCGACCGAGCTCGGTCGTCGGTGCGGGTAACCCCTGCCCTCGCAGGATGCTGACCGTCTTTCTGCGATCCGAGCCGCGTCTCGCTTCGCTCCGTGCCTCTGTCGCGCGAGCCTGCGCCTCGGGATCGTCGGCGCGCCCTAGAAACCGATGTCTGCGCCTCTCCCCGACCGTGGCGCTGACATAGAGATAATCAATCCCCTTGATTGTCTGCGTGTAGACAGACCCGCCGACCGGGCCGACGGCGTGCGCCTGCTGCACCAGGTCGGCATAAAGCGTTTGCAACGTCAGGGAGATGGGTTCCATGTGCGGTTATAGACACATATCGCAATATCCGTCTATAAGAAAGTTATAGACGCATCGTGGCACACGCGTCTATAACTCCCTACTCCCTACTCCCTACTCCCTACTCCCTACTTCCTACTCGCCGCTCTCCCTCACCCCATATCCCACCGCCTGCCGCTTCTCATCCGGCGTGAGGAAGTCCGCATCGTTGACGCGCCGCCAGAGCGACTCGCGCTCCACGCTCAGCGCGTCCACCTGGTCGGTGTCGTAGGAGAGCCTGAGCCCCTCCCCCCAGACCGGCCCGAGCCAGTCCCCGAGGACATTGGCGAAGCGTGCCGCGAGCGGCAGTACGGTCTGGCGCCAGAATCCGAGATTGGCCTCGCGGTAGTTTGCGTAGGTGTTGTCGCCCGGAATGCCGAGCAGCATCGGCGGGACGCCGAACGCCAGCGCTATCTCGCGCGCCGCGCCGTGCTTCAGCTGCATGAAGTCCATGTCGTGCGGCGAAAGGCTCATCGTCTGCCAGGAGAGCCCGCCTTCCAGCAGCAGCGGCCGCCCGGCGTTGCCCGCGCCGGAGAAATTCGCCGCGAGTTCCTCGCGCAGCCGATCGAACTGCTCCTCCGAGAGGTTCTGGCCATTCTCGCCCTTGTAGACCAGCGCGCCGGAGGGCCGCGCCGCATTGTCGAGTAGCGCCTTGTTCCAGGCGTTCGCCGAATTGTGCACGTCGAGGCTCACCTGGGCGGCTTCGAGCGGCGGGAAGCCGTAATAGTCGTCGAGCGGATGGAATTCCCGGATGTGCAGGATCGGCGCGATCCGCCCCTCGCCGTCCTGCGCGAAGCGCACCACACGCCCGTTCGCCGCGTATTCGAACGCCGCCGGCCAGCCGCTCGCGTCGGGCACCACGCTCATGCGGTCGGGGCGGAGCGCGTAGAGCTCGCGGATGGCGCCGTCGATCTCCACCGCCTCGACATAGGCGTTGCCCGAGACGAGCAGGTGGCCGTAAAGCGCCTCGAGGAAATCCGCGGCGCCCTGGTGCGGGTTGGGCTGCTTCAGGAGCGCCAGCAGCGGATGGTCGTCGAGCTCCTTCGCGCCGTCGTGGAGCAGGAAGGGGAGCGACGCCGCAGTCTGCGCCACCAGCCGCACCGCCCGGTACACGATCGGGTTCTTCATGTAGCCGGCGCGCGCCAGCGCCGCGTAGGTGCGCGGCGTCCAGACCGGTCGCCCGGCGCTGTGGAGAGCCACGATCGCGCCGGTCCTTGAGGCTTTTGCCTCAAGCTCCGGTGCCCGCGACTGCCCTCCGTGCGCGCCGCGGCGAGCCGCGGAATCCTTCAACCAGCCGAGCATGGAGGCTCCGTTTTCGTGAGGGAGAGTGTGGCGGAGGGGAAACGCCGCGACGCAAATCGGCTGTTCTGCCATGCGGTTGTTGCATGGCAGCATCCCGCCCGCGCCCTTGTTGCAATGCAGCGAGGCGCGTATATCGGGTGTGCCCTCATTGGGCGTTTCCTCCCTAGACTTAGGGCCGCACGGTATCCCCGTCGCGGCTCTTTTTTTGCCCGGCGGCCGCGAATCAGCCCGCGGGCGCAACCGTTGTTTCAACCCGAAAGGCAAGCTGAGCCGGCGCAGCAACGGCGGCATGTGCCCAAAACTGCGACGAAAATGTCACGTGCCCATGCTTTGAGCAGCCAATCGGCAGCGATTGCGGCGCCCGCCCTTGTCGAAGCGCAGTCGCGGACGTACCTCGGAGTCGCCCCCATAGGGGCGTTTCCTCCCTAGACTTGGGCCGCCGGCGCCTGCCGCGCGGCCCTTTTTCTTGCCCGCGCGATCCCTACGATTTTAGCGGCTTTTGCGGGCGTGCATTTCACGCCGGCTACATCTCTTGGGATGCATAAGTCCACCGCAGATGCCATCACCAATGGCATCCCTCCCTGGACTTGGGCCGCCGGCACCCCCGCGCGGCCCTTCTTTCCTAAGACTCATATCCCGCGCACCCTCGGCTTCCCCTCCCTCGTCAGCATCAGCGCCGCGAGCGCCCAGACGAGCGCGTCGAGCCGGTCCGGCGAGCGCCCGGAGGAAAGCCCGCCGAGCGCGAAGTCGCACATCTCGTCCTCGAGTTCGGGAAAAGCCCCGACATGCTTCACCCGCCCCTGCTCGTAGAGCGCCGCGATCGGCTCGGCCCTGAGATATTTCCCGCGGCTCGCCCGCACCTGCTCGACCGGCACCGACGCGTCCGTCTGGCGGATCACCGCCTCGACCATTTCGCCGCCTTGGTTCACCTCGGCGACGATGCGGTCAGCCTCCAGCCGGTGGTAGAGGTCGACCGCCCGCTTTGCCCAGCGCGCCGGCGAGAGCCGTTCCTCGCTCGCGTCGCTCAGCACATAGCCGAAGCCGTCAGCGCCGATCCCCGCCGCCACGATGCCGCAGGCGTCGGAGTTCGCGCCGGAGGAAGCCGGCGGGTCGATCGCCACCACAATTCTTCGAAGCGCCGGCGCCGCGCTCACGCGGCAGGCCTCGAGCGCGCCGCGCTTCCACAGCGCGTCGCTCCGCTCCTCCAGGAATTCCGCGTCGAGTTCCTGCCGCCCGAGCCGCGTGCCGGTATAGCGCGCCACCACCTGCGTCAAGAATGCCTCCGCGAGGTTCTCGGCATTGTCCACCGTCCGCGCCCGGGTGACGACCGTCCCGGCCTCGCCCATGATCCGCGCCAGGAGCGGCAGCGGCCGGGGCGTCGTCGTCACCATCTGCCGCGGCCGTGTCCCGAGCCGGAGCCCGAACTGCAGCATGTCGAACGTCGCCTCCGGGTAGCGCCACTTGGCGAGCTCGTCGCACCAGGCGGCGGAGAATTGCGGGCCGCGCAGGCTCTCCGGATCCTCCGAGGAGAACGCCATCGCGATCGCGCCGTTCGGCAGCTCCAGCGTCCGCTTCGATCCGACCCAGCGGATCTTCGCCTCGCTTCCCCAGTCGAGGCTCATCAGCCCCGATTCCCCGTGCACCATCACGTCGCGCACGTCGGCGAGCGTCTCGCCGATGAGCGCCACGCGCTCCACGGCCCCGCCCGCCTCGACACGCCGCGAAAACACCAGCCGGCGCACCCATTCGGCGCCGGCGCGCGTCTTCCCCGCGCCGCGCCCGCCGAGCATCAGCCAGGTGGCCCAGTCGCCGGCCGGCGGAAGCTGGTCAGCCCTTGCCCATGGAAGCGCCCACCCCGCCAGCAGCGCCCGCCGCTCGGCCGGCGTCAGCGTCGCCCACACCGCCTCCCACGCCTCGCGGCCCGAAGCGGCGGTCAAGCCGCCGGGCAAGCTCGGCATCGAGCCAGGCGGGGTCGTCGCGGAAATCGTATCCGGCATCGTGGTTCTTGGTCTCGCGGGTTTTCCCCGTCTTCTGTCGCAACGCTCGCATTCTCGACTCCTCGGCGCGGCAGAGCTCGCTCAGCGTCCGCGCATTCGCTTCGTTCATCCCCTCCTCCGTGAGCCGCTTCTCCAGCATCCTGATGCCGATGACGATCAGCCTGTTCAGCCGCACCGCGAGCGAGTCGTTCGAGAGCCGGCGCGGACGGGGCAGGCCCTTGCGCGGCGCGATCGGAGGACGCGGGTTCCACCCCTCCGCGATGCGCCGCTCGCTCAGCCGCCGGCGCGACAGTTTGAAACGCTGCTGGATCGAGACGACCGTCTCGTCCACCCCCTCATAAGCCCGCCGCACCTCCGCCCAGTCGATCGACCCGGCCTCATCGGCACCAGCCACAACGCGCTCCCCTCCCCCGTCCCCCACCGAAGCCTTGGCGAAGGCGGGTTGCGGGGAGGGGCTGGGGGAGGGGTCCCGCAGCGCAACGCCATCGCCCTCCCGTCCATCACCCATGGCTCACCCCCCAGGCAGTCTTGGCCTCGACGAAGGCGATAACGGCGTCCGATCGCAGCGCGCGACCATCCCCTCCCCCCTTGCGGGGGAGGGTCAGGGAGAGGGGAAAGATCGTAGCGCGCGGCCACCCTCGCTACTTCCTGAGCTGCGCGGCGACCTGTCGAAATCCGGAGGGTGAAAGCAGAAGGCCGGAGCGCGAAACGCAAAGGCGAAACGCAATTCCTCGACCGTGCCCAATCAATGCCAAACGAGCGCACGGTGGTCAAGGAATTTCTTCCTATCAGCCACTTTCGATCCACAGCCCCAGACCGCACACCCGGATAACATATTGATTTCCATAACTATTCCGATTTCGCATTTCCGGCGACGCCAAGCCCACTCCCCCACATGCGCCCCACCGGAACGCGATCCCCGGGGATAAACCCGCACCAACCCCACACCTCAACCTGCGCCTCCGCACACGATCACTAAGCCAACCGGATAACTATCCTTGACCGCCCCGCGCCGCGCCCCTACACTTAGCCACATGGATAACTTATCCCCCCGCCTCGACCTCGTATTCGGCGCCCTTGCCGACCCGACCAGGCGAGCGCTCCTCGCGCGTCTCGGCGAGGGCGACGCCTCGATCGGGGAGCTCGCCCGGCCCTTCGACATGGCCCTGCCCAGCCTGATGAAGCACGTCCGGGTGCTGGAGGCCGTCGGCCTCGTCGAATCGGAGAAGAACGGCCGCGTCCGCACCTGCCGGCTGAAGCCGGCCGCCATGACCGATGCTGAAAACTGGCTGGCCGGGCAACGCGCCGCCGGCGAGGCGCGCCTCGATCGGCTCGAGGCCTATGTGAAGACGCTTGGGAAGACGTCCCGGAAGCGAAGGCCGAAATGATCGAGTGCCGCAAACGTCCGGCCCCCTCCCCGCGGCCACGATCGCCTGAAGCCCGAACCCGTCCCTGACGCCACCATCCCCTGCCCATCCCGCTCAAAGGATATCATCATGACCTCGTCCACCGACGCCGCGCTTTCGCAATGGGCGATCGATCGCGAAATCGTCCTCTCGCGCGTCATCGACGCGCGGCGCGACATCGTGTTTTCCGCCTGGGCCGACCCGCAGCATCTGCCGAACTGGTTCGGACCGGCCGGCTTCAAGATCGAGACCAGGGCGATCGACATAAAAATCGGCGGCCTGTGGCGCTTCGAGCTGATCGCGCCGGATGGTCAGCGCTGGTCCAGCCGGATTCACTTTCGTCGCATCGAACGACCGACGCTGATCGAGTTCGATCACGGCGCGGACAGCGACGACGATCCGGCTCGGTTCCGGACCACCGTCACGTTCGACGAACAGGGCGACGGCAGGACCGTGATCACCATGCGCCTGTTGCTACCCACCAAAGCGCAGCGCGAAGCGTCCATCGGCTTCGGCGCAGTCGAATACGGCTACCAGACCCTCGAAAAACTCGCGCGCCATGCCGAGGCATTGCGTGCCTGATTGATCTGCTGCCGGATCGCTGCCGGCAACGGCCGGCACTTGTGACAGTCTGCATGATCTAAGATGGAATGGGGAATTACTTCCAATTGTTCATTTCGACAAACACGATTGAACGGAAGGGCTAGTGCACGCTCCGAGGTAGTCTTAGGTTAGCCGGCGAATCTGAGATTGGTGGATTAGCCGAGCGATGGCTGACGACCACATTCAACGCCACGAGATCGATGGCTACTTCGACGCGATCAGCACCGTGTGCATCAAGAGGCCGGGCGAAAACCTTCTAGGTCTCCAATGCGACACCGTTCAGGGTGTTAGGCTGCTTCTTTCGTTTGAAGGGCAATCTGCTGCGGCGCTTAAGCGCGCGATCGACAGGGCGTTTGCGAGACATCCCGAGATGCGAAGCTGGAAGTAGGAGAGAGGCAGATGGCAAAAGCGCCGAAACCGTTCACCTTCACTTTAACGCCTGCAGAAGCTGCGTTCATGACCGGCACTTCGATAACAGGCCGAGGCGGGCGACAGAGCTTGCAGCGGAAAATCCGCGACCAGCTAGATGCAAGCCCCTATCAAGTCGTCATGATGGACGATGAGTTTGGGATGCTCTGCCGGTACATCGGACAATATCGCAGCTCTACTAAGTCGACAAAGGGCGGTGGTTCGCAGGATCGCTTTCGCAACGCCTTTGCGCGCTCCTTGAAGGATCTTCTGCAGATTTAGGCTTCAAGCCTCCTGAAAATTGTGATCCCGCGAAAACGGTGATTAGTGGACTTCCACATCCCTATCACAGCCTCCGGTGTGAAGGTGTCTTTGCGATACATTGGCAGCACTTGATCGAGCCAAACAATGTGAGTGCCCGGCGTGAGCCTTTGAAGAGCCCGCATAACGCGATTGCGCTTGACCATGCTGGTCCCGTAGCGCTCACAATCCTCGACACTGTAAGGCGGGTCGGCAAGCACCAAGTCATACTTTGCCAGAGGCACGTTCTCTAGGGTCTGCGCATCGTCTACATAGGTCGGATTGAGTTTCGGATTCACGTCCACCGTGTCGCCGGGAAACACGCTTAGATCGACCTTGCCGCTGAATAGGTGCAGCGCGCGCTTCTTCTCAGGGAAGAGCGCTTTGATACGCTTCAGATAGCCGGCAGGGTAGCCTCCGTAGTAGGCAGACTTGACGCGGTAATTGTTGCCCATGATCCAAGTGCCGACAACGCGATTATCTTCCGCGATGAAGAGGCTTTTCGGGAAGCCCGTCTTCTCGACATAGCTGTCAATTCGGTCCTGCCACAACATTGCAAATCCCTCCCGAAAACGCTTCAGGAGGCACATTAGCCAACTGTGACAAATGTACAACTCTTTTCTTCAGGCTTGCGCCGAATCTCCGGAAGTCTCTCAGCCAGCCGCCCTACGAGATGGTCCGCTGCCACCTTTTCTTTGTGAGCCTCAATCTCCCGCGCCGTCCTCAGGAAGAGCCTGGATAGGTCTTTGTCCCCCACCTTCTTCGGCGGGCGGAGAACCGGTCTCTGGCTTGACGTCATCAAAAATGAGCTCCCTTCGAGGGGGATAATCAAAGAGTTCCGTCTGTCGAGTTTCATGCGGCAATGGGAGGTCCGCTAGCCCAATGACCTTTATGTTTTCGCGTTTCCCGATCCGGCGAATATCACCATCGTCAGAATAGATCGCGGTCGCCTGAACGACCTTCGCAGTAGCGACTATCTGACGATCGAATTTGAGCTTCGCATAAGTCGCTTGCGCGTTTCTGCGCTTCGGATCCCTGCCACCATCGATCGCATTTCGCGTCATCACCGCCAACTCAATGGCGGCCCGAGCATCGAAGGGCTCAACGCGGAATACCGAGTAGCCAGTGATTTGCTCTACCAGTTTTTGCGCTTCGGCCGGCGCAACTCTCACAAGCACTTCACTCAGCACCGGCGCCGGGATCACGATACGAACGCGGGCCTTCCCGAGTTCGTTGATGAGGTGGTTAACTCGCTCCAACGGCCGATCAATGGCAGTGCCGTCCCCGCCGGTCGGGACTGCAACGTCCGGCCGGAGAAAAAGCATCAGTTGGGTGGCATCAATGACCACCATTCGTTTTTCTCGGGGGTGGGCCGTGACGGATCATTTCCAGTTCTTCTAATGCGCCAGCTTCGAAGTGTAGTGGAAGAGTGCGTAGTTCTGCGAGCGCGTCGGACAAACTCGCGTCGTTCAGGCCCTCGAACCCCTCAATCTTGAAGCTCTTCAAAATCCACCCGCTCTCGGGATCACGCGTCCAGCTTCCTCTGCCGCGAAGCCTGACATGATCAAAAAGAAGATGCCTTAGCTGCTTAGCGATGGAGCGGTCAGTATGAATCCCGGTCACCTCTCGATCTTCGACCATCAGCCGCACATGGACGGATTCATCACTTCCGCCTATTCCAACCAAGAAGCCCTCAATGGTGCCCTCCTGTCGAATAGGCGGGTATTTTTCCTCGACCGTGTCGCGACCAGGAAACTGAATGACGACCGCGCCACGATCTTGCAGAACGCCGACGCCGTTGTCTTCCTTCAGCATCTTGTTGACGCGGTTAAAGGCGCGGAGCGCATCCGCAGGAGCCTCCCGCCTACGGACTCCCTTAAGTCGCTCACGCACCTTTGGTACAGCCTCCACCTCGACCCGGTGCACGATGATCGTGCTTCCGGGAAGAATGCGCTGAAAATGGACAGCCTTCGGCTCGCCAAGCATCGATGCTAGCTCCGCCATATATTCAGCGAGACGCGCCATCGGCATCGTCTCAGGCGTGTAGGCATCGATCTTGAACCGATAAACCTTGTCGGTAGGCTTGCCGGTGGCCATTGCGGGACTGCTTCCTGTCCTCGGTCTCAGATCGAGGCCGGAGACGAGTCCCTATAGAGTAACCGCTTTCCGACAATTCCGGAAAGGGTCTGCACGGTGCAGGTTGTATCATCCACACCAAATGCAACCCGATTGTTGTAGCGGAAGTCAAATTCCGCAAGATAGCGGTGAACAGTGTTCTCGCCGCAGCGCTGAAGACGCCATTCATCCCCGCTTGAAGATGGAGAACACGCCTTCGAAACTAAGCACTCGCTTGAAACAACGCCCGATCGGCCAGCAGTTGAATCCTCGCCCCCACGCGCTACCCTGCTCCCCACTCCCTACTCCCTAGTCTCTACTCTCTACTCCCTACTCCCTACTCCCTACTCCCTACTCCCTACTCCCTACCCCCCAGGCCCCACCTTTGCATCTCCGCCACCTCGCCCTCCACCTCCCCCACCTCCTCGCCGCCTGCGCAACCACC